>PXRU01000005.1 GCA_003020945.1 Halobacteriales archaeon QS_6_71_20
GAAGGCGACGACGCCGACCAGCGAGAGCACGAGGAAGACGGCGTCGGCGGTCGCGGCGCCGAGCCCCGCGCGGAAGCCGGCGCGCCAGCCGCGGAGGACGCTCTCCTCGGCGATGACGGCGTTCATCGGCCCCGGCGGCGCGGCCAGCGCGAGGCCGAACACGACACCGGCGGCCAGCGAGACGGCGACGGCCATCACCCGGCACGCGGCACGCGTGGGAGTTAAGCGCCGCGCTCCCGCGACGCCGGCGTTACAGGAGCGCGAGCACCGCCCCAGAGAGCGTCTCGACGAGCGTCTCCCAGACCGACACCCCGACGAGCAGCGAGAGGACGGTGTCCAGTCCGAAGAAGGCGAACAGCGCCGCGCCCGCGAGATGCGCCCGTCGGACGTCGAAGCGGTGGCTGAACCGGTGGAAGACGTACGCGTTCGCCAGGCTCACCGGGAGGATCGCGGCCATCTCGCCCACCCAGATCGCGGAGGTCGCGCCGTACTGTGCCGCCAGTCCGATCGTGATCAACTGTGTCTTGTCGCCGAACTCGCCGGCGGCCATCATCGCGAGGATGGAGAGGAAGCTCCCGATCCGGCCGGACATTTCGCGGCCGAACAGCTCGACGGAGCCGCCGACGTCGGACAGCACCGTCCCGCCGTCCGGCTCGGCGGCGCGCGAGCCCGCGTCGGTCGTCGGCGCCGACCGGAGCAGCAGCGCCGCGAACGCGAGGAACATGGCCGCGGTGAACACCTCGAGCAGCGTCGCCGACAGCGCCGACTGGAGCGCGGCGCCGAGGCCGATCTCAAGCGCCGTCCAGCCGGCGAAGGCGGTGCCCGCGGCCGCGACGACGACCGCCGGACGGTAGCGCGTCGACAGGCCGGCGATGACGAACTGGGCCTTCTCCCCCGGGAGCACTGCCAGCTGTGCGACCGCCGCGACGACGACGACCTCCCAGTACCCGCTCACACGCCGCCGACACCCTCGTTCGGCGCCGTCGGCTCCCCGGCGTCCTCGACGGACCGCACTCGGACGCCGGCCGCGACCGCCTCCGGCAGGCTCTGATCGTCGGCGCTCGACTCGACTCCGACCGTCACCATCCCGAACGGGGCGATATCTCGCACCTCGATGGTCGTCCCCGGCGTGATCCCCGTGCGGTCGAGGTACTCCAGCTCCTCGTCGTCGCGGTCGCTCACGCGGGCGATGACGACTCGGTCGCCGACCTCGAAGTCGGTCAGCGGGCGCGCGTCGTCCTCGGCTGGCGGCTGCAGGTCCGCCCCCGGGATCGGGTCGCCGTGCGGGTCCACCGCCGGGTCGCCCAGCGTGTCGGCCACGCGCCGCTCGAACTCCTCGCTGATGTGGTGTTCGAGCGCGTCGGCCTCGTCGTGGACCTCGCTCCGGGAGTAGTCGAGCCGTTCGGCGAGATACGCCTCGAGCAGCCGGTGGTGGCGGAGCACCTCCAGGGCGACGGTCCGTCCCTCGTCGGTCAGCTCCGCGCCCTCGTACTTCTCGCGCTCGACCAGGCCGCGCTCCTCCAGCGTCCCGAGCATGCTCGTCACCGTCGGCGGGGTCTTCCCCAGGCGCTCGGCGACGGCGGAGGTCGACACGGGCGGTCCCGTCTCGCCCTCCAGGACGTAGATAGCCTTCAGGTAGTCCTCCATCACGTCGCTCGACATCTCTCGATCCGAATTAGACGCATCTAACGGAAATAATCACCGACTCGAACAAGCGCCGATCCCGGCCTCAGATCCCCTTCCCCATCAGGTGGCTGCGGAGCACGTCCGGCGTCTTCACGCCCGAGTCGGGGTTGACGATCACGACCTCGTCGTCGGCCCCGAGGCTTCCGGACTCCGCGAGCAGCCACGCGCCCGCGAGCGCGACGCCGCCCGCGCCGCCCACCTCGATCACCTCCGTCCGTGCGACGGTGACGGCGCTCTCCAGGGCGTCGTCGTCCTCGACGGTGAGCGCGTCGCCGTCGACGGCCGCCAGCGCGGCGAGCGCGCGGTCGCCGCCGGCCGGGTCGTCGATCTCCAGCTCGCCGACGATCGTGTCCGGACCGTCCCACGCTTCGACCGTCTCCACGCCCGACTCGTGGGCGGCGGCGATCGGCGCACAGCCGGCGGCCTGCACCGCGTACACGTCGGGGACGGACTCTGCCAGGCCGAGCGCGACGAGGTCGCGAAGTCCCTCGACCGCGCCGGCGACGAGCTCTCCGGTGCTCGCGGGGAGAACGATCGCGTCGGGAAGCGGGCCGGACCCGTCGGCTTCGTCGCCCTCAGCTTCGAGCAGTTCGTACGCGAGCGTCTTCGCGCCGTCGTGGCGGTACGGCGTAGTGAACTCCTGGAGGGAGTGGTAGTCGGCCGCCAGCTGCTCGTCGACGGCGGCCGCGGCGTCGCCGTAGCGCCCGCCGACGACGCGCATCTCGCCGCCGTGGACGTTCACCATCGCCTTGTTCGAGAAGGCGGTCCGCGAGGGCACGAACGCGTACGAGCGCAGCCCGGCGCGGCCGGCGTACGCCGCCGCCGACTGGCCCGCGTTGCCGGCGGCCGCGAGCGCGAGCGGCTCCGTCCCCCGCTCGGCGGCGGCCGTCACCGCGATGCTCATCCCCCGGTCGTGGAACGTCCCCGTCGGGTTCCGTCCCTCGTCTTTCACGAACGCGGCGGCGACGCCGAGCTCCTCGGCGAGCCGGTCGGTCCGGACGAGCGGCGTGTCCCCCTCGCCGGCCGTGACCGCCACCCCGGCCGGGAACGGGAGCAGCGCGTCGAACCGGTACTGGCCCGGTCCGTCGCCGTCGCCGAGCGCGGCCGGGTCGACGACGTCGCGGTCGTACGTCGGCGACAGCGGCGCGCCGCAGTCGGGACACCGGCCGTGCTCCTCGACGCCGAACGTCTCCCCGCAGTCGGTGCACGACAGGCCCTCGAACGCCTCCGTCGTCTGCATGTACCGTCGGCAGGGGTCGGCGAGGCAAGGATGTGCTGGTTCCGGGGCCGTCGGCGGCGGCGTCCGGT
This sequence comes from Halobacteriales archaeon QS_6_71_20, assembly GCA_003020945.1. Classification (GTDB taxonomy): domain Archaea; phylum Halobacteriota; class Halobacteria; order Halobacteriales; family Haloferacaceae; genus Halobaculum. The sequence continues at coordinate 2,995 of PXRU01000005.1, forward strand.
CGGCGGGTCGCCGTCGACCGACAACGGGGACGCCTTTGTGCCGGCCGGTCCAAGCGCGGGTATGTCGGATTCGCCGAACGTCGTCGTCGCGGGGGCGGGGCTGGCCGGACTGGTCGCCGCCCGACACCTCGCGGACGCGGGCGCGGACGTGACCGTGTACGAGCGCCGCGCGGAGGTCGGGGGCCGGGTCCGAACCCGGAGGAAGGAGGGCTTCACGCTGGACCGCGGCTTCCAGGTGCTTTTCACCGGCTACCCCGCGGTCCGTCGGGAGTTGGACGTGGGGGCGCTCGACCTCCGGACGTTCCGTCCCGGCGCGGTCATCTGCTCGGGGGAGGCGGGCACGCGCAGCGTCCTCTCGGACCCGCTGCGTGACCCGCGGGCGCTCGTCGAGTCCGTGTTCAACCGCCGAGTGACGACGACGGACAAGCTGCGGACGCTCGCGCTCCGTCAGGACCTCTCGACGCGCGCGGAGTCGTGGTTCTTCTCCGGCGACGACGCGAGCATCCGCGAGTACCTGGCCGACTGGGGGTTCTCCGAGCGGTACGTCGAGAACTTCGTCGCGCCCTTCTACGGCGGGATCACCCTCGACCGCTCGCTGTCCACGTCGAAGTACGTGTTCGCGTACACCTTCCGCGCGCTCTCGGAGGGGCGCATCGGCGTCCCCGCCGAGGGGATGGGCGCGATCCCGAAGCAACTCGCCGCGTCGGCGGAGGCCGCCGGCGCGACCGTGGTCACCGACGAGGGTGTGGAGGCGATCGACCGCGACACGGGAGGGTCGGGAGGCGCGGGTCGCGTGACCGTCGAGACGACCGACCGGACCGTCGAGGCGGACGCGGCCGTCGTCGCCACCGACCCGCGAACGGCCCGGTCGCTGACCGACGTGAGCGCCGTCCCGACGGAGGGAGTTCCGTCGACCACGCAGTACTACCGGCTGTCCGGCTCGGCGACCGTCTCGACGGGACGGAAGATCCTGCTCGACAGCGACGACGGCTCGCCGAACGTCGTCGTCCCGCTCACCGACGTCGCGCCGGAGTACGCCCCCGACGGCGAGCAGTTGCTGTGTGCGACGTTCCTCGGCGACGACGCGCGGTCCCGCGACGCCGGCGACCTCGCGGCCGACACGCGCGCGGCGCTCGAGGCGTGGTACCCCGAGCGGAGCTTCGGCGGGCTGGAGCCGATCCACACCGATCGCATCGAGTTCGCGCAGTTCGCCCAGCCGCCGGGGGTCCACGAGTCGCTCCCGGACGTGGACGACCCCGCGGGGCCGGTGTTCCTCGCGGGCGATTACACCGAGTGGTCGTCGCTCCAGGGCGCGATGGAGAGCGGTCGGGCCGCCGCCCGCGCGGCGGCGACCGACCTCCGGTGAGCGTGGAGGACGGGGTGGCCGGGCGACGACCGCCCGCCGCCCTCGCCGCCGGACCGACGGCGCCGCTCCGCCGACGGGGTGCCGGCCGCGCTACTCCTCGCGCAGGAACGCGTCCTCGCCGTGGCGCTCGATCGCCGCGAGCAGGCCCTCCCGCTGGCGCTCCAGTTCGGGCGTCGTCTCGGCGTACACGTCGCCGAACATGTCCGCGGGGTCGGCCTCGAACGACTCGGCGGCGTCGATCACCTCGGCCACCCGGTCGTCCGCCTCCGCCCGCACCGACTCGACCAGCTCGTCGTCGGCGATCCCCTCCCGGCGGAGGAACCCCTCCATGCGCGGGATCGGGTCCCACGCGCGCCAGAGTTCGGCCTCGTCGTCGTCGCGGTACTGGCTCGGGTCGTCGGCGGTGGTGTGGGCGCCGAAGCGGTACTCCACCGTTTCGATCATCGTCGGGCGGTGGTCGTAGTCGCCGTCGGCCGCCCGCGCCTTCCGGGCCGCCTCCGCGACGACGGCGTGGACGGCGAGCGGGTCCATCCCATCGACGCGGACCCCCTCGAAGCCATATGCCTCCGCCTTCGCCGCCAGCGTCGGGCTCGCCGTCTGGGCCTCGCGGGGGACCGAGATCGCCCACTGGTTGTTGTGGCAGACGAACACGCCCGGGCTGTCGAACACGCCGGCGAAGTTGAGCGCCTCGTGGAAGTCGCCCTCGCTGGTCGCGCCGTCGCCGAAGTGGGCGCACGCGATGCGGTCCTCGTCGCGGTAGTCGAACGCCATCGCGGCGCCCACCGCGTGCGGGAGGTGCGCCGCGATCCCGATGTTGAGCGGGAACACGTCGATGTCGGCCAGCCCGGCGGTGCCGGCCTCGTGGCCCGTCCAGTACGCGAGGTACTCGGCGGGGAACCCCCGGGCGATCACGGCGCCGTGTTCGCGGTACTGGTAGAAGACCGGGTCGTCGTCGCGGAGCGCGTGGGTGGCGGCGACCGAGCCGGCCTCCTGTCCCTCGATGGCCGCGTACGTGCCGATCCGGCCCTGTCGCTGGAGGCTGATCGCCCGCTCGTCGAAGCGGCGCGCGGTCACCATGTCGCGGTAGATGTCGACCAGCGTCCCCTCCGGGAGGTCGGGCACCTCCCCGACGACCTCGCCGTTCGGACCCAGCACGCGGTAGACGTCGCCCATCGGGTCGGGAACGTCCCACCCCTCGGACGCGTCGTCGGCCGCGCCCTCCGCGTCGCCCCCGGCGTCGGTGTCGCTCATACCGGCGTGTGCGCGGCCTTCGGTGTAGCCGTTTCGGCGCGGGGGGCGACGGTCGAGTCGGTGGTCGCGGGGACGGCCGGTCCGGTCGTTGCGACGGTGCCGAGGCCCGTCACCGCGGCGACGCGCGCGCCGGTCAGGGCTCGATCACCGCCCGCCCCTCGATCTCGCCGTGTTCGAGCCGCTCGGCGACGGTGTTCACGTCGTCCAGCGAGTAGCGGCTCGTCCGCAGTTCGACGGCACCGCGCTCGACGAGCGCGACGAGCTCCTGCAGCTCCGTGTAGCGGCCGACGAGCGTCCCCTTGTAGCTGAACTCCCCGTCGACCAGCGATTGTGCGGGCTCGTGGACGTGGCCGCCGTAGCCGATCACGTGGTGGTCGCCGCCGGCGGCGACGATGTCGGGCGCAAGCGCCGTCGTCTCGTCGCCGCCGACGAAGTCGAGCACCTGCGTCCACGGTGTGGTGGGCGCCCAGATCCGCGGCGAGGTCGCGCGCGGACTCCTTCAGGTCGAGCGCGACGATGTCGGCCGCGCTCATCGCGTCGAGACACTGCAGGCCGATGTGTCCGAGGCCGCCGACGCCGATGACGACCGCCGTGTCGCCGGGGTTCAGCTTCCGGACGGCCTTCTTCGTCGCGTGGTAGGCCGTGATCCCGGCGTCGGCGTGGGGCGCGACGTCCGCGGTCTCGACGCCGCCCGGCAGCGGAACGACCGCCCGTTCGTTCGTCCGGAGGTACTCCGCGAAGCCGCCGTCGTGTGTGAGCCCGGGGAAGCGGACGTGCTCGCAGTACATGTCTTCGCCCTGCCGGCACGGGCGGCACGTCCCGCAGGTCATCACCGGATGGCAGATGACCTTGTCCCCGACCTCGACGGTCGACACCGCCTCGCCGACCTCGACGACCTCGCCGGCGTTCTCGTGCCCGAGCGCGAACGGGAGCTCCTGCGGGACGTAGTCGGCCCACATCCCCTCGATCACGTGGTTGTCCGTCTGACACCAGCCGGCGCCCTCGACCTCGACGATCACGTCGTCGGAGGCCGCGGCGCCGGGACGGTCGACCTCCTCGACGGTCAGCGCGTCCGCCATGTCGTCGGTGTACTCGTGGAGTCTGGCTGCTTGCATGGTATCAGTTGACACTGTGGGCTCCGATAAAGGTTCGCGCCCCCGTGCGGCCCACTCGACACCGTGGACCTGAACGAGCGCGCCCGAACCCGTCCGGAGACGGCTATGCAGCCGAGCACAAACAGTAGAAACAATCATGAAGGATAACACCGAGTAACACGAACGATGTACGTGACAGACGAGGGCGAGGAGATATTCGTCATCGACGGACACGTCCACCTGTGGGACGCCAGCGAGGAGAACATCGTCCACGAGGGCGGCGAGCAGTTCATCCAGTGCTTCTACGACTACCACACGGGGTTCACCCCCGAGGAGGAGCAGTGGACCCTCGACGAGTACCGGAAGTACGGGAAAGAGCGGATGGCCGAGGACCTGTTCGGCAACGCCGCGGTCGACATGGGCGTCTTCCAGCCCACCTACCTCTCGGAGTTCTACGAGGACGGGTTCAACACGGCCGAGGACAACGCCGAACTCGCCGAGGAGTACCCCGAGCGGTTCGTCGTCAACGGGACGTTCGACCCCCGCGACGGCGAGGAGGGGATGGAGTACCTGGAGGAGCTGAACGACGCGTACGACCTCCAGGGCGTGAAGCTGTACACCGCCGAGTGGCGCGGCGACTCGAAGGGGTGGCGCCTCGACAGCGAGCGGTCGTTCGAGTTCCTCCAGCGGTGTTCGGAGCTGGGGATCGAGAACATCCACGCCCACAAGGGACCGACGATCCGACCGCTCAACCGCGACGCGTTCGACGTGGCCGACGTCGACGACGCCGCCACGTCGTTCCCGGAGCTGAACTTCGTCGTCGAGCACGTCGGTCTCCCCCGGCTGGACGACTTCTGCTGGATCGCCGCCCAGGAGCCGAACGTCTACGGCGGGCTCGCGGTGGCGGCGCCGCTCGCGGTCCACCGCCCGCGCAAGTTCGGCGAGATCATGGGCGAGCTCCTCTTCTGGCTGGGGGAGGACCGGCTGCTGTTCGGCTCCGACTACGCGCTGTGGAACCCCGACTGGCTCGTCGAGACGTTCATGGAGGCGGAGCTGACCGACGAGCAGCGCGACGAGTACGGCGTCGAACTCGACGTCGACACGAAGCGGAAGATCCTCGGCGAGAACGCCGCCGAGCTGTACGACATCGACATCGAGGCCAAGAAGGAACGGTTCCGCGACGACGGTGTGACCGAGGAGTTCGGCCTCGCCGACCACTACACGGCCAGCACCGGCGCCGCGCCGGCGGACGACTGATGTCCTCGGACCGACCGAGGTCAGGGGCCGGCGAGTCGGCGCCCCCCACCGCCGACGCGGGGGCGGACGTGGACGGGACCGGACCCCCGACGACGGCGGCCGTCCGCGACCGGCTGGACCGCGTGACCGACCCCGAGCTCGACACCTCGATCGTCGAGCTGGAGTACGTCGAGGAGATCCGGATCGACCCCGCGGGAGGCGCCGACGGCGCCGACGACGCCGACCGTGCGGCCGACGCCGGCACCGAGGTGTTCGTCGCGTTCACGCTCCCGACGGCGTGGTGTTCGCCGGCGTTCGCGTGGATGATGGCGACCGACGCCCGCGAGGCCGTGGAGTCGCTGCCGTCGGTGGCCCGCGCCCGGATCGAGCTTCGCGACCACATGCACGAGCGGGAGATCACCCGCGGCGTCAATGAGCGGCTGCCCTTCGAGGAGGCGTTTCCCGACGCCGACGGCGGGGTCGAGGCCGTGCGACTGGAGCTCGACCGCAAGGCCCGCACCGCCCGCCAGCACGACGCCACCGGGGCGCTGCTGGAGGCGGGGGTCACCCGCGACCAGCTCGCCGGGCTGACCCGCGCGGACCTCGAGTTCGCGGACGCGCCCGAGGGCCGGGTCCGCGTGTGGGTCCGGGACGGCGCGGTCGGGGTGGAGGCGGACGCCGAGCCCGTCGAACGCTACCTGGAGAAGGCCGAGGCGACCGGCCTCCTCGACGACGACCGCCCCGAGCTGTTCCGGACGCCGGAGGAGGAGCCGTTCGACGGCGACGAGGTGGCGCTCGTCCGCAAGCGGACCCGCCTCGCCGGCGTCAACATGGGCGGACAGGGGACCGTCTGTGACGCGCTCAACGACGCGCGCCACGCCGAGGACCGCCCGCCGCTGTCGGCGCGGGAGGGCGCCCCGGTGCCGCCCGGCGACGACGAGCGGGCCGACGCCGACTGAGTCAGAACCCGGTCAGCCCCTTC
>PXRU01000006.1:0-80806 GCA_003020945.1 Halobacteriales archaeon QS_6_71_20
GGTGCCCGCCGAGAGGTCGACGCGGAGGACCCGGTTGCGTTCCATCGGTCCGGTGGAATCGGTGGACCCCGTTAAGCGTTTGCCACCGGGCGAGTCGCGCCCCGACCGGCGCCGCCGCCGGAGTGGGGGAGTTTTGGGCGCGCGCGCCGGAGTGGCGGACATGCGCCGCTACGCCGTGGTCGTCGCCGGCGGGCGATCCACCCGCTTCGGCGACCGCGACAAGGCCGTCGCCCCCCTTGCGGGCGTGCCGATGATCCGTCGGGTCGCCGACCGCCTCGGCCCCGTCACGGACCGCCTCGTCGTCAACTGCCGGACGGACCAGCGCGCGGCCGTCGAGGACGCGCTCGCGGGCCACCCCGGCCCCGTCCGCTACGCCGAGGACCCGGAGCCCGACGGGGGACCGACCGCCGGCATCCGCACCGGGCTGCGCGCCGTCGAGGCCTGGGCGGGCGAGCGCGACGACGGCGACGGCGCCGCGGGCGACGACGGCCGGGACGCCCCGGCGTTCGTCGTCGCCTGCGACATGCCGTTCGTCGACCCCGACCTGGTGGCCGCGCTGTTCGACCGACTCGCCGGCGAGGGCGACGGGGACGCGCCCGACGCCGTCGTGCCGCGCGTCGACGACGAGTGGTTCCAGACGACCCACGCGGCGTACCGCGCCGGGCCGATGGCCGACGCCTGCGACGCCGCCCTGGAGCGGGGGGACCGGAAGGTCATCGCGCCGCTGTTCGAACTGACGTACGAGACGGTCGGCGCCGACGCGCTCGCGGCGCTGGGCGTCGACGACCGCAGCTTCGAGAACCTCAACACCCGCGGGGAGTTCGAGGCCGCCGCCGCGGCGTTCGAGTAGGGGCGCGGTCGGAGCGGACGGCGCCGCTCAGACGAACTCCCGGTCGCAGTTCGGGCACGTCTCCGCGTCGCCGTCGGTGAAGGCGGTGCCGCAGGCGCCGCAGTGGAACACGTCGCCCGACGACTTCATCGTCGCACGCGGGCGTTCGTCGGCGGGCCGGTGGCCGTAGCCGAGGAAGAGGTCGACCGGCGAGCCGCCGCCGTCGACGTCGTAGAAGTCGGTGTAGCCGCAGCGCTCGCAGGTGACGGTGGCGAACTGCTCGACGCTTCCGAGGCCGACGATGGGCGCCTCGCCGCCGGTCGAGGTCCGGGCGGTCCGCGCCTCGTCGTGGCCGCAGCGGGGACAGCCGGGCGGGGCGTCGTCGCCGTCGGTCGCGCCGGTCGCGTGGTCCTCGCCGTCCCTGTCGGCCGCGTCCGCGCGGTCGTCGGCGATCCCGGCGTCGTGTCGGTGTCCATCGGAGGGGTCCATTGCGTGCGGCGTTCACACCGGGGCAGGTCATGTGTCTGTCCCTGTGCGCGCACGTCGACCCCTACCCTTCGACCACGTCCACGACCCGCTTCTCGCCCAGCGCCGCGAGCACGACCCGGTCGAGCCGGCCGGCCTCGTCGGCTTCGAGGGCGGCGGCGGCGACCTCGCGGGCGACGGCCTCGTCCTCGTCGGTGTCGACCTTGTTCACGAGCGCGACGGCGTCGGCGTCCGGGGGCACGTCCTTCAGTCCGCCCTCGGAGGAGGCGAGCACCCGGCCGACGGTCTCGGCCGATAGCTCGTCGCCGACGGAAAGGCCCGCGAGCGCGGCGACGCGCTCCGGCCGGTGGACACGCTCCTCGGTCAGCGGTTCGCCGACGGCGTGGGCGGAGGCGACCGGCACGACGGCGTCGGCCGCCGCGGGCACCTGCGGCTCGCGGTCGTTCGGCGCCTTGAACTCCCGCATCCGCGCGCCGTCGGCCTTCACGAGCACCGGGCCGTCGTGGGCCGCGGCGACGTCGGCGACGGCGTCGACGTCGTAGCCGAGGTAGCGGTCCTCGCGCTCCCGCTCGGGGACGAGTCCGAGCGGCCAGTCGGCGTCGGTGTTCGGGTCCGCGTCGGGGCTCGGGTCGCCGTCCGCGAGCGCGTCAAGCGGGTCGGGCGTCACCGCGACGCGCGCGACGCGGTCGTCGAAGATCGGGATCCGGACGGTGGCCGTGACGACCGCTCGCTCCAGCCGGTCGGCGAGCGTGTACAGCGTCGTCTTCTTGCCGCCGGCGCCGACGACGCAGACGAGCCCCGCAGACGGAAGAGCGTCCTCGGGTGCGATGGTCACGCGCCGTCGTTCCGCCGGGGGTCCCGAGAAGCTTCCGGCGTCGCCCTACTCGGCCGCCTCCGCCACCGCCGCCTCGACGGCGTCGGTGTCGGGGAACGTCAGCGGCTCGGTCGCGCGCCAGGTGTAGGCGACGGTGCCGTCGGCGTCGACCACGAACACCGCCCGGTCGGCGATCCCCGCCAGCACGCCCCCCTCGCGGCGGACGCCGAAGCCGGCGATCACGTCGCTGTTGAACCCCGAGACGAGCGGGTAATCGACGCCGTACTCGTCGATGAACGCCAGCAGCGACCACGGCGTGTCGGCGCTGACGCCGTACAGGGGCGCGTCGAGGTCGGAGAGGTCGGCCCGCCAGTCGCGTAGCCGACACAGCTCCTTCGTGCAGGTGCGGGAGAACACGCCGGGGTAGAACGCGAGCACGACCGGGCCGTCCGCGAGCGCGTCCGCGAGGTCGAACTCGGCCACGTCGTCGCTGGTGTAGCCGCCGCGCTCGGTGCGGGCCGCGGCCTCGGGGGTCGCCATCGGTGCCGTCACGTCGGGGGCGGCGTCGCCTCGGCTCAGCATGACGGGTGCGATCTGTCGGCGACGGCAAAGTCCTTCTCGTGCCGCGGTAGCCCGCCCCGGGCCGTCCCCGTCGCCGATCACGTCGATACCGTCGCCGCACGGCCGGCCTCGGACGGCGGACGGTCGACGGACTGACCGACCCCGGAGTCGTCCCGCGACCCCCGCCTACCGCTCCGCGGAGTGGCGCACGTCGACGGCGACCCCTCGCGTCGAGGAGCGCATCGCCGCGCCGTGCATCTCCGCGCGGCCGACCGCGAACGCCCGCGGCCCCTCGACGACGACCTCGTCGCCGACGCGGATCCCGTCGTCCGCGTCGACCACCCCCGGGGCGAGGACGCTCCCCTGCGGGACGAACGAGTCGATCTCCACGGTCCTCGTGGGCGCGTCGCTTTCGGCCCACCGGCGGGCGCCCGCGAGGGTGAACGCCAGCGCGCCGTACGTGGGCACCATCGTCGCGAGCAGTTCCCCGTCGTCGTCGCGCACCTGGAGCTTGGGGTAGCGGGAGCGGGTGTTCAACTCGTCGAACAGGTCGTCGCCGGCACCGTCGCCCAGCATGTAGTCCGCGATGGCGCGGACGGTGTTGTGCTGGCGCTCCCGCTTCGTGTACTTCAGCTCGCCGTCGAGCGTCGACATGAGGTTCCCGAGGGACTCCGTCGTCGTGGGGTGGTCCTCGACGGTGTACTCGAACGGAAGGTCGACTCGGTCCTCGACGCGCTCGCAGATCTCGCGGTAGCCGTCGGCGGGGACGTGCGCGATCACGCGCGGGTAGTCGTTGCGCCGGAGATACCGCTCCAGCACCTCGGCGACGAACCGCTTCTCGTCCTCCGACCACCGACCCGTCACCACCGTGTCGTAGTGCTGGGCGGGGTAGGTGAGCTCCAGTTCCTGCGGGACGACGCCGATGGGCGAGGTCATCGAGGCGAGGTGTCCGCGAAACTGGATCGCGTCGTGGAACTGGTCGTGGCTCTGGCTCTCGGAGTACGGCTTCCGGGCCGAACACGGCACCAGCACGAGCGGGTTGCGGAAGCGGTTCACGTAGCGCTCGCTCACGCGCTCGGCGAACCGCTGGATCTCCGGCCGGCGGAGGGTGTCGCCCGTGGCCGCCGCCAGCTCGTTGTTGCGGGCCACGGGCGCGCGCGTCTCGACGTAACCGTACTGCTGGTCGAACTCCCGGAGCGTCGCGGTGAGCCACTGCTCGTAACGAGCCTGCCCCTCGACGTAGTCGCGGAGTCGCCCCTCGCGGATCCGGCGACGGACGCGACGCAACTCGGCCGCCAGCGCGTTGACGTTGTGCGCCTCGCAGGCGGCGCGGTCGAACTCCTCGCGGGGCACCTGACACGCCGGACACGAGCAGGGGAGCTCGTCGAGGTCCGCCAGGAAGCGCTCGGCCTCGTCGGTGAGGTACAGCCCCCGAGACCCCTTCACCCGCGCCCGCTTCGCGTCGACGAGGTCGACCCCGGCGTACGCGAGCGTGGCGACGTTCAACGGCGTCGCGACCCCCGAGAGGTACAGCGCGGTGTCGGCCGGGACGGCCTCCCGGACGTCGATCACGGCGTCGACGAACGCCGACGCGTGGCCGACGACGCCGTGCGCGTTCGAGAGGACGTACGCGTCGACGGGCGCGGAGGCGGCGCCGCCCGCGTCGGGCGCGTCGGCGGTGATCACGGCGGCGCTCGGGCCGTCGATCTCGGGGGGGTCGGCGGCGAAGGCGTCGACCACCTCCTCGCGGGTGCCGGCGGGGAACGCGCGATGCGGGAGGACCGTCAGCGCCGAGTCGTCGCCCGCGGGCGCGTCGCGCTCGGCGGTCCACAGCGACCCCGCGTCGCGGGTCACGTCGTCCGCGAGCGCGGGGGTCCACAGCGGCGAGTCGAGGCGGAGTTCCCCGAGGCGGGCGGCGCCGTCCCGCTCGTGGATCTCGAAGTAGTCGGTCATGGCCCGCACTGGGCGGGCCGAGCGTTATTCGCTTTCGTTTCGGCTTCGAGGACCGGCGGCGCGGCGGCCCGCGGAACGCTCGCCGCCGGTCGACTCGGTCGGCCGAGCCAGTCGGCGACGGGCCGGGACGCGCACGGCGCTCACGGCTCACTCCGTTCCCCGTTCATATCGAGGTACTCCCTGCGGTCGTGCCTCGCTACGCTCCCGGCTCGCTCAGGTCCTCCAGCGTCACGGCGTCGGGGACGGCCGACAGCGCGTCCGCCCCCCACCCCCGATGGGCGAGGGTGATCGCGGCATCGGGGTTCGCCCCGGCGAGCGCGCGAACGCCCGCCGCGGCGGCGCGCTCCGCGGCGGCGTCGGTCCGGTCGGGCACCTCGGCGGTCAGCGGGTACGTCTCCGAGAGCGCGCGCGGGAACGGGCCGAAGGGGGGGACGACACGCCACACTGCGTCGTACGGGTGTTCGGAGGGCTCGCCGAACTCCGAACACAGCAGGCTGTCGGGCACGTCGAGCCGGGCGAGGCGGTCGTGGTGGCGTCGCACCTCCGGTCGGCGGGCGGACTCGTGGGAGAGCCCGAAGAACGTCCCCTTGGAGGCGCTGTCGACGCGCTCCAGCCGGTCTGCGTGGTCCAGCAGCGCGCGGTAGCCGTCGACCATCGCGGGGTGGCTCCGGGCGCGCCGCTCGACCAGCTCCAGCAGGTCGCCGTCGCGGATCGCCTGCTTCACGCGGCGGATCTCCTCGACGGTGACGTGGAGGTTGTGTTCGGCGAGTAGCCGTTCCCGGTCGTCGGGGGCCGCGTCGCGCAGTTCCTCGGCGGTGTGTCCGTGGCAGATCGGACACGAACAGGAGAGGTAGTCCAGCCCCTCCAGCTGCTCGGTGCCGGAGACCGTGAGGTAGCGGCCGTCGCGCGCCATCAGCGCATACGCCGCCGAGTCGAACAGGTCGCAGCCGAGCGCGACCGCCAGCGCGAACATCATGGGGTGGCCCGCCCCGAACAGGTGGACCGGGCAGTCCTCGCTCAGCCCGCGCTTTGCGGCGGCGACGGCGTCGACCATGTCGTCGTAGCGGTAGGCGTTCAGCATCGGCACGACCGCACCCACGGGGAACACGTCGAGCCCCGTCGCGGCGGCCGTCCGGCCGGCGCGCTCGCGCAGGTCGGGATGGGTGCTCCCCTGCACGGGCGCGTTCACAAGCATCTCGCCGGCCTCGACCGCCTCGGCGTCGGCCAGCGCCTGCCGGGTGACGTCGAGGTCCGATTCCGTCCGCTCGCGGGCGGCGTCCGGCGGGGTGGGGATGTCGACCGGGGTGCCGACGTCGCTGCCGATGTCGCGCTGGAACTCCAAGATCTCCGTCGTCGTGGTGTCGATCTCCCCGTACTCCGCGAGCTGAAAGCTCCCCGAGTCGGTCATGATCGCGCCGTCGTAGCCGAGCATGTCGTGGAGCCCCTCCGCCTCGGCGCGCTCGCGGAGGTCGTCGGTCGTCCGGACGATGTAGGAGTTGGTGATCAGCATCTCCGCGCCGAACTCCGCGCGGAGCCGTCCGGGGTCGATCGTCTCGATGTTCGGGTTGATCACCGGGAGGAGGGCGGGCGTCTCGACGGTGACGCCGGCGCGGGGAACCTCCAGCTCCCCGATCCGTCCGGCCGCGTCGTGGTCCCGGATCTCGAAGTGGTCGCGCACGGCCCGGGATACCCCCAGCGCGCGAGTAAGCGTTCCGCTACCGGGCCGTCGCTCCCGGCGGCGGGTGGCGAGCGGACGACACGCGGTCGACCCGGTCGGGAGCGTCGGCGACCGGACCCGCGGGGCGGGCGTGTCGTCGCGTCGCGGCACGCCCCGCGGCGGGCGAGTGCACGGCTGCGACGACGTGGTCGCGGCTTCGGATATGAACCCTCGGGTGGGTCGGCGTACTCGGCGGGAGTTCAGACGAGCGGGAGGGCGACGCTCAGGTCGGCGACGGCCGCCGAGACGGCGCCGGTCGGCGACTCCGTCCCCGGACCGTAGGTGACGACGACGTACAGCCCGGCGAAAAGCACCGCGTCGTAGGCGCCGTGGATGAGCGAGGGGACGACGAGGTTGTCGGTGTACTCGTATGCGGCGCCGAACACCAGCGTGAGCGCCGAGAGGATGCCGATGGTGACGGCCCGGGCGCTCGGCGCGCCCGTGAGCGCGACGTAGTGGACCGCGCCGAAGATGACGCTCGCGACCGGGATCGCGACCCACGCGGGGAACGCCTCCCGGAGGCGGTCCTGGACGACGCCGCGGAAGAGGATCTCCTCGCCGGGGCCGATGAAGACGAACGCGGCCGGGACGAGCAACAGCAGCACCTCGGGGTTCTCCGCGCCGAGCTGTGCCACCTGGTTGTCGGCGGTCGGGGCGCCCGCCCGCTGAACGGCGATGCTCGCGACGATCAGGATCGCGAACGAGCCGACGAAGCCGCCGACGGCGACCGCAAGGTCCCGCAGGCCCGGTATCCGGAACAGCGACAGCGGCGAGCGCCCGCGTCGCAGCAGGTACGCCGACGCGACGCCGCCGAAGGAGATCCCTTGGACGAGCACCAGCGAGAGGCCGATGAACACCAGCGGCGACGGCTGGTAGCCGACGAGGCCGAGACCGAGGAGGACGACGAGCACGACGACCGTCGCCGCGGCGATGCCGGAGAAGCCGACGGCAAGCGCCACGACGAGCGCCCGGACCCGCGGGTCCAGCGTTCCGAACCACGCGGACGCGCGACGGGCGGGACCGAACTCTACCATGCGTTCACTCCGGGCGCCACGGTCAAAGGCCTGACCCCCCGACGGGAACGCCGATCCGCCGTCCGCCCCCCTCCCCCGGCTCCCGTCGGGTCACGCCCCGCGTCCCGTCACTCCGTGCGCGCCTCGTACAGCGACACGCCGAGCACCGCCCGCCCGTCGCGCACCTCGCCCGCCAGCACCGCGTCCCGGAACGCCCCGTAGTCGACCGTCGCGGGGCGGATGCTCTCGTTGAAATCGAGCGCCGTCTCGGCGGACGGCTCGCAGTCGCGGGCGAGGAAGTAGTGGTGGACGGAGCTTGCGAAGCCGTTCGCCGGCTCGACGGCCTGAAGCGGCTCGACCGTCCCGGCCTCGTGGCCGGTCTCCTCGCGGAGCTCCCGCCGCGCCGCCGCCGTGAGGTCGGCGTCGTCGGCCTCCACGGTGCCGGCGGGGAGGCCGCGGTTCACCCGGCCGACGGCCTGGCGCCACTCCTCGACGAGCACCACGTCGCCGTCGGCGGTGAACGCGAGCACCACCACGGACGGCGGCTCGTCGACGTAGTGGAAGTCGGTCTCGGTGCCGTCGGGCAGGCGCACGTCGTCGCGGCGCACGTCGAACCCCGGACACGAGTAGTCGACGTCGCCCTCGAGCGTCTCCCACGCGAGCGCGTCGTCGCGGTCGGTCGCCCCGGCGCCCGTCCCCGTCTCGTCGTCGGTCCCGTCGTCGGCGTCGTCGCTCATTGGCGACGGGAGGGCGCGCGGCGGGAAAACGCTGTCAGATCCGGCGACGGATCAGTCGCCGAGGCGGTCGCGGACGGCGAGGACCCCGCCCGCGAGCACCAGCGCCAGCGAGACGAGCGTGAGCCCCACCTGCGTCTCGCCGAACCAGACGGGCGCCCACGGCGCGGCCGCGCGGACGCCGACGACCAGCGTCGACAGCACCGGAACGCCCGCGTCGGCGGCGCTGCCGACGTCCGTGCCGGTCGCGCGCGGGAGGGCGCGCTCGGTGCCCTGATACTCGCGGGGGACGCGGTCGGCTTCGTACGGGATGCGGTCGGTCGGGTACGCCCAGACGGCGGTGCCGTTCTCGTCGATCTCGACGATCCGCTTGTTCAGCGTGTCGGTGATCAGCGTGTTGCCGTTCGCCAGTCGGTCGGCGTCGCGGGGCCAGTGGAGCGACTGCCCGGAGACGCTCGTGACGGTCCAGGCGGTCTCCCAGTCGCCGTCGGCCGTGCGGTGAAGCTCGACGACGCGGTCGTTGTCCGAGTCGGCGACAAGCACCGCGGCGTCGTCGGAGACGGATCGGTCGCCCGGCTCGCCCTCGATCCCACCGTCGATCCACTGGGGGTTGTGCTGGTGGTCGAGCAGTGCGGGGTCGCCGCAGCGCACGTCGCCGTCGCCGTCCGTGTCGGCCAGCTCGCCGTTGCCGGTGCAGGAGTCGTCGGGCGAGCCCGCCTCGTCGGCGTTGATCACCTCGACCACCTCGCCACCGTCCCCGACGCGCTCGACGATCACCAACTGGTTCGCGTTGCGGACGGAGACGAGGAACACGTCCGGCGCGAGCCGGTCGATGTCGTTGATGTGGAGCCAGTCGGTGCGGGTAGGGTCCTCGGGCGCGTCGTACAGCGTCGAGGCGTTCCACTCCCAGACCACCTCCCCCTCCTCGACGACCATGATCCGCTCGTCGTCCATGTCAGTCATGGCGAAGCCGCCGCCGGGGAGCGGCTCGGCGTCGTGGATCTCGCTGTTCGACTGCGTGCGTACGGGGAAGCCGAACTCCTCCTCGACGGCCGGGCCGCCGTCGGCCGCGGGGTCGATCAGCCGGACGCCGGTGTGGGTACAGGGCGACTCGTACGGGCCACACTCCTCGTAGCCGCCGTCCATGAACCCCGCGAGCACGCGCCCGTCGGGGAGCCGCTGGACGTCGAAGTAGCTGTCCGCCGACGACTCGCGCCACTCCACCTCCGTGCCGTTCAGGCGGTAGACGCTGCCGTGCTCGTGCCAGCCGGGGCCGCCGCCCTGCGAGCCGACGAGCGTCGACCGCCCCTGGCCGTCGCCGACGGAGCCGACCCGGTCCGGCGCGAACGCGGCGCTCCCGGCGACGGTCAGTCCGAACAGGAGGACACCCGCGAGAGCCAACTCGACGGCGCGTGATCCCATGGGGCGAAGCGGGCCGTGGCCCGACCAAAAGCCTTCGGACTTCCGTGTCGACGGCTCAGAACAGCTCGCCGACCCGCGCCAGCGTCGCGTCGAGATCGCCGGAGTTGTCGACGACGATGGGGTCGTCCGCGGGCTCGAACTCCGCGCGCAGGTGGTCGTACACCTCGACGTCGGCGTCGGAGGCGTCGTCCTCGCGGGCGCGGATGCGCCGCTTCGCGACCCGCTCCTCGCAGGCGACCCGCAGTAGGTCGAACGCAGCGCCGCGGCGGTCGGCCACGGCCCGAGCCCGTTCCCGGCGGGCGGTCCGTCGGAAGGGGCCATCGAGCACCGCCACGCCGTCGTCGGCCAGGAGCGCGTCGGCGCGGTCGAACACCGCCTCGTACGTGCGGCGGGACTCCGCGGCCGTGTATCCGGGGTCGGGGAACAGCTCCTTGCGAACCACGTCGGTGCGAACGAGGCCGGCGTCGAGCCGGTCGGCGACGGTCTCGGCGACCGTGGTCTTCCCCACGCCGGGGAGCCCGCAGACGACGACCAGTTGCGACGCGTCCGTCATCGGGTCGGCTTCCAGTCCGCGACGGGGTCGCTAATGTCCGTCGGTTCGCGGTCGCCCGCCGTCGGTCGGAGCCGTCGGGCGGCCCCGGTCCCGTCGCGGCGACGCCGCGTGGCGAGGTCTTTAGTATCCAGGAGGCGCGAGTCGCCGGTAATGGCCGAGCCGGTGTTGAAGTGGGCGGGCGGGAAGCGGCAGCTCCTCTCGGCGATCCGCGCCCGCTTCCCGGCCGCGTTCGACGACTACCACGAGCCGTTCCTCGGCGGCGGCGCCGTGTTCTTCGACCTCGACGCCGGCGGCGGGACGGTCAACGACACGAACCCCCGGCTGGTGAACTTCTACCGGACGGTCCGGGACCGCCCCGAGGAGCTGATCGCCCGGCTCCGCCGGTTCGACGACCCGGAGGGCGAGCCGGACCCCGACCTCGCGTTCTCGACCGAGGACTGGGCGGGCGATCCGGTCGACAGCTACTACTACCAGCAGCGGGCGCGGTTCAACCGCCGGGCGTACGGCGACGGCGACTGGCCCGGCGACGGGACGGAACGCGTCGAGGAGGCCGCGCTCCTGCTGTACCTCAATCGGACGTGCTACAACGGGCTCTACCGCGAGAACGGCCGCGGCGGATTCAACGTCCCCGTGGGACGGTACGCGGACCCCGACTGGGTGCGGGCCGACCGCATCCGGGCGGCCGGCGACGCGCTCGCCCGGACCGAGATCCGCAACGACGACTTCGAGTACGTGCTCGACGCCGCCGAGGCGGGCGACCTGGTGTATCTCGACCCGCCGTACGAGCCGCTGTCCGCGACCGCGGACTTCGCGGAGTACAGCGCCGAGGGGTTCGACCGGGCGGACCAGCGACGCCTGCTCGAAGCCGTCGAGGCGCTGGACGACGCCGGCGTCGACTTCGTGCTGTCGAACAGCGGCGTCATGTTCGAGCCGTACGACGAGGCGGGGTTCGACGTCGAGCGCGAGGGCGCGACCCGCAGCATCAACAGCGACGAGCGCGCCCGCGGCGAGGTCGACGAGATCCTCGCGACCAACATCGACCGGGAACGGCGGGCGCGCCCCCGGCAGGCGTCGATCGGCGACTTCTGACCCCGGAGACGGCGCGACGGCTCACCCCGACTGGGCGCCGTAGACGGTGACGAGCCTGTCGCCGGCGGTCGACACCGCGACGCGGAAGCCGCGGGTCTCGAACGTGACCCGGACGTCCGCCGACCCGACGTCGGCGTCGAACAGCGCGTCGAGCGCGTCGGTGTCGACGTCGTCCCGGAGCGTCGCGTCCCCGTCGTAGGGGTCGCCGTCGCCCGCCTCCGAGAGCGCCCGGACGACCGCGACCGTCGCGGACTCGTCGGCGGTCGGGGAGTACTGCACCAGCGGACGAGAACTCATTACGCCCCGATCACGGTCGGCGTGAATAAACGGAGAGGACGATTCCACGGGTGAGGAGAACGGGACACCGTCGGCGGCACCGGACGACCTCCGAGGAGACGCCATCCGACGTGGATTGATCACGTCGTCGAACACATCAACGAAAAAATATATACTGGGTTTTATGATGTAGTTCGACAGATACGGAGCCGAACAACCCGTGCCGACGGACGGGCGGTCGCGAGAGACGATGGGCCACACCATCGCGCGTGCGAGCGAACGTCGGGCCGAAACCGAACCCACCACCAACACGGACCACCCATGACAGAACAGCGAACACAGACATCCCGGGAACACGGCACACAGACGGACACCGTCTTCGACGCGCTGAGTCACCCGTACCGCCGGGCGATCCTCCGATGGCTGACGAAGTCGCCGAGCCGCGGACGCGAGGAGGCCGTCACGATCTTGGCGGCGACGCTCGACCATGACTCCGACCGCGTCTCGGTCGCGCTCCGACATACGCACCTGCCGAAGCTCGCCGCGGCCGGCTACGTCCGGGTCGACCGCGACGCCGGGGCGGTCGAGCGCGGCCCGCAGTTCGACGTCGTGAAGCCGCTGCTCGAACGGCTGGAGGAGTCGGCCGAGGCGCTGGCGTTCGACTGGCCCTGAGTTCCCCCGCCCGCGCGACTCTGGAGCCGGGCGGCGGGGCGCGTCACGACCGGCGCCCTAGCCGAAGCCGGACAGCGGGGGCGCGTCGACGCTGTCGGCCGCAAGCTGGACGAGCAGGGGCGACGCCGGCGGCGAATCCGCAGAGTCGCGTCGACCCGCGGGCGGGGCGGTCACGACCGAGGAACGGGGGAGCGTACCGGCCAAGCACTGGATAACGAAGCCGGGGCTCCACGCAGACAGGGTCGTGCGCGACGAACGCGATCCGAGCGTGACGAGACGGGGGGTACTGTCCGCGGTCGGCCTCGGCGCCGCCGCGTCGCTGTTCGGCCGGGTGGCGGTCGCCGATAGCGACGAGAGGTCGGGGTACGTCGTCGTCCAGAACGGCGACTGCGTTCCGGTGGAACCGCTGCGGGGGGACGAACCCGTTGAGGAGTTCTACGGGTACCAGCTCCCGGAGCGGTACGTCAGCGACGTGAACGGCGGGGTCACCGGCGAGGAGGGGGGCTACAGCTCCGTCGGCACGGCGGAGCTCCAGCGCGACGACACGAGCATCGCGTTCCTCTACGAGGGACCCGAGGGGCTGAGCCTCGTCGTTGCCCACGGCGGCGCGGACAGCCCCGACGGCGGGTCGGTGACGTTCCGGCTCTCGGGGATGCCCGAGGACGGCGATTGGGTCGTCCGTGACGACTTCTACGGCGACGGCGAGAACTACGACGCGTGGGCGCTCGACCCGTCGGAGACGGCGGACGACGGCGTCGACCAGCGCATCGACTGGACGTGGACGGGCGGCCGCACCGACGGCGGCGCGTTCCGTCCGCTCGGCGAGACGTTCGACGTGACGATCGACCCCGCGTTCAACGAGGCCGCGGCGCTGTTCGGGGAGCACTACGAGGGCACCGTGCGCGCGTGGGAGTTCCTCTCGGCCGTCGACGGCGGCGTCGAACGCGTCGTGCTCGACCTCGAAAGCGCGCTCCGGATCCGGACCGGCGGTTGCGGGGACGACTCCGGCGGCGATGGGGGGAACAACGACCGCAATAGCGACGACGGCGACAGCGGTGATGGTGACGATCGCGGTAGCGACGACGAGGACGACAGCGACGATGACGATGAGGACGATGAGGACGACAGTGAGGACAGCGAAGACAGCGACGACGAAGATGACGAAGACGACGAGAAGACCAGAGGGCCCCCGGACGACGCGGGACCGCCCGACGACGCCGGGGCGAACGGCAACGGCGGTCCGCCGGACGATGCCGGCCCGCCGGACGACGCGGGACCCCCTGATGACGCCGGGCCGCCGGGGGACGAGTAACACGGGGCGATGCTCCGGTCGGGTAAGGAGCCGTTACGCCTTCCAGTGACCGTCACGGACTGTCCCGTTCTCCGTGCCGTCGACGCGCACACCTCCCGGTCATTGCGGAGGCATGAGAGAGGTGGGCCGGCGCGAATTCGAATCTCCGCGGAGCTTCGCTCCGCGTGCTCCCGCTCGCTCCGCTCGCGGGAACGCGGTTACGGCCATCCGAAGGCCGATGCTGGTCGATCGAAACGCGGGAGAAGTGGGCCGGCGCGAATTCGAATCGCGGTTACGGCCACCCGAAGGCCGAAGGATACCAAGCTACCCCACCGGCCCGCATCACGAGGAAGGCGAGGCGCTCTGTTAAGCCTTCCGAACGCCGGAGCGTCCGGGGCGACGCCGCCCCCCGATTCCGGTGACGACCGCTCAGTACCGCTCGTACCCCTCGGTGTCGAGGTAGTTGTGCGCGACCGCGACGGCGTGGTCGGCGTGGATCGCCTCCGGCCCCAGGCGGAGTCGGCGGTCGGCCCGGTCGTCCAGCAGGTCCGCCTCCGCGTCGGTGAAGTCGTGGTGGTCCGAGAGCACGAAGGCCGGGTCCGCCGGCGGCGACGCCTCGGCGGCGGGTTCGCCGCCCTCGTGGAGCTGGACGACGGTGCCGTCGACGGCGTCCAGCGTCCCCGCAAGGCCCAGTCGATACAGCTCGACGCCCGGCGACACGTCGGCGGGCATGTGACCGATCGCGTCCTCGCGGGCGTCGAGCGCGTCGCGGACGCGCGCGGCGGTCGTGCGCTCGTCGGGGCGGAGCCCGCGGGCGGTCGCCCCGTCGAAACGGACGGTGTACTCGTCGCCGAGCACGAGATGGACGCGACTGTCCTCGCGAATGCCGTGTGAGAGCAACAGCCCGGCGTTCACACAGCGACACAGGAGATCGAGGCGGCCGGCGCCGCCCGCGAGGTCGTCGAGGCTGAAGTCCGGATCGGTCGGGGCGTCGTGCCCGCAGACGACGAACTGGCGCATGTGACGCCTCGGCGCCGCGCCGCCGTGGCGGTTCCGATCCGTGGCGACCCGCCGATCGGTCGTGGTATGTCTACCGGTCATACGCGTCCGAGGAGAAATTACGGCGTGGCGCGCGAGCGCCGATCGATGACTGAACTCCGCGTCTCACTTTCCGGCACACTTTTCCCCTACACATATGCACGTCAACGTATCCCAGCGGAAGGGATACATCCATGACAGACGACGACATCGAACGCGTGCTGGATCGGATCGACCGCCGAACGTTCCTCGCCGGCGCGGGGGCGGCCGGCGTGACGACCGTCGCGGGCTGTGCCGGCGGCGGCGGCGGCGAGGGCGAGGGCGACACGCCCGCCGACGAGACCGGCGAGGGGACGGAGGACACGGAGACCACCGGCTCCGACACGGGCGGCGGGACGCTCAACCTCGCGCAGGTGAAGAGCCCGCTGGAGTTCGACCCGATCGTGTTGAACGACGTGCCGTCCGACCAGGTGGCGTCCCTGCTGTTCGAGGGGCTGTACACCTACGACGAGGGCACCGGCATCGTCCCCGAGCTCGCGACCGGCGAGCCCGAGGTCTCCGACGACGGGCTGCAGTACGTCGTGGAGATGACCGGCGACGCGACGTTCCACAACGGCGACCCGGTCACCCCCGAGGACGTGAAGTACAGCTTCGAGGCGCCCGTCGACGAGGAGACGGACAACGCCTCGACGTTCAACATGATCGACTCGATCACGGTCGTCGACGACACGACCGTCCAGTTCGACCTGGCGTACCCGTTCGGGGCGTTCATGACCTCGCTGACGGCCGGTATCGTGCCGAAGTCCGTCCGCGAGGAGGACAAGGAGGCGTTCAACACCTCCCAGCCGGTCGGCTCCGGCCCCTTCGAGTTCGACGACTGGCAGGAGGGCGACTTCGTCGACCTCGTCCGGTACGACGACTACTGGGGCGAGCCGACGGCGAACCTCGAGGCGATCCACTTCGAGCCCGTCGAGGAGGCGACCACCCGCGTCACCACGCTCCGGAACGGCGAGAACGACGTCATCGAGGAGATCCCGCCGAAGCTCTACTCGACGGTCCGCGGGATCGAGGACGCCAGTATCGACGAGGTGCCCGGGATCGGCTACTTCTACCTCTCGTTCAACTGTAACGAGGGGCCGACGGCTGACCCGCAGGTGCGGGAGGCGGTCGACTACTGCTTCTCGATGGACTCGGCCGTCGAGAACTACGTCGAGCCGACGGGCGTCCGGCAGTACAGTCCGTTCCCGGCGTCGATCGCCGAGGAGTGGGAGTTCCCCGTCGACCAGTGGGCGGAGATCCCCCACGACAAGAACATCGACGAGGCGACCGCGCTGTTCGAGGAGGCCGGCGTCTCGATGGACTACTCCTGGCGGATCATCGTCCCGCCGGACGACAAGCGCGAGCAGATCGGCATCTCGGTGTCGAACGGCCTGAAGGAGGCCGGCTTCGACGACGTCACCGTCCAGCGGCTGGACTGGGGCGCGTTCCTCGACCAGTACGTCAGCGGCGACGAGGCCGACTACAACATGTACACCCTCGGCTGGTCCGGCGTGCCGGACCCCGACTCGTTCACCTACTACATGTTCGGCCGGACCGACGACACGCTC
Organism: Halobacteriales archaeon QS_6_71_20; assembly: GCA_003020945.1. GTDB lineage: Archaea > Halobacteriota > Halobacteria > Halobacteriales > Haloferacaceae > Halobaculum. The sequence continues at coordinate 16,056 of PXRU01000006.1, forward strand.
GGCGTGACCAACGGCTCGTACTACGGCGCCAACAGCGACGCCGGCGTCGAGGCCGCCGAGCAGATCGTCGCCGCCCGCGAGTCGGCCGACCGCGAGGAGCGCAAGCAGCTGTACACCGAGGCGGTGACGACGATCCTGGAGGACCGCGCGCACCTCCCGGCGTACAACCTGAAGAACAGCTTCGGCGTGAAGGAGTACGTCAACGACTTCACCTCGCACCCGGTCGAGTCGTTCCAGATGGTGACCGACCGCAACAACGTCTCCGTCGACAAGTAGCGGGCCGCGCCTCTCCTCCGCGGTCGGCCCCGCTTCACTTATGGTCGCCTCCGAGTAACGCACGCCAACGGAACCACCGAGACAATGGGACGCGCACAGTACACGATACGACGCATACTCCAGGCCGTGCCGGTGCTGTTGGGCGTCGCCGCCATCACCTACTTCCTGATGGAGGCGATGCCCGGCGACCCGGTGAGCATCATGCTCGGCCCCTCCCCCAGTGCGGCACAGGCGGAAGCGATCCGCGCGAAGTACGGGCTGAACAGGCCCGTGTGGGTCCGCTTTCTGAACTACCTGATCGACGCGGTCCGGCTCGACCTCGGCCAGAGCATCTACTACAAGGTGCCGGTCACCCGGAAGATCGCCGAGCGGCTCCCCGTGACGCTGCTGCTTTTGGCGTCGAGCTTCACGTTCGCCATCCTCACGGCCGTGCCGCTGGGCATCATCTCCGCCAAGCGCCGGAACAAGCCGACCGACCACGTCTCCCGGGTCGTCGCGCTGCTCGGCGTGTCGACGCCGTCGTTCTGGATCGGCCTGATGTTGATCATCGTCTTCGCGTACCGCCTCGACGTGCTGCCGGCGACGAACCTGATCCTCCCGTGGGCGCCGGTCGGCTCGGTCGACGGCGCCGACAGCCGGGTGGACGTGCTCGCCGCCGCCGGGAGACACCTGCTGTTGCCGACGCTGTCGCTGGGGACGCTCCAGATGGCGGCGCTCACCCGGATCGAGCGCTCCTCGATGCTCGAGGTGCTGGGCCAGGAGTACGTGAAGCTCGCCCGGGCGTACGGCGTCAGCGAGTTCACCATCCTCCGCAAACACGCCTTCCGGAACGCACAGCTCCCGCTGATCACGCTGCTGGGGCTCCAGCTCACAAGCGCCATCGGCGGGGCGGTGTTGACCGAGACGGTGTTCTCCATCAACGGAATGGGCCGGCTCATCATCACCGCGATCAACAACCAGGACTTCGCGCTGGTCACCGGCACCACGCTGGTGTTCGGGTTCGTGTTCGTGGTCGGCGTGATCGTCACCGACCTCTCGTACGCGTACGTCGACCCGCGCGTCACCTTCGAGGAGGCCGAGTGAGATGGCTACGACACCCGACATCGAGAACGAACCGAGCCCCGACCGGGAGTTCAACGAGGAGCCGGCCGCCGAGCAGCCGAAGGCGCGCGTCGGCTGGCAGTACACGCTGTCGCAGGTGCGCCGGGACCCGACCGCGATGTCCGGCCTCGTGGTCATCGGCGTCGCGACGCTCGTGGCCGTCGTCTCCTTCGTCGACGGCGTCCTCTTCGCGTACCTCGCCGGCTTCGGGGCGTTCGCGAGCCTCGGCGTCGAGCAGTACGCGATCGCGGAGGCGCTGTGGGTGAGCCCGATCGCCGAGACGGGCGCGCCGATCCTCCGCCCGCCGGCGTTTCTCACGAACGAGCTGTACCCGGGGGAGCCGGGGACGCTCGCGCACCCGCTGGGCACCGACCACCGGGGGCGCGACCTGCTGGTCCGGCTGTTCTACGGCACCCGGATCGCCATCACCGTCGGCATCGTCTCGACCGGGCTGGCGATGGTGCTCGGGATGGTCGTCGGCTCCGTCGCCGGCTACTACGGCGGGCTCGTCGACGACGCGCTCATGCGCGGCGCGGAGACGCTGTACGCCATCCCGTTTCTGGTGCTTGTCATCGTGTTCATGGTGGCGTTCGGCCGCAACCTCACGTTCGCGATGATCGGCGTCGGGGTCGCGACGATCCCGACGTTCGCGCGGCTCATCCGGTCGCGGGTGCTGTCCGTCCGCGAGGAGGAGTACGTCGACGCCGCCCGCGCGGCCGGCGTCCGCGACCGCAACATCATCATGCGACACGTCATCCCGAACAGCTTCGCGCCGGTGCTCGTGCAGGCGACGCTGCAGGTCGGCGTCTCGATCCTCATCGTCGCCGGCCTCTCGTTTCTCGGCTACGGCGCCCAGCCGCCGACCCCGTCGTGGGGACAGATGCTCTCCAACTCCCGCGACTACATGCTGCCGAACCCGTGGTTCAGCATCTGGCCCGGACTCGCGATCCTCGCGACCGTGGTCGGCTTCAACCTGCTCGGCGACGGCCTGCGAGACGCACTCGATCCGCGGATCAACAACTAATGAGCCAGTCAGAGCCACTACTGCGAGTCGAGAACCTGAAGACGCAGTTCTTCACCGAGGAGGGAACCGTCCGCGCCGTCGACGGCGTGAGCTTCGAGGTCGGGGAGGGCGAACTCGTCGGCCTCGTCGGCGAGTCCGGCGCCGGCAAGTCCGTCGCCGCCCAGTCGATCATGCGGCTCGTCGAGGAGCCCGGCCGCATCGTCGACGGGACGGTGACGTACAAGGGCCGGACGCTGGTCGACATCGAGCGCGGTCCCGACGGCGACCTCCGGGAGTCCGAGGCGATGCTCTCCCGGCGGGAGATGCGCACGGACATCCGGGGGACGGAGATCGCGATCATCTTCCAGGACCCGATGGAGTCGCTCAACCCGGTGTTCACCGTCGGGGGACAGGTCCGGGAGTTCATCGAACTGAACCGGGACGTCAGCGGCGCCGAGGCCGAGGAGATCGCGATCGACATGCTCCGGGAGGTGGGGATCCCGGAGCCGGTGAAGCGGTACGACGAGTACCCCCACCAGTTCTCCGGCGGGATGCGCCAGCGGGTCCTCATCGCGATGGCGCTGGCGTGCGAGCCGAGCCTCATCATCGCCGACGAGCCGACGACCGCCCTCGACGTCACCGTCGAGGGACAGATCCTCGACCTCGTCGACGACCTCCAGGAGAAGTACGACACCGCGTTCGTCTGGGTCACCCACGATATGGGCGTCGTGGCGGAGATCTGCGACAGCGTCAACGTGATGTACCTCGGCGAGGTGATCGAGCAGGCCGACGTCGACGACCTGTTCCACGACACGAAACACCCGTACACCCGGGCGCTGCTCCGCTCGATCCCCAGACCCGATCGGACCGTGGAGTCGCTGGACCCGATCGGCGGGGTGATGCCGGAGGCGATCAACCCGCCGTCCGGCTGCCGGTTCCACACCCGCTGTCCGGACGCCCGGGAGGTGTGCAGGGAGGTCCACCCGACGCACGCGCCCCCCGAGGAGGGGGCCGACGCCGCCGGAGCGGGAAACGACGGAGCCCGACCCGCCGACGCGGCACGAGCCGCCGAGGCCGACGGGCGTCAGCCCCACCTCGTCTCCTGCGTGAAGTACGAGTCGGTCGGCTACGAGCACAGCGAGTCGCTGGAGGCGGAGGCGACCGGCGCGTTCGCCGGCGGGCTGGCGGAGATGCGCGGGGGTGAGCGGGATGAGTGACGACGTCCTGCTCCGGGTCGAGGACCTCACCAAACACTTCAGCCAGTCGAGCGGCATCCTCGATACGTTCCTCTCGAAGCCGTCCGTCAGGGCCGTCGACGGCGTCTCCTTCGACATCCGGGAGGGGGAGACGCTCGGCCTCGTGGGCGAGTCCGGCTGCGGGAAGTCGACGCTCGCGCGGACCGTGCTGCGGCTGCTGGACCCGACCGACGGCGCGGTGTACTTCAAGGGGGAGAACCTCGCGGAGCTGTCGGGGGGCGACCTCCGGCGACAGCGCCGCGACATGCAGATGATCTTCCAGGACCCCCAGTCGAGCCTCGACCCCCGGATGAAGGTCGGGCCGATCGTCGAGGAGCCGATGAAGGCACACGGGCTGTACGAGGGCGAGCGCGAGGCTCGCGTGCGGGAGCTGCTGGAGAAGGTGGGACTCGACCCTCACCACTACAACCGCTACCCCCACCAGTTCTCCGGGGGCCAGCGCCAGCGCATCAACCTCGCGCGTGCGCTCGCGGTGAACCCCGAGTTCATCGTCTGCGACGAGCCGGTGTCCGCGCTGGACGTGTCGATCCAGGCGCAGGTGCTGAACACGATGCGGGAGCTTCAAGAGGAGTTCGGCCTCACGTACCTGTTCATCGCACACGACCTGAGCGTCATCCGCCACATCGCCGACCGCGTCGCCGTGATGTACCTGGGCAACGTCGTCGAGCTGGCGGAGACCGAGGAGCTGTTCGAGAACCCGCAACACCCCTACACCGACGCGTTGCTTGAGTCGATCCCGGTGCCCGACCCCCGCGCCGACGGGGTGCGCGGCGTGCTCGACGGCGACGTCCCGTCGCCGATCGATCCGCCCTCGGGCTGTCGCTTCCGGACGCGCTGTCCGGATCTCATCCGGCCGACGGAGTACGAGATGGACGCGGCGACGTGGGACGCCGTGCTGGCGTTCAGCCGGGCGGTGGAGCGCCGCAGCTTCGAGGCGCCCGACCGCCCGACCGTGCGCCGACAGTTCTTCGGGGACGGGCTCCCCGGAGGCGACGTCGGCGGGCACGTCGAGCGGGCGATCGACGAGGTGCTCGCCGACGAGTGGGACGCCGCCGCCGACCGGCTCACTGAGGCGTTCGAGGAGCCCAGCATCTGTGCGCGCGAGGAGCCGAGCTACACGGTCGAGCCGCGGTACGGCACCGACGAACACCGGGCCGACTGTCACCTCCACCGGGACGACACGCCGTCGCCGGAGCGCGTCGACGGCGAGGACCCCGCGACCGCCGACGACTGAGCCGCCGCGGCCGTCGGCGCGAGCGCCGTCCGCCCCCGAGGCCGGCGAGAGCGAGCGCCCGGGGACGCGGTCGCCGACCCCGTCACTCGATCCGGATCGTGGTCGTGGCCGCCGGCCGCTCCGCCGGCGTGCCGACGAACGCGCGGATCTCGTGGTCGCCGCGGTCCAGCGGGAGCGACCGGACGCCGTCCTCGCGCACCCGCTTCACGCGACCGTCCCACGTCCACGCGAACCGCTTCCGCTCGCGGGCCCGGAAGGCCAACTCGCCGTCGCCGCCGGGACCCAGCCGCGGCTCGTCGCTGGCCTCAAGCAGGCCGTCCACCTCCCACCCCCAGCGCCGCCGGGTCGACGTGCCGACCGAGACGGGCACCGGGAGCCGGTTACGGATCGCGACGCGGACCCGGACCGGGTCGCCGGGGGCGTACGACTCCCGGTCGGTCGACACGGAGATCGCGATCGCGCGCCGAACCAGCGCCGTCGGGAGCAGGCGCGCGACCGCCGCACCGAGGGGGTCGCGGGTGCCGTCGAAGCCGAGCCGGTCGGTGCGTCGTCGCCGTGGCACACCGGCGTGTTCGCGCGCCGCGGCTTCGGTCTGTCGGTCGTCGCGACCGTCGCGACCGTCGCGACCGTCGCGCCGGCCCCGAGCGACCGACGGCGCCCCTGCTCAGTACCCCTGGGCGTTGCCGTCCTTGCGGGGCTCGGTCGCGCCCGAGAGCACGCCGTCGGCGTTGCGGACGATCTGGGCGCCGCCGAACCGCGTCGGCGGGAGCGTCCGCACGTCGTGGCCCCGCCGCGAGAGCTTCGCGGCGACGTGGGAGTCGAACTGCGGCTCCAGCGCGAGGCTTCCCTCCTCCCGGTAGCGCCACCGCGCCGCGTCCAGCGACGCCTGCAGCGGCATGCCGTAGTCGACGAGGTTGGAGATCACCTGGACGTGGCCCTGCGGCTGCATATAGCCGCCCATCACGCCGAAGGCGGCCCAGTCGTCGGCGGCGTCGTCGGGCGCCAGGTCGACAAGCCCCGGGATCAGCGTGTGGAACGGCCGCTTGCGCGGCGCGAGCGCGTTCGGGTGGTCGGGGTCCAGCGAGAACGACGCCCCGCGGTTCTGCAGGGCGATCCCCGTGTCGCCGGCGACCAGTCCGGAGCCGAAGCCGGCGAACCGGGAGTTGATGAACGAGACGACGTTCCCCTCGTCGTCGGCGACGCACAGCAACACCGTGTCGGCGTCCTCCGCGTGCGCGTCGGGCACGCCGAAGCTCACGTCGTCGTTGCACGCCTCGCCGACCCGCTCGGCCCGCCGCGCGGCCCACTCCTTCGATCCGAGAGGCGGATGCTGCTCGAACTCCGGGTCGGTGATGTAGCGGTGGCCGTCGTGGAACGCCAGCTTCAGCGCCTCCGAGAGGTAGTGGACCCGCTCGGGGGAGTCGTAGTCGTGCTCGCCGGCGCCCAGTTCCTCGGCGACGTTGAGCGCCTCCAGCGCGATGAGCCCCTGGTTGTTGGGCGGGAGCTCGTACACCTCCGCGCCGTTGTACGTCGTCGAGACGGGGTCGAGGAACTCCGGCTCGAACGCCGCGAGGTCGTCGGTCGTGAGGAAGCCGCCGTGCTCCCGCACCTCCGCGGCGATCCGTTCGCCGATCTCCCCCTCGTACACCACGTCGGCGCCCTCCTCGGCGATACGGCGCATCGACTCCCCCAGCTCCGGTAGCGTCACGTGTTGTCCCACGTCGGGCGCCTCGCCGTCGAAGAGGTACGCCTCCCGGGCGTGGTCGGTCTCGAACAGCTCCTCGCCGTGTCGCCACTGCGCGGAGACGACCTCCGAGACGGGGTAGCCGTCGACCGCGTAGCGGATCGCCGGCCGCAGGAGCTCGGACAGCGACATCTCGCCGAAGCGGTCGGCGGTCGCCTCCCACCCGCGGGCGGTCCCGGGGACGGTGACGGCGTGGGGACCCGTGTCGGGCATCTCGGCGTCGGCGGGGTCGACCCCCTCCGTCGTCGCGACCGCGTCGCGGACGGCGTCGATCGTCGCGTCGGCCGGGGCGGGGCCGCACGACCGCATCGCGCCCACCTCGCCGTCGGCGGTCCGGTACAGCGCGAACACGTCGCCGCCCAGCCCCGTCGACGTGGGTTCGACGACGTTGAGCGCGGCGGCCGTCGCCACCGACGCGCCGGCGGCCGGCGCGCTTGCCCCCTGCGTGAGGGAAAAGCTGTCACCGAATATATCCGGAGAACCGGCTTTGCCGACGGGGCCGCTTCCTCCCGGGGTGATCGCCGTGCGTTCGCGCGGAGACGCCCGCGGGGCCGGCGTTCGGCGTCGGCGTCGCTCGCCCTCGCCGCCGCCTCCGGTACAGCCGGCGAGGCCGCTCAACCCCGCCGCCCCGAGCGGGGCGGCGGTCGTCCGGCGATCCACGACGGAACCGCTCAGCGCGTCGGTGGACTCGTCCGATGCCGTACGGGGCTGATATACAGTAACAAAGTTCAATACGACCCAAATGAATTCGGTGTATGGTCGCGAACGGCGCTGAGGAGGGATCCGAACGGCCGATGCGGGAGGTGACGCTTCGGATCAGGCACAACGGGCAGCCGGAGTGTGAGGTGTCCGCGCGGTATCCGAGCGTGACGATGCGCTCCATCTCCTCGATGACGGGGCGGACGGCCGAGCGCAAGCGGATCATCGAGGTGAGCGGCGACCCCGACGAGGTGGCCGCGTTCATCGACGACTTCCGCGACGGCGACCCGATCGTCGCCGCCGACCCGGTGACGCCGCTGGGCGAGCCGACGGTGCTCGCCGCGATCACGTTCAACGCCGAGGAGTGGGACAGCATCGGCGAGCAGTTCGCCAAGCTCGGGCTCCACTACCGCACCGGTACCGTCATCAACGACGGCTGGGAGCGCTGGACGCTGTACCTGGAGGCCGACGACGACCTCTCGTCGGTCATCCGGGCCGTCGAGGCGAACGGCAACGACGTCGAGCTGGTCCGTCAGGTGGAGATGGCCGACGTCGAGCCCTCCTCGCGGTTCGAGACCGTCGGCGCGCTCCACGAGCTCACCCGGCGCCAGCGCGAGGCGCTTTCGGCGGCGATCGGGGCGGGCTACTACGGCCACGAGAAGGACGCCGGCGTCGAGGACGTCGCCGACGAGCTCGGCATCGGGACGACGACGGCCTGGGAACACCTCGCGCGCGCCGAGGGGAAGGTGATGGACGACCTCGGCCGGCTGCTCGACGGCGGCGGCGGCTGACCGGCGCCGACGCGGCGACCCGGCCCTCAGTCGAGGTCGTCGTACGGCCAGCGCCCGCCCTTCCGGAGCTCCCGTTCGTACCCCTCGTCGATCGCCTCGCGCGTCTCCGCGCGCGTCCGCGGCGGCGTCTCCACCTCCTCGGCGGCGAAGCGCGCGACCGCCTCGGCGACCTGGACGGCCACGTCCCGGACGTCGCGGGAGTCGAGCTTGTCGAGCGTGTCGGCGTGCGTGTGCCCCCACCCCCGGCCGGACTGTTCTGAGGTAGTCGAGACCATGACCGCGGGGACGCCCTCCTGGACGAACGCCCACTGATCGCCGTGGGGCGAGACCGTGTCGTCGGCCGACAGCGTCGCGTCGAGGTCGTTCGTCACCGCCGAGAACACCGACGCCATCGAGTCGAACCCGTTCGTCCCCACCCGGAGGTTCCGGGAGTTGGCCGCGCCGTCGAGGTTGACGACACACTTCGTGTCGTCCAGGTCGGTCGTCCCCGCGCAGTGGTACGCCCCCCACAGGCCGATCTCCTCGGAGCCGAAGGTGACGAGGCGGACCCGGCGGTCCAACTCCACGTCGTCGCGGGCGAGAAGCCGGCCCACCTCCGCGACGAGCGCGGAGCCGGCGCCGTTGTCGTTGGCGCCGTCGGCGATGTCGTGGGCGTCGACGTGTGCGGTGAGGAGCACGTGCTCGTCCGTGTCCGGGCCGATCGCCGCCTCGACGTTCACCGAGGTCGTCGGCTCGTTGCGACAGTCGACCGAGACCGTCGCCTCACACCCCTCCTCCGCGTAGCGCGCGAGCCGCTTGCCGACCTCACAGGAGACGCCGACCGCGGGGATCGGCCCGGGGCGCTCGTGGTAGCCGACCTCGCCGGTCGGGGGGAGCGAGCCGTCGAGGTGGTTGCGGAAGACGAACGCGCTCGCGCCGTGTTCGGCGGCGGTGACGTACTTCTCCATCCGGTGGATCCAGCGGTCGACGTCCTCGGGCGTCGACGACGACGCCATCGCGATCGCGCCGTCCAGCTCGTCGCTTCGCCGCCGGAACGCCTCGTCGGTGCCGTCGCCCACGTCGACGACGCGGCCGGTCGCCTCCCCCGACGGACAGCCCGGGAGCGCGAGCACGTCCTGGTGCCCGTCGTGGACCCGCTCGCGGGGCTCGTGGATCGTCAGCGAGGAGTCGCCGCGCCACCAGCCGGGGATCTCGAACTCCTCGATCCGGGCGTTCCGGGCGCCCGCCCGCTCGAACGCCCCGCGGACGACCGCGGCGCCCGCCCGCTCTCCCTCCTGGCCGGCCATCCGGCTGCCCACGTCGACGAGGTCGGTGAGCACCCCCCACGCGAACCCGCTCGTCTGTGCGTCGCCGACCGCCGCGTTCGTCAGTCGCATGCCACGGGGTTCGACGCGTCGCCCTTGAGTCTCCGGATCGCGGACGATTCCGGGCGGACGTCGGCGACGCGTCGACGGCGCGATCCCCGATTCCCGCGCGAGCGTGACGACAGATTCATGTGGCGTGGTACCGAATCCCGCAAGATATGCCCCAGTCGACGAGTCTGTCCGACGCCGACGAGCGAGTGCTGCGCCACCTCGAACGGGCGGGCGCGGACTACCCCGCGCTCGTCGCCGCCAACACGGGGCTCCACATCCCGCTGGTCGAGCGGCGCGTGGCGGCGTTGGCCGACCGGGGACTCGTCGAGGCGGCGACGGCCGAGGAGATCTACCGCGTCACCGATGCCGGCCGCCGCGCGCTCGCCCCCGACTCGACGGCCGCCGACGACGCGGCGCCGGCGTCGACCGCCACCGACGGCGGACACCTCGACGAGTAGCCGGCGTCGGTCACATCGCGTGTTCCGGTCGAGCGCCGAGCGCGGTCGTCCCGCTCACTCCGTCATCGCCGCTCGGTCCGGCCGGGCGGTGACGCTGCGGGTCGCATGGCTCCCCGCTCGGGTGGCGGGGGCTCCCGTCGGTCGCCCTCGCTCCGTGCGGTGCGCGGCTCGACCCTGGACCTCGCCGCGGCTCATCGAGGTCTCGCTTCGCTCGACCTCGCTTCTGCTCGCGGGTCGCATGGCTCCCCGCTCGGGCGACGAGGACTCCCGTCGGTCGCCCTCGCTCCGTGCGGTGCGCGGCTCGGCCCCGGACCTCGCCGCGGCTCATCGAGGGCTCGCTTCGCTCGCCCTCGCTCCTGCTCGCGAGTCGCACGGCTCCCCGCTCTGATGACGAGGGCTCGCTTCGCTCGCCCTCGCTTACCACGCGTACTCCTCGCGCGGGTCGACCTCGTCGCGCTCGCGGTCGAACACGACCTCGCCGTCGACGACCACGTACCGGCTCCGGGTGTCCATCTCGTGGAACGGGCCGTCCCAGGCGACGAGATCCGCGTCCGTGCCGGGCGCGAGGTCGCCGACCCGGTCGCGGACGCCGAGGATCTCCGCGGGGTTGGTCGTCACCGTGTCGAGGGCGGCCGCCTCCGGGAGCCCCTCCCGGACCGCGAGGCCGACGCAGACGTCGAGGTGCTGCTGGGGGAGCACCGGCGCGTCCGTCTGGATGGCGACGGTGACGCCCGCCTCGTGGAGGATCGCCGGCGTCTCGAAGGTGATGTTACGGAGCTCGTACTTCGAGGCCGACGAGAGGGAGGGACCGACGACCGCGGGCACGTCGCGCTCGGCGAACTCCTCGGCGATCAGGTGGCCCTCGGTGGCGTGCTCGATCGAGAGGCGGTCGATGTCGAACTCCTCGGCAATGCGGAACACCGTCACGATGTCGTCCGAGCGGTGGGCGTGGACCCGCAGCGGGAGGTCGCCGTCGAGGACGCGCGCGAGGTTCTCCCGCCCGAGGTCGCGCTCGAACGGCTCGCCGTTCTCGCGGGCGTGCTCGCGGGCCTCGACGTAGTCCTCCGTCGCCGTGAACTCCTCGCGGAGCGTGGCGGCGACCCCCGGCCGGGTGGAGGGCTGGCGCCCCTCGCGCTCGCCGTGGAACCGCTTGGGGTTCTCGCCCATCGCGGCCTTCATGCCGTCCTCGGCGATCAGCATCCGGTCGGCAACCGTCCCGTACGTCTTCATCGAGCAGATGACTCCGCCGATCACGTTGCCCGAGCCCATGCGCGCGGAGACGGTGGTGACGCCGTTCCGGAACGCCCCCTTCAGCTCCTCGTCGCGCGGGTGGAAGCCGTCGAGCGCGTTCACGTGCGGCGTCGTCGCGCTGGTCCCCTCGTTGAAGTCGCCGTCCTCCGGCTCGGCCCACTCGGCCATGCCCGCGTGGCTGTGGGCGTCGATCAGTCCCGGGGTCACTTCGAGCCCCGTGGCGTCGATCTCGGTCGCGTCGGCGGGCGCGTCCACCTCGCCGACGGCGACGATCTCGCCGCCCGCGAGGAGCACGTCCCCCTCGACCGTCCCCCGCTCCGTCTGTGTGTGAACCGTTCCACCGCGCACGACGAGCGCCCCGCCGTCGGAATCCGTCATCGCCTCGCGGTTGTCCATCGGTCGTCAAAGTGTTTCGGTTCGAAACGGTAGGCGCGACGCTACAACACCCGGCGGACGGTGTCGGCGACGCCGACGACCGCCTCTCGGCGGAACGTCCAGACGTCACGCCAGACGCGCGGCTCCGTCTTCGGCGCCGGGAGACAAGCGGGGGTCGGCCGGCGCCAGCGACTCGAACTGTGTCTCGGGTATCGTCCGGGCAGTCCTCGACAGGACAGCGCTATCGTATAGAAGGGTCGCAACGAGCTATCAGCGGTGAACCCGTCACGACGGGCGTCGGAGCGCCGGGACGGGGTGTGGTACCGCCCGACACGGCTGCACAATCGTTAATATTCGGGCGTTCGATCCGCCTGACACGACGAGAGTCGGAGGACCCCGATGACCGACCACACCGCGTCCGCGACCCGGCTGCCGCTCGGCAGCGACGGGTATGCGGGGTGGTCGGGTGCCGGCGTCGAGTTCCGCGTCGCCGCCGCGACGGCGAACGGGACCGGCGCCTGCGTGGGGAACGCCTCCGCACCGTCCGCCTCCATCGCCGCGTGACGCGGCGACGGCTCTCGGGGTCGACCCGAGCGGGGGCGGACGCCTTCTCCACTCACCGTTCAGGCCACCTCGAACCCGTCGCCGCGTCTCGCGGCCGACCCGCTCCCCGGGAAGGCCCGCGGGCGCGTTCGAGCCGCGCAGGGAGCCTATGTCGGTCCGCCGACAGCGACTGGCCGACGCCAGCATGACCGTCGCAGTGTCCCGTTCGGCCCCCGGCGACCTCGCCGAGGGCGCCGAGACGACGCTCCGCCGCGCCGCCGCCGTCGAGGCCGTCGAGTCGCTCGACATCCGCGGCATCGAGCCCGGCCTCAACGACCTCACGGTCGAGGCCGACGCGACCGTCGCGCTCGCGGCCGACGCGGGCGAGGAGCGCGAGGCCGTCGCCGCCGCGCTCGCCGAGCGGTTCGGCGTCGGCGACGTGACGGTCGAGTCCGTCCGCTCGGTCCCGCCCGACGCCGGGGATCACGCCGCGGCGCCGGCCGGCGTCGACTGACCGCGGGGCGCTCGGAGCCCGGTCCGCCCGTGCCCGCCGGCGCCCCTGAGTCGACGCCCGCAGGCTTCGACGCCGATCCGGCCGACCGGCCGCCGGGTCCCTCCGTGACCCGTCGCCGTTCGCCGCGCCGCCGTGTCACCCCGGCGAGTCGGACGCGCAACCGAAAGGGCCTACCGCCAGCCGGGACGAGGGCGGATATGACCGATTCCGACGCTCCCGCCGATACCGACACGGCGGCCGACACCGCGACGGCCGACGCCGAGGAGCCGTTCCCCGACGTGGTCGAGGCGGCCCGCGCCCTGCTGGCGACCGGCCCGCTGTGTGACCACTGCCTGGGCCGTCCGTTCGCCGAGCGCTCGTTCGGCCTCGGCAACCGCGAGCGCGGCGAGGGCCTCCGGGTCGCCGTCGCGCTCGCCGACGACGCCGACTTCGATGGCGGGTCGGGAGCCGGCCCGAACCGCTCGGACGGGGAGCAGCGACGCGACGACCCGGGAGACCCAGGCGCGGCCGCGGACTGCTGGGTGTGTGAGGGCGTCTTCGAGCGCCTCGACGAGTTCGCCGAGCGCGCCGCCGACGCCGTCGCCGACTACGAGTACGACACCTACCAGGTCGGCACGCGCGTCCCCCCGCTGGCCGAGGAGAACGATCGCCTGCTCCGCGAGGACGCGGGGATGGCCCCCGACGCCGGGGAGCCGCTCCGGAAGGAGCTCAACCGCGAGGTCGGCAAGCGCGTCGGCCGGGCGACCGGCGCGACGGCGGAGTTCGAGCGCCCGCACGTGCAGTTCCTCCTCGACGTGGACGCCGACCGGGTCGAGGCGACGGTCAACTCCGCGCACGTGTACGGCCGCTACCAGAAGCTGGAGCGCGACATCCCGCAGACGGAGTGGCCCTGCTCGGACTGTCGCGGCTCCGGTCGACAGGGGCGCGAGGAGTGTGACACCTGCGACGGCTCCGGCTACCTGTACCCCGAGAGCGTCGAACAGCTCACGGCGCCCGTCGTCGAGGAGGTGATGGCGGGCGTCGACGCCACGTTCCACGGCGCCGGCCGCGAGGACGTCGACGCGCTGATGCTCGGGACGGGTCGCCCGTTCGTGATCGAGGTCGACGAGCCGCGCAGGCGCGACATCGACACGGACCGGCTGGAGGGCGACATCAACGCCTTCGCCGACGGCAAAGTCGAGGTGGAGGGGCTGCGGCCGTGCGAGCACACGATGGTCGAGCGCGTGAAGGAGCTCGACGCGACCAAGCGCTACCGCGCGAGCGTCGCGTTCGGGAGCGACGTCCCCGCCGAGGCGCTGGCCGACGCCGTCGCCGAACTCGACGGCGCGACCGTCGAACAGTACACCCCGAGCCGCGTCGACCACCGGCGTGCCGCCAAGACCCGCACCCGCGTCGCCCACGAGGTGACGGCCGAACGGGAGGACGCGCGCCACGCCGCCGTCGAGGTCCACGGCGCCGGCGGCCTCTACATCAAGGAGCTGATCTCCGGCGACGAAGGGCGGACGGAGCCGAGCCTCGCGGGACTGCTCGGCGTCGACGCGACGGTGACGGCGCTGGACGTGCTCGCCGTCGAGGGACGCGACGAGCCGTTCGAGCGCGAGGAGTTCTTCCTCCGGGGAACCGCCGATCGGGGAGACGACGATCCCGAGACCAACAACGGCGGGGAGTAAGCTGTGCTCGGCGCCGACGAGGCGGGGAAGGGACCCGTCCTGGGACCGATGGTCGCGGCCGCGGTTCGCGCCGATCCCGGGGCGATCCCCGAGGGGGTGGACGACTCCAAACGGCTCTCTCCCGCCCGACGCGACGACCTCGACGCGGCCCTGCGTGCGGACGACCGCGTCGCCGTCGGCGTGAGCGTGGTCGGCGTCGGCCGCATCGACGACCCGGCGACCGACATGAACGCGCTCACCGTCGCCGGGCAGGCCGAGGCGCTCGCGGCGGTCGCGCGCGACGGCGACCGCGCAGTTGTCGATGCCGGCGACGTCAGCGAGTCGCGGTTCGCCGAGCGCGTCGCCGACGCGGTCGCGGCGGCGAACATTGAGCCGGCCGAGGGAACCGACATCGCCGTCGACGTGACCGCCGAACACGGCGCCGACGAGTCGTACCCCGTCGTCGCCGCCGCGAGCGTGATCGCGAAGGTCGAGCGCGACCGGATCGTCGCGGAGCTGGACGCCGCGTACCGCGACCGCGGCTACGACGGGATCGGCAGCGGCTACCCCTCGGACCCGGCGACCCGCGAGTTCCTCCGGGAGTACGTGGACCGCGAGGGCGACCTCCCCGACTGCGCCCGGAGGTCGTGGAGCACCTGCGACGACCTGCTGGCGGCGAGCGAGCAGTCGGCGCTTGCGGAGTTCTGAATCGGAGGCAGGGGCCGAACGCGACGACTCAGTACGTCTCGACGTCGAGTGCGGGGATCCGGTCGAAGTGGGATCCGTTCCGGGTGAGAACCGGTTCGTTCTCGCCGATCGCGGTCGCCGCGATAACGCAGTCCTCGCGGTCGATCCGTTCGCCCGCGGCGACGAGATCGCCGCTCAGTTCGCCGGCACGCTTCATCACGGGATGATCCGCCGGGATCACGTGTTTGGAGTCGAGGACGCGCAGGACCGCCCGCTTCTCGTTGTCCGGCTTGTCCGACCGGCGCACCCCCTCGTATAGCTCTAGCGAGGTGATCGAAGCGACCTTCTGGGGCCGGTGCTCCCGTTCGAGGAGGTCGAGGGTGTCCAGCGCGTCCGGGTTCCCATTTAAGATATCGATGAGAAAGCTCGTGTCCTGAATCATTGTGAGCGGTCGTCCGTGACCCGGTTCCGTCGGTCACGTGAGCGGTCGCGCCCCTCCTCGACCGCCGCTTCGAGGTCGTCGGTCCCGTCCGCCCAGATCCCGGCGACCTCCCCCCACGACCGCTCCCCGGCGAGCCGCTTGACGACCGTGCTGAAGCTCTCTCCCTCACGCTTGTGGGCCTTCAGTCGCTCGTACGCCTCGTCGTCGAGCGAGATGGTCTTCGTCCCCATGCGTACACAGTGTCCTGTGTCTATTTATAGACACTCACCCGAGTGGCTCGGGCGGTCGGGCACCGAATCGGTCGCCGACTCGTGCGACGACGAGAGGACCGGGACCTTGGCAGTCAGCGCGGTTCGTCCGGGCTCAGCGGTCGGTCAGCAGCGCCCGGAGGATGTCCCCGTACGCCGGTCGGGTGACGAGGACGCCGACGAGGACGCCGAGGATCGTGAAGATGGCGAACCCCTGGAGGTCGCCCAGCGAGAGGAACGCCAGCGGCGACATCGCGACGATCGTCGTCGCGGCGGCGGCGCCGATGACCCAGAACGCCTTCCGGAAGCGCGACTGGAACACCCGCCTGGAGTTCACCTCGCCCTCGGCCATCACCTCGTCGGCGATGATCACGAGGTCGTCGACCCCGGTCCCGATGACGGCGATGAACCCCGCGATCACCGACAGGTCCAGCGGGTATTGGATGAACGCCGCGAACCCGAGGAGGACGACCACCTCCGAGAGCGCGGTGACGACCATCGGCGCGGCCACCTTCGGGTCGCCGTAGCGGACGAACACGACGCCCGCGACGGTGAGCACCGCGAGGACCCCGATGAGCAGCGAGTCGGACCTGAAGTCCTCGCCCTGCGCGGCGCTGATCGAGGAGGCGGTCCCCTCGTCGATCGCCAGCGCCGCCGGGAGCGCGCCGGCGCGCAGGTCGACCGAGACTTCCTGTGCGCGCTCGAACGAGCCGGTGACGAGGATGAACTGCGGGTCCTGGGCCCACTCGCCGTCGCGCATCGACCCCGCGAGGTTCGCGTTCATCCCGAACGAGGAGACGACCTGTCCGTCCCGGATGACGAGGATGCACGGCTCCGTCGACTGCGGGTCGTCCCGGTACGTGCACTCGGTCCCGCCACGGCCGGCGACGCCCGTCTCGACGAACTGCCCCTCCACGCGCTCGGCCTCGCTTTGCCGGATCGACACCGGGACGTGCGGCCCGGGGCCCTGCTCGCCCTGCTGGGCGGTGCCGACCGTCTGGAAGTCCTCCTGGCGGATGACGGTCGTGTTCACGTACTCCGTGGAGTCGTTCCGCTGGACCCGGTGGTAGGCGGCGATCCGGACGGTCCCGCGGGAGTTCACCAGGTCGATCACCTCGCTGCGGTCGTCGTTGGGCACCTCGATGAGCACGAAGTTCTCCCCGCCGATCGTCCGGACGGTCCGGACCGTCCCGCCGGAGAGGCCCGCGGCGTTGATCTTCGAGTTCAGCACCTCGACCGTCTGCTGGCGGGTCTCCTCAGTGACGCCGTCCCGGACGCCCCCGTACTCGTAGCCGGCGGTCTCAAGCGCGGTCGAGAACTCCGACTGCGTCCCGTTCTCGGCGACGAGCTCGACGGTGCCGCTGGCGTTCGTGGTGTAACGGGCGATCACGTCCGAGCTGTCCGCGTTCGGGAGCTCCGCGGCCACGTCGCGTTCGACCTGCGCGGTGTCGCTGCCGTCGAACTGTACCTCCTCGGCGGTGACGCCGACCAGCGGCGCGCGGACGCGCGTGCCGCCCGACAGCTGGAGGCCGTACTGGAGGTTCGTCGCCGTCTCCTGGGCGGCCGGCCCCTCCGTAGGCTGGAACGCCGGTGCGAACAGGAACAGCGAGGACAGCGCAAGCATGAGCACCAGCAGGACGACCCGCCAGTTCCCCTTGATCGTCTCCCAGGCGCTCATCGCGCCACCCCCTCGTACTTGTACCAGCGAAGCAGCGACACGTTGAGCAGGTACGTGTTCATCAGGTCGGCGGTGAGCCCGAACACCAGGATGATCCCGATGCTCGCGAGCAGGCCGATGCCGAAGAAGGAGGCGACGACCGCCATCACCGCCATCGCGGCGATGGAGGTGAGCGTCATCGTCACGCCCGTGCGCATCGCCCGGCGGGTGGACTCGTAGAAGTCGCCCGAGCGCCGGAGGACGCTGTTGTTCAGCAGGATGTCGGAGTCGACGGAGTAGCCGATGAGCATCAACAAGGCCGCGACCGTCCCGAGCGTGAGTTCGATGCCGAAGAGGTTCATCAGGGCGACGGGGATGACGATGTCGGAGAACGCCGACACGACGACGGCGACGCTCGGCACGAACGTCCGGAACAGCCCGAACACGAGCAGAGCCATGCCGGCGAACGCGACGCCGACGCCGATCAGCGCGAGCCGCTGGGTGTCCGAGCCGAAGCTGGCGGACACGGAGTCGATCGACCGGACGGCGAAGCCGGCGTCCTCGGCCTGCGCCTCCAGTTCGCCGGTGTCGGCGTCCGACGACTGGAAGGTGACGACGTACACGTCGCCGTTGCCGACCCGCTGGACGCTGTCGGGCGTCGCCGTGAACGCCTCGTCTATCTGGGCGCGCGCCCGTTCGTCGGTCGGCGCGTCCACGCCGAGGCGAAGCTCCGTCCCGCCGGTGAAGTCCAGCCCCGGATCGACCGGCGTCCCGGTCGTCGCGTACGCCCCCCCGATGACGAGGAGGGCCACGGTCAGCACCGCCAGCGGGATCGCGGCGAGCTGGCGGTTGTCGTACCGGGTGTAATCGACCTCCGGTACCTCGAATCGAGCCATGCGTTCCGGTGCCTCCGCCCCCCGAATAAGCCTTCTTTTTCGCGGCTCCCGGCGGTTCAGCTCTCCGTTCGGTCGACCGCGTGGCAGCCGCCGGCGATACGCCGATGTGGCGTGCGCCCGAACGAACGCCCATGAACGACGAGGCGACACGGGTGGTGCTGTCGTTCCCGGACGGGCTGAGCGAGTGGGGTCGCGACCAGATCGAGACGGACCGTTACCGTGGATACCTCCGGCGCGTGCTCGCGGAACCGCGCGTCGGCGACGAGCGCGAGGAGTTCGTCGACGTAGGCTGTTGTGGGGACTCGCTTGACCTCACCTTCCGCGTGGAGCGCGTCGAGGGCGGGAGCCGCGTCGGCGACGACACCGGGATCGACCTCGTCGAGCGGACGGGCACCGTCGAGGGTGGCTGGCGGGTGCAGTCGGCCGCGGGACCGGGCGAGTAGGCGGGCGCCTCCCGCGTCGCCACACCGCCCTGGCTTTCCCCCAGCTGTCCGTGGCCGGCGGCCCAGCGGCTGGCGCTGTTGGTGCCCGTGCGAGGACATGGCGGAATTGAATATAGCTTGATGGGGTTTATCGGGGATGACGGGGCCGGGAGGTGAGCCGACAGTCGAAGCGAGAAAACGGCTTGCTCGGCCGTTTCAGGGCATGTACCGCACGACGACGACGCCGGGCGCCGACCGGACCTCGACGCGGTTCGCGCCGAGGCGGGCCGCATGAGTGCGCCTGGCGTCGGCGTCGTCGAGTACGTCCGCCACGGCCCGTGCGGTGTCGTCCTCGGGGACGGTGATGACGTGGAGTTCGCCGGAGCCGGCGCGCTCGGTGCGGACGAGTTCGCCGACGGCCTGCCCCTCGGCGACGTCGAGCGACTGCCGGGTGGGGGGTTCGTCGCTCTCCTCGACGGCGATCCGGCGACGCTCGCCGATGTCGACGAGCTGCCAGGAGATGTTCATCGGCGGGTCGGGCGCGACGACGCCCTCCACCGCGTCGCCCTCCTCGACGCCGGGGTTCGAGGAGAGGGTGTGGACCTGTCCCGACGCCACGTCGCGCAGCACCGCCGAGGCGTCGTCGGCGTGGGTGACGAGGAAGGTGCCCGCCCGCTCGCCGTCGTCGGTGTCGGCCGGGCCGGCGTCGCCGCCGGCGCTCGCGGACTTGAGCGCGTCGCGGATCGCGTCCATCTCCGAGCCGTCCGGATCGCGGTCTGTCATGGGCGACGGGTAGGCGAGGGGGACTTTTGCCCGTTTCGCGACCGGCGAGACGCGAGGGAGTGAAACGCCCGAGCGTCTCGGGGAGCGGCGGAGCGGTCCTGTGCTGCTCCGCCCACCGAAAAGGCGAGACGTGAGGGAGTGAGACGACCGAGCGTCTCGGGGGAGCGGCGCAGCGAGACGCGACCGAGGCGGACGGGACCGCGAACCGCGCGACCGCCCGGCTCAGCGCCGCAGTCGGTGGACGAGGAGGATCGACAGCCCGCCGACGGTCGGGAACGCGAGGCCCGCGACCGGCGGGAGCGCGGTTCGGCCGGCCCCGACGACGGCGCCGGCGTACAGCAGGATCAGGAAGCCGTACCCCGACGCCGCCACCCCGGCGTCGTACCCCGGCCTCCGCGCCGCGCCGCGGCGCCGCGAGCGGGCGACCAGCAGGACGGGGACGACGGTCGGGCCGACGGCGCCGAGTCCGACGAGCACGTAGAACGCACGGACGATCGAGAACCGGGCCTCCGCGGTCGCGCCGAACAGCGTCACCAGCGCGAGCCCGAACAGCAGCGTCAACAGCAGCGCCGCGAGCCCGCCGACGACGACGTACGACTTGCACACCAGCGAGTCGGTCGCGCGGAAGGCGTACGGGAACGCGCCGAACACGCCGCCGTACTCCTCGCCGTCCCCGGGATCGCCGGTCGGGTTCGCGCCGCCGTCCGCGCCGGACGCGGACACCGTCTCGGGCGTCCCTTCGGCGTCTGTCATCGGCGAGCGTTGGACCGGGGCGTGGTTAAGCGCCGCGCCCCCGGACCGTCGCCGTTCGGTCGAGGGGGGCGCCGCCGGGTCGCGGGCGGACGGCAGGGTTTTGCCGCCGGCGGACCGCCGACCGTACATGTACGTCGACATCGGGAACGCGCTCGGGGGCGACCTCGGCCTGGAGCGGGCCGACCTCGACGCGCTCGACGAGCGGGTCGCCGACGCTCACGACCGCATCGAGCGCGGTCGCGCCGACGGCGAACACGGCTACGCCGCGTTGAACCTCCCCGAGACGTGCGACACCGCGCCGATCCGCCGGGCCGCCGACGGCTTCGACCCCGACCACCTCCTCACGGTCGGCATCGGCGGGAGCGCCCTCGGCGCGGCCACCCTCACCGACGCGCTCGGCGCGGGCGTCGACTGCCGCTACCTCGACAACGTCGACCCGGCGTGGGTGCGGGAGGTCGTCGACGACATCGACCTCTCGGAGACGGTCGTGAACGTCGTCTCGCGGTCGGGGACCACCGCAGAGACGCTGTCGAACTTCCTGGTCGTCCGCGAGGCGATGGCGTCGGCGGGCGTCGACTGGACCGAGCGGACCGTCGTCACGACCGGCGAGTCGGGGAACCTCCGGGCGATGGCCGACGAGCACGGGCTGCCGGCGCTTGCCGTTCCCGACGGCGTTCCCGGGCGCTTCTCGGCGCTGTCGACCGTGGGACTGTTCGCGGCGGCGGTCGCGGACCTCGACCTCGACGCCGTGCTCGCGGGCGCGGCCGACGAGGCCGACCGCCTCGCCGGCTCGCTGTTCGAGTCGCCGGCGTACGCCTACGGCGCGACGACGTACGCGCTGGCCGAGCGGGGGGCGACGACGAACGCGACGATGCCGTACGCCGAGTCGCTGGAGCGGTTCGCCGAGTGGTTCGCACAGCTGTGGGCGGAATCGCTGGGGAAGGAGGGGACGGGACAGACGCCCGCCCGCGCGCTCGGCGCGACCGACCAGCACAGCCAGCTCCAGCTGTACCGCGCCGGACCCGCCGACAAGCTGGTGACGCTCGTGCGCCCCCGGGAGAGTGGCGACGTTGGCATCCCCGACACCGACCTGGAGGGGCTGTCGTACCTCGGCGGCGCCTCGCTGGGCGAGCTCGTGGACGCGGAGTTCCGCGCGACGGAGGCGAGCCTCGCGGCCGCCGGCCGCGAGAACGTCCGGATCGAGGTCGACCGCGTCGACGAGCGGGGCCTCGGCGAGCTCCTCTACGGGATGGAGGCCGCCTGCGTGCTGTACGGCGAGCTCGCGGGCGTCGAGACGTTCACTCAGCCCGCCGTCGAGTGGGGGAAGCGGGCGGCCCGCGGGCTGCTCGGCGGCGGCGACTTCCCGGAGGCCGACGCCGTGACCGGGAAGCGCCGGCTGGAGGTGGAGTGAGGTGAGCGCACGGCTCGGACCGCCGGAGGGCGACGTCGAACCTCGGGCGCTCGCGGTGCGGGGCGGGCAGGCCGTGCTTTCGGTGGCGGCGAGTCTCGTCGCCGCGGCCGCGCTCGTGCCCGCGTTCGAGTCGGTCGCGCTCGCGGTCGGGTTCGCCGACGGGTCGGCGGCGACGGCGGTGTTCACGACCGTCGGCAACGCCGCCGGCTTCGGGGTCGCCGGAGTCGTCTTCCTGCTGTACGCGGGCGACCTCGACCTGCTGCGGGCGCGGGTTCCCACCCGCCGGGACGCCGCCGTCGCCGCGGCTGGGGCCGCCGCGCTGATCCTCGCGGGGTACGGGATCGTCGCCGCGTTCTCGGCCGCGGGGCTGGCGCCGAGCACGAACCGCGCGCTGGAGAACCCGCCCGCGTACTTCCTGGCGATGGTCCCCCTGTCGTTTCTCACCGTCGCCGTGGGGGAGGAACTCCTCTTCCGCGGCGTCGTCCAGGGGGAGCTGAGACGGGCGGTCGGTCCCGCGGGCGCGGTCGCGGGAGCGTCGCTGCTGTTCGGCCTGCTGCACTACGTCGCGGGCGCCGGAACGCCCACACAGCGGCTCGTCTACGTCGCCGTCGCCGCGATGCTGGGCGTCGTGCTCGGCGCGCTGTACGAGTACACGGGGAACCTCGTCGTCCCGGTCGTCGTCCACGGCGCGTACAACGCCGTCCAGTTCCTCGTGCAGTACCTCTCGGCGACCGGAACCGTGTGAGCCGCGGGTCGAACGGGAGGGAGTCGGGGACGGGGGGCTCGTTGCGAGGCCGGTCCGCGCGCCGGACGGCGTCCGACGGGCGGTCGCGGCCCCGGCCGGCTACGCCGGGTTCTTCCGGGTGAGGTCGCTCCCGCAGACGGGGCAGCGGTCGCGATTCTCGTCGAACGTCCGGCCGCAGCCGGCACACTGGAACCGCCACTCGCGCTCCTCGGCGATCCCGTCGCGGGCGATGACGCGCACGGAGACGTCGATGCGCTCGGCGACGTTCTGCATGGCGTAGTCGTCGGTAACGAGCGTGGCGTCGAGTTCGAAGGCGGCCGCCAGCAGCCGGAGGTCGGTGTCGGACAGCTCCGCCAGGTCGCCCGTCTCCTCGGCGGCGCGGCGCACCCGGCCGATCGCGCCGTCGTCGGGGACGTGGATATGCATCCCGGCGCCCGTCTCGGCGTCGAACCGGAGCGCCGTCTCGCCGGTGAGCTCCGACTGCACCGCCGGAACGGAGGCCGTCCGATCGTCGGTGTCGTAATCGTGAATGAACGCCGAGGAGTCGAGGACTTCCATTACGTGCGGACGACGATGTAGTCTTTCACCGCCTGGACGTCGCCGACGGGGACGTGGAACCGGCCGGACTCGTCGCGGTCGAACGGCACCTGCGCCGGCGAGAGCTCCTCGTTCGGCGTGATCAGGAGGTCCGACAGCGCCCCCGTCTTCAGGTCCATCGTGATGTTGTACAGCATGCCCAACTCGGTGCCGTCGGTGCCCATGACGGCCTTTCCCGAGAGGTTCTCGGCGAGGATGTCTGCCATGTCTCTGTCGATTCGACGCGTCGCTAATAAACGCCACGCCGGCGTCCGACGCGGGACTGACGGGTCGCCGCCCGAGCGGGCCGTCTCCGGGGGATGGCGGGCCCTGCTTGGACCGACGGGCTGTCCGCGGAAGGCCGACCCGTCGGCGGTTCCTCCGCCGTCGGCGGAGTCGAAGCCCTTACCTCGCGTCCCCGTTCAGGACCGATAGGAACCGTTCTCCGCCGCAGCGAGGGATTCAGCCATGTCAGATACGAACTCGAACGCCGACGCATCGATCGACGCCGGCTCGCTGCGCACCCCCATCGTGGCGGTGCTGGGCCACGTCGACCACGGAAAGACGACGCTGCTGGACCGGATCCGCGGCTCCGCCGTCCAGGAGGGGGAGGCCGGGGCGATCACCCAGCACATCGGCGCGACCGCGGTCCCCCTGGACACCATCTCGGAGATGGCCGGCGGCCTCGTCGACCCGACGGACTTCGACCTCCCCGGCCTGCTGTTCATCGACACGCCGGGCCACCACTCCTTCTCGACGCTGCGCTCGCGGGGCGGCGCGCTCGCCGACATCGCGGTGCTGGTCGTCGACGTCAACGACGGCTTCCAGCCCCAGACCGAGGAGGCGATCCGGATCCTCAAGCGCACCGGGACGCCGTTCGTCGTCGCCGCCAACAAGGTGGACACGACGCCCGGGTGGAACCCGCGGGACGGCGAGCCGATCCGGCGGTCGCTGGAGGCGCAGTCCGACCGCGCGGAGAGCCGCCTCAACGAGAACCTCTACGAGCTGATCGGCGACCTCTCGGAGGCCGGCTTCTCGGCGGACTTCTACTGGCGCGTGCAGGAGTTCCGGTCGAACATCGGCGTCGTCCCGCTCTCGGCGCTGACGAGCGAGGGGGTCCCCGACCTCCTCACCGTGCTCATGGGGCTGTCCCAGCGGTACATGCGCGACGAGATGTCCGTCGACGCGGGCGGGCCGGGCGTCGGCACGGTGCTGGAGGTGAAAGACGAGCAGGGGTTCGGCGCGACGGTGGACGTGGTGCTGTACGACGGCGTCGTCCGCGAGGGCGACACGGTCGTCGTCGGCGGCCGCGACGACCCGATCGTGACGGAGGTGCGCGCGCTGTTACAGCCCCGCCCGAACGCCGAGATCCGCACCGAGAAGCGGTTCGAGCGGGTCGAGGAGGTCCGCGCGGCCGCCGGCGTGAAGATCGCCGCGCCGGACCTCGACGACGCGATGTCGGGCGCGCCGCTGCGGGTCGTTCGCGGCGACGATGTCGAGTCCGTCGAGGAGGAGGTGCGCGAGGAACTCGCGAGGATCGAGGTCGACACCGCCGAGGATGGCGTCGTGGTGAAGGCGGACACGCTCGGGAGCCTGGAGGCGATGGCCGACGCGCTGGAGGAGGCGGAGGTGCCGATCCTCCGGGCGGAGGTGGGCGACGTCGCCCCGCGAGACGTGACCGTCGCGGAGACGGCCAACGAGGAGCGTCACCGGGTGATCCTCGGGTTCAACGTCGACGTGCTCCCCGACGCCGAGGAGGCGCTGGAGCACCGCGGCGCCCGCCTGTTCGACGACGACGTGATCTACCGGCTCGTCGAGGAGTACGAGGGGTACGTCGACGAGCTGGAGCGCGCCCAGCAGGAGACGGTGCTCGACAAGATCACCCGACCGGCCCGCTTCCGCATCCTGCAGGACCACACGTTCCGCCAGAACGACCCCGCGGTCGTCGGCGTCGAGGTGGTCTCCGGCACCGTCCAGAACAACCGCGCCGTCGCCAAGTTCGACGGGAGCGAGCCCGAGCGCGTCGGCACCCTCTCGGGCATCCAACACCAGGGCGACGACGTCGACGAGGCGCGGGCCGGCGAGCGCGTCTCCGTCGCCGTCGACGGGCCGACCGTCGGCCGCCAGATCGAGGAGGGCGACGAGCTGTGGATCGAACTGCCCGAGAAACACGCGAAGATCCTCGAACAGGAGCTCGCCGGCGAGATCCGCGCCGACGAGATCGAGGCGCTGAAGGCGTACCTGGAGAAGCGCCGGAAGACGGACCCGTTTTGGGGGAAGTAGCTCTCGTCGCGTCCACGGGTCCCGTGGCTCGACGCGACGGGAACACGAGTTCGTCTCCGACTGTGATCCCGGGAGCGGTGACGGCCATCCGACGAATACGTCGTCTCGGTCGGTCCACCCGTAACGTATTTTATGGCTTCCATCGTACCTCTGAACCGGTGAGAGTCGATGAGTGTTCGAGATCCCTCCAGCGACAGCCTCGAACGGACGGTCACCCGTTCCGGCATCGCGCCGCCGACGAAGTACGACCTCCTGCTGGCCGCCGTCCCGATACTCCTGCTGGCCGGGACGCTCGGCGGGAAGCTGCTGTCGCTGCCGACGCCGGCGGGGGCCGGTCTCGGATCGCTCGCGGCCGCGGTGCTCGTCGGCTACGGGCTGTTCGTCGCCTCCCCGGTCGACTGTGAGGCGAGTCGCGAGGACGGTCGGTAGATCGCCGTCCCATAACGGTTCCGGCGGCGAAGCCGCAAAGGATCGAGTTCTCGGAGCGTCGCTACCGCGCCGTCGGTTCGAGGTCGTCGCCCACCGCCGACATGACCTGCACGGCGGCGCTGGCGGCCAGGCCCTTCGCGACCTCGTCGCGGTCCTCGTCGTCGAGGCCGGCCTCCACGTCCTCGATGTCGGGCGCGAACCCGGCCGAGACGGCGTGACCGACCGGGGGCTGGACCGCGACGGTCGCCTGCGGCCCGTCGGTGCCGTAGGAGAGTTCGGAGCCGACGGCGTAGCCGTCGGGTAGGTACGACTCGGTGCGGGTGACGATGTTGGCGACCGTGCGTCGCAGGGCCTTCTTCTGGTCGGGGGTGAGGTCGACCTCCGCCGGCTGGCCCGCGTCGACGACGCCGGGTGCCCCCGCGTAGGGGTTGTTGCCGTTCATCAGATACACCTCCGCTTTGCGGCTTTCGCTCATAAAAGCGTCGGCGATGGAAGTCGCGGGGAGACGGGCGAGACGGGTCACATCCGCCGAACTGGGCCGAACAGGTCGTGCTGACGCCCGCCGCTCGTCTCCTCGGGTTCGACGATCGGCGCGTCTGCCTCAGGCGATCGACTCGCTCTCGCCGTAGGCCGCGACGACGACGGCCGCGGTGTGGGCCCCCTCGTCCGTTCCCGCGGTCGCCAGGCGCGTTCCCTCGGCGTCGAACGTCCAGTCGCGGAGGTCGCGGCCGGCGGCCAGCCCCTCGAGCACGGTGTCGCGGACGGCGTCGCGGTCGGCGCCGTCGGCCTCGTAGAACAGCCCCGGGCCGGGGCCGGTCGCCCACGCGAGGCCGGCCGTGACGCGGTCGGTCTCGTGTGCGTCGCCGGGACTGGCCGACGCGTGCGCCCGGACGACCGTGAGACGGTCGCCGGGCGGACCCAGGTCCGGCGCGGTGCCGGCGACCCGGACCGTCGCGTCGGCGGGGACGACCGAGGAGACGGTCACGAGGTTGAAGTCGCCGACGCCGGCGTCGGCGAGCGCGGCGTCGCGGGCGGCCAGCTCGGTCGGGCCGTGGCCGACGCCGTCGACGACGTGGATCTCCATGTCGGAGGACGGGGGCGGGGAGGAAAGTGCGTGTCGGATGCGAGGCGCGAGCGAGCGAAGCGAGCGAGCGCCTCGACGAACCGGCGGCGAGGTCTCCGTGCCGAGCCGCCCACTGAGATCGGTCATATGAGAGGCGCGAGCGAGCGCCTCGATTAAACGGCGGCGAGGTCTCCGGGCCGAGCCGCCCACTGAGATCGGTCATATGCGAGGCGCAAGCGAACGAAGTGAGCGAACGCCTCGGAAAGCGGCGGCGAAGTCCGAAGGGCTGAGCCGCCCACTGAGATCGGTCATGTGCGAGTGAAGCGAGCGAGCGCCTCGACCAAACGGCGTTCGAAAATCGCGCGGCGGTTTTCGAGCTCACGAGACCAGCGGTCCCGTGAACGGCGAGCGTGTAGGCGAGCCGCCCACTGATGAGGAAGTTCGAGCGAGGCGAACGCCACGACGGGACGCGAACGGGGAGAAGCCGAAAGGCCGGGGGCTCAGTACTGGTAGCGCCCGAACTCGCCGTCGTTGAACACCGGGCCCTCGTCGTCCGTCTCAACCTTCTCGCGGGCGTTCTCGAAGTCCTCGCGGCGCACGGTCGTGCGCTCGTCGCGGATGGCGAACATTCCGGCCTCGGTGGTGAGGGCGGCGATGTCGGCGCCGGAGTAGTCGTCGAGGTCGGCCGCCAGGTCGGCGAAGTCCGTGCCGTCGTCGATCTCCATGTCGTCGGTGTGGATCTCGAGGATACGCTGGCGTCCCTCGGGGCCGGGCTTGGGCACCTCGATGAGGCGGTCGAACCGGCCGGGGCGGAGGATCGCCTCGTCGAGCATGTCGAAGCGGTTGGTGGCGGCCATGATCCGCACCTCGCCGCGGTCGTCGAAGCCGTCCATCTCCGAGAGCAACTGCATCATCGTCCGCTGGACCTCGGCGTCGCCGGAGGTCTTCGAGTCCGTCCGCTTGGCCGCGACGGCGTCGATCTCGTCGATGAAGATGACCGCCGGCTCCCGCTCTTCGGCCAGGTCGAACAGGTCGCGCACGAGCCGGGCGCCCTCGCCGATGAACTTCCGGACGAGCTCGGAGCCGGCCATCTTGATGAAGGTGGCGTCGGTCTCGTTGGCGACCGCCTTCGCCAGCATCGTCTTCCCGGTCCCCGGCGGCCCGTGGAGGAGGACGCCGCTGGGCGGCTGGATCCCCACCTCGCGGAACTGCTCGGCGTTGATCATCGGGTCCTCGACGGCCTCGCGCACCTCCCGCACCTGGTCGTCGATGCCGCCGATGTCGGCGTACTCCACCTCGGGGGAGGCGTCGACCTCCATCGCCTGCGCCCGGGCGTCCGTCTCGTCGTCGAGCACCGTCTGGACGCTGAAGGAGTCGTTGATGGCGACGCGGTCGCCGGCCTCCAGCTCGTCGGACAGCCGGGTGGAAAGCTCCGTCAGCACCTCCTGGTTGTTGCCGTGCTGTTTGATCACGGCGCCGTCCTCGGTCAGCTCCTCGACGGTCGCGATGTACAGCGAGGACGTCTTCAGCGCCTCGTTGCGCCGCTTGAGCTCGTCGACCTCCTCGCGGAGCTCGCTGCGGCGGCCCTGCGCCTGTCCGAGCCGCTCGTCCAGCTCCTCGTTCACCTGGACGATTCGCTCGAAGTGCTTGTGTAGCGCCTCCAGCCGCTCGGCCTCGCTCATGTCGGGATCCAGATCGAGACGGGGCCGGTCGGGGAGGGATGGACTCCGGGACATTGCCTTGGTCCGATTTGGGTAGCGGCGTTAATGGGGCTTTGGGTGGCGGGGGCGTTCGCCTCGGCATCCGACGGGCGGGTGACCGGCGACGTACCCGCCCGGTACCCGCTCGCACCCGCTCGACCGGTCACGCCCACGGCGCCGCTTGTGCACCCCGCGAGCGGTCACGCCGGGGCGACCGGGGCGGCCGCGGCGGTTCGCTCGCTGACCGCGCTACAGGTCCAGCAGCGCCTCGGCCTCGTCGAGGTAGTCGTCGTACACGCCGATCGCCGATTCGATCGGCCCGCTGTCGGTCATGTCGATGCCGGCGATGTCGAGCACGTCGATCGGGTACTCCGAGCCGCCGGCCCGGAGCGCCGACCGGTACGCCTCGGCGGCGACCTCTCCCTCGGACTTGATGCGGTCGACGATCGCCGCGGCCGCCGAGATGCCCGTCGAGTACTGGTAGACGTAGAAGTTGTAGTAGAAGTGTGGGATCCGCATCCACTCCCGGCGGACGTGGTCGTCCACGTTCGCGTCGGCGTGGCCGTAGAACTCCGCCTTCAGATCGCCGTACAGCTCGTCGAGGGCGTCCGGCGTGAGCGGCTCCCCCGCCTCGCTGCGCTCGTGGATCGCCCGCTCGAACGCCGCGAACATCGTCTGCCGGAACAGGGTCGACCGGAAGCGTTCGAGGTACTGGTCGAGCGCGTGCGCCCGGAGCTCGTCGGACTCCGCGTTCTCCAGCAGGTGCTTGGTGAGCAGCGTCTCGTTCACCGTGGAGGCGACCTCGGCGACGAAGATCTCGTAGTCGGCGTACTGCCACGGCTGGGCGTTCTTCGCCAGCTCCGAGTGCATCGAGTGGCCCAGCTCGTGTGCGAGAGTGTACATCGAGGAGACGTCGTCCTGGTAGTTCATCATGACGAACGGCTGGGTGTCGTACGTCCCCGCGGAGTAGGCGCCCGAGCGCTTCCCCCGGTTCTCGTACACGTCGACCCAGCGCGACTCCAGCCCCTCGGCCATCCGTCGCTGGTACGCCTCGCCCAACGGGGCGACCGCCTCGACGACGTGGTCTTTCGCCTCCTCGTAGCTCACCTCGGGCCCCTCGTCGCCCGTCAGCGACATGTACAGGTCCCACGGCTCCAGGGTGTCGACGCCGAGCGCCCGGCGCTTCAGGTCGGCGTGACGGCCCAGCGAGTCGAGGTTGTCGCGGACGGCCTCGACCAGCGTGTCGTACACCTCGACGGGGACGTTCGGGCCGTTCAGGGCCGCCTCGCGGGCGGTGTCGTAGTTGCGCGCCTCCGCCATCTTCACGTCCTTCTTCACGCTCTTCGACAGCGTCGTGCCGACCGTGTTGCGCACGGTCTCCCACTCCCCGTAGAACGCCTCGTGGACGCGCCGGCGGAACTCCCGGTCGGGCTTCTGGAGGAGGGTGGTGAAGTTGCCCTGGGAGATCTCCACGTCGTCGCCGTCGGGTCCCTCGACCGTCGGGAACGTCATGTCGGCGTCCGACAGCATCGAGTACGCCTCGCTCGCGGCGCCGGTGACCTCGCCGAGGTCCGCGAGCAGCTCCTCCACCTCGGCGGAGCGCGTGTGCGGCTTCATCCGAAGCACGTCGTCGAGGTAGTGCTCGTACTCCCGGAGCGCCGGCTCCTCGTCCATCAGCGCCTCGACCTCCGCCCACGACAGCTCCTGGAGTTCGGGTTCGAGGTAACTGGAGGCGCTGGACGCCTCCGAGGAGAGCGCCTGCGCCCGCGTCGCCATCGCCTGGTACTCCTGGTCGCGGGTGTCCTCGTTCGACCGGAGGCGGGCGTAGGAGGTGACCTGTGACACCTCACGGAACACCGTCTCGTAGGTGTCGAGCAGCTCCCGCAGCGTCGCCGCGCTCTCGGTCGCGCGCCCCTCGTACGCCCGGAGGTCGTCGAGCCGCGCCTCGCACTCCTCGTACGCCGCCTCCCACGCCTCGTCGTCCGCGTAGATCGAGTCGATGCTCCACTTGTACTCCGCGTCGATCTCCGACCGCTCGGGAACCGAACTCATGGTTCGAGACTGCCCGTGCGCGGTGGTAAGTCTTGCCAAGAGGACCGACTGTGACGGCTCTCTCGGGGGATCGACGCGGAGCGACGGGTGCGCTCGTCGGGGGCTCCCGGGACCGATCGACGGGACGTTCGCCGGCGGTCGGGCCGCCGTTAAGTGTTCGACGCCCGATGCTACCGAACATGGACCGTCGAACGTACGTGACGCTGGCGGGCGCGGCCGTGACCGGGGGGACCGCAGGGTGTGTCGTCGGCGGGGACGGGCGCTCGACCGACGGCGACGGAGCCGCCGGGACGACCGACCCGGCCGGCGGCGACGCCGATGCCGACGCCGGCGCCGACGACCGCCCGGACGTGACCGTCGAGCGCGTCGCCGAGGGGTTCTCGTTCCCGTGGGGGCTGGCGTTCGCGCCGTCCGGTTCGGAGCTGTTGGTCACCGAACGGGTCGGCCGGCTCTCGGTCGTGCGCCCCGACGACGGCACGACGACGCCCGTCGAGGGGACGCCCGAGGTGTTCGACGGCGGCCAGGGCGGACTGCTCGACGTGGCGCTGCATCCGGCCTTCCCCGACGACGACCGGGTGTACCTCACCTACTCGGCGACCGACGGCGGCGCGTCGGCGGCCGACGGCCCGTCGGCGACCCATCTCGGCAGCGGGCGTCTGGACCTTGACACCGCCCGGATCGAGGGGTTCGAGGCGATCCACGTCGCCGAGCCGTTCGTCGAGTCGAGCGGCCACTTCGGCTCGCGCGTCGGGTTCGGCCCCGACGGGACGCTGTACGTCACCGTCGGCGACAGGCAGTTCAAGGACTTCGGCCCGGACCACGTCGCCCAGGACACGACGAACGAACTCGGAACGACGCTTCGACTGAACCCCGACGGGAGCGTGCCCGACGACAACCCGTTCCTCGACGACCCGGACGTCCGGGACGCCATCTACAGCTACGGCCACCGCAACGCCCAGGGGCTGGCGGTCCACCCGGAGACGGGCGAGATCTGGGAAAGCGAGTTCGGCGAGCAGGACGGCGACGAGATCAACGTGATCGAGGCGGGCGGCAACTACGGCTGGCCCGTCGCCGACGAGGGCTGTACGTACGGCTCCGGCGAGCCGATCGGCGACGCCCATGACGACCGCGAGGACGTGACCGCGCCGGCGTACTCCTGGGAGTGCGGCAGCGGTGGCTTCCCGCCCAGCGGGGCGACGTTCCACACCGGCGAGGCGGTTCCGGCGTGGCGGGGCGACCTGTTCGTCTGCGGGCTCGCGTCGCGGGCGCTTGCCCGGTTCGCCGTTGACGGCCGGGACGTCGAACTCGTCTCCCGGCTGCTGACCGACAGGGACTGGCGGATCCGCGCGGTCGCCGAGCGCCCGGCGACCGGCGCGCTGTACGTCGCGGTCGACGACGGCGACGCGCCGGTGGTACGATTGGTGCCCGACTCCTGAGCCCGGAACCGCCGCCGTAAACTGTATGCCGCGATAGTAAATGACGGCCAGCAGCTCCAACCCGCCGTCGATCGAGACAGTCGCTTGTAGACACAAGCAGAACCGCCATGCGCGTTCGCGCCGGAGTCGACGTATGGCGGCTCCCGGCGGGACGTGGGCGGGGCTGCGGGAGGACGCGAAGCCGCTCGTGTACGCCGGGGCCCTCCTGGGGATCGGCCTGGGCGGATTCTTCGACGGGATCGTCCTGCATCAGATCCTCCAGTGGCACCACATGCTGTCCGCACATCCCGACCCCGCCGTCGCGGGGGACCTCCGGCTGAACGTGCTGGCCGACGGGCTGTTTCACGCCGCGACGTACGCGTTCACGGTCGGCGGCGTCGTCGCCCTCTGGCGGGCGTGGCGGACGCCGGCGGTCCCGGCCGCCGGGCGGACGCTGGTCGGATTCGTCCTCCTCGGGTGGGGCCTGTTCAACATCGTCGAGGGCGCGGTGAACCACCACCTCCTCGGCGTCCATCACGTCCGTCCCGACGGTCCCGGCGGCGTGCTACTGTGGGACGTCGGATTCCTCGCGTGGGGCGTCCTGTTCGTCGCCGTCGGGTACGCGATCGCCCGGAGCGACGACGCGGACGACCCGGCCGCACGGTCCGGGCGGGCGGCGGAGGAGCCGGGCCGGATCGAGTGACGCTGGCGTCGCGGACGAACGCCGATGGCGTCGTCCCGCGAGACACCACCTGGGCTTTTGCCGCCAGTGGTGCATCCCGACACATGGATCTCGACGACGACGTCGCCGCCGCCGTCGGGCGGGCGTGGACCGACACCGACCCGTGGCGGTTCCTCACGGAGCTGACGGCGCTGGGGAGCCGGATGGCCGCCAGCGAGGGGGAGGCGCGGGCGGCCGGGCTGGTCGCCGACGCGTTCGCCGACGCCGGACTGGAGCGCGTCCGCGAGCGACCGTTCGACGCGCCCGCCTGGCGGCGCGGCGAGACGACCCTCCGCCTGACCGCGCCGGGCGAGCGGGAGTTCGAGGCGATCGCGCTGCCGTACTGTCCGGCGGGCGAGGTTTCGAGGGAGCTGATCGACGTAGGCTACGGCACCCCGGAGGAGATCGCGGCGGTCGACGTGACGGGGAAGGTGGCCGTCGCGTCGACGACGACGCCCGGCGACTCCCGGTTCGTCCATCGGATGGAGAAGTTCGGGGCGGCCGCCAAGGCCGGCGCGGAGGCGTTCGTGTTCGTCAACCACGTGCCCGGCCAACTCCCGCCGACTGGGGCGCTCACGTTCGGCCGGGAGGCGGAGATCCCGGCCGTGGGCGTGAGCCGGGAGACGGGCGCGTGGCTCACGGAGTACGCCGGCGAGGGGGGCGCGGTCGAGCTGTCGGTCGACGCCGAGACCGTGCCCGGGGAGTCACAGAACGTCCTCGCGCGGGTCGGCCCCGACACCGACGAGCACGTGCTCGCGGTGGCTCACTACGACGCCCACGACATCGCGGAGGGCGCACTCGACAACGGCTGCGGGATCGCGACGCTGGTCGTCGCCGCCCGCGTGCTCGCGGCCGCGGACCTCGACACGGAGGTCCGGGTCGTCGCTGTCGGCTGCGAGGAGACGGGGCTGCTCGGCGCCGAGCGCCTCGCGGAGCGGACCGACCTCGACGACGTGCGGGCCGTCGTCAACGTCGACGGCGCCGGACGGTTCCGCGACCTGGTCGCGATGACCCACACCTCCGAGGCGACCGCCGAGGCGATCGAGCGCGTCGGGCGGGAGACCCGCCAGCCAGTGGAGCTCCGGGAGGAGCCGCACCCGTTCTCCGACCAGTGGCCGTTCGTCCGGCGCGGCGTGCCCGCGCTGCAGCTGCACTCCGACTCCGGCGAGCGCGGCCGCGGCTGGGGCCACACCCACGCCGACACGCGCGACAAGGTGGACGACCGCTGCGTCCGCGAACACGGCGTGCTCGCGGCGCTCGCGATCCGAGAACTCGCCCGCGCCGGGAGCGAGGTGCCCCGGCTGGACCGCGGGGAACTGGAGGCGGCGTTCCGGGACGCGGAGTTCGAGACGGGGATGAAGGCCGCGGGGCTGTGGCCCGCCAGCTGGGAGTGAGCTGCGGCGACTAAGCAGTTGTGGCGGAGGTGGTCGCTACTCGAACTGTTCGGACGGCGTCGCGGCGAGCACGTCGCCGAGGACGCGGCCGCGCGCCAGCGCGTCGACCCGACGCTCGCCGAACGTCGCCGTCAGCGACGCGACGGCGTCGGGGTCCGGCTCGAACTCGACGCCGGAGTACGCGACATCGGCGAGGAGGAGCGGGCCGGGCGACGCGGGCGCGACGCCCCGCGGCCCCGACAGCGGTTCCTCGCCCAGCACCGCCTCAACCCTGTCGAGACCGGTGTCGCCGACGGCGACGCCGCGAACCAGCGTCGCCAGCCGGCGGACGAACTCGCGGGGAAAGCCGCCGGCGGCGACGGTGAGCACGAGGAACTCCCCGGGCGCGGTCGCCCCGTCCGGGTCGCCGACGCCGTCCTCGCCATCCGGGTCGTCGACGCTGTCTGCCCCCTCCCCGCCCGCGGCGTCGATGGACACCGAGAGGTCGCGTCGGGTTCGGGGCCCGCGGTCGTCGCTCGTGAGGTTGTGGACGTCGTGGCGGCCGGAGAGCCGGTCGGCCGCCGCGCGGGCGCGGTCGGGGCTCGCGCCGGGCGCGTGGAGGTGGTAGCGGTACGTCCGCCGGACCGCGTCGTGGGTGGCGTGGAACCCCTCGGAGACGGCGGCGGCGGCCCAGACCCGGACGCTCCCGGGGAGTTCGCCGTTGAACGCGCCGGGGGAGAGCCAGTCGGGGGCGTCGAACGCGACGGTCTGACGGACCGCCGAGACGCCGCGGTCGGTGCGCCCCGCGGCGGCGTAGCCGGAGGGGACGGCGCGGCCGCCGCGAGTCGCCCGGTCGCCGTCGGCGGTGGGAGCCGCGTCGCCGTCGGAGTCCGCATCGCTGGCGCCGTCCACGTCGGGGCCGCCCTCCGCGCCGCCGAGCACGTCCAGCGCCGCGAGCGCGTCCAGCAGGGTGTCCTCGACGGTGGGCACGTCGGGCTGTCGCTGGAAGCCGTAGAACGGGCGGCCGTCGTAGGCGACGCGGTAGGCGCGCACAGACGCGACGAGGGGCGCCCCGGACTTAGGCGTCGCCATCCGGGGGAAGCGCCACGACCGACGCGTCGCCGGTGCCGACCAGCACGTGCTCGCCGGTCGCCTCGACCGCGAACAGGGTCGCGTCGTCGCCGAACGACCGACGGCGGGTCGCCTCCCCCGAGTCGGCGTCGACGGCGTACAGCGCGCGCCCCTCGGCGAACCCCTCGACGACGGCCGCCTCCGGCGTCGCGGCGACCGGCCACGCGTACCGCTCCGACGGGTCGACCGACCGGCGGTGGTCGCCGTCGGTCGCGCGAGGCTACGCGAACGCGCGCGAGGTCACGCGAAGTCGTCGTACGTCGGCCGGTCGTGGTCGCCGGGGAACGCCTCGACGGGCGCGGTCGTCTGGTCGCCCGAGGCCATCTCCTTCACCGTTACCTCGCCGTCCTCCAGGTCCCGCTCGCCGACGACGACGACGGTATCGGCGTCGATCGAGTCGGCGTACTCCAGTTGCGCGCCGAAGCTCCGCCCGGACACGTCGGACTCGACGACGTGGCCGCGGCTCCGGAGGTCGCGGGCGATCCGCGCGGCCGTCGGGCGGGTGTCGCCCACCTGCAGCACGTAGTAGTCCGTCTCGACAGTCGCCTCGGGGGCGACCCCCGCCCGCTCCAGCAGGAGGCCCAGCGGGGCGTGACCGGGGGCGACGCCGACCGCGGGGGTCGGCCGGCCGCCGAACGCCTCGATGAGGTCGTCGTAGCGGCCGCCGCCGAACACGGAGCGGCCGACCTCGCCGGTCGCGTCGAAACACTCGAAGACGGCGCCGGTGTAGTAGTCGAGGCCGCGGGCCGTCCGCAGCGAGAGGTCACAGTGGTCGCCGACGCCGAGGTCGTCGGCCGCACGGAGCACCGACCGGAGGTTGTCGACGGCGGCCGCGAGGTCCTCGGAGTCGGGCGCGAAGTCGGCGAGCTCGTCGAGGTCCGCGGGGTCGTCGACGGCGAGCAGGTCGTCGAACTCGCGGGCCCGGTCGTAGTCGAGGCCGGCGTCGTGGAGCAGGTCGAGGTACTCGTTCTCGTCGACCTTCTCGGATTTGTCGACCGCGCGGATCGCGGCCGTCGCGTCGACGGTCCCCTCGAAGGAGCGCAGCAGCGCCCCGAGGATGTCGCGGTGGCTGACGCGGAACTCGAAGTCGTCGGCCGCGAGCCCTAGCTCCGTCAGCGCGTCCGCCGCCGTCGCGAGCACCTCGGCGTCGGCCTCGGGCTCGGCGGAGCCGAACACGTCGATGTTCGTCTGGTGGAACTCCCGGAAGCGCCCCTGCTGGACCGCCTCGTAGCGCCAGAACGGCCGCGTCGAGAACCACTTCACGGGCTTGGACAGCTCCTGTGCCTTCGCGGCGTACATCCGGGCGACCGTCGGCGTGAGCTCCGGCGCCAGCGTGACGTGGCGGCCGCCGTGGTCCTCGAAGGCGTACAGCTCGTCGACGATGTCGTCGCCGGACTTGTCGGTCCACATCGCCGCGGGTTCCAGCCGCGGGGTGTCGATCTCCCGGAAGCCGTAGCGGCGCGCGACCGACTCGACCGTGTCGGTCACCTCCCGGCGGACGGCCATCTCGGGGGCGTAGAGGTCGCGGAACCCCTTCAGGCGCTCGTATGTCGGCATCACCGGACACCTCTCGCGGCGGGGAGTTCAACCCCGTGGTTCGTCGGCGCCGGCGCCGTCAGCGCGTTCCGCGCACGTACGTCTGCTCGTGGGCGGGGAACACGTCGGCGACGGCGGCCTCGCCCGCCTCCTCGCGCAACAGCGCGCGCAGTTCCCCCTCGTAGTCGGCCTTCGGCACCTCCTCGGAGGGGCCCGACTCCACGTCGAGGGTGGCGTCGACGACGCGGTCGACGGCGTTGCGGCCGAACCCCGACAGCGGGGAGATGTAGTCGACGTCGTGGCGGTCCTCCAGGCTCTGCGCGAACGCCCGCGAGACGGAGGGGACGCGGTCGTCGCGGCGAGTGCCGTCGGCGACGGCGTCGACGTCGCGCTCGGCGACCGACTCCAGGGCGTGTTCGTGGACGAGTTGGATCCCGTTGCGGGGGAAGCCGTCCGCGCGCATCCGCTCGACCGCCTCGCGGGCGACCTCGCGGTCGAGCTCGTGGGTGTCGAACGGGAAGCCGAGCGCCGCGGCGGCCGCCCGGGCGTGCTCGTGGTCGTCGGTGACGCCGAAGTGAGCGGTGACCAGCGTCACGTCGTAGAAGCGGTCGAGGACGAGCGCGGCCAGCGAGGAGTCTTTCCCCCCGCTATAGCATAGTGCGAGCTCCACGCGTCGGTCAGCGGCGACGGATGTCGAAGCTCTGCTGGTCGGGCTGGAGCTCCCGGAGGAGCTCCTTCATCTGCTCCTCGTCGATGCGGCCGTTCACCCGGCCGCTCTGAGCCAGCGCCGTCACCTGCTGTTTGACCTTCGCGGCGAACTCGGGCTTGCTCATCTCGACGGCGTTGAGCCGCTGACGGGCGCCGTCGGTGAGGTACTGCTTGAGCAGCGCCTCCTGCTGGCGCTCCGCCTGCTCCTGAGCGGCCTGCTGTGCCTCCTCGCCCTGGCCCTGCCCCTGTGCCTGCTCGCGGAGCTCCTGCATCTTCTGCTCGCGAAGCTCCTCCAGTCGCTCGTCGTCGGGATTCTCGCTCATATCGAGTGACGATTGCCGTCGGGCGCTCAAAACGGTTATGGGTGCGAGAGCGTCCGGCTCTCGGCCGTGCGGGCGGCGAGCCCGGTCGACGACCGCGGGGTCGTCAGCCGGGCGGCGGAGCAGTGTCGGCGCTACGCGTAGCGTTCGAGTTCGGGGCGGTCGAGCTCCGAGAGCACGTCGCCGGCGACCTCGTCGAGGAACGACCGACCCTCGTCGGTGACGCGGCGGCCCTCGCCCTGTGCGGTCTCGACGAGACCCTCCTCCTCGAGTTGCTGGAGCGCGACGCGGATGATCTTCCGGGAGCCGCCCTCGTGGCTCGGGGGGGAGACGACGTAGCGGTTGGAGCCGCGCTTGGCGCCGCCGTACTCGGTGGCGAGGCGCTCGACGCCGACGGGGCCGCCGTCGGCGACCTTCCGCAGCAGCGAGGCCGCGCGGCGGAACCAGAAGTCCTCCTGCTGGGGCGGGAGCTCTCGGCTCTGGCCGGTCTTGGCGAACTGCACCCACTCCGGCTGCTCGATCCGGTCCTCCAGTCGAGCGGCGACCTCGTCGTTGAGGTCCGCCGCCGGGACGTCGTAGAGGGTAACCATACGGGCGATTTTACCGCCGTTCCGTTTAAAGCCGTCGTATCGGCGGCCGCACTGGAGGTCGAATGACTGACGGCGGACGACGGACAGCGGACGGGGGATGGTGATGGTGGGGTGACGCCTCGGCAGGTGGCGGAAGCGCCTGCGGTGAAGACGTTGAATAAACGGGTGGCTGAGTTGGAGGATGATATGGCGGACTTGGAGGAGTATATGTACGAGTGGCACGAGTCAGCAGAGACGTATTTGCGTGCGCTTCGTCGAGTGGTAGAGAGAAGCTGGGGGTCTCGTTGCAGTCGTACTTGGAAGCGGGGGAAGAAGACGTAGACGAGTAGGATGGTTCGGAGTGGTCTCAGTAGTTCGGCGGGGCTCCCAGTCGGTCGGTGCGGTGTTTGAAGTCGCCTTCATAGACTACTTGGATGGGACGACCGTCGTAGCCAGTGACGCCGTTCGTCCGTTCTCCAATGTCTGCGTCGTAGGTCATATCGAAGAATGCGTATTCAGTATTTGTCCAGCCGTTGTTGATTTTTTCTTGCGACGGGGCGACGGTGTAGTCGCTGTCGGAGGTGTTTCCTAGATCGCCAACGTCAAGACCGACTGTCAAATGGCCAGTCCCGTTGATTGCACATCTGATGAATGCGGGCATAATATTCCACGGGTCGTTCATAGCGATGCCCGCGAACAACCCTGCTTTGTTGGAACAGTCTCCCATCTGTTCGTAGAGAACGACTGTGGGAGGGATGTCGTCGTCGATGATGTTTCCGTACGGAATCATCTGTATGAGGTCTCCGAGGGCGGCGAGGCGTTCCCGCTGGTCGGTGATGCCGATGCCGGAGATGGCTTCTGCTGTTTTGATTCCGAGTTCTTGGAGGTGGCTGATTTCCGTGGCGTAGTGGCACTCGTAGCGCATACCATATTCGATTTGGTATGACCGGCTCCCGTTTATGTAATCGCGGTAGGGTTTTTCGTCTACGCGAGCGGAGACGCCGAAGACTTCGCCGTTGACAGGGGTTCGAGTCATAAAGAAGACGGTGCGTTCGTTGTCGCCGTCGATATGCTCGACGTGGCCAGCGGGCAATCCGTTGGCGTTGCCGTTAACGCCACGTGGGTCGTCTTTACGTGGGATTCCGTCTTCGGAGACGTAGTACGAGTGGTTGACTCGCTCGGTGTTCATCCAGTTGACGCCGTTGTTGTGGGGGACGCCGACGAACTGGTGGCGTTTGAAGATGAATTCGGCATCGACGTTGGGGTTGGTATCGGTGCCGATGAGTTCGCAGATGCTTCCTGCGCCGCGCGGGAGGGTAATGTCTGAGAGGTCGAACTCGATTGTATGGGTTTCGAACGTGTCTTCGTCGGTTGTCTCAAGCGTCACGGGCGGCGTTTTCTGGAAGGTGCCGCTGGCGTTGCGGACGTTGAGTCGGAGGTCGATGGCTCGTGCGACGTTGGTTTGTTCCAGCGTGGCTGTTGCCGAGTTCGCGCTTTGGATTTCGATGGTGAAGATGCTACTGTCCTTGTGGCGGAGGTCGAGATTTGCTGGGTCGGGGTTCTCCCCTCGACGGACCTGAAGACTGCCGAGCGAGTAGTCGCTGGTCGGTGCTTTGAATAAGGCGGGCGGGTCGTCTGCGATACTGTTTTCTGTTCCGTCTGGGGCGGTGTCGTTTTCGGGCGGGGTTATCTCGTTGCCGTCGGGGTCTTCGATGGATTCGTTGCCGATGTCGTAGAGGTCGCTACAACCCGCGATGCTGGTGGTGAGGCCGATAGTCCCAGCGGAAATAAAGTGACGACGAGAGGTTAAGTCTCTCTTCATAAATATTACATAGAACGGGATATAATAAGTGTTCCAGATATGTCACCGACAAATCTATACTACCTGCCCCCATGTCGGAGCATCGCCGACTGACGTTTCGACGCCCGAGGATGGAAGGCTACGAATCCACTCGTAGCAGTCCGGACAGACGGGCATCGATCCTCCATCCACATCAGCATGTTTGAGCGCCCGGGCGGCGGTCTCGGGGACGACCTCGCCGCACTTCCAAACGTGACCGGCCTCCAGACGGTCGTACGCACGCCTAACTGTAGGTTCACGTTTTGAGTCGTCCCCGATACGTTCCCACTCGTTGGCGCAGTCTGGGCAGAGATGGATAGATGAGTCCGCGATAGGGTCTCGGTCGCCAGGGACGACTCGGGCGTCCTCATCGGCACAGTCTGCGCCACAGAGTGAACGCTCGTCGTCAGATGTGACGATGTGTTCGGGAACGGTCTCGGTAAGCGAAATAAAACGGTTTCTGTCAGGGTTCAGTCCTCCTTGTTCGCTTCCGCGAGCAAGTCAAGGATGAAACGCTGATATTCGGCGTCTTCGATCTCTCCGAGCGGTCCAATCACGGGCCAGTACGTATGCTTGTTTCTCGCTCAATCAGGTTCTCATTCTCCGCAACTTTGGAGAACCCAACTGGCTGTATCAGTGGACACGTCGGCACGCTTCGCCACGCCGCTTGCCTGTAGCGTCTGGTGGTTCCGCAGTGCGTCTACGTGGCGGCGCTGTCGACACCGACGACGCTCACGACTACGCCGCCGACGAGCACCGGCACCCAGAACACCGCGCCCCGATAGATGACGACGGCCGCCAGCGCCACGGACGCGGGGACGGACACGGCGGGGAGCGCGGCCAGCACCGCGACGAGCACCGCCTCGATCCCGCCGGCGCCGCCGGGAAGCGGCGTGACGCCCGCGATGGCGCCCATCGGGACCACGAACAGCATCGCCGAGAGGGGGACCGACTGGCCGACCGCCCGGAACGCGAGGTAGAGGCCGACCATCTGGAGCGTCCACCCGAGCGTCCGATGGCGGCGAAGAACTGCCCGATACGCGACTCCACGGCCGCCGCGTCGGGGGGGGAGAACACCGGGAGGGCGTCGGTGATCCGTCGGACCGCCGGGACGACCGCGCCGACGACCCGCCGCTCCAGCGCGTAGCGGTTGCGCCAGCCCAGATACCCGGCCATCGGGACCGCGAGCGCGAGCACGACCACGACGGCGGTGGCGAACCGGAGGCGGGTGCCGAAGGTGGTCTCGGTGGCGAAGTAGCCCGCGCCGACCAGCGCCAGCGAGATCGAGGGGACGAAGTTGAGCGTGTCCACGCTGGCGATGGCCGCGAGCCCGTTCTCGTACTCGGTGTCGGCGGCCTTCGCGATGAGCAGCGCGCTCACCGGCTCGCCGCCGGCCTGTCCGAACGGCGTGACGTTGTTGGAGAACATCGCGCCGCTGAGCACGAGGAACGCGCGCACGACCGATATCCGCACCCCGATCACCCCCAGAACCGTGCGGAGAGCGACACCCCACGCGACCAGCCAGCCGAGCGTGACGAGGACGACCAGCGCGACGACCCCCGGCCGTGCCCCCCGGAGCACCTCCAGCAGGTCGCCGACGCCGACGAGATACAGCAGCACCCCGAGGACCGCGAACGCGCCGAGGAACCCGACGACGGTGGCGCGCAACTGGTCGGAGTCCATTGCCGACTCGTCGCCCGGCGGGCGTTTCAAGCCTCCGAAACGGGCGTCGAGGCCGCCCCTCTCCGGTCGGTCAAGCCCGCACTGCCAGTGGGCGGAGCGGCACAGGACCGCTCCACCGCTCGTCGAGACCTCCCTCCCTCCGGTCGGTCGAGCCCGCGTACTGTCGGTGGGCGGAGCGGCACGGGACCGCTTCGCCGTCCTTCCGAGGCGCTCGCTCGCTTCGGTCGATCGAGCCCGCACCATTCGTGGGCGGAGCGGCACGGGACCGCTCCGCCGCTCGCCGAGGCCTCCCTCCCTCCGGTCGGTCGGCCTCGCAGTCGAAACACCGTTGACCCCGCACCGGGAACCCGACACCGATGGACGAGCGCGAGGCGCTGTCGCGGTTGGCGAGCACGCTCCCCGATGCCGGCGACGACTGCGCCGTCGTCGACGACCGGGTGCTCACCACCGACATGCTCCACGAGACGACCGACTTCCCGGCCGGCGTCGACCGCTACACGGCCGGCTGGCGCGCCGTCAGCGCCTCGCTGTCGGACGTGGCCGCGATGGGCGCGGCCGCGGAGGCCGCCGTCGCCGCCTACGCCGCCCCCGCGTTCGACCCCGAGGAGGTGGACGACTTCGTCCGGGGCGCCCGCGAGGTGTGTGCGGCCGTCGACGCCGAGTACGTCGGCGGCGACCTCGACGAACACGGGGAGTTCACGGTCGCCACGACCGCGCTCGGGCGGACCGACGACCCGGTGCAGCGCGGGGGCGCCCGCCCCGGCGACGCCGTCTGCGTCACGGGCACATTCGGGCGCAGCGCCGCGGCGCTGCGGGCGTTCGAACGGGGGGACGCGGCCAGCGGAAACGAGCTGTTCCGGTTCCGCCCCCGCGTCGCCGCCGGCGTCGCGCTCCGGCCGCACGCGACCGCGATGATGGACTCCAGCGACGGGCTGGCGCGCTCGCTCCACCAGCTCGTCGAGGCGAGCGATGTCCCCGACCTCGGGATGGCCGTCGAGGAGTCGGCCGTCCCGGTCGACCCGGCCGTCGAGACGGCGTTCGACGACCCCGCCGAGCGCCGGGAGGCGGCACTGTTCTTCGGCGAGGACTTCGAGCTGGTGTTCACCGTCCCGAGCGACGAGGTCGACGCCGCCGCCGCGGCGTCGCCGACGCCAGTCTCGGTCGTCGGGGGCGTCGACCGGGACGGCGTCCGGATGGACGGCGAGCCGCTTCCGAACCGAGGGTTCGGCCACGGCGGCGGTTCCGCGTCGGACGATCGGTAGCGACGGTCGCCGGGAGCGGAGCCGAACGGAACCGAACGGCGGGGCGGGTCAGACGGTCGTGACCTGGATCGGCACCAGCATGAAGCACAGCAGGCCGAGCGCGAACGTGAGCACGCCGACGGCCATCCGCCGCGGGCCCAGCGAGGAGTCGTCGATCGGGTCCGCCGGGCCGCGGTACGCGATGAACGCCGAGAACAGCCCCCAGAACGCCCACAGCCCGACCGACTCGTTGAGTCCGAGGCCGCGGACGAAGTAGAGGTACGCCGAGATGCCGAACAGCGCAACGGGCACCGCCGCGGCGACGGTCTCCTGGCGGCGCCCGACCATCGCGCGGACGATGTGACCGCCGTCGAGCTGACCGACCGGGAGGAGGTTGAGGACGGTGAAGAACATCCCGACCCACGCGCCCATGATCACCGGGTGGACCGTCCTCGTCGGGTCGGCGTAGCTGGTCGGGCGGTTCAACAGATCGGCGATAATGTCCAGCAGCCAGGGATTGTTAAACACGATGACCTGGCCGCCGCTCGTCACCGACTCGGGGACGGTGAACGGGCCCAGCGAGAGGCCGACCACCGTCACGACGACCGTCGCCGCGAGTCCGGCGAGCGGCCCCGCGACGCCGATGTCGAACAGCGCCTCGCGGTCGGGCATCTGCCCGCGCATCCTGATGATCGCGCCCATCGTCCCGAACGGGAGGATGAAGGGGATCACGTACGGGAGCGACACGTCGACGCCGTGGTACCGCCCCATGGCGTAGTGGCCCAGCTCGTGGGTCAGGAGGACGCCGAGGACGGCGGCGGTGAACGGCCACGCCTGCAGCAGCGCGAGCGGGTTCGACCGGATCGTCGAGAACGGGACGTAGTACCACGCCGTCGCGCCGACCAGCAGGGTCGACAGCACCGTCGCGACGAACAGCCCGACGTTCACCCACGGGATCCCGTCGACGCCGTTCGAGTACGGCCGGGCGACGACTACGTCGAGCCCGGAGTCGGCGTTCACCACCTGCACCTCGTAGCCGGCCTCGCGGAAGGCGGGCCAGACGCGGCGGACGAGTTCCCGCTCGCCGACGTCGCTGACGCCGTAGTACAGCACCCGGTCGCCGTCCGTTCTGACCTCCGAGCAGTGGAAGACGGCGTCGAGTTCGGGGGGGCGAGGGTGTCCGTCGGAAACCGCCTCACTCATCGACGGTCGTTGGCGACGAACGGCTATAAGTCCTCGCCGGAGCGGAACGAGACCCGCCGCCCGACCCGTCCGGATCGGTCGAGCGGTGGAGGAACGCGGGGCCGCGGACGAGCGTGAGGTCGCACGACAGGAGCGGTAGAACGCGGGGCCGCGAGGCGGGGACCGCGCGTCCGTGCGTCGCGTTCGTTGTCGACTACGCGGGCGACCTCAGGCCGCCGGTTCGATGCGCCAGGTGGTCGCGGACGTGTACGACCACTTCTCGATGGAGAGCCCGCACGCGGAGTCTTTCAGCTTCACCATCAGCGCGCCGATCTCCTTCGGCGAGAGGCCGACCTCGTCGGCGATGAACTTGCTCTTGAAGTAGAGCTCGCCGTCCTCGGCCTTCTCGCGCAGGAACGCCGCGAGGCGCTCCTCCTTGGAGGGGTCGTCCGTCGAGTCGGTGTCGGAGGGTTGCACGGTTGCGCTCATTCTGTCACCTCGACTCCGGCTACGGAGCTCGGGGGGTATATAAAATCCAGTCCGTTGGGTGCGATTCGGCTCCGTTCAGGTGAGTTCCGCCATGAAACGTCGGAATCGGAACGTTTTACGACCGTTTGAGAGGCTGGCAAAAGTTTTATCCCGTGTTCTGAGTCGATCGTTCGGGGTCGTGCTGAAGGAGTCGGATCGAGAGCGTATGACGTTAATTGAGTCCTCTGAGTTTTGAATTGTACTTCGGTGGCGCGCTC
This sequence comes from Halobacteriales archaeon QS_6_71_20, assembly GCA_003020945.1. GTDB lineage: Archaea > Halobacteriota > Halobacteria > Halobacteriales > Haloferacaceae > Halobaculum. The sequence continues at coordinate 60,917 of PXRU01000006.1, forward strand.
GCGCGCCGAGCGATGCCGGTCGGCGGGCGGGGCTACGAGCGCTCGTGGACCCAGAACTCTTCGGACACCGTAGTCTCCTTCTTGAAGATGGGCACCTCGTCCTTGAGGCGGTTGATGCCGTCCTCGACGGTGCGGAACGCCTCCGTTCGGTGACCTGCGAGCACGACGACGAAGACGATGTCCTCCCCGTCGGCGATCGTGCCGACCCGGTGGTGCATCCGCACGTCGAAGACGCCGTCGCGCGCGGTCAGTTCGCGCTCGATCCGGGTCATGCGGTCGGCGGCGACCCCCTCGTACTTCTCGAACGTCAGCGCCTCCGTCCGGTCGTCCTCCGGCGACTCCTTGGCACGGACGCGGCCGGTGAACGTGGCGATGGCCCCGGAGCGGTCCGCGTCCTCGCCGGCTTTCGCCTCGGCGACGAGCGTCTCCAGGGTGACGTACGGGTCGGCGTCCTTGACGAGCGCGACGAGGTCGTCGACGGCGAGTCCGTCGGCGTCGTCGGCCCGCGCGACGACGTCGCCGGGGACCTCCCGATCGCCGACGACGACCGTCGGGAGCCGGAGCCGCGAGTCGCCCGCGACGAGCGCGTAGTCGTGGTCGGGCGCGAGTCGGTCCAGCAGGTCGTCGAAGTCGGCGCCGTCGCCGGCGGCGGCCCACGAGCCGTCGTCGTCGAGGCGATAGCCCGCGTTCGCTCCCTCGGGGACGCCGGCCGCCTCCGCCGGTTCGGACGGGCGGCCGGACTCGTCGTCGCGGCGGACGGTGGCGACGCGGCCGTCGAGGCGGGCCGAAAGCGGAGCCAGGAGGTCTGCCGTTCCGGGGCCGACGAGCGAGAGCGTGCGCATGTCCGAGGGAGGACCAGCGAGGGGTTTAGGCCTTCGGCTCGGGGAGCGGGAGCGGCCGGCGGTTCACACCCGGACCCGGAGCTGAGCGTCGGCGCCGCGCTGGAACTCGAACGGCACCGACTCGACCGCCGGGTCGTGGCCCGCGCGTTCCAGCTCCAACAGGAGGTCGTCGAGCGCGTCGTAGCGGTCGCCGTCGAACCCGTGCAACGGGAACACGCGGACCTCCTCGCGGGCGATCCGGCACAGCTCCCGCAGCGCCGCGGCGTGGAACGCGTGGTCGAACCGGTCGGCGTACAGGAACAGGAGATGCGCCGAACAGACGAGGTCGACGGCGTCGTCGGGGAACGGCAGCTCCGGGAGCGCGCCGGCGACGTACCGGCCCGGCTCCGCGCGGCGGTGGGCGAGAAGCCGCGCCAGCGCCGCCCGGCGGTGCGTCGCCAGGTCCGCGGGGTCGTCGTAGTAGTCCCACCGATAGAGGTGTTCGACCCCGTCGAGGGCGTCGACCGCGCGGTCGAGGTCGGCGCGGGCGCGCGCCGCGAGGTCGGGAAACGACAGGGCGTACACCGAGTCGACGGCGTACGCGTCCGCGCCGCGGGCGACCGCGCCGGCGGTGAAGCCACGGGCGCCGCCGGGGCAGTCGAGCACTCGCGTTCCGGCGAGGTCGACATCGCTTGGGTCGAGCGTCCGCTCGTACTCCGCGTACGTCCGGCCGATCACGGCGTAGTCGTCGATCCTGTACCGGTCCCCGCCGTCGCCCTTCTCGTTTCTGCCCATCGATGTACGTATCTGAACAGCAGTGCATAAACATTTCTGCGGTGTGTGATGTGGAGACGCGTCGGATCACGCCGCGGCCGCAGGTCCCGGTCGAGCCACGACGTGGGCGCTCCGGGAGTCTTAAGAGCGAAACGGGGGTAGGCGGGAGCAATGAGAGCAGTGTTATCGCTCGGCGGCAGCGTCCTCGCGCCGGAGCTCGACCCGGAGCGGGTCGCGCGGTACGCGGACGCCATCGAGCGGCTGGTCGGCGAGGGCTGCGAGCTGGGGGTCGTCGTCGGGGGCGGCGGCGCCGCCCGCGACTACATCGCGGCGGCGCGGGAGCTCGACGCCAACGAGGTCCAGCTCGACCAGCTCGGCATCGACGTGACGCGGGTGAACGCCCGCCTGCTGATCACCGCGCTGGGTCCCGCCGTCGACCCGTCGCCCGCCCACGACTACGACGAGGCGGCCGACGCCGTCCGCCGGGGTGACGTCTCCGTGATGGGCGGGGTGACACCCGGGCAGACGACCGACGCCGTCGCGGCGGCGCTGGCCGAGTACGTCGACGCGGACCTGCTCGTGTACGCGACCGGGGCCGACGGCATCTACGACGCCGACCCCGACGCGGACGACGGCGCCGAGCAGTTCGCGGAGCTGACGCCCCAGGAGCTGGTCGACGTCATCGTTCCGATGAGCCGGGACGCGGGCGCCTCTGCGCCAGTCGACCTGCTGGCGGCGAAGCTGATCCAGCGCGCCGGGATGCGGACGGTCGTGCTCGACGGCCACGACCCGACGGCCGTCGAGGAGGCGGTGCTGTACGGCGACCACACGGGGACGGACGTCGTCCCCACCGGCGGGGAGGAGCCGTCGTACTGGGCGCGATGAGCGGCGACGACTCGGCCGCGGAAGGACCGGACGACGGCGGGCCGACCGTCGACCCACACGCGGTCGGCCGCGGCGGCGAGGGATCGGCCGACGACCACCGCGCGTTCTGGGCCGACGCGGTCGCCGACGAGGTCGAGGCGCGCGACCCGGACGACCCCGTCACGATCAAGGGGGGCGTCTCCCCCTCCGGCATCGCCCACCTCGGCAACTTCAACGAGGTCATGCGCGGCTACTTCGTCGCCGAGGTGCTGCGCGAGCGGGGCCGCGAGGTGCGGCAGGTGTTCACCAGCGACGACAGGGACGCCCTCCGGGAGCTCCCCCGACGGCTCGCCGACACCGACGGCGAGATCGTCGAGCTCGGCGACGTGAACGCCGGCGCGCTCGGGGAGAACCTCGGGACGCCGTACACCGACATCCCCGACCCGTTCGAGGACGGCCACGACTCCTACGCCGCCCACTTCACCGCCCTCCTTGCGGCCGACGCCGAGGCGCTCGGCGTCCCCGTCGAGACGGTGTCCAACACCGAGCTGTACGCCGACGGCGCGTTCGACGACGTGATCGAGCGCGTCCTCCGCGACGCCGACGCCGCGCGCGAGACGCTCGCGGCCCACCAGGACGGGGTCGACGGGGAGTACGTCCCGTTCATGCCGCAGTGTTCCGAGTGCGGCATGCTCACGCAGGACGTGACCGAGGTGGACGTCGACGCCCGCGAGGTGTCGTACCGCTGTTCGGGCATCGAGGCCGGCGACCGCTTCATCGAGGGGTGTGGCCACGAGGGCGTCGCCTCGTTCCGGGAGGGGAAGCTCCCGTGGCGCTTCGAGTGGCCCGCCCAGTGGGAGGTGCTTGGCGTCGACTTCGAGCCGTTCGGGAAGGACCACGCCGAGGGGTCCTGGCCCAGCGGCGTCGACATCGCCCGGGACGTGTTCGGGAGCGAGCCGCCCGTCCCGATGGTGTACGAGTGGTTCACGCTCAACGGCGAGGCGCTGTCCTCCTCGTCGGGACACGTCGTCACCGTCGGGGAGGTACTCGGGCTGATCGAGCCGGAGGTGCTGCGCTACTTCTTCGCGCGCAACCCGAAGAAGGCGAAGGACTTCGACGTCGAGCGGCTCGACCAGCTCGTCGACAAGTTCGACCGCTTCGAGCGGGCGCATTTCGGCGAGGAGTCGGTCGACGACCGCCTCGCCGCGCTCGCCGAGCGGGCGTACCCGTTCGTCGTCGACGAGGTGCGCGAGGGACGCGTCCGGCTCCCGTACACGTTCGCCGCGGTGCTGGGGATGGTCGACGACCGCGAGCTCCGAGTCCAGTTGGCGCGCGACGAGGGCCACATCGCCGACGACACCCCCGAATGGGCGATCGAGGACGCGCTGGAGCGCGTCGAGCGCGCCCGGCGGTGGGCCGAGCGCTGCGACAACGAGTACAACTACCGGCTCCAGTCCGAGCTGCCGGCCCACGAGTTCGACGCGGCCGTCGCCGCCGCCCTCGACGAGCTGGCCGACTTCGTCGCCGACGGCCACGACGGCGAGGCGATCCAGGAGGAGATCTACGAGACGGCGCGGCGCCACGACGTCGAGGTGGGCGACTTCTTCGCCGCCGGCTACCGCCTCTTCTTCGACGAGACGCAGGGGCCGCGCCTCGGCGAGTTCCTCGGGGAACTGGAGCGGGAGTTCGTCGTGAAGCGGCTCCGTCGGGAGGCGTAACGCGGCCGACCGAGAAGCGGACCGGGGGACCGGTGGAGCGGCACGGGACCGCACCGCCGACGAACGGCCTCCGGCGACGCCGACGGACCGCTCGACCGACCCCGATTCGTCGTCGCCTACGAGAGTCCGAGCCCCGGTGGATCGAGATCCGCCGATAGACGAACTGGCCAGTCAGTCAGCGGCGTTTCCCGACCGAAACCCTTAGTGACCGACACGGGAAACGCTCGGTGATGCGGAAGAGCGGCCCGCCGCGAGGGCTCATCTCGTACATCGTGCTGGAACTCCTAGAGGAGAAGCCGCGCTACGGGTACGAGATCCTGAAGGAGATCGCCGAGATCAGCGGCGGGCACTGGGAGCCGTCGTACGGCTCCGTCTACCCGATCCTCTACAAGTTCGAGGAGGAGGGACACGCCGAGCGGATCGAGCGCGAGGACGAACCCGACCGGAAGTACTTCGCGCTCACGGAGGCGGGCCGCGAGCGCCTCGCGGAGAAGCGCCGGGAGGTCGGGGGGAACGCCCGCGACTTCGCCGACGTCATCCTGGGTTTCTACCACATGTACGTCGCGTTCGCCACCGACGGCCGCTTCGAGGTGGAGCCGTCGGACGACGACTGGCGGTTCGACGGCGAGTACTCCGGGTGGATCGCCGAGCAGGTGATCCGCCACCACGAGCGCGACTTCGGCGACTTCGAGCGGATCCCCGACACGCCCGAGGCGTTCCACGCCCGGCAGGGCGACGGCGACGCGCCCGCCGAGGGCACCGACGGCGACGCCGGGTCGAGCGACGGGGCGGGCGACGACGACGGGTCGGCCGGCGAGACCGCCGCCGACGGCGGGTCGACCGACGTCTGAGTCGGGGCGGGGCGAGTCGGAGCGAGTCGAAGCGGCGCGTGCGAGACGGGCACGACGGGCGGGCGGGCCGACCCCGCGCTCAGAGGAGCTGCGGCGCGAACACGACGACCAGCAGCGCCGCCAGCATCGTGAGCCCGACCGACGTGGTGAGCGTCGACACCAGCCGGTTGCGGTTCGCCACCGGGAGCCTGGAGACGAGCCCCTCCGCGCCCATCCGTAAGATCCGGCCGCCGTCGAGCGGGTAGCCGGGGATGCAGTTGAAGATCCCCAGCTGGATGTTGATCCAGCCGGTCCAGAAGAGGACGTTCGCGAGCAGAAACACCGGCCCCTCCCCGAGCGCGGCCAGCGGCCCCGTCACGTCGTAGAAGCCCGCGAACTCGCCGTAGAAGCCCGCGAAGTTGTACGGGATGCCGGCGCCGACGGCGCTGGCGAGCGGGAGCAGCAGGGCCGCGTACACCAGCCCGAGCGGCGAGCCGGCGATGCCGCCGAGTCCGGGCGGGAGGTCGCCGGGGTCGCCGCCCAGCAGCGCGAGGTACGCCTCCGCGGGGTAGCGCTGGACCCCGAGGTCGTCGAGGACGACGCCGGAGACGCCGCGGACGACCACGACGCCGACGCGGGGGTCCTCGGCGGTGCCGCCCAGTTCGACGTCGACCTCGCGGAACTCGCCGTCGGCGTACAGCCGCAGCGTCACCGTGTCGCCGGGGTCGTAGTTCTCGCCGGAGAGCGTGGCGTCGAGATCGCCGAAGTCGAGGACCCGCTCGCCGTCGATCCGGGTGACCGTCACCGGTCCCTCGACGTCGGTCTGGTCGGCGAGCGGGCCGTCGGCAGAGATGTCGGAGACGTGCGCGCCCAGCGGGGCGACCCGCTCGCCCTCGGTGGTGCTCACGCGGGCCAGCTCGTGCTCGCGGGCGACCTCGCGGAACTCCGAGAGCGTCCGCACCTCGGTGCCGTTGACCGCGGTGATCCGCGCGGCGTCGCCCTCGGGGTCGACCGACAGCCCCAGCGGGTTCCCCTCGACGGCGCCGACGACCGTCACCTCCCGCTCGACGGTGACCGTCTCCCCGCCCGCCAGCGTCACCTCGACGGCGGGGTCGTCGGTCGCCGCCAGCGCCGACTCGAAGCCGGCGGCGTCCTCGACGGCCGACCCCTCGACGGCGGTGATGCGGTCGCCGCCCTCGATGCCGGCGTCGGCCGCCGGGGCGCCGGCGTACGCGCCGCCGACCGCGAGCCCCGCGGCGGGGGTGATCGAGGCGACGACCGGGCCGAAAAGCAGCGCGAACGCGACGGCGGTGACGGCGAAGTTGTTGGTGACGCCGGCGGCGAACATCCGGGTCCGCCCGCCGCGGTCGGCGTCCGCCTGGCTCTCCTCGTCCGGTTCGACGAACGCGCCGACCGGGATCAGGGTGAGCAGCACGACGCCGAGGGAGTCGATGTCGATGTCCTCGACGCGACACAGCAGGCCGTGGCCCCCCTCGTGGACGACCAGCGCGACCAGCAGGCCGAGCACGATCTCGGGCGCGACCGCGAGCGGGAGGAAGTCGTTGACCCCGGGGATGATGAGGAAGTTCGACGGCTGGTTCGCCTCCGTCTGGACCGGGCTCTGTACGGTGGCGACGGCCGACCAGATCAGGAACGCGAACATCCCGACCATCACGACGACGGCGATGCCGACGCCGAGGTTGCTCCAGGCGCGCCAGAGCCGCCGGGGCGCCGAGAGCCGGTCCAGGAACGCGCGACCGCGCTTCGTGTGGATCGTCGTCAGCGGCCCCTGGACGCGCACCGCGTCCGGGAGATACCCCCGAGTGTACAGCGCCATCATCGCGACCGAGTAGGCGAGGGCTCCCACGAGGACCCACAGGAGCGGATTCATTGTCGAGTCCTGGCCGCGAGCGGGCAAAGGGGTTCGGGTCTCACGCCGACGGCGGTCCGCCGACGTCGCCCGGACGCGCCCGCCCGGCGACGGCCGCGTCGTCGCTCCCGACCGTGGCGGCGCAGCGGCGGTCGGTCCCGGCGAGGGGCGAGACTCCGCAGCCGGTCGGGGACGGCCCGGTGACGCAAGCCACTTCCGGTCGGTCGACTGGGACGCCTGGCGCGGTGCGCCCGAGCGCGAGCGCGAGCGCGCCGTCGAGGAGGGCGTCGCGTACCTCGAGGAACACGAGCGGGTCGCCGACGCGGAGACGGGCGCCTCGGCGGTGTTCTCGGTGCTCGGCCACAAGGCCGACCTCATGATGCTTCACTTCCGGCCGACGCTGGACGCGCTGTCGGCCGCCGAGCGGCGCTTCGAGTCGACCGCGCTGGCGGGCTTTGCCGACCGGACCACCTCGTACGTCTCGGTGACGGAGGTGTCGGACTACGTCTCCCAGGAGTACTTCGACGAGGGGAGCGAGGAGGCCGACGAGGGGATCCGCAGGTACATCGAGGGGAAGCTGAAGCCGGAGATCCCGGACGCGGAGTACGTCTCCTTCTACCCGATGAGCCGCAAGCGGGAGGCCGGGCAGAACTGGTACACGCTCGAGTACGAGGAGCGCTCGGAGCTGCTGTCGGCCCACGGCGATATCGGCCGGGAGTACGCCGGGCGGATCGAGCAGGTGATCGCCTCCTCGGTCGGCCTCGACGACCACGAGTGGGGGGTCACGCTGTTCGGCGGCGACCCCGCCGACGTGAAGGACATCGTCTACGAGATGCGCTTCGACGAGGCGTCGGCCGAGTACGGGGAGTTCGGCCCGTTCTACGTCGGCCGGCGCTTCCCGCCGACGGACCTGGGCGCGTACCTCGACGGGGAGCGGGTGCCGACGAGCGAACACGGCGGCGACAGCTCGGAAGGGAGCGCCCACGGCGAGAGCGCGCCCCGCAGCGGTGCCGCCCAGGGCGGGTCTGGCGGCCGCCACGACGACGGGGCCGACGCCGGGGACGACGGCGCCGACGGGACCGAAGAGAGCGTCCGTAAGGAGCTAGAGGAGATGGACGTGTACTCGGGCACGCCCCGCGGCGAGGACGTGTTCGCGACCGTCCTCTACTCGGAGGCCGACCCCGAGGAGCTGTTCGGGGAGGTCGACGGGCTCCGGGCCAACTTCGACCACTACGACACCCACGTGAAGACGGCCGTCTACGAGGGCGGCGGGGCGAGCGAGGCGGACGACTCCAGAGACGGCGAGTCGGACCGCGCGGCCGTCGTGAGCATCTGGGAGACCGCAAGCGCCGCCGAGACGGCCGCGGGGTTCCTCTCGGAGCTGCCGGACGTCGTCGAGCGCGCCGGCGAGGAGTCCGGCTTCGGGACGATGGGCATGTTCTACACGGTGAAGCCGGAGCACCGCGACGACTTCGTCGAGAAGTTCGGCGCGGTCGGCGACGTCCTCGAGGGGATGGACGGCCACTACGAGACGGACCTGATGGTGAACCGCGAGGACGAGAACGACATGTTCATCGCCAGCCAGTGGGCCGCCCGCGAGGACGCGATGGCGTTCTTCCGGTCCGAGGAGTTCAGCGACACCGTTTCGTGGGGTCGGGACGTGCTGGCGGACCGCCCGCGGCACGTGTTCCTCGCGTAGTCGTGCGGCGGGGCGCCCCCGACCGACCGCGGCGGCGGGGAGCGTCGCGTCGCCGAGTATCCGATCTGATGGACGGGGACGGACGTTTATTATCCCCTCACGGCAAGGACTCAACGATGACGGTCGAAGGAGCCGCGGGCGACGAACGGCTCCGGTCGCTGTACGCGGCGACGCGGGAGCTCATGACGGCGACGAGCCGCGGGTCCCTGTGCGAGGTGGTCGTGGACGTGAGCGAGCGCGTCCTCGGCTACGAGCTGACCGGCGTTCACCTCCGCGCCGACGACGGGACGGGGCTGGAACCGGTGGCGTACCCCGAGGCGGTACGGCGTCGCTTCGACGGCGAGCCGCCGACGTACACGCCCGACAACCGCGTGTACGACGTGTTCGCCGAGGAGGATCCCCTCCGGCTGAACGGCGGCGGGGAGCGACCCGGCGACCCCCGCCGCGGCGTCGTGGTGCCGATCCCCGGCCACGGCGTGCTCATCGCCGGGACCGAGGACCCCGGCCGGGCGGACGAGGTGGCGCTGGACCTGGTGGAGCTGCTGGGCGAGAACGCCGGCGTCGCGCTCGACAGGATCGACCGCGAGTCCCGACTGAACGGCCTCCACGGGGCGGCGCGGGAGCTGATGGAGGCGCGAGACACCGCCGGGGTCGCGGCCGCGGCGACCAACACCGCCCACGAGGTGCTCGGCCTCCGGCTGAACGCGGTGTACCTCCGCTCGACCGACGGCGACCGGCTCGTCCCCGTCAGCGTCACGAGCGAGGCGCGCGAGCTGTTCGGCGACGTGCCGGAGCTGGGCACCGACAGCGTCGGCTGGCACGTGTACGAGACGGGCGAGCCGACGTACCACGCCGACGTGCGGCGGGCCGACCGGGTCGCCAACCCGGAGACGCCGGTGCGCAGCGAGCTGGCGATGCCGCTGGGCGACCACGGCGTCTTCCTGGCGGGCAGCCTGCGGCCCGACCGGTTCGACGACGCCGACGTGGCGCTGGCGCGCGTGTTCGCCGACAACGTCGAGGCCGCGCTCGACCGGGCGGAGCGGGAGGCGGTGTTGCGTCAGCGCGAGCGCGAGCTCGCCCGACAGAACGAGCGGCTCGACGACTTCGCGAGCGTCGTCTCTCACGACCTCCGGAACCCGCTCAACGTCGCCCGGGGCCGGCTCGAACTGCTGACGGACGACTGCGACAGTCCACATATCGACCACATGGAGACGGCCCACGAGCGGATGGAGACGCTCATCGACGACCTGCTCGCGCTGGCGCGCACGGGGGAGTCGGTCGGCGAGGTCGAGCCGGTCCCGCTGGCGTCGACCGTCGAGAGCGTCTGGAACACCGTCGACGGCGGCGACGAGCTCTCCGTCGCCGCCGACGTGGGCTCCGTCGAGGCCGACCCCTCGCGGCTGCGCGAGCTGTTCGAGAACCTGTTCCGCAACGCCGTCGACCACGCCGGCGACGACGTTCACGTCACCGTCGGCCGGCTGGACGACCGCGAGGACGCGGCGGGCTTCTACGTCGCCGACGACGGTCCCGGGATCCCGTCGGGGGACCGCGAGGCGGTGTTCGATCGCGGCCACACCACCGCCGAGGACGGCACCGGCTTCGGGCTCGCGATCGTCTCGGAGATCGCCCGCGCCCACGACTGGTCCGTCCGGGCGGCCGAGGGCGGCGACGGCGCCCGCTTCGAGGTCGTCACGGACAGGTAGCGACACCGCGACGGAAGTGAACGAAGCGCGCGAACGGTCGCCGTCGTCGGGCGGTTTCGACGCGAAGCGAGGGGGTCGCGGCGGCGGGCGACGCCACCCTCGTCGGGTCGGTCAGCGCCGGCGGAGGTAGCCGACCACGCCGAGCAACCCCCCCAGCATCGTCAGCGCCGCCCAGCGCGTGCCGGAGACGTCGCGGTCGGCGGCGTCGCGGTAGACGAGCGCCGCGAGCACGGCGTGGACGACGAGCGTGAGGCCCGCGAGCCGGCGGAGCCGTCGGGCGAGCCGCCGCGGTCGGTCGTCGGTCATCGGGACTCAGTCGGCCGGTTCCGCGGGGAGCACGCCCGCCCGCCGGAGGTCGTCGCCGCCGACGGAGCTGCGGAAGTCCTCGGGACTCATGCCGTCGTCGCGGTCGATCCCGAAGTTCTCGGCGTACAGTTCGTCGACCCGCTCGCGCTCGGCGTCGCTGAGGCGGGGCGTGTCGGGTGCGGCCGCCCACTCGTCGATGTCGTCCAGCGAGCGGAACGTGGGGACGACGCTGGCGACCTCCTCGTCGTCGAGGAGGTACTGGATCGACGCCTGGCCCATCGTGCGCTCGCCGTCCTGTTCGAGGAACTCGATGGCCTCGACCTTCTCCCAGCCGGTATCGAACCACGCCTGGGGCCGGTGGGCGCGGTGGTCGCCCTTCCCGAGCTCCGTCTCGGGGGTGACCTGCTTGTTCAGTAGCCCCGAGGAGTGGGGGACGCGGGCGATGAGGCTGGTGTCGGCGCCCGCCTCGCGGACCGTGTCGAGGAAGTGGCGACCGGGCGTCTGCTCGAAGAGGTTGTAGACGGTCTGGACCGCGTCGAAGTCGAGTTCGACCGCCCGGTCGCCCTCCGCGAGCCAGCCGATCGACGGGCCGAGCGCCCAGCCGAGCGCGTCGTACAGCCCCTCCTCGCGCATCGCGTACAGCTCCTCGAGCGCCGCGTCGGTCACCTCGTCGACGTCGGCGTTGTGGAGGAACAGCGCGTCGAGGTACTCCATGTCGAGCCGGTCGAGGCTCCGCTCGACGGCGCTCCGGAGGTACTCCGGCGAGAGGTCCTTGGGGATCTCGCCGTGGCCCGCCTGCGCGTTGTTGTAGAAGTCGTAGCCGACCTTCGTGCCGACGGTGACCTCCCCGCGGTGCTCGCCGAGCGCCTCGCCGATGAGCTCCTCCGAGCGGCCGTGGCCGTACACGTCGCCGGTGTCGAAGAACGTGACGCCGCGGTCGAGCGCGTACTGGACCATGTCGACGGCGTCCTCGTCGGAGCGGTCGCCCCACCAGTCGGTGCCGACGACCCACGCGCCGAACGCGACCTCGCTCACCTCGACGCCCGAGTCACCGAGTTCTCGATACTGCATGTTCGGTGGTTGGGGGGGACGGCACTTATCCGACCCGGTTGTGGCGTCGGTCGTCGACCCCCTGGGGGTTCGAGGGGGATCGCGGGTCGACGGAAACTACTTCCCGAAGGCGAGTGTTGCTGGGCCTGTGTGCCCGTGATCGGGCATGGTTTCAGACGCACCCGAGAGGGGTTGAAGCTCGTCGTCGGAGCCGCCGCCCGGCCCGAACGCCGAGTTTCAGACGAACCCTTGTGGGGTTGAAGCGCCGAGTGGTGGACCGAGCAGATCGCGGCCGAGCAGTTTCAGACGAACCCTTGTGGGGTTGAAGCGATCACACCGAGGTCGTCGCCGAGACTGACGACGTGGTTTCAGACGAACCCTTGTGGGGTTGAAGCAGACTGGATTGAGGAGGAAGACATCGACCGAGCGTTTCAGACGAACCCTTGTGGGGTTGAAGCCCCCATGAGTTGCGCGACTCGCCGCGGATCTCGACGCGTTTCAGACGAACCCTTGTGGGGTTGAAGCGCAGCACGACTCGACTCGGCGACCACATCTCGACTGTTTCAGACGAACCCTTGTGGGGTTGAAGCATGCTCTCCCGTCGACAACCGCGGTTCCGTGTGTGGGTTTCAGACGAACCCTTGTGGGGTTGAAGCTTGTGAGGCCACTGGAGCGAGAAACTCGCTTGGTGTTTCAGACGAACCCTTGTGGGGTTGAAGCCCAATACCCCATGAGCGTCGGCCGAATCTCGGCGTCGTTTCAGACGAACCCTTGTGGGGTTGAAGCGCCATCCTCGCGGGCCTCTTCGGGGTCTCTACGGGGGTTTCAGACGAACCCTTGTGGGGTTGAAGCGTCGTCTATGACAGCGCCGGGAACGGGATAGAGGCGGTTTCAGACGAACCCTTGTGGGGTTGAAGCTGGGCAGACTACCTCGCAACCAATCCAGCGGTTGCGTGTTTCAGACGAACCCTTGTGGGGTTGAAGCCGCGTCGGCAGGCCAACCTCGACCGTCGTGTTCGTCGTTTCAGACGAACCCTTGTGGGGTTGAAGCATCGCCGACGCCGTCGCCGAAGCCGCCGTCGGCACGTTTCAGACGAACCCTTGTGGGGTTGAAGCGACCGTCTCGGGGTGTGCGTTGCAGAACAACGGGACGTTTCAGACGAACCCTTGTGGGGTTGAAGCACGTCGACGCGGGGGCGGCGGCCGGACATCGACGTGGTTTCAGACGAACCCTTGTGGGGTTGAAGCTCGTCGGGGTCGGGGTCGTCGGACATGATGGGGGAGTGGTTTCAGACGAACCCTTGTGGGGTTGAAGCGTGATCGTCAACTCGTGCGTGTTGATCACGTCCGTGAGTTTCAGACGAACCCTTGTGGGGTTGAAGCCCCGACCGCGAGCACCCGACGGCCGGCCACAGCGTTTCAGACGAACCCTTGTGGGGTTGAAGCTTGACGGCGACGGTCGGCTCGCCGTCGTCGTCGCGCTGTTTCAGACGAACCCTTGTGGGGTTGAAGCACCGTTCCGTCGGCCGTGATCCGGCACGTCCACGTCGTTTCAGACGAACCCTTGTGGGGTTGAAGCAGGCCGGCGAGACTGCCACTCGCGGTGGGACTGGTGGTTTCAGACGAACCCTTGTGGGGTTGAAGCCCATTCCTTACGCTGTTTGTATAGACTTTCGAAAAAGTTTCAGACGAACCCTTGTGGGGTTGAAGCACGGTCGCGAGGTCGGAGTCCGTCGAGGCACACGGAGTTTCAGACGAACCCTTGTGGGGTTGAAGCTGGACGCGGAACGTGGAGTCGCACGAGAGACAGCGGTGTTTCAGACGAACCCTTGTGGGGTTGAAGCCCCCACGCGGATAAGAAGGGCAGGGCGGGTTAGCGGTTTCAGACGAACCCTTGTGGGGTTGAAGCCCCAACGACCGCGACGACGACGACGCACAACCCGAGTTTCAGACGAACCCTTGTGGGGTTGAAGCATGGACGCGATCCTCCCCGTGATCGAGGCCGGGTTGGTTTCAGACGAACCCTTGTGGGGTTGAAGCCAACTTCCCCGGCCTCGTGTACCGGACCCAGGAGCCGTTTCAGACGAACCCTTGTGGGGTTGAAGCGCCATCGACGTGTTCCTCCCGTCGGTGACGGTCGACCGTTTCAGACGAACCCTTGTGGGGTTGAAGCACGCTGTTCACAGCGTCCGCTCGGTGAGATTGGGTGTTTCAGACGAACCCTTGTGGGGTTGAAGCCCACGGGTGCGGAAGTAGTCAGTCGGTCGTGTGCGGTTTCAGACGAACCCTTGTGGGGTTGAAGCGCGAACGATACGAGCGTGTCTGAAACGCCCTGCAGGTTTCAGACGAACCCTTGTGGGGTTGAAGCCCGACCGCGCGTGGACCGAGGAGCTACGCCCGACCCGTTTCAGACGAACCCTTGTGGGGTTGAAGCGGGTGGGTACGCACCACAAACCGACCGCGCCCCGCCATGTTTCAGACGAACCCTTGTGGGGTTGAAGCCCGACCTGCTGTGCGTAGACGGTGATCTCCGCGGTTTCAGACGAACCCTTGTGGGGTTGAAGCATCGGGACGATCTGGGCCCTGCTCGGCTGGTCGAGTTTCAGACGAACCCTTGTGGGGTTGAAGCGTGTAGCCGGCGGCGTGGTCCTCGTGCAGCTCCGCGTTTCAGACGAACCCTTGTGGGGTTGAAGCCCACTGGTCGGCGAGCTGCCGGACCGTCTCGTACGGGTTTCAGACGAACCCTTGTGGGGTTGAAGCGGGTCGGATCTCGGCGGTGATCTACACAGCCTGCGTTTCAGACGAACCCTTGTGGGGTTGAAGCCTGTCTCGGGGTCGGGCGGCCGATACCACGGGAGTGGTTTCAGACGAACCCTTGTGGGGTTGAAGCCACGGGCGCCATCCCAAAGTCCTCGTTCTCGGCGGGTTTCAGACGAACCCTTGTGGGGTTGAAGCCCGGCGGAGCTCGCGAACGGCGAACCTCGCGACCGAGTTTCAGACGAACCCTTGTGGGGTTGAAGCCCGATCTTGACCTTATCGACTCACACGTCCAGCGGCGTTTCAGACGAACCCTTGTGGGGTTGAAGCAGACCAGCGGCGGTGAAAGTCCCGGTAAGACGAGCGGTTTCAGACGAACCCTTGTGGGGTTGAAGCGTCTCCCCGTCCTCGCCGTCGGTGTCGTGGACCATGCGTTTCAGACGAACCCTTGTGGGGTTGAAGCAGCGGTGAAAGTGATGCAGAGAATCAAGAAAGGGGTTTCAGACGAACCCTTGTGGGGTTGAAGCAGCCCGGTGAGCGTCACGTTCGCGTCGCCGCCGCGGTTTCAGACGAACCCTTGTGGGGTTGAAGCTGCCTGCGATATCGGCTCCTCGGCGTCGAGGAGGGGTTTCAGACGAACCCTTGTGGGGTTGAAGCTCACGGAGGTACGTCGCGAGACGGGTAGGGCCGTGTTTCAGACGAACCCTTGTGGGGTTGAAGCTGTATCGAACCCTACGCCAGCAAACCAGCAGGCCAGTTTCAGACGAACCCTTGTGGGGTTGAAGCCCGTGGCGCGACGGCTGGCGAGGGGCCGGACGTGGCGTTTCAGACGAACCCTTGTGGGGTTGAAGCGACGTGAGCCATCGAGATCTCGCCGGAGATCGCAGTTTCAGACGAACCCTTGTGGGGTTGAAGCCGCGGCCTCCGTGTCCGCGTCGTCCGGAATGACGCGTTTCAGACGAACCCTTGTGGGGTTGAAGCGAGCGTAGCGGCTCCAGCCACTCCCGCAGCAGGTAGGTTTCAGACGAACCCTTGTGGGGTTGAAGCACATTTCAAATCAGACTGCGGAGAGGTCGGATGTAGTTTCAGACGAACCCTTGTGGGGTTGAAGCGTGTCCACCGAGTGCGGGTCGTCGATTGTGACTTGTTTCAGACGAACCCTTGTGGGGTTGAAGCACGGTAATCGGTGTGTGGGGCCTCATAGCCCACAGGTTTCAGACGAACCCTTGTGGGGTTGAAGCGCGTCGGCGAGGTCGCCCGCGTCGGGGCCGAGGGTGTTTCAGACGAACCCTTGTGGGGTTGAAGCCACTCGGAGCGTGAGCGAGCACCCGGCCGTTGTCGTAGTTTCAGACGAACCCTTGTGGGGTTGAAGCGCGAACGACAGGAGCGTGTCGTACAGCCGCGTCAGCGTTTCAGACGAACCCTTGTGGGGTTGAAGCACGTACACGCCGTAGCCGGCGCAGTCAGCGACCACAGTTTCAGACGAACCCTTGTGGGGTTGAAGCTCTCGGAGGTACGTCGCGAGACGGGTAGGGCCGTGTTTCAGACGAACCCTTGTGGGGTTGAAGCACCGGCGACGCCGGCGGCGCCGGCGGCGGCGACGGTTTCAGACGAACCCTTGTGGGGTTGAAGCATGTACACGATGCGTCCGCCGCTTGCATCCAGTGCGTGTTTCAGACGAACCCTTGTGGGGTTGAAGCGGTTTTACGGTCAAGACGGAACTGTCGTCGAGCGGTGTTTCAGACGAACCCTTGTGGGGTTGAAGCATGAGGACGATCACAATCGACATCATCGAAGAGGCGGTTTCAGACGAACCCTTGTGGGGTTGAAGCCATGCGTGGAACCCCCACGCCGACCCGCGCCGCGGTTTCAGACGAACCCTTGTGGGGTTGAAGCGAACTCTCGCGGCGAGAATCCGCCGAACGCGCGCGTTTCAGACGAACCCTTGTGGGGTTGAAGCGAACTCCACGAGCTGGACGGCGACGAGGGTCGCTGGTTTCAGACGAACCCTTGTGGGGTTGAAGTGAGCTTCAACGCGAGGAGTACGACGCCACGATCGAGTTTCAGACGAACCCTTGTGGGGTTGAAGCCCGCCGATGTCGCCGTCGCCGTCGTCGACGACGCCGGTTTCAGACGAACCCTCGTGGGGTTGAAGCGCCATATCAATGCGAAGCTGCCTCACATCGACCGATGTTTCAGACGAACCCTCGTGGGGTTGAAGCCGTCAGCGTCGTCTGCCCGATCGTGTCCAGGCGCTCGTTTCAGACGAACCCTCGTGGGGTTGAACTAGTTCCGCTCCGGTGGATAGTTCATAGACCAGTGAAGAAAATCCGAATAAACCGTGTCCACGGAGGCGACAAACCGGTCGGGCAGTGCTGAACCGGATGACCTTCTGAACGACCTCCAGACTCAGGTACGTGGGTACAAAGAAGTGTAGACACCAACGCGCGGCGACCGTTGCCGAGTCCACGCCCGCCGGACAAGATGCGACTCGGGTGGTTCGCTGGGTTCGAGTAGCTGCCCGCCGAGGACTTTTACCCAGCTGGGGATAACCAATAGGTGATGAGTGGCAAAGAGGACACTCGGGTACGTGACGATTCGGGGCAGTACACCTCCGAGGTCACCGCCGAGGATGTACTGAGCGTTTTTGAGACCGTCGAGGGGCCGACGCTCACCACTACTGATGTGGTGAACACACTCGGTTGCTCCCGGGAGGTCGCCCGAAACCGGCTGAGCGAGTTAGCCGAGCGCGGGCACGTCGAGCGTCGGAAGTCTGGCAGGGTCGTGCTCTGGTGGCGCACCGACGACGCAGAAACGCCAGCATGGAAGCGGATGGAGGGCGCCCTCGCAGACACCGGCGTTCCCAAGGGCATGAGAGAAGAGCGACGTAGGCTTCGCAAAGACTGGTCGGATGACGACATTAGCACTTGACAACTCGGTTGTGAGCGACCTGGTGGCGGGCATGAACTACCCCGGGGAGTTTCTCGATACGTTCCCCCGGGACACGAACGTCGTCCTCCCGTCAATCGTGTGGTTCGAGGCGATGGTTCCGGCGTTCCGGTCGGGCGATGGCCGAACGGTGAGAGAAACCCAGTCCGTACTCGGAAACCTCCCGCTTCTCGATTTTTCACGGGAAGAGGCGAACGAGACTGCGGAGATACGCGCCGGACTTCTGGACAGGGGCGAGCCCATCGGTGCGCCGGACGTGCTGATTGCCGGGACAGCCCGGGCGGACGGCGCTGCTGTCGTCACGAACAACGCGAAGGACTTCAACCGTGTTCCAGATTTGGAGGTCCACGACCTGATAGACGACCGCCGAGCCGAGACCGGCAGCGACCAGTAGTTTCAGACGAACCCTCATGGGGTTGAAGCCCGTCCTCGTCCTGTATCGGCGGCCGACTCCTGGAGCCGTTGCAGAGGAACTTTTGTGGGGTTGAAGCAGCCAACAGGTCACGGTCGCGACCGAACGCAGCGTTTCCAGACGAGCCCTGTCGAGGGAGATCCGACGACGTTCATGATCCGAAACACGAACTGGTTCGACGGAGGGGTGGCGTACGGAGCGCCGAACAGGGCGACCGGATCGGAGAGAAACATCCCGGTCGGGAACGACTCCGGGACCTCGATGAGCCGATCGGCTCCGACGCGAACGCTTTTTCGCTCGCGAGTGATTCCTTCGAGCCATGCACACTGCCCCGGTCCGCGTTGGGGTGCTCGCGGCCGACGGCGGCGGTCCGGAGCGCCCGGCCGTCGACTCGATCGCCGACCGCGTCGCCGCGTCGGCGGAGCCGGTGTCGCTGTCGGCGGTCGTCGCCGGCGACGCCGCGCTCGCCGACTACGACGTGCTGTGGTGGCACCGAGCGGACCCGTTCGGCGACTGCGACGTCGACGTGGGTGCCGCGGGACCGGCGATCCGCGCGTATCTCGAGTCCGGCGGCGGGCTCGTCCTCAGCGGGCTGGCGCTGCCGGCGGTCGAGCCGCTGGGCGTCGACGCCGTCGCCCCCGACGCGACAGGCACGGTCCGCCCGGACGCCGAGTCGGGGTATCGGGTCCGGGCGGTCCACGCCGACCACCCGCTGTTCGAGGGGTTCGAGGGGGACGCCGCGGGGTCGCCGCCGCGCGTCCCGCTGGTCGGGGCCGGCGGTGTCACGGTGACCTCGTACTGGGTCGACGCGGCACTCCTGGTCCTCAGCGTGTTCGTCTGGTCGCGTGACGGCCGTCCCGGTCTCGAGATGGTGCGCGACCGGTTCCGGAGATGAATCGAGGCGTGACGTCCGTCTCGCAATTCCTGCACCAGATTCCCGGTGGGCGATCCCACCGGCGGACCCCGCGTGGGTGGCCCGGCCCGGTGGACGGCGCTGCAGACCGGACGCGTCACCCCTGCTCGTACGGTTCGCGCAGGACGCGCTCGCCGGTCGGGGTGGTGACGGTCACCGTATCGCCGGTGTCGTCCCAGACGGGTTCTATCGCGCCCCAGTAACGCTCCGTCTCCGTGTCGGTCCCCTGGCCGCTGTGGAGGGTGACCGATCGGCCGGTGTTCCATCGCTGCCGCGGTCGCGACGGCCGAATCGTGCGGGCCGGCGTCAGTCCCCGCCGACGGACGGCCAGGGGACGTCGACGAGCGAGTACGCGACCACGCCGCCGAGGGCGACGACGTAGTAGAGCCACGACGGCAGGTCGGCCTGCCGGAAGGCGACCGAGACGGCGAGGACCCACGCGGTCACGACCAGGAGGTCCAGCAGGAGCCCACGCCAGGGCAGCGCGTCTGCGATGGCGACCACGACGAGTGGCGACCACGACGGCCCCGGTGAGTCGGAGACAGCCGCCGACCCGGACGGTTCCGGTGGGGACATGCTCGGAGTGTGGACGGACTCGCTGGTAAAAGTGCGCCTCGGGGCGGGTCGCCGCTCCCGGCTTCAGAAGTGCAGGCCGAACGCGTCGAGGAGGCGGTGGCCGGCGGTCCCCCAGACGTAGTCCGGCCCCGGCCACCACGTCCGGGCGTTGTTGATGCCGCCCACGAGGAGGTAGTCGTCCGGGTGGCCGGGGTCCGGCCGGAAGTTGACCGACCCGCTGTCGCCGTCGGTCAGCGTCCCCTCGTCGCCCCACTTGAGCTGGCCGGGCTTGCACGCCGTCCCGGTGTAACAGGTCACGCCGTCGACCCCCTTGATCGGGCCGGTCGTGCGGTCGGAGAGGGCGCCGACCTTGGCGAGTTCCTTCTCGCGGGCCATCAGGTCGGCCAGGCCGCTCCGGGTGAACTGGCCGACGACGCGCGAGGCCGACGTGCGATCGATGGCGGCACTCGGGGTGTAGCCGCCGACCGGTTCCACGCGGACCACGTCGGCCGTCGGATAGCCGCGCGCGACGTCGCCGACGTGGGACTCGCCGTCGGCGTGAGGAATGACGAGCGGCTCGCCGCGGTGCTCCGTCTCCCTGGCGCCGGCGGCGCCGTAGAGGTGGTTCGACGTCGCGAAGTACCGGTCGCCGGCCTCGGCGTCGAACAG
>PXRU01000006.1:80832-81373 GCA_003020945.1 Halobacteriales archaeon QS_6_71_20
TCCCGAACCGCCGGCCCCCCCGGCAGACCACGCCGCCCGGCACCTCGTCGGGCACCGGGTCGGGGAGCTGGTACGCCTCGGAGGGGTCCGAGTCAGTCTCGGCCTGCGGCGGGAACTCGTCGACGACGGTCAGGTCGATGGCGACGTCCTCGACCAGCTCGCTGAGGGAGTCGGCGACGTTCTCGTCAGTCGCGTCGACGGACAGCGACGCCTCCGGCCGGTCGTAGGAGCCGGGGACGACGAACGACCCGACGAGCGGGGAGAGGCCGGCCTCGCGGATCCTCGACTGGGCCTCGAAGGCTATCCGCAGCTGCTGGTGCCACGCGGCCGGGACCTCGCGGGTCCGGGCAACGAGCCTGTCCCCGTCCGGCGGTCGGCGGGCCATCGCGTAGGTGATGGTCCCGAGGTCGTCGGAGGTCGCGTAGTCGGCCCCGACGCCGAAGACGAGTGCCGCACCGGCCCCGAGAGTCACGCCCGTTCGGTGCAGCCGGCGACGGCTCGTCTGCCCTGCGTCGCTATCATCCCCGTCCGCGTCGTCCCC
>PXRU01000007.1 GCA_003020945.1 Halobacteriales archaeon QS_6_71_20
AAATTCTGTTGCCATGATTCTAGATACGATGGTTACTGGGGTTCGCAGTCAATCTGAATTTATAGCTGAATGAAAAGTTCCCCCTTTCTCCATCCTTCATGCAATGTATCCCTTCTATTTTGAGGTTGAACGTGCTTTGTCACACGTTCCGATACGTTCACAGTACCGAGTCGGACTCGAACGCGATTATGCACCCATGTTAAAAACGTACCCATGCTCGATCTTCCCTGCCCGTTGACCTTCGATAAACACGACCGATCGGAGATGCTCGACCTGGTCAAACCGCTCTTCCACCTCGCAGAACGTCACGGTGGCCTCGGGAAAGGCCGCTGAGAGCTCCCGACACGGCACTTCCAAACTCGCACTCTCTTCTAGCGCGCTCGCGGCGGCAAACCGGAGGGCCGGGAGCACCTCCCTCTCTTCCCGGCCCTCCATCGGATGGGGCTCGAATCCGTGCTTCTCAAGGAGCGGATGCGAGCGAACCGCCTCGGGATCGCTGGGGGCCGAAACAAGCAGATACGTGACGACAGTCGCCATCGGGAAAGGCTACGAATCGGTTCGGGAGGAGCGATACGGGTCTGCCCCTGGAGACCACGAGGACCGCTCGCCGTCGGGACGGAGGTCGACGACGCCGCGTCGTTCCGCGCGGCGATGCGGCGAGCCGGCCGGGAGCTGTACGACACCCGCCCGACGGCGGTGTCGCTGCCGAACGCCCTCCGGTACGTCCTCGGCCGGATGGAGGGCGACGACGTGGCGACGCTGCGCGGCTCCGTCCGCTCGGCGGCGAGCGACTTCACCGACCGCCTCGACCGCGCCCAGCGGGACCTCGGTCGGGTCGGCGCGAACCGCCTCCGCGACGGCGACACGGTGATGACTCACTGCCACTCGACGGACGCCCTCTCGTGTGTCGAGCACGCGGTCGACCAGGGGAAGGAGCTGTCGGCGATCGTGAAGGAGACGCGGCCACGCTTCCAGGGCCGCATCACCGCCGGCGAACTGCGCGACCTCGGCGTCGACGTCACCGTCATCGTCGACAACGCGGCCCGGCGCTACCTCGATGACACCGACCACGTGCTCGTCGGCGCGGACTCGATCGCCGCCGACGGCGGCGTCGTCAACAAGATCGGCACCTCCGGGCTGGCGGTCAACGCCCGCGAGCGGGGCGTCCCGATCATGGTCGCCGCCCAGACGATCAAGCTCCACCCCGACACGCTCACCGGTCACGCCGTCGAGATCGAGATGCGCGACGAGGCCGAGGTGCTCGACGACGACGACCGCGCCGAGGTCGGCGACGTCGCGGTACGCAACCCCGCCTTCGACGTGACGCCGCCGCGGTACGTCGACGCGATCGTCACCGAGTCCGGCCAGTTCCCCCCGGAGAGCATCGTCACCCTCATGCGGGAGCTGTTCGGCGAGAGCGTCGACCGTCCCTGGGAGGAGCCGATCGAATGAGCCGCCGGAGCGACCCGGGCGAGGGCGACGGCGGGGGTCTCCCCGACGCCAGGGTGCTGTGTTCGGGTCACGTCAACTGGGACGTGACGCTCATCGTCGACCGGCTCCCCGCCCCCGACGGCGAGGTGCGGATCGACCGGAGCCACCAGGCCGGCGGCGGGAGTGCCGCCAACGTCGCGGCCGTGCTCGCCGGGCTGGGCGCCGACGCGGAACTGTTCGGCTCCGTCGGCGACGACGACTCCGGCGCGCTCGCCGGACGGGAGCTGCGGGCCGCCGGGGTGGCGACCCACCTCGTCGAGGCCGCGGGACCGACCGCCGTCAAGTACCTCGTCGTCGACGCCGACGGCGAGGTGATGGTGCTATCGGGCGAGGGGGCAAACGAGGCGTTCACGGCCGCGGACCTCCCCGCGGACGCGCTGTCGACGGGGACGGACCTGCTGCATCTGACGAACCAGCCGCCGGCGGTGGCCGCCGCGCTCGCCGAGCGCGCCCGCGAGGTCGGCGCGACGGTGAGCTTCGCGCCCGGGCGCCGCTTCGCCGACCGCGACTTCTCGGCGACGCTGCCGCTTTCGGACGTGATCTTCTGTAACCGCCGGGAGGCGACGACCCTGCTCGACGAGGCCGACGACGGCACCACCCGGTTCGGCGCCCTCCGCGACGACGTGACGCTCGTGGTCACCCACGGCGCGGCCGGGTCGGAGGTGCACGTCCGCGGCCGGGAGCGGACGTACACCCACGACGGCTTCGACGCGGACGCGGTCGACACCACCGGCGCGGGCGACGCGTTCGCGGCGGGCTTTCTCGCCGCGCGCCTGGACGGCGACTCCCGCGAGCGCGCGCTGGCGGTCGCCAACGCCTGCGGCGCCGTCGCCGCCGCCGAGGTGGGCGCCCGCGTCGACGTGACCTGGGAGCGGGTCGAGGCGGTGCTGAACGGTCGGTGACCGCCCGTCGACGCTACCTCTTACGGAACCCCTAAGGGGCGCGTCGTCGCACGTGATACCCAACGAATGACCGCTTCCACCGGAGGTGAGCCGTCGTGACGATGGAGGACCGCATCGAGGAGCTCCGTCGGGCGCGCGCGGAGGCCGAGCAGGGCGGCGGGGAAGACCGGATCGCGGCCCAACACGAGAAGGGGAAGATGACCGCCCGCGAGCGGATCGACCGCTTCCTCGACGACGGCACGTTCCACGAGTTCGACCAGTTCCGGACCCACGACACCCATACGTTCGGGATGGAGGAGAAACAAGTGTACGGCGACGGCGTCGTCACCGGCTACGGCGAGGTGAACGGCCGGAAGACGTTCGTGTTCGCCCACGACTTCACCGTGTTCGGCGGCTCGCTGGGCGAGGTGTTCGCCGAGAAGGTGTGTAAGGTGATGGACAAGGCGATGGACGTGGGCGCGCCCGTCGTCGGCCTCAACGACTCCGCGGGCGCCCGCATCCAGGAGGGGGTCGGCTCGCTGGCGGGCTACGCGGAGATCTTCCGACGCAACACGGAGGCGTCGGGCGTCATCCCCCAACTGTCGGGGATCATGGGTCCGTGCGCCGGCGGCTCGGTGTACTCCCCCGCCATCACGGACTTCACGTTCATGGTGAAGGAGTCGAGTCACATGTTCATCACCGGCCCGGACGTGATCGAGACCGTCACGGGCGAGGAGGTCACCTTCGAGGAACTGGGCGGCGCCCGGACCCACGCCAGCACCTCCGGCGTGGCCCACTTCGCCGAGGACTCCGAGGAGGAGGCGCTCGACGACATGCGTCGCCTCCTCTCGTATCTCCCCCAGAACAACGTCGAGGACCCCCCGCGCGTCGACCCGTGGGACGACCCCGACCGCCGCGACGAGGAGCTGAACACGATCGTCCCCGACGAGCCGCGCAAGCCGTACGACATCACGGACGTCGTCGACCGGGTCGTCGACGAGGGCTCCTTCTTCGAGACGCACGCCGACTTCGCGAAGAACCTCGTCACCGGCTTCGCCCGCCTGGACGGGCACTCGGTGGGCGTCGTCGCCAACCAGCCGCGGGTGAACGCCGGCACCCTCGACATCGAGTCCTCGGAGAAGGGCGCCCGCTTCGTCCGCTTCTGTGACGCGTTCAACGTCCCGATCCTCACGTTCGTCGACGTCCCCGGCTTCATGCCCGGCACCGACCAGGAGCACGGGGGGATCATCCGCCACGGCGCGAAGCTGCTGTACGCCTACTCGGAGGCGACGGTGCCGCTGCTCACCGTCATCACCCGCAAGGCGTACGGCGGCGCCTACGACGTGATGGCGTCGAAGCACATCGGCGGCGACGTCAACTACGCGTGGCCGACCGCCGAGATCGCCGTGATGGGACCGCAGGGCGCGGTGAACATCCTCTACGACGACGAACTGGAGGAGGCGGACGACCCCGAACAGCGGCGACAGGAGCTGATCGACGAGTACCGCGAGGAGTTCGCCAACCCCTACACGGCCGCCGACAAGGGGTTCATCGACGACGTGATCGAGCCGCCGGAGACGCGGCCGCGGCTCATCGACGACCTGGAGATGCTCTCCGGCAAGCGCGACTCGCTCCCGGAGAAGAAACACGGCAACATCCCCATCTGAGATGGCGACGGACGACCCCGACACCGGCGAGTCGACGACCCACTCGGAGTCGGTGGGGTCGGCCGACCCTCCCGACCCCGCCCCGGTCGCCGACCGACTCCGGCTTCCCAACGACGCCGACGCCGAGGAGGCCGCTGCCGTCGTCGCGGCCGTCGGCGCCCACGTCCACGACAGCGAGGCCGCCGCGGCCGCGGACGCGGCCGCCGGCGACGGGGCCGAGAGGTGGGACGGCAAGCGGTGGGCGTTCGCCGGCCGTCTCGACGCGCTCCGGGGCCGCGGCGCGCGCGTCCCCGACGGCGCGCCGACCGACGCGTGGACCGCGAGCGGTCGCAGCGACCGGTTCTGACCCCGACGGGCCGCCTCGCCGGCGCGTCGACCCGGCGGTTCCCGACCGGGCACCCCCTGGCCGTCCCCGAACCGACGGTTTGAGTAGACGGCCGGGGGAAGGGGCTGGCAAGAATGACCGAATCCCGGAGCTTCGACAAGGTGCTCGTCGCCAACCGCGGGGAGATCGCGGTCCGGGTGATGCGCGCCTGCGAGGAGCTCGGCATCGACACGGTCGCGGTGTACTCCGAGGCCGACAAACACGGCGGCCACGTCCGGTACGCCGACGAGGCGTACAACGTCGGCCCGGCGCGGGCGGCCGACTCCTACCTCGACCAGGACGCGATCGTCGAGGCGGCCCCCGGCTACGGCTTCCTCGCGGAGAACGCCGACTTCGCCGCGAAGGTGGCCGACGCCGAGGGGATCACCTGGGTCGGTCCCGACGCCGAGGCGATGGAGTCGCTCGGCGAGAAGACGAAGGCACGGCGGATCATGGACGGGGCGGACGTACCCATCGTGCCGGGGACGACCGACCCCGTCACCGAAGTCGAGGAGGTCACCGACTTCGGCGACGAGTACGGCTACCCCGTCGCGATCAAAGCCGAGGGCGGCGGCGGCGGCCGCGGCATGAAGGTCGTCGAGTCGGCCGACGAGGCCGCGGACCTCCTGGAGTCCGCCAAGCGCGAGGGCGAGGCGTACTTCTCGAACGACTCGGTGTACCTGGAGCGATATCTGGAGACGCCCCGCCACATCGAGGTGCAGATCGTCGCCGACGAACACGGCAACGTCCGCCACCTCGGCGAGCGCGACTGCTCGCTCCAGCGCCGCCACCAGAAGGTGATCGAGGAGGGGCCGTCGCCGGCGCTCGCCGACGAGCTCCGCGAGCGGATCGGCGAGGCGGCCCGCCGAGGCGTCCGCGCGGCCGACTACACCAACGCCGGAACCGTCGAGTTCCTCGTCGAGGAGGATCCCGACCGCGACCCCGCGGAGCCGCTAGGCGCCGACGCGAACTTCTACTTCCTCGAGGTCAACACCCGGATCCAGGTCGAGCACACCGTCACCGAGGAGCTGACCGGCATCGACATCGTGAGAGAGCAGCTCCGGGTCGCGATGGGCGAGGAGATCGGCTTCTCGCAGGACGACGTGACGCTCGCGGGCCACGCCATCGAGTTCCGGATCAACGCCGAGGACGCCGCCGACGACTTCGCGCCCGCAAACGAGGGGCGCCTCGACACGTACGACCCGCCGGGCGGTATCGGCGTCCGCCTCGACGACGCCCTCCGGCAGGGCGACGAACTCGTGACCGATTACGACTCGATGATCGCGAAGCTGATCGTCCACGGCTCCGACCGCGAGGCGTGCATCGCGCGCTCGCGCCGGGCGCTCGCGGGGTACGACATCGAGGGGGTCGTCACCATCGTCCCGTTCCACCGGTTGATGCTCACCGACGACACCTTCGTCGACGGGAAGCACACCACGAAGTACCTCGACGAGGGGATCGACCGCTCCCGGTTCACAGAGGCGCAGGAGCGGTGGGGAACCGGCGACGCGGCCACGGGCGGCGACGCCGACGAGGAGTCCACCGAGCGCGAGTTCACCGTCGAGGTGAACGGCAAGCGCTTCGACGTCAGCCTCGAGGAGCGCGGCGCGCCCGCCATCCCGACGCCCGACGACGGCGGCGGATCGGGGCGGATGGAGCGCCCTGACGTGGCCGAGGGCGACGACGAGGAGGAGGTCGTCGTGGAGTGGTCTGCGTGCTGGAGGCGATGAAGATGGAGAACGACGTCGTCGCCGACAAAGGCGGCGTCGTGAGTCAGGTGCTGGTCGGCGAGGGCGACTCCGTCGACATGGGCGACGTGCTCGTGGTGTTGGAGTAGCCGGCTCGCTCGTCCGCGGCCCGCGGTCCCGACCGGAGTAACCGACAGCCGATCGGCCGCTTCCTGACGATACACAGTTGACAGCTCCGGCCGAACCGGCCGACTCGAACCCGCATGGCATCCACGAGCCCATCCGGAACGACCGAGTCGGTGCTCGACCACCACTTGGACGCGTTCGCGGACCGCGACATCGAGGAGACGCTGGCCGACTACGACGACGACTCGGTCGTCGTCACGAACACGGACGGGTCGTTCCACGGCCTCGAGGAGATCCGGGCGCTGTTCGAGGGGCTGTTCGCCGAGTTCGGACAGTCGGACGTCGACTTCGAGCTCGACCGGACGGAGACCGAGGGCGACGTCGCGTACATCGTCTGGCACGCGGAGACGCCGGACAACAGCTACGAGTTCGCGACCGACACGTTCGTCGTCCGGGACGGCACGATCCGGACGCAGACGCTCGGGGCGGTCGTCACGCCGAAGGACTGAGCGGTCGGACGCCTCGGTCAGATCCCGAACGTCGCCCGCAGCATGTCCCGCGTCCCGGGGCCCATCCCCACGGCCGTCACCGCGATGAGCAGCAACACCGCGTACCGGGGCGACTCCGCGAACAGCTCCTCCTCGAAGATGGCGAGCACGAACACGGCGGCGACGAGCTTCACGACCAGGAACGGCCACGCCGCGCCGGCGGTGTCGACGACGAACTGGTTCACGGGGTGTTTGGGGACGAGGTTCGGCCCGGCGCCGAGCGCGACCATGTAGTCGAGGCCGACGACGTTCGCGACGCCGTCGAGCGCGTGTGCGCCGATGACGACGACCCCCGCCGTGCCGGTGCCGGAGTGGACCCACGGGGCCGCCGCCCGCGTCGCGTACCACGTCGCGGCCGTCGAGACGGCGGTCGCCACGAGGATGACGCCGATCACCTGCGGGTAGAACGTGACCGGGGTGCCACCGTCCAGCGCCAGCGCCGCGAGGAAGCCGACTGCGACGGCGCTCGCCGCGATCCCGCCCGCGAGGATCGGCCGCTCGACGTCGGCGAGTACGCCCCGGCGGACGAGCCAGATGGCGCCGAGAACCGTCGCGACCGCGAGCCCGAACACCGTGAAGTAGATGATCGGGCTGATGAGCAGCGTGTCCAGCGGGTACGGGAGCAGCGTGTCCGACATCGCGTTGTCGGCGTCCTCGACGACCCGCAGCGCGCCCCCGAAGAAGAAGAAGGGGACGAGCGCGAGGAAGAACTCCGCCTCGCGGGCGACGTCGAGCCGGCGCAACAGGAGCACGAGTCCCGACAGCGCGACGACCAGCACCGTGACGTAGCCCGCCTCCGATACGAGCGTGTAGCCGGGGTACGCGACCGGCTCCGCGGCGGCCGCGCAGTCGGCCTGCGAGTAGAGGTACTCGACGGTGCTCCCGGGGCGGACCGCACAGACGGCGGAGTTGGCGTCGGCCTGCACCGGCCCCCAGAAGTACTGCCAGAGGAAGCCGTCGTACACCGTCTCCGGGAACGCCGTCGCCCCGGCGACGAGCGCGAGCGCGCCGGCCGACACCGCCGCGAGATACGCGGCCTCCGGCGACGTGCCGAGCCGGTCGGCGACCGTGGAGTTCGACATACCGATGCCCGTCGTTCCGACTCGTTCAACCTGTCGGTCGTCGGCGCTCAGATCGCACGGCCGAGCGGCGTCGACTCCCGCCTGCGGGCCGGGGCGGACGGACGATGGCGACCGATTGACGCGGATGGGGACGTTCGGGGCCGCAGCCGTGGCCGTGGCGGCCGCTGTGCGGGAGCGGCGTCGCGAGAACTCCGTTCACCCGGTTACGCCGAGGCGGCGCTGCCGGCCTTCTTCCGCGTGATGTAGCCCGCGATGCGGTTGCGCACGCCCTTCGACTCGACGTTGGTGAGCGTCGTGACGCTCTCTTTGTTCGTCTCGAAGTCGGTGTTGAACGACTCGGGGTACCGCTCCAGCAGCAGCGTCGCGAGCTGCTTGACGTACTTCGGCTTGATCGCCATGGGCGACGGTACACCCAACGCGAACTAAAAGCGTTCGTTCCCGGCCGACGCGGGCCGCCGGGCGGCACGCTCCGTCAGCCGTTCGTCCCCGCGGTCTCGCTGCGCTCGACTGCGCCGCTGCTCACGGGTCGCTCTGCTCACTCCCTTCGGTCCTCGTTCGCCCCCGCGGTCTCGCTGCGCTCGACCGCGCGCTCCCCGTTCGCGTCGAGGTTCTCGCTTCGCTCGAACTGAACTCGGCGGCGTGCTGCTCACGGGTCGCTTCGCTCCCCGTTCGCATCGAGGTTCTCGCTCCGCTCGAACCTCGCACCGCTCACGGCTCACTCCGTTCGCCGTTCGCCCTCGCGGTCTCGTGAACTCGACCGCGCACGCCACTCGGTCGCGTCGTTCAACGCCTCGAACGCCTCGCGCTCGGCCGGTCCGCCGCAGCGGTCCACCACGTCCGCGAAGTAGCGGAGGCGCTCCAGCAGCGTCGCGGTGTCGTACGACGGCACGTCCAGTCGGGAGGCCGCGACGGTGGCGTCGATCACCGCGCCGAACCCGCGGTTGATCGTCGACACGCCCGTCCGCTCGACCGTGGCGTCGACGACGCGGAGGTGCCAGTCAACCCACTCGGTGCCGCCGCGCTCGCCCGCGTCGACGCGCTCGGCCTCGATCTCGCCCCAGGCGTCCGCCGAGTCGAGCACGGGTTCCTCGGCCTCCCGTACCGTCGCCGCGGCGTCGACGAAGTCCCGGGGGTCGGTCACGAACTGGACGACGCCGCCGCCGCGCTCGGTGAAGTTGCGACGGGTCCGCGTCCGACCCCATGTCCGCGCACGTACCGGCGCGTCCGCTGGCCGACCGTCGTGTGCGGGCGCGTGGAGGCCCAGCGCCGCGAGGTTCCAGCGGTCGTTCGGCCCCAGCGTCGCGACGACCGACTCGGTGACGCCGCGGAGGTCGACGGGCCAGTCCTCGACGCCCCCGGCGGAGGCGGTCGTCGACGGCTCCGCTCCCGCGTCGCTGCCGTCGCCGTCGTCGCTCACACCGACACCCCGCGCTCCAGCGCGACGAACAGCGCCGCGGCGGCGATGTCGGCCGTCGTCCCCGGGTTGATCCCCCGGTCGACGAGCTCCTCCGCCCACTCCTCCGCCGTCGCCGTCGACGCCACCTCCGCGGCGCGCTCGCGCACCTCGCGCGCGACGTCCGGGCCGTGCTGCGTCCGGACGAGCGTGTCGTCGGCCTCCGCGAGCAGGTCCAGGAACGCCCGGGCCGCGCGGTCGGTCACCGGTCCCTCGTCCGCGCGGATCGATCCGGCCGCCCGGAACGTCCGCGGGAACCCCTCGACCCACTCGCGGGCGTTCGCGTCGCCCGCGCCGTCCGGCCTCGCGGACCGGCTCATCACGTCGAACAGGGTCAGCCCGCGCTCGCGCAGCGCCGGCACCGCGTCGGCGCCGCGGCGCACGTCCAGCGTGTCCAGTCCCTCGGGCGGGTCCGCGACCGCGACGTCGACGTGCTCGAACGCGCGGTAGAAGCCCGCGGCGTCGTCGACGGTCGTCGCCTCACATACCGACCGGGCGCCGTCGGGAGTCAACTCGCCGGCCGCGGCCGCACGCACCAGCGGCACGAGCAGCAGCAGACAGCCGAACTGCGTGTTGCCGCCCGACTGCTCGCTCATCCCGCCGACCGCCGTCTCGAACGCCTCGCCCACGGGGTCGCCGGCGGCGGCGCGCTCCAGACCGGGGCGGGCGCCGACCGCGCCCGCGAGGAACTGCTCGAAGCGGAGGTCCGCCAGATCTCGGTGCCGGTCGACGTTCCCCGGCTTGGGGGTCCCCGCGACCTCCAGCAGCAGCGCCAGTTCGGCGTTGGCCGCCGGGCCGCGCCGCGGCGCGGTCGCGCGGGTCACCGCGACGCCTCCGGCCGCTCGCGGGTCTCTCCGTTCCCGTCCTTCGACGCGGTCGTCCCGGGTCCCCCGTCGGCGACCCACTCCTCGGCGGCCGCCCGGACGCGTCGAAGCACCCGCGGGTCCCCGCTCGGACGGCCGACGCTCACCGCGTCGGCCCCCGCCGCGAGGTACTCCCGCCCCGTCGCGCGGTCGCGGACGCCGTTGTTCGCGATCACCACCAGCCCCGGCGCCGCGTCCTTCACGGGGCCGACGACCCCCTCGGTGTCCATCGCGTCGACGTGGATCGCGTCGGCGCCGGCGTCGGCGACGGCGCGGGCGGTCGCCGGCAGGTCGACGCCGTCCACCTCCGCCCGCACCTTCACGCTCACGTCGGCGCCCGCGGCGTCCGCGGCCGCGACGTACTCGGCGAGTCGCTCAGTGTCCCCGAGAAGCGTCTCCCCGCAGCCGGCCGCACGGAGTTCGGCCTGGCGACAGTGGGCGTTCACCTCCAGCACGGCGCCGTGGTCCGCACACACCGCCGCCGCGCCGCGGACCGCCCCCGCGCCGGTCGCCCGGACGTTCATCCCCGGGCGCGGCGCCGCGTCGGCGTCGGCCACGGCCGCGAGCCGGTCGTCGATCCACGCCAGCGGGTCCGCCGGGAGGAACTCCGAGCGGTCGCGGTCGGCGACGCTCTCGCGGGCGGCCGCGCGGCTCGCCGCGTCCACGGCGACGCCGCCGAGGACGGCCAGTCCCGCGTAGTCGGCGCCCGCGAGCGCCCACGCGGCGTCCGCCTCGCCCGACAGGCTCGCCAGCGCGACCGGCGGGTCGATCCCGAGGTCGGCCGCGGTCGCCC
>PXRU01000008.1 GCA_003020945.1 Halobacteriales archaeon QS_6_71_20
GACCACGTAGTCGCTGCCGAGCGCCTCGACCGCCGCCGCAAGCGGGATCGACTCCCCCGCCGCGGGGACGAACACGACCGCGAGCGCCAGGCCGAGCACCGCCAGCCCGACCGAAAGGAGCGCGCCGCGGACCGCCCGCCGGAGCGGACCCGGGCGCCCGCGCCCGCCGTCGCCGGCCGCGGACTCACTCATCGTCGCCCTCGTCGAGCCGTCGGAGCCCCGCCCGCGCCCGCTCGGCCTCCTCCGCGACGGCGGCGTCGCCGTAGTGGACCCGTTCGAACGCCGTCGCGATCGCGTCGACGGCCTCGACGTCGAGGTGTCGCTCCCGCGCGAGTCGCCGGCACTCCGCGGCCGTCGTCGTCTCGGGGCGCGCCGGCTCCAGCCGCCTGACCATCGCCACCCATGCTCCGTCGACGGGGTTCGACGGCTCCGTCCCGGGCCACGGCTCGCCGTCGGCCGACCGCCCCCCCGCCCGCGGGCCGGCGCCGAACGCCGCCCGCAGTCGCTCGCGGTAGCGGTACGCCAGCGCCGCCGCGACCAGCGCCACGAGCGCGACGAGCGCGGCCGCCAGCACGACCCGCAGCGACGAGAGCCGGTCGGGGAGTTCCGAATCGCCGGCGAACGGCGCCGCCGCGGAGTCGACGCCCGCTCCCTCGCCCCCGCCGCCGGAGCCATCAGTCCCCCCGTCGCCGTCGCGGGACTCCGGGGCGGCGTCGCCGCCGTCCCCGGACGCGCCGGACCGCCCGTCGCCCGAGGCGGAGCCGCCCCCACCGTCGCCGCTGCCCCCGTCTTCGGCCGCCGGCGCGCCGGTGTCCTCGCCGTCGCCGCGCCGGATCTCGTCTTTGACGGCCGCGGCGTCGCCCTCGCTGATCGGGAGCCGGTCCCAGTCGAGGTCGATCGCCTCGTCGGGGTCGGTCGTCAGCGTCGCCTCCATGGACGTGGCCGCGAACCCCAGCGTCGAGACCGAAAGCAGCGCGATCAACAGCGGCGCGGCTCGCGACCGGCTCATGGCCGCCCGGGCGTCCCCACAGTCCCGCGCTCGGGCGCGCGTCGCGACTCCGTGCCGGTCGGATGCATTCGCCGGTTCCCAGGCGTGACGCCGAATTAATTATACGCCGCGTACGGCCGGAACGGTCGGCTTATCACGGCGACGTGTCGGGGTCGATACGACGGCGCGGGCGGCGGCGACGCTCCCGGTCACGAGTAGTACCGTGGCGAGAGGAACTCGGATTGAACTGGACTCGCTGGGATTCGAACCCAGGGCCTCTTCCTTGCGAAGGAAGCGATCTACCGCTGATCTACGAGCCCGCATCCGACTGAAGTCCAGGATCGCACTTGAGGGTTCCGTTTCGCCCCGCCTCCGCGCGTCGCTCACACGGCCAACAGGCGCACGCGTCCGGCGCCGGCCCCGAGCAGCAGTCCGACCAGATGCGCGACCAGCGCGCTCCCCGGGCCGCTGAACGCGAGGGTGACGAACACGGCGAGGAGTCCGACGGCGAGGGCGGCGACCCGGGACGGCACGCCGATCCGGTCGACGACGCGACCCAGCGCCGCCGCCGCGGGGTTGGCGACCGCGACGTAGCCGACGAGCGCGAACGCCGCGCCGCTGGTCCCGAGCACGCCGACGCCCGCCGGCGCGACCAGCCCGCCGAGCCACACCTGCGTGAGCCCGGCGAGCGCGCCCGTCGCGAGCACGAAGCCGTGGAAGCGCGCCCGAGTGGTCCCCGCCGCGACCGGGACGCCCGCGACCGCGACGACGACGGCGTTCGCGAGGAGGTGGCCGACCCCGGCGTGAGCGTAGACGCTCGTCCCCAGCGTCCACGGCTTCGCGACCGCCGGCGGCGACAGCACGAACAGGAGCCGGGCCAGCGGTGCCGCGACGAGGGTGAAAAACGAAGGAGCGGTCGCCGGCCGTGGACGGTGAACGGGCCGTGTGGGCCCGGTACGCCTCAGCTCAGTCCTCGAGGACGATCTCGATGGAGACGTCGTTCGGGACCTGGATCCGCATGAGCTGGCGGAGCGCGCGTTCGTCGGCGTCGATGTCGATCAGCCGCTTGTGGACGCGCATCTCCCAGTGTTCCCACGTCGCCGTCCCCTCGCCGTCGGGGGACTTGCGCGACGGCACCTCCAGCGTCTTCGTGGGAAGCGGGATCGGCCCGGAGAGGGCGACCCCGGTCTTGTCCGCGATCTCGCGGACGTCGTCGCAGATGTCGTCCAGGTCGTCGGGGCTCGTGCCCGCGAGTCGGACGCGCGCTTGTTGCCCGGGCATTTAGCGCTCGTCGACGGAGAGCACCTTGCCGGCCGCGATGGTCTGACCCATGTCACGGATGGCGAAAGAGCCCAGTTCCGGGATCTCGCTGGACGGCTCGATACTGAGCGGCTTCTGCGGCCGCACCGTCACGATGGCGGCGTCGCCGGACTTGATGAAGTCCGGGTTCTCCTCGTCGACCTCGCCCGAGGACGGGTCGAGCTTCTGGTCGAGCGACTCGATGGTACACGCGACCTGCGCCGTGTGGGCGTGGAAGACGGGCGTGTAGCCGGCCGTGATGACCGACGGGTGCTGCATGACGACGACCTGCGCCTGGAACGTCTCCGCGACCGTCGGCGGGTCGTCCGCGGAACCGCAGACGTCGCCGCGGCGGATGTCGTCCTTGCCGACGCCGCGGACGTTGAATCCGACGTTGTCGCCGGGGCCCGCGTAGTCGACCTCCTCGTGGTGCATCTCGACCGTCTTCACCTCCCCGCCCACGTCGGACGGCTGGAAGGAGACGTTGTCGCCGGGGGTCATCTCGCCGGTCTCGATCCGTCCGACGGGGACGGTCCCGATGCCGGAGATGGTGTAGACGTCCTGGATCGGCAGCCGGAGCGGCGCGTCCGTCGGCGGCTCCGACTCCGGCAGGCTGTTCAGCGCCTCCAGCAGGATCTCGCCGTCGTACCACGACGTGCTGTCGGAGCGCTCGGCGATGTTGTCGCCCTCGAACGCCGAGATCGGGATGAAGCTGGCGTCCTCGGTGCCGAAGCGGACCTGGTTGAGCAGGTCCTCGACCTCGGAGACGACCTCCCTGTAGGAGTCCTCCGAGTAGTCGACCAGGTCCATCTTGTTGATCCCGATGATCAGCTCGCTGATGCCCAGCGTCCGCGCGAGGAACACGTGCTCGCGGGTCTGGGGCGCGACGCCGTCGTCGGCCGCGACGACGAGCACCGCGTTGTCGGCCTGCGAGGCACCCGTGATCATGTTCTTCACGAAGTCACGGTGGCCCGGACAGTCGACGATGGTGAAGTAGTACTCGTCGGTGTCGAACTCCTGGTGGGCGATGTCGATGGTAACGCCGCGCTCGCGCTCCTCGGCGAGGTTGTCCATCACGTAGGCGAACTCGAAGCCGCCCTTGCCCTTCTCCTCGGCCTCCTCTCGGTGCTGTTCGATCACGTGCTCGGGGACGCTCCCCGTCTCGTAGAGGAGCCGCCCGACGAGCGTGGACTTCCCGTGGTCGACGTGGCCGATGATGGCCAGGTTCTGGTGGGGTTTGTCGCTCATGGTTGAATCAAGCGCTGAGGCGCTCTGTAAGGTCTCATAACGGTCGAACACCCTAAAACCATTTCGATACGCTATACTGCGCATCCCGACGCCTGATTGCGATTTCGCGTGTGTCCCTCTGCCGTGTGGCGGGTTTGCACGGCGGGGGCGAGCCCACAGGGACTTTTGTGAGTCTATTCCAGGCGCGCCACGTCCGCGAGCACGGCGCTTGCGGTCTCCTCGCCGCCGGCGCCCCGGCCGGAGATCGCCAGCCCGCCGGCGTACTCGTGGTCGATCTCGACGATGTTCCGGGTGCCCGTCACCGCGAGCGTGCCGTT
The DNA here is from genome assembly GCA_003020945.1 of Halobacteriales archaeon QS_6_71_20. GTDB lineage: Archaea > Halobacteriota > Halobacteria > Halobacteriales > Haloferacaceae > Halobaculum. Next base: position 3,853 of record PXRU01000008.1, read on the forward strand.
CTCGGGGACGAGCCGCGGACCGACCCTGACGCCCTCGCGGGTCGCCTCCCCGACGAGCCGGACGGTGCGACCGTCCTCCGCGGCGAGTTCGAGCGCGCTCCCCGGGACGTCGCGGATCCCCGCCACCTCGGCGTCCGCCAGCGTCACCGCCCGCTCGCGCAACTGTGCGACAGAGTCGCAGTCGGCCTCCCGGAGTACGTTCGCCACGATGACGCACTTCAGCGCCGCGTCCGTCCCCTCCACGTCGAAGGAGGGGTCCGCCTCCGCGACACCCAGGTCCTGCGCCTCCGCCAGCACGTGGTCGTAGTCGAGCCCCTCGGCGGCCATCCGCGAGAGCACGAAGTTCGCCGTCCCGTTGAGCACGCCCCGCACGGCCGAGACGTGGCGCGCGCCCAGGTCGTCGACGGTCGCACACACCGGGATCGCGCCGCCGACGGTCGCCTCGAAGTACACCTCGCCGTCGGAGTCGGCCTCCAGGCCGCGCACGTCGGCGTAGCGCTCGGCGACGGGTCCCTTGTTCGCCAGCACGACGTGGCGGTCGCGCTCCAGGGCGGTGCGCACGTGCGAGTAGCCGGGCTCGGCGTCGCCAAGCGTCGTCGGCGTCGCCTCCACGAGCGCGTCGTACTCCGCCGCGAGCGCGTCGCCGGGCGCCGCCCCGCCCAGCGGCTCGCCCGCCTCCTTGCGCGTCAGCGCGGCCTCGACGTCCACCCCGTCGGCGTCGACGGCGGCCGACGAGGAGTCCGAAAGCGCCGTCACCTCGTGGCCGTACTCCGACGCCAGCTCCGCGACCGACCGGCCCACCGCGCCCGCGCCGAGGACGGCCAGCCTCACGGCTGCCCCCCCAGGGGCGCGATGACGCGGATGTCCTTCTCGGCGGCGACCTCGCGGACCGCCTCGACGACGCCGGCGATCTCGCCGGCCCGCGCCCGCAGCCGGAGGCGGGCGCTGGAGTGGGCCTCCGAGCCCGCCCCCGCCGGCGCCGAGAGGTCGATGTCGGCGACGGACGCCTCGGAGCGATCCTGCATGCGCTTGAGTGTGTCCGAGAGGTCCGTGTCGACGAGGTGGCCGACGAGCACCACCGTCACCTCGTCGCCGTACTCCTCGGCGTCGGCCTGGATGACGTTCACGCCGCGCTCGCGGAGGTCCGCGAGGATGTCGTCGAAGCGGTCGGGCGGACACTCGATGTCGACCTCGACGGGGATCCGTCCGCGGGGCGTGAGGCTCCCCCGCTCGTGGAAGATCGACAGCAGGTTCGCCCCGTTGTCCGCGATTGGCGTCAGCGCCGCGAGCAGCTGGCCCGGCTCGTCGACCAGCTCCAGCCGGATCGTGTGCGCCTGCAGCTCCGCGGCGCGACCGCCGTCCGCCTCGGTCTCGGGTTCGGACTCCGACTCGCTGTCGTCGCTCGGCCCCACCGACTGCTCGTCGGGGGCTGGCGTCGGCTCCGAGGGCATCTATCGCGACCCTCGTTCGTCCGCGGTCGTCCCCGTCGGGCCCGCGTCGGCGACCGCGACGCCGTCGGCCGTCGTCCGTGTCCCGCCGGGGGAGGTGGTCGTGGCCGACCCGATAGCTGTGATCGACGTGCGGGGCTGGTGGGATCGTTGGCAGCCGTCGCGCCGACCGTGGGTCGTGCCACTTGGCATACTCACCCCGTGTAGACGGGGAGGTGATAAGCCTTCTACCGTGGCGATGCTTGCCAGTGTGTGAACGAGTCACCGGGATAGCCGAGGGTCTCTCGGAGGAACGCCGCCTCGGCCGACGGTTCGACGGCGTCGACCGGGGCGGTGCTACGGGCGGGGCGGGGTACGGGCGACGCGAAACGGGGAGCGGCGGGGTGAGCCGGCTGGACCGCGGCTCGGGCTCGCGTCGTCAGACGTAGTCGACCGACTCCGGCAGCTCCAGCTTCATCCCCTTGCGCTCGCGGATCTCCATGACCTGCTCGCGCTGGAGGTTGTCGACCAGCACGCGAAATCCCGCGTTCTCCGTGTTCCAGGAGGCGCGGCCCTCGGTGGCCGAGCGGATGTCGCTGGAGAAGCCGATCATCTCCTCGACGGGGGCGATCCCCTCGATGACCATGAGGTCGCCCTCCTGGTACATGTCGTCGACGCGGCCGCGGCGTCCCTGCACCTCGCCGGAGGCGTCGCCCATGTGGGCGTTCGGCACGTCGATGCGGACGTCCTGGATCGGCTCCAGGAGCCGGACCTCGCCGTCGATGAGCGCGCGGTGTACGGCGTTGCGGACGGCGGGGATCACCTGCGCCGGACCGCGGTGGATCGTGTCCTCGTGGAGCCGGGCGTCGTGGAGGCGCAGCAGCGCGCCCTCCACGGGCTCGGCCGCCAGCGGGCCGTCGTCGAGCGCCTCCTCGAGACCCTCGATCACCAGCTCCATCGTCTCGTTGAGGTGCTGGATCCCCTTCGTGTCGTCGATGAGGACGTTCGTGCCGTGGATGTGCTCGACGTTCTGGGAGGTGTCCTTCTCCATGCCGGCCTCCTGCAGCGCCTCGCGCCGCTCCAGTTCGGGCATGTCCATCGACGCCTCGCCGTGTTTGATCGCGTCGACGACGTCGTCGCCGAGCGGCTCGACGGTGATGTAGAACTTGTTGTGGCGGTTCGGCGAGACGCCCTCGACCTCGCGGGAGGACTCCTGGGGCTGCTCGCGGAACACCACGATAGGTTCGCCCGTCTGGACGGGGATGCCCTGGTTCTTCTGGATGCGCTGGGTGATGACCTCCAGGTGGAGTTCGCCCTGCCCGGAGATGAGGTGCTCGCCGGTGTCCTCGTTGATCTCCACGCGGATGGTGGGGTCCTCCTTGGCGACCTGCTGGAGCGTCTTGATGAGCTTCGGCAGGTCGTCCATGTTCTTCGCCTCCACGCTCTTGGTGATCACCGGCTCGGAGATGTGCTCGATCGACTCGAACGGCGTCATCTCCCTGTCGGAGACGGTGGAGCCGGCGATGGCGTCCTTCAGGCCGGTGACGGCCGCGACGTTGCCCGCCGGGACCCCCCGGTCGAGCTCCTCGCGCTCGCCGCCCATGTAGATCCCGACCGACTGGACGCGGTTCCTCCCCGCCGTGCCGGAGACGTACAGCTCCTGCCCCTTCTCCAGCGTGCCGGAGAACACGCGGCCGGTGACGATCTCGCCGGCGTGGGGGTCCATCCCGATGTCGGTCGCCATGAACACGATGTCGCCGTCGCGGTTGACGGTCCGCATGTCCTCGGCGATGTCGGACTCGTCATCGCCGCGCCAGATGCGCGGGACGCGGAACGGCTGCGCCTTCAGCGGGTTCGGGAAGTGCTCGGCGACCATGTCGAGCACGACGTCCGACAGCGGCGTCCGCTCGTGGAGCTCCTGGCGCTCGTGTTCCCGCTCCAGTTCGATGATGTCGGCGAACGACATGCCGGTGCGCTGCATCGACGGGAGCGAGACGCCCCACTTGTACAGCGCCGAGCCGAACCCGACGGTGCCCTCCTCGACGGAGACCGTCCAGTCCTCCTCGATGTCGTCCATCTCCTCGGTCATCCCGCGGATGAGGTCGTTGACGTCGGCGATGACGTCCTGGAGGCGCTGTTGCATCTCCTCGGGCCCCTCCTGGAGCTCGGAGATGAGCCGGTCGACCTTGTTGATGAACAGCGCCGGCTTGACGCCCTCCCGCAGCGCCTGCCGGACGACCGTCTCCGTCTGGGGCATCGCGCCCTCGACGGCGTCGACCACGACGAGCGCGCCGTCGACGGCGCGCATCGCACGGGTCACGTCCCCGCCGAAGTCGACGTGGCCGGGGGTGTCGATCAGGTTGATGAGGTGGTTCTCGTCCCCGTACTCGTGGGTCATCGAGACGTTCGCCGCGTCGATGGTGATCCCGCGCTCCTGCTCGTCCTCCTCGGTGTCCATCACGAGCTGGGTCGCCTCGTCCGCGTCGGCGATCATACCCGCGCCGGCAAGCAGGTTGTCAGTCAGCGTCGTCTTCCCGTGGTCGACGTGAGCGGCGATGGCGATGTTCCGGATCTGCTCCGGCTGGTCCATCAGCTGCTCACATTCCTGTACGATTTTCTTGCGTCGGCCCATTACCGACCGCTATTCCCCGCCCGGGCAAAAGGGTAGTGCTTCGCCGCCGTCGAACCCGACGAATCCGGCGACCTGAACCGTGGTACGTCGTCACGTGGCCGTTTCGCCCCCGGCGCCGCCCCCGTCGTCTCGGTCGCCGTCTCCGCGGCTCGGCCGCGCTCTCACGTCCCGCCCCGATCGCGGCGACGTCCGGGTCCGCCCGCGGGGATCGCCCCCGACCCGACAGCTCGCCGGAACGAACGGAGGGTGACGGCACAAGAGTCAAACCGGTCCGAACCGTGCCAAGAATACACATGGAAATTCGCGTCCGCGGCGCCGTCCCGCCCGACCCCTTCCTGGGGGCGGCGTCGCTGTTCGAGACGGAACGCGACCTGAACCTCCCGGTCGAGGTCCGCGTCCGCGACAACCCCGAGGAGCGGACCTGGGCCGGCCACTACGACGACCGCCACGTCCTCAACATCTCCCGGAAGGCGGCGACCTCCGCGATGGCGCGGGAGCTCGCGCTTCACGAGCTGTCGCACATGGCCCGCTACGAGGAGCCGCACCCCTCACACCACCAGTCGACCGACGAGGCGCTGTTCCTCGCCCTCTCGGGCGCCTCGGTCGAGCGGCGGAAGGTCCACCACTGCTACCAGATCGCCAACCACATGAAGGACGTGTACGCCGACGACATCACGCTCTCGGTCGGCCCCGGCGGGAAGCTCGTCACCTTCCTCGAGTCCCGGCTGGCGGCCGCGGTCGCGGACCGCCCCCGCGACCACCCCCACCCCGACTCCAGACGGCTGACCGCCGACTCCGACCCCGACATCACCGCCGTCAACGCCGCGTTCGCGCTGGCGATGTGCGAGCGGCACGGCCTCGTCGACGACGACCACCGGCTGTACGACCTGGCGCACGCGGCCGCCGACGACGCCCCCGGCGTGGACGTGCCGGCGTTCACGCGGCTGTTCGGGTCGCTCGCCGACGACCCCTCCGAGTCGGAGTACCGCAAGGCGCTGGTCGACGCCGCCCGGCTGTACGCCGTCGACTCCGGGTCGGGCGCCGCCGCCGCGGCCGACTGACCGCCGGGACGGCTACCGCCGCGGCTCCCCGGCGATCGCGGCGGCGTGGCTCGCGAGCCGAACGGGCGCGTCCCGTCGCCCGTACCGGTCGGTGGTCCCGGCATCGTATTTGAACGTTCGGCGCAGCGGCGACCGCGCGGGCCGACGACTACACCGCCAGGAGCCACTCGCCGGCGGCGGTCGCGGTGAGGGCGGCGAGAAAGCCTGCGAACGTCAGCGTGGCGTCGACCCGTGCCTCGCCGGCCGGACGCCACTCGATGCCGGCGGCGGGCAGCCACGCCCTCGCCGCGGCGACAACGACCGCGAATGGGAGCGACAGCGTGAGCGTGAGCCCGAACGCGCCGCTGCCGGCGGCACCCTCGCCCGCCAGGACGACGATCCCGGCGTACGCCGTCGCCAGCCCAGGATACCCTCCCGCGGCCGCGTACGGGTCCGTCCCGTCGCGACCGCCGGAGTGACCGACCGCCCGCCGGCCCACGGCCGTCCGGAGGAACGCTCGTGGCCCCGTTCTCGCCGCTGAGAACTGTGCGGCGGCGCCGGAATCGCTATCCCCCGCGCCCGCGAGGGTCGTGACATGTCCTTCGAGGCCGTGTTGTTCGACCTGGACGACACCCTGTACCCGTACGGTCCGTGCGACGAGGCGGGCAGACGCGCCGCCTTCGAGGCGTACCGCGACCGCGGCGGCGAACTCGGGGCCGACGCCTTCGAGTCCCGGCGCCTGCGCGCCCGCCGCGCGACGAAGCGGGAGATCGACGGGACCGCCAGCAGCCACAGCCGACACCTCTACTACGAGCGGCTCGTCGCCGGGCTGCCGGGGGCGTTCGACGCCGGCCTCGCGCTCGCGCTCGGCGACGCCTACTGGGACGCGTTCCTCGCGGAGATGACCGCCTTCGCGGACGCTACGGACACGCTCGCGGCGCTGTCGGCCGGCGGCGTCGACGTGGGCGTCGTGACGAACCTCACGATCCGTATCCAGCTCCGGAAGCTGACCGAGCTGGGCGTCGACCGCCACCTCGACGCGTTCGTCACCAGCGAGGAGGTCGGCCGCGAGAAGCCCGCCGCCCCCGTGTTCACGACGGCGCTGGCGCGGCTCGGGCGGACGCCCGCGGAGACGCTCGTCGTCGGCAACTCCCCCCGCTGTGACATCGAGGGGGGCAACGCCCTCGGCATGACGACCGCGCTGTTCAACGGCCCCGATGACGCCCCGCCCGTCGCCGACGACGGCGCGGCCGACGACGGGACGACGCTGCGGCGGCCCGACCGTCGGCTCGACTCGCTTGCGGCGGTGACGGAGGTGGCGCTGTGACCGACAGCGAGGACGACGGCCCTCAAGGGGACCGCGTCCTCGCCGACGCCCGCGCGGCAGTCGTCGAACACGCGCCGGCGTTGGCGGACCTGACGCCCGGCCGGACCGGCAACCTCAGCGTCCGCGACGGCGACCGCTTCGCCGTCACGCCGACCGGCGTCGCCTACGACGCCTTCGACGCCGCGGACGTGCCGGTCGTCGACCTCGACGGCGAGCACGTCGCCGGCCGGATGCGGCCCTCCAGCGAGGTGCCGATGCACCGGCACGTCTACCGGGGGTACGACGCCGACGCCATCGTCCACACCCACTCCCCGTGGGCGACGACGATGGCGGTGCTCCGCCGGGAGCTCCCCCCGATCCACTACATGATCGTCGCCGTCGGCAAGCGGGTCCCGGTCGCCGAGTACGCCCCCTACGGCACCGAGCGGCTGGCCGCGAACGTCGTCGCCGCGATGGAGGCCGCCGACGCCACCGCGACGTTCGTCGAGAACCACGGCCTCGTGGTCGCCGCCGACGATGTCGGGACGGCCCTGGAGCACGCGATCCACGTGGAGGACCTCTCGCGGCTCTACCTCCGGGCGTCGGCCGTCGGCGAGCCGACGGAGCTTCCGGAGGCGGAGCTCGACACGGCTATCGAACAGTTCGAGGGGTACGGCCAGGACGGCGGCTGACGGTCCGATGGGGGGCCGGCAAAGCTATGCGACACGCCACCGTACGAACGACCATGCCGCCCGCCACCGTACTCACATGCGACGGCTGCGGCTTCGAGGAACAGACCGGAAACGACGCGTGGGACCACGTCGACGACCCGACGCTCGGCACGCTCACCCGCTGTCCGGAGTGCGGCAGCACGAACGTCCACAACAGGGGGTGAGGTCCCGCGAGCGCCGCGCCGGGGGTGACGGTCGCGTCGCCGGACGGAACGCGTTCGGAAAACACGGGTCCGGCCCGATGGTCGCCGCGCGTCAGCGTGCGGCGGCGGCGACGCGCTCGGTCTCCTCCTTCTGTGAGATCGAGTACGTCTGCACGTCGTAGCGCGCGGCGCCGACGAGCTGGTCGGCGAGCGCCTCGGCGGCGCTGGTCGTCGTCTTGTAGCTGGAGCCGCGGACGCCCTCCGCGATGAGCTTCAGCGCCTGGTCGACGCGGCGCTGGGGCGCGACGTCGACCGCCTTCGGGACGGAGATGCCGCCGTACTTCAGGCGGACGGTCTCCTCGCGCGGGGCGGCGTTCTCGACGGCCTCCACCAGCGTCTGCACCGGGTTGTCGTCGGTGCGCGAGTGGGCGATGTCGAAGGCGTCGCGGACGAGCCGCTGTGCCTGCTGCTTCTTGCCCGTGTTCTCGTCGGTCTGCATCAGCCGGTTGATGAGCCGCTCGACCAGCGAGATCTCGGACTTCTGGAACTGCTTGGAGGCGTGACGGCCCATCGTGTGGGCGATGGGGGTCACGGTCATGTACCGCCGCGTGGACGGGTCGCTGTACTCGATCTCCGAGACGTCCCACCGGCCGAACAGCAGGGCGTCCTCGGCGTCGGCCTCCGCCTCCGTCGCCTCGTCGACGTCCGCGTCCTGGTCCGCGTCGGACATTATCGGACGGGTTTCTCCGCGTTGCCGCGAACGAGCTCGATCATCGAGACGCCGTTCACCTTTTCCACCTTGTAGTTCACGCCCGAGAGGTCGCCCATCGCGCGACCCTTCGCGCCGCCGATCCCCGCGATCGTGACCTCGTCGTGCTCGTCGATGAAGGAGATCGCGCCGTCGCCGGGACAGAACGCGGTGACCTGCTTCCCGTTCTTGATCAGCTGAACCCGGACGCACTTCCGGATCGCCGAGTTCGGCTGCTTCGCCTCGATGCCCACCTTCTCCAGGACGATGCCGCGGCCCTGCGGGGCGCCTTCGAGGGGGTCGGACTTCTCCGAGAGACCGCGCTCGCGTCGCGCGTACTCCGAGTCGGACCACCGCCGCTTCTGGCGGTCCTTCTTGAGCTTCCGCGCGGCGTACTTGCCGTTCGCCATAGTGCACGTCGATTCTCGGGGGAGCTACGTAAGGGTTCCCTTTCGACTCGGGCGAGACGCCGCGAGAGCGGATTAGCGGTACCTCTCGCGGGTTCTCCGTTCGTCTCGGGGGCAATGAGACGAGTACAGCGGGCCGCTCCGCTCGAATGCGGCCCGCAGCGTGCGTTCGCGCCCCCGGTGTCATCCCGACGGCCGTCGCGGTCCGGCGCGAAGAACGGTCGGCGCGTCCCCGAGCGAGGCTCAGGCCAGTTGCACGTCGTCGATGTCGAAGTGGCGCCGCGCCAGCGTCCGCGCGGCCTCGATGTTGCGGCCGTCGGTGCCGATGGCGACGCCGCGGTCGGCCTCCACCACCTCGACGTACGCGACGGTGTCGCCCTGCTCGCTGACGGTGACGCCCCGGACGGCCGCGGGCGCGAGCGCGTTCGCGACGAACGCGTCGGGCCTGGCCGCGTTCTCGACCAGCTCGACGTCGGCGCCGAGCTCCGACTCGACGCGGTCGACGGTACGACCGCCCGGCCCGATCGCCTCCCCCATCTCCCCCGCGGGGAGGAGGAACACGAGCCGGTCGCCGTCCTCCTCGACGAGGCAGTCCAGCGGCGCGACGCCGACCAGGTCGTCGAACGCCCCGATGTACCGGCGCGCCTCGTCGGATATCTCGACGCGCACCGTCAGTCGTCCGCCGACGTCGTGTCGGGGGCCGACCCCATCCGCAGGTCCACGTCGCCGGTGCCGATCGACACTGGCTTCCCGACGATGACGTTCTCGATGACGCCGTTGAGGTCGTCGCGCTCGCCGTGGATCGCCGCGTCGAGCAGGTGGTTCACCGTCACCTCGAAGGCGGCCCGCGCGAGCACGGACTCCTTGGAGCCGGAGATGCCGTGCCGGCCGATCGACTCGACCGTGCCGCGGTTCGTCATGATGTCCGCGACGAGCATCAGGTGACGGATGTTCACGTCGCCGAGCCCCTGCTCCTCCAGCGTCTCCATCGTCTCGTCGATGATGGTCTCGCGGGCGGCCTCGACGCCGAGCGTCCGGTAGATCTCGTGGATGTTGTTACACGTCGTGCGGGAGGCGTCGACGCCCTCGATCTCTAAGGCGTCGGCGAACGCCGACCCCTCGGTGTAGAGGACGTACTCCTCCTCGCCGCTCTCGACTTCCTCCTTCCGGATGACGACGCGGGTGACGTCCTCGATCCCCTTGAACACGATCTCGCGGAGCTGCTCGACCAGCTGGAGGAGATCGCGGTAGCTGGGCTCGTCGGGCCCGAACTGGATGTTCGTCCCCGAGCGCTGCGTCGACACGCCCAGCGAGTCCTCGATGATGTCGGCGACGACCTCGGCCACCTCGGTCGGGTCGTCGTAGGTGGGCCACCGCTCCAGCAGCGTGTCCTCGTTGAGGTCGACGCTCACGAGCATGTCCGCGACGTTCGTGGAGACGTCGCCCAGCGCGAGGATCCGCGTCGACTCGATCTGCCAGACGACTTCGTGGGCCTTCTCGCGGTCGGTCGCGTGCTCCTCGTCCAGGTGGACGATCATGATCGGCGTGTCCGGCGTCTTGCGGGCGTCCACCAGCTCGATGAGCCGGGGGAGCCCCTGGGTCACGTCCATCTCCGCGACCCCCGCGTAGTGGAAGGTGTTCATGGTGTTGTGGGTGACGATGCCCTCCGCGGTGGTGAACGTCTCCAGCCCCTCGACGGAGAAGTCGTAGACGTGCTCGTGATCGCTCTCGACCGTCTCGATCGAGGCGATCCGGTCCCAGACTACGTCACCATCGACCGCACGTTCGAGGCTCGCGAGCGCGTCGGAGTCGACACCAGCCTCGGTTGCCTCCTCGACGAGTCGTTCGAGCCGATTGCGCCCGATCCGCTGGCGCTTCGAGGCGGCGTTCACCTGTCGGCTCGGGATACCGGCCTCGTCCGCGACCGCCCGGAGCTTGTCACCGAAGTTCGGGATCCGGTCGGTCGCGTCCGGCCCGTCGGGGTCGACCGATTCCGCCAGAGCGACGAGTTCGCTTCCGCGTTCTCCGACCATTCCGACGCGGTCGTGGAACCGGCGGACGTGCTTGGCCGGGACTCGTAGCGTTCGTGAGTCGCCGGTTTCGCCGAGCGTAGCGTAAACACCGACTCGCGACAGCAGCAGCGCGACGCCCGCAGTGAGCCGGTCGCTCACGGAACTCGCGCGGACCGCGTTTGACCCGACGTTTCCGTCTCCGCTGAAGTAGCCGCGAAGCAGTGACCGGACGAACTCACCGGGCGCGCCGAACGCGAACCCAGGGACGACCTTCTCGCCGTCCTCGGCACACGTCGCACGAAGCAGGTCCGCGAGGACCGCTCCGTTCACGTGGATGTCGTACCCGTCCGCGAAGCCGCTGGTGTTCTCGTACTCGTTCGCCGAGAGGTCGTACCGTTCGACGAACTCACGGACGCGGTTCTGGAACGCATCATCGACGTTCGAGATGGAAACGTAATGATCGGTGACGTTTCCTTCGGCGAGCCACGCACCGAGGAAGAATCCAACCGTCTCGTCCAGTGGCAGTTCCTCCGGGAGCCCGACGCTTCCACCGACGGGGTAGGCGTATCCCTCTTCGATGTCACCGTTGTCGAGCGCTGCCCGCTTGTTCGCGACCTGTGCGTCGCCCGCCGGGAACGTCGTCATCCCCCCGTCCGTCAACGTGGAGGTGAACCAGTAGTCCTCGGACGGGAGGTACTCGCGGATATCGACGGTCTCCGACCCGGGTTCGTCCGTGTCGAGATCGGCGACGACCGGGAGCCAATCCCCCCCGGTGAGGTCCTCACCTGCGACTGGGACGACCTCGTTGTCACGACGAGTGACGAACGAATGCGCCTTCGTCGCGCGGATCGTCCGCCCGGACTCCAACTCGAACCGGAGCAGTTCGTCGGGCGTCTCGTGCCGGCTGATCTCCTCGACGGGCTTCCACTCGACGCGTTCGTCGGCGCGGAGGCTCGGCACCTCAAGTCCCTCGGGAGCGAGCGCGACCTCGTGGCCGTCGATCTCGCGAACGTCGCGGGACATCATGAGCCGGTCGACGAGCGGACCGATCTCGGTCACGTCGGTCTCGCCGTCGCGGCGGATCACGACGCGCTCGTCGGCGGGCACGCTCATCTGCGTTCCCGGCTCGCCGATCGACTGCGCGGAGACGGTCCCCACCGGGTCCAGCGGGTCGACGCGCGTGTCGAGGTAGCGCGACTCCGCGGCCCGCGCGATCTTGTCGGCCTGCGCGGTCGAGACGCCGCCGCGGTCGTCGATCGTCTCGTAGATCTCGTCTTTCAGTCGTCGGGGCAGCTCGGTGTCCTCGACGACCAGCGCGATGTCCTCGGTGACGGCCCCGTGGGCGTCGACGTGGGCGTCGACGGACCCGACGGCCTCAGTCATCGCTCGCCCCCATGCCGCCGGCCTTGTCGAGCCCCGGCCCGGCGTACTCCGAGAGGTTCGTCGGCTCCTCCTTGTGGCCGAGGAACCGCCGCTTCTCGTCGTCGGAGCCGAACTCGGCGTCGAGGACGCGGTCGGTGATCCCCGCGACGTCGATCGGGTCGTCCTCGCTCGAGGACACCTTCACCGGCGAGGTGCCGTCCTCGCCGAACTCGAACTGGACGATGGTGCCGGAGGTGTCCCGCACCGTGCCGTCGTACTGCGCCTCCAGCTCCGAGAGCGCGTTGATGAGCCGCCGCTGGAGGTAGCCGGACTTGGAGGTCCGGACCGCCGTGTCGACGAGCCCCTCGCGGCCGCCCATCGCGTGGAAGAAGAACTCCTCCGGCGTCAGGCCGGAGCGGTAGGAGTTCTCCACGAAGCCGTGGGCCTCCGCCGAGAGGTCGTCCGGCTCGTAGTGGGCGAGCGTGCGGTCCTCGTAGCCGCGGTTGATGCGCTCGCCGCGCACCGCCTGCTGGCCGACACAGCCGGTCATCTGGGTCAGGTTCAGCATCGACCCGCGGGCGCCCGACCGCGCCATGATGACGGCGGGGTTGTCGTCGGCGAAGGAGTCCTCGGCGATCTCGCCCGCGTTGTCGCGGGCCTTGCCGAGCGTCTGCATGATCTTCATCTCCAGCGTCTCGTCGACGGTGCGTCCCGGCAGGCTCTCCAGGTCGCCCGCCTCGTACGTCGCGATCAGCTCCTGCACGCGGTCGTACGCGGAGTCGATCGCCTCGTCGACCTGCTCGGTCGCCGCCGGCGGGATCGACTCGTCGTCGATCCCCAGCGAGAAGCCGAAGTGCATGATGGCGCGCATCGCCAGCGACGCCACCTCGTTGACGAACACGCGGGCGCGCGTCTTCGAGTACACCTTCGCGACGGTGTCGACGATCTCGCCGCCGAACGCGCCGACGGCGTCCTCGTCGATCGTCCCCTCGATCAGCTGGCCGTCCTCGATGACGACGTCGTCGCCCGTCGAGGAGGTGAACGCGAGGCTCAGGTCCTCGGGCAGCAGCTCCGAGAAGACGGTCCGGCCCGTCCAGACCTCCTGGCCGGCCTCGTCGGTGCCGTCCGGCTCGGGCAGCTCGTCGACGGAGGTCGCCCGCAGCAGGTCAAGCGCCTGCGTCTCGGTGAACTCGGGGTTGTCGTGGGTCAGCAGGTACGTCCCCGAGATGTGGTCCTGGATGGCGCCGATGATGTTCTCGCCGAAGCGCGGCGAGAGGAACTGTTCTTGCACGCGCATGAGGACGCGCGCCTCCGCGCGGGCCTCCTCGTTTTGCAGCGCGTGCATGTTCATCTCGTCGCCGTCGAAGTCGGCGTTGTACGGCGGACAGACCGTCGTGTTCAGCCGGAACGTCTTGTACGGCATCACGACGACCTCGTGGGCCATGATCGACATCCGGTGCAGCGAGGGCTGGCGGTTGAACACCACGATGTCGCCGTCGACGAGGTGGCGGTTCACCTCCCAGCCGGCCTCGACCTTCTCCGCGAGCTCCTCGCAGTTCTTTTCGGTCACCTTCAGCCGACGGCCGTCGGGCCGCTTCACGTAGTTGGCGCCGGGGTGGGCCTCGGGCCCGTTGCGCACGTACTGGCGCGCGCGGTCGAGGTTGCGCTCGGAGACGTTCATCACCTGCGTCATCTCCTCGGCGACCCGCTCGGGGACGCCCACCTCGTTCAGGCTGAGAGTGGGGTCCGGACTGATGACGGTCCGGGCGGAGAAGTTCACGCGCTTGCCGGACAGGGAGCCGCGGAAGCGACCCTCCTTCCCCTTGAGGCGCTGGGAGAGCGTCTTCAGCGGACGCCCGGAGCGGTGCCGCGCGGGCGGCGTGCCCGAGATCTCGTTGTCGACGAAAGTGGTGACGTGGTACTGCAGCAGCTCCCAGAGGTCCTCGATGATGAGCTGGGGCGCGCCGGCCTCGCGGTTCTCCATGAACCGCTGGTTGATTCGGATGATGTCGACCAGCTTGTGGGTGAGGTCGTCCTCGGAGCGCTGGCCGTTGTCCAGCGTGATCGACGGGCGGGTGGTGACCGGCGGTACCGGCAGCACCGTCAGGATCATCCACTCCGGCCGGGACTTCTCGGCGTGGATGCCGAGCGGTTCGAGGTCCTCGTCGGGGATGTCCTCGAACCAGTCGCGGATGTCGCTGGGCATCAGCTTGTTCATGTCCTCGACCGTGAGGTCGACGCCCAGCGCCGCCTCCAGCGCCTTGCGGTCCTCCGTGCGCGGGCGGAACTCGCCCGAGAGGATCTCGTTGATTCGGTCGAGCGCGATCCCCGTCTCGTCGGCGAGATCCATCGGGGACATCGCCTCGGCGTCGTCCTCGTCCTCGTCGGGCTGCATCGCCCGGGTGATGAGCTCGGAGTACTCCCCCGAGAGCACGTCCTGGACCTCGTAGTAGGTGGTCGGCTTCTCGTGTTTGATGTCCGCCTGCGGCTCGCCGCAGTGCGGGCAGTTGCTGGCCTTGCGGGCCTGTCGGACCGCCGATTTCAGTACGTCCGTCGGGTCGCCGCCCAGGTCCTTCGTGCGCCGGAGCTTCCCCTCGTACTCCTCCCTCTCCTCGGCGGTGAGCGCGAGGCGGCCGCAGTTGCGACACGTCGCGCGCAGCAGCCGTCGGATGAGCTTCGTGAAGCCGACGTGGATGACGGGCGCGGCAAGTTCGATGTGGCCGAAGTGGCCGTTACACGACCCGGAGTGCTTGCCGCAGGTGCGACACTCCAGTCCCGGGTCGATGACGCCCAGCCGCGGGTCCATCAGCCCCATGTCGATGGGGAAGCCGTCGTCGTCGTAGGTGTCCGCGGTGATGACCTTCGTCGCGGACATGTCCCGATACGTCTCCGGGTCCATGAGCCCGAAGTTGATGCCGCCGATCTCTTTGGGTGTTTGTCCTGCCATTGTCTCAGACTGCGTCCTCGAGCTCGAGGGTCGGTCGAATGCCGAGCGCCTTCATCTCGTCGAGCAGCAGCTTGAACGCGTAGCTGATCTCGATCTCGTGGATGTCGTCCTCGTCGCCCGTGATGGGGTCGTAGATCCGACGCTGCTCCACGTCCTCCACGGCGACCATCCCCGTCTCCTCGGAGATGTACACCGACTCCTTGTCCGAGGAGTCGAGGAGGCGCTCCTTCAGCGCCATCGCGGCGCCGTGGCCGATGAGCACCTCGCGTTCCATCTCGCCGACGCGGAGGCCGCCCTCGCGGGCGCGCCCCTCGGTCGGCTGTCGGGTGAGCACCTGCACCGGCCCGCGCGAGCGGGCGTGCAGCTTGTTGCTCACCATGTGGTACAGCTTGTGGTAGAAGATCGTCCCGACGAAGATCTCCGCCTCGATCTTCTCGCCGGTGACGCCGGAGTACATGACCTCCTTCCCGGAGGACTTGTAGCCGTGCTCCTCCAGGGAGGCGCGGAGTTCCTCCTCGTCCTCGCCCTGGAAGGCGGTGCCGTCGACGCGGCGACCCTCCAGCGAGCCGACCTTGCCGCCGAGCATCTCCAGCACGTGACCCACCGTCATCCGCGACGGGAGCGCGTGGGGGTTGAGCACCAGGTCGGGGACGAGGCCGTCCTCGGTGAACGGCATGTCCTCCTGGGGCGCGAGGTGGCCCACGACGCCCTTCTGACCGTGGCGGGAGGCGAACTTGTCCCCGAGTTCGGGGATCCGCTCGTCGCGCACGGACACCTTCGAGAGCTTCGAGCCGTCCTCGCCCTCCATCAGCGTCACCGTGTCGACGACGCCAGACTCGCCCGAGCGCATCGTCACGCTGGTCTCGCGCCGCTTCTGCGGGGAGAGCCCGCCCATGTCGTCCGGTTCCTCCAGGAACCGCGGCGGGCTGGTCTTCCCCAGCAGGACGGAGTTCTCGTCGACCTTCGTCTCGGGGTTGACGAGACCGTCCTCGTCGAGGTGGGTGTACGCGTCCTCGCCGCGGGCGCCGCGCACGTCCTGGGAGGGGACCTCGAAGCGGTCCTCCTGGCCGCCGGGGTAGCGACGCTCCTCGCCCTCGTAGGTACGGAAGAAGTGCGAGCGCTGCATCGCCCGGTCGACGCTCCCTTTGTTCATGACGAGCGCGTCCTCGATGTTGAACCCCTCGTAGGACATGACCGCTACGACGAAGTTCTGCGCCGAGGGGCGCTCGTCGAAGCCGATCTGCTCGGTCGTCTGCGTCTTCACCATCGACAGCTGCGGGTAGTGCAGCAGGTGCTGACGCGTGTCCGGCCGGATCCGGTAGTTCGCCGACGGGAGCCCGAGCGACTGCTTCATCATCCCCGCGCCCATCGTGATGCGGGGCGAGGCGTTGTGCTCGGGGTAGGGGATCATCCCCGCGCCGATGCCGAAGATGAGCTGCGGGTCGATCTCGAGATGGGTCGTCCGGGAGTTGAGGTCCTCCTCGTCGGTAGCGATGTAGATGTCCTCCTCCTCCTCGGCGTCGATGAACTCGACGATGCCGTGGTCGACGAGATCCTCGAACTCGATCTCGTCGTTCTCCAGCGCCTCGATCGTCTCGTCGTCGAGCAGCGGCTCCCCGTTCTCCACGACGATGAGCGGCCGCCGGGCGCGGCCGGCGTCGGCGTTGACGATGACCTCGTCGGTCCGGTCTTTCACCGAGACGTTCACCATGTCGGAGACGTCGCCGCGGCGGCGCGCCTCCCTGATCTGTGCCGCGAGCTGCGTCGGGTTCGGATGGGTCCCGACGAGGCTCCCGTTGACGTACACCTTCGCTTCTCGTTGTTGGCTTGCCATGTCAATCGTCCGCGGACGCGCGGTCGACGCCCTCGATGCCGGGGATCCCCTCGACACCCATGGACGCGAGTTCTCGCTTCAGTCCCTGTTCGTCCTCGACGTTCTGGGAGAGCTCCATCGCCTGCGCGAAGTTCTTCACCAGCCCGCAGTTCGGTCCCTCCGGCGTCTCGGAGGGACAGATACGGCCCCACTGGGTCGCGTGCAGGTCCCGCGCCTCGAAGTGGGGCTGCGAGCGCGACAGCGGCGAGCGCAGCCGGCGGAGGTGCGACAGCACGCCCATGTAGTCCGTCCGGTCGACCAGCTGGGAGACGCCCGAGCGCCCGCCCACCCAGTTCCCGGTGGCGATGGGGTGTTCGAGCCGCTCGGTCAGCACGTCGGAGCGCACGACCGTGTTGACGGTGAGCTGCCGGTTGCGCATGTTGGCGCGTTCGAGCTGGTACTTCACGTCGCGCGCCAGCTTGTTGAGCGCCGTCCGGAACAGGTCCGTCATCAGGTCGCCCGACACCTTGAGCCGCTTGTTGGCGTAGTGGTCCTTGTCGTCGGACTCGCGGCGGTCCAAGGCGAGCTCGAAGCAGGCCTCCGCCATCCGGCAGAGGTAGTACGCCTTGTTGATGCGGACGTCCTCCTCGTCGACGCCCTCCTCGTGGAGGTGCGGCAGGAGGTATCGGTCGATGACGTAGTTGGCCCGCTTCAGCTGGTAGTTCTTCCCCTGACCCGAGGCGACCCGCTCCCCGAGGGACTCGATGGCCCCCTCCTCGGTCTGGATGTCCGCCTCCTCTAGGTTCTCCAGCATGAACTTCACGATCTCGGGGTCGTCGGAGACGCGGTGGACGATCTCCTCGTCCGACTCCAGCCCGAGCGCCCGAACGAGCGTGACGAAGTTGACAGAGCCCGACACCGAGGGGAAGCTCACCTCAAGCAGCCCCTCGCGGTTGCGCTCACAGAGGACGAGCGCGCGGTAGCCACGGCGCTGGGAGAACGTCTTCGCGACCTGGATCTCGTCGCCGTACTTCGAGTCGTACTCCGCGAGGATCTTGTTGGGCGCGAGGTCCTCGCTGGTCATGAGGACGCGCTCGGAGCCGTTGACGATGAAGAAGCCGCCGGGGTCGACGGGGTCCTCGCCGATCTCGATGAGCTCCTCGTCGGAGAAGCCCGAGATGTTGCACTTCTTCGAGCCGACCATGATGGGCATGCGGCCCACCTTCGTCTCGGTCTGGTCGACGACCGTCTCGGGCTCCTCCTCGCCGCCGCGGATGATCTTCATCTCCATGAAGACGGGGGCGGCGTAGGTGATGTTGCGGAGCCGCGCCTCCTGCGGGTACAGCAGCTCCTCGGAGCCGTCGGCCTCGCGGACGCGCGGCGTCGTCATCCGGACGTCGCCCAGTTCGACGTAGACGGGTTCCTGTCCCTCCTTGTCGCCGATGTCCGTCTCGATCGTCTCCTTCTCGTCGACCACGCGCTGCATCCCCCGGTCGAGGAAGTTGTTGAACGAGCGGAAGTGGTGTTCCGCCAGCCGTTCCTGCGAGAAGTACTCCCGCGAGACGGAGCGTCGGTCCTCCCGGTTCATTCTACCACCAGTCGGTAGACCGTGGCTCGGTCGGCGGTCCGGGAGTCCCGCTCGATCCGGATCACGTCGCCGGGCTCGGCTTCGTCCGGGAGCGCGGGGTCGGTCCGCGTGATCTTGGGGAGATCCGTTCTCCTCACGTTGTACTCCTCGAGCACCTCCTCGACGGCGCTGTCGTCCTCGAGGAGCGTGTGGTCGGGCACGAGTTCGTGTTCGCTTACGTTTACCATGGGTGGGTGAGAGTCGTGGTCGCCAGCGGCCGGGTTCGGTGGGGAGAATCTTTCACGAGATACTACGGCGGCTTAGGCCGGCGGGCCACATAACGTTTGTCAATCGATTTCGGTACCGCCGACTGGCGACCGCTTGCTCGCAACAGTCGCCACGAACGCACGCATCCAAATGAATGTTGCGGCGCACGGTACCGCGGGACACGGTCCGGTCCGATAACAAGTCTTAATTATGTACCCGGGAAAGAAGTGGATGCGCGGAGGCGTGGCGGAAACCCGCCGACGCGAGGCAAGCCCGGATGGTGTAGTGGCCCATCATACGACCCTGTCACGGTCGTGACGCGGGTTCAAATCCCGCTCCGGGCGCTTTCTGACGACGCCACGACGAGTGAAGTGACCCGTCCGCGTCGCGGCGGTCCCCTCATAGGTTGGGTCCGAACCGGAGAACGTGCAGGCTGGATACGAACCGCTTCGAGACAGCCGCCACGCGGCTACTGCGTCCCGCGTGTCGTCGGTCGCTCTCGCCGACATATCCGACGCCGGACGGGGATGGGGGACGTCACGGTTCTATCGGCGTCTTGAGCGCGGGGTCGGCGGCGAGGACCCTCGACACGGTCGGCCGCGCCCGCTCGAACCGCTCGGTCGGTTCCACGACCTGCCGGTCCCGGTCGTGGGTGACGAAGCCCTCCGAGGCCAACTTCGGGAGGTGGACATGAAGCAGGGAGATCCGGACGTCCTCGGACACGCCGTCGGCGGACATCCTCCGTGCGGATCGGTCGTCGTACTCGACGATCCTCCTCGTGAGTTCATCCAGCGTGACCGGCGCTCGTTCCTCCGCGAGCGCGACGAGCACGGTCCTGCGGTGCTGGTGTCGACAGAGGTCGAGGACCGAATCGAAGGTGACAGGATCGTCGCTCACTGTACTCTACGTCTCTCGCCGACGGGCTTCAGAGTCATTATTTATTACACAACTCACCTTTCAGTGGCGCTCGGGATCGGACTCAGGCGTCCGCGAGCGAACTCCCGAGCACATGCTTGACTCCGCGTCGGATGCGGGAGCCGGCGGCCTGCTGTGAGATGCCGAGTTCCTCGCCGAGTTCCTCCAGGGTGGCCTCGCGTGGGGACTCGAAGTAGCCGCGCTCGTAGGCGAGCACGAGCGCCTCCTGCTGGGTGTCGGTGAGGGTGGATTCGACGCCGGCTTCGACCGGGGTTAGGGCGTGGAGCTTCGTCAGCGTGATCGGGATGTCAAGCTCCCGACAGCGCTGTTGGAACGCCGCGATGTCGCCTCTGTTGTCGCCGCGGACCTCGAACGTCCACTGCTGTATCCTGCCGGTGGCCTCGATGAGGGGGACGTCGACCTCCGTCAGTACGGTCAACACGTCGTCGTAGTCGACCGTCCACTCGACGCGCAGGAGGTACTCGTCCTCGACGGAGTCGATGAACCGAATGTCGTTCACGCCCGGGTGTTCAGTGAACTCGTTCTCGATGTCGTCGACCTCGGTTCCCCGCACCCAGAAGTAGGGGATCACCACGTCCTGTGCGGGGATCAGACGCTCCAGTTCGATCGTCACGTCCGGCAGTCGACCCAGTGCCGTCCCCAGGGGGAACTCGTCCGACGGAACTGTGAAGGTCGCCTCTGTAGCCATGGCTTCTCATAGCGGTCTGCGGGTGGAAAGGGCTACGGCCGGGTCCCACGACGCCCTCATTCCGGGGGCTCGGTCGCTGTGGCTCCGGGACGTTCGTCCTCTGTGATCGACCGACAGCGAGCGGACGAGCCGTCCGCGCCGCCGGTCGCTTCGGCTCCGGCCACCACCTCGACTCGCGGCTCGCTCGCCGCCGGCTCGGACGGCTCGCCTACCCGTCCACGCTGCTCAGTTCGATCTCTCCGCCCCCGTGGACGGTCACGATGTAGCCACAGAACGGGAACGTCAGGGTCGTCCTCGACTCGGCGTCACGGAAGAGGTCGTTGAGCGCGTCGGGATCGACGACGTCGTACAGTCGGGCGTCGATCTCACACGGCCGCACGCCCTCCGCGGCGGCGACCGCGTCGAGGACACGCGCGCTCGCCGGTCGGTCGTCCGTGCGCCGCTCGCCCATGCCGGCCGTTCCGGACTTCCCCAGGTGAGCCATGCCACCGATTCCGCCGCACCGGAACTTAGTTGCCGAGCTAACATAACTCGGATTAAGCCCGCTGAAGGGTTCGACGGACGGTTCGTCCCGTCGCCGTATCGGGACTGTGGTCGCTCCATTGGCGGGACGCCGACCCTCAGGTCACGACGAGCACCAGGCCGACGAGGAACCCGGCCGCCATCAGCAGCAGCAGCGCGACGAAGACCCCGAGTACGGGCTTCTCGACGGCGCCCGCGAGCAGCCGTTCCCCGATCGACCGTCCGTCGGCGCTCACGGGCGAGTCACGTCCATGTCGTCGCTTCGGCGGCACGACAGTTAAATCCGCGCTCCCGCGTCGCCCTCCCCGCCCCGTGATCGTCGCCCGCGACGTGCATCCTCGTCGCGGCGGTCGCTCGCCCGCGGGGACGCGCCGCCGTCTGGGGTGTGTCGGTCGCGAACGCTGACGGTCGTCGCCGTCTCGCCCGCGTCGTCGACGACGAGCGCCTCGCCCACGCCGTCGGGGAGGCGGTCGGCGAGGTCGGCGCCGTCGCCGCCGTCCAGCGCGAACGGCCGCGTCGCCGCGAGCGCGTCGACGTCGGCGCGGCCGCTCAACCGATGGGCCACTAAGAGGTCCGCCTGCGAGACGGCCGCCTCGGGGAGCGCCGCGGGCCGCTGTGTGGCACAGACGAGCGACACGCCGGGCGCGCGCCCACGGGTGAGGAGCGTCCGCAGCGCCGCCCCGGCGACGCCGTCGCGGAAGGCGTGCGCCTCGTCGACGAACAGCCACGGCAGGCGGTCGACGTCGCGCCGGAGCGCCGCGTCGTACAGCCCGCGCGCGACGGCCGCACACACGGCCTCGGCCGCGGCCGGCGGGAGCGCGGAGCAGTCGAGCACCGTCGCGTCGCCGCCGAGGAGGTCCGCCGGTCCGAGGCCGTCCGGGTCGACAACGCCCCAGTCGGCCGCCAGCGAGAGGTGGGCCGCCGCCGCCCGTCTGGTCGCGCGGTCGGCCTCCGCGTCGGCGACGCGGTCGCGGGCGGCCCCGCGGGGTCGAGATCCAACAGCTCGGGCCACGCCGCGGGCGGGATAGCCTCGGCTCGCACGCGCGGCCGCCGGTGGACGGTCCCGCCGGCCTCCGCGAGCCCCCCGAGCGCGCCCATCGGGTCGACCACCACCGGCGCGACGCCCGCGCTGTCCGCGACGCCCTCGGCGAGCACGCCGAGCGTATGCGTCTTGCCGGATCCGCGCTTTCCGACGACGAGCGCCGCGTGCGGCCGGTCGACGTCGACGGCGACGCGCGCGCCGACGCTTCCGTCCCGCGCCCGATAGCGGCCCAGCGTCGCCGCCGGCCTCGAACGCTCCCCGTCGGTGGCGGCGTCGCGGTCGACCCCCGCGCCGTCGGTCTCGCGTCCGATGACGTACACGCGCCCTCTGCCCCCGGCATCCGTGATGAAGCTTCGCCCGAGCGTTCAAGTACGAACACGGGACCACCGCCGTGCGTGTCCACCGACACCTCCCAGCGGTTCCGCGAGCGCGTCGCTCGGCGCGCCGGTCGCGTCGTCGCCGCCCAGCGCCGCCGGCTCGACGACCTCCGGCGCGACGAGCGCGCGATCGAGGGCCTCCCGGTCCGGCTCGTCATCGCGCTCGTCGTCGGCGTCGCCAGCCTCAGCGTGATGCTCAACATGGTCAACGGCGTGCAGGGGCTCGGCGTCACCGAACTGGACGTGCGCCCCGAGCCGGAGGTGACGACGCCCGGCGAGCAGGAGCTCTCGCTCGCGGTCGTCGATCCGGAGGGTCGCCCCGTCGCGGGCGCGACGGTGGTCGTCTCGGGCGACACCGCCCGGCTGGACGGGGTCGCGACCGCCCGGACCGACGCCGACGGCACGGCGACGGTGACGGTATCGCCGACGCTCGGGCCGAACCGGGAACGGGGGACGCTGGCCGTCGAGATCAAACCACCGGCCGGCGGTCAGTACGCCGACCGTCGCGGGAACACGCGGGTGTTGGTCGTGGCGGAGTGACGGCGTCGACGTCGGCGGACGGACCGTGCGGCGACGGTCAGCGCATCCGTTCGAGCGAGCGAACGGTGTCGGACACGAGATACGCCTCGGGACGGCGGTCGTCGAATATCTCTAGCGCGTCGAACGTCTCCCGCCCGTCGTCGACGGTGATCCGGTAGGCGTGGCTCGCGAGGGGGACGTGTCGGTCGGCCAGTTCGGACTCGGTGGTCGTCACACTCCGGGTTTCCGCCGAGCGCGTATAACCGGCGCGATCCGTCCGGCAGGAATCCGAACGCGCCGCTTTCCGGCGGTTCGAGGCTCCGCCCGGACCGCCCGTCCGGCTCCCCTCCGGGGGTTCCTCGAACGCGGCTCGCGCGCCGGAACGGGAGGGTGGTGTCGCCGCGCCGGACCCGCGCGGCACCGGCGCCGCGGCGACCGGTCGCCCTCCGACGAGCGATCCGCACACGCGGCCCGGGTTTTTGCCGGACGAGAGCGATCTACGACCCGTGTCAACGTTCGTCGTCGTCGGCGGTGACGCCGCCGGCATGTCCGCGGCCAGCAAGGCGAAGCGGGACGACCCCGACCTCGACGTCGTCGTCTTCGAGCGGGGGGAGTGGGTGTCCTACGGCGCCTGCGGCCTCCCGTACTACGTCAAAGGCGAGATCCAATCGCTGGAGGAGCTCGTGTCGGTCACGCCCGAGGAGTTCCGGGAGGAACGCGACATCGACCTCCGAACCGGGCACGACGTCGTCGACATCGACCCCGACGAGCGCGTCGTCACCGCGCGCGGCGACGACGGCACGGTCGAACAGCCGTACGACAGCCTGCTCGTCGCGACCGGCGCGGCGGCGGTCACGCCGCCGATCGACGGACTGGAACGGGAGGGCGTGTACACGCTCGGCTCGATGTCGGACGGGAAACAGCTCCGCGAGTACGTGGCACGCGCCCGCTCGGAGGGCGACCTCCGACAGCCCGACAGCGGTCCCGCCTGTCAATTCCTGGAGACGTGTGCCGGCTCCGTCGGGGTCGTCGGCGGCGGCTACATCGGCGTCGAGATGGCGGAGGCGCTCTCGGCCAACGGCTTCGAGGTTCACCTGTTCCAGCGGGGCGACCGCATCCTGACGCAGTTCGGCGAGGCCACCAGCGAGGCCGTCCGCGACCACCTCGCCGAGCGGGACGTAGCGGTGTACTTCGACGCCGAGGTGACGGAACTCGCAGGCGGGGAGGCGGTCGAGGCGGTCGTCGCCGGCGACCGGCGGGTGCCGGTCGAGATGGTGCTCGTGGGAACCGGCGTGCGTCCGCGGACGGAACTGGCGGCGGACGCGGGGATCGAACTCGGTCCGACGGGCGCGATCGCCGCCGACGCCTACCGCGAGACGAACGTCCCCGACGTCTACGCCGCGGGCGACTGCGCGGAGGCCGAACACGTCGTCACGGGCGAGCCGACGCACGTCCCGCTGGCGCTCACGGCGAACCGCCACGGCCGGGCGGTCGGCCGGACGGTCGCGGGCGAGCCGACGGCGGCCGGCGGGACCGCCGGCACCGCCGCGGTGAAGGCGTTCGAGATGGAGGCCGCCCGGACCGGGATCGTCGACCCCGAGGCGGCCCGCGAGGCGGGGTTCGACCCGCTGACGGAGACGATCGAGGCGAACTCGCGCGCCGGCTACTACCCCGAGGGCGGCACCGTGCGCGTGACGCTCACAGTCGACCGCCCGACCGGGCGCGTGCTTGGCGGCAGCCTCGCCTCGGAGTACGGCGAGGGCGCCGTCCACCGGAGCCACGCGCTCGTCGGCGCGGTGACGGAGGGCGTCGCCGTCGACGACCTGTCGAACTACGACCTCGCGTACGCGCCGCCGTTCAACACGACCTGGGACCCCGTCCTCACCGCCGCGAAGGTGGTCAACGGGAAGCGCTGAGCGGCCGCGACCGCCGGCTCGACAGGGCTGTCCCACCCGTTTTGGGGTCGCTCGCCTCGGGATCCCTCGTCGGACAGCACCTCGAACAGCGTCGCCTCCGTGCGCCGGACCCGTTCGAACGGTTCGGGTGGCGTCACCCCGGCCCCGGTCGCCCGCGCGCTCCCTCCGAACTCAGAACTGCCGCTCGAACTCCACGACGTCCGACACCGTGTAGTATGGCCCGCCCAGCCGGCCGACGGTCGGGAGCTTCCGCTGGTCGATCTGTCCGTCGGTAAGCACGTCGTCATCGATGTGGAGGTGCTCCACTTCCCCCAGCACCATCAGGCGGTCGTGGACTTCGAGCGAGTCGTACAGCGTACACTCCAGGGTGACCGCCGCCTCGGCGACCCGCGGGGCGTCGATCCGACGACACTCGGCGCGGGTCACGCCGACCTCGTCGAACTCGCTGCGCTCCGCCGGGAGCGACTCCGCGCTGTGGTCCATGCGCTCCAGGAGCGGTTCGGTGACGACGTTCACCGCGAACTCGCCCGTGTCGAGCGCGTTGCGCGGCGTGTCCTTCAGCCCGCCATTGGCCTCGTTCGGCGAGTTGAACAGCACGACCGGCTCCCGGGAGGAGACGTAGCTGTAGGAGCTGAACGGCGCGAGGTTGTCGACCCCGTCGGTGTCGACGGTGCTGATCCACGCGATCGGCCGCGGCGAGACGGCCGTCTTGACGACCCGCGCGACCTCCCGTGGCGTCCGATCGGAGACGGCTGTTTCCATCGGCGGGTGGTCCGCACAGGGACACATATACCCCCGGATGGGGGCGGATCGCGCCGGTGGCCCACTCCCGAACGACTGTCGGAGCGGAGCGACACGCCACGATCGCGTCGGCAGTCACGAACAGCCGCGACTCCGCTCCCCGCTCGGTGTGCTCGCTGGTCCTCGCGGGCCTCCTCCTCCGGTTCGCGGCCCACGGTGCACGCCTACGTCGAAACCGGCTCTCCGCCGCGCTCGTCCCGGCGACCGCCATCTCCATCGAGACGGTGTCGCCGATGAAGACGGGGTTCGGGAGGTCCATGTAATCCATCCTGGGAACGCCAGCGCCGTCCGCTCGACGATGCCGGTGCGGTAGAGTAACCCCGTCGCCTGCACGACCGTCGTCGGGCCGTGGGCGATGCGCTCGCCGTACGTCTCGTCCGCGGCGTACGCCGCGTTCGTGTGTAGCTCCGTCCGGTCGCCCGCCAGCGCCGGGCGCATCACGAAGTCGGACTCAGTGACGGTCCGCCCGACGCTCACGAACTCCCGGCCGACCGCGACGTGGAGACGTGACGGCGAGAAGACGTGTTCCGGTTCCGTTAAGTGGGTAACGTCGCTGTAACGGGCAATGACCGAGTCATCACGGGTCCCGGCCGGGGTGCCGGGGCTGACGACCGTGCTCGACGGCGGGCTGGTGCCGGAGCGGGCGTACATGCTCGGCGGGTCGCCGGGGACCGGCAAGACCGTGTTCGGCCTCCAGTTCCTGACGGCGACGGACGACTCGTCGCTGTTCGTCGCGTTCGAGGAGCCGGCCGAGAACGTCCGCGAGAACGCCGCCGGCCTCGGTATCGACGCCGACGACGTGGCGATCCTCGATCTGAGCCCCGGCGCCGACGTGTTCGCCGAGGACCGCAGCTACGGCGTCTTCGACCCCGACGAGGCGGAGGGCGACGCCGTCACCGACCGGATCCGCCGGGCGGTCGAGGAGCACGACCCCGACCGCGTGTTCGTCGACCCGATGACGCAGCTGCGCCACTACGTCCGCGACGACTACCAGTTCCGCAGGGAGGTGGCGTCGTTCATCCGCTACCTCACCGACCGCGGGGTGACGGTGTTGTTCTCGACGCAGCCCGCC
This sequence comes from Halobacteriales archaeon QS_6_71_20, assembly GCA_003020945.1. Lineage (GTDB taxonomy): Archaea > Halobacteriota > Halobacteria > Halobacteriales > Haloferacaceae > Halobaculum. Next base: position 30,128 of record PXRU01000008.1, read on the forward strand.
TCGACGGTCCCCGACGGGGACCTGGAGTTCATCTGCGACGGGACCATCCGCCTCGCGCACGCCGAGAAGGGCCGGACGCTGGAGGTGACGAAGTTCCGGGGCTCGGGGTTCCAGTCGGGCACCCACACCGTCCGGATCGACCGGGGCGGGATCCGGGTGTTCCCGCGGCTCGTTCCCGGGGATCACGCCGCCGAGTTCGCCGCCGAGACGGTGTCGACCGGCGTCGACGAGCTCGACGACCTCCTCCACGGCGGCATCGACCGCGGCACCGTGACGGTGCTGTCGGGCCCCAGCGGCGTGGGGAAGACGACGACCGCGTCCGGCCTGCTCACCGCGGCGGCCGCCAGGGGGGAGCGCTCCGTAGCGTACCTGTTCGAGGAGAGCGCGGCGACGTTCACCCACCGGAGCGAGGCGATCGGGATGCCGGTGACCCGACAGCGCGAGGCCGGCACCCTCGACGTCCGCGAGATGGAGCCGCTCGGCGTCTCCCCCGACGAGTTCGCGGCCGACGTGCGCGAGGCCGTCGAGGAGGACGGCGCGCGGACGGTGCTCGTCGACGGCGTCTCCGGCTACCGGCTCTCGCTGCGCGGCGACGACGACGACCTCGTGCGGGAGCTCCACGCGCTGTGTCGCTACCTGCGCAACGTGGGCGTCACCGTCGTACTCGTCGACGACGTCGGCAGCGTCACCGGCGACTTCGAGGTGACGAGCGACCGCATCAGCTACCTCGCGGACACGATCGTCTTCCTGCGGTACCTCGAGCTACAGGGGTCGCTCCGCAAGGCGATCGGCGTCCTCAAGAAGCGAACCTCCGACTTCGAGCGGACGCTGCGGGAGTTCCGGATCACCGACGACGGTCTCCACGTCGGCGACCCCATGACCGGGTTCCGCGGCGTCCTCTCGGGAGCGCCCGAGCTGGTCGATGACTGACTCCTCGCCGGAGCCACTCACCGTCCTGCTGGTCGTCGCGGAGCGAAGCGACCGCCGGCTCCTCCGGGAGTTCCTCGCGGACGCCGACCGGTTCGAGCCGCGGGTCGCCGACCCCGACGCCCCGTTCGACGCCGCGTTCGACGTCTGCCTACTCGACGTGGCGGCCACGCGCGACCACGGCGACGCCCTCGCCGGCCGTCGCCGGCGGGCGGAGACCTACCGCCCGACGCTGCTTTTCGTCCCCGAGCGGTACGGCGCCCCCGAGCGGGCGCTCAGCGAGCCGGGGACGGCCGAGGAGCTCGTCGACGAGACGATCGCCGCGCCGGTCCGCCGCGCGGAGCTGGCTCGACGGCTCCGCTCGCTGGGCCGGGCGCGGCGCTACTCGACGGAACTCGCGGCCAGTCGGAACCGCTTCCGGGGGCTGGTCGAACAGCTCCCCGACGCGCTGTTCGTCTGTGAGGGAGGCGTCGTGACGTACGCGAACCCGACGGCGCGGTCGCTGCTCGAGTGCGCCGACGGCGCGGTCGACGGGACCCCCCTCGCGCGGCTCCACGTCCCGGCGGACCGCGACCGGGTCGCCGACCTGCTCGACCGGGCGGCCGCGCAGGGACGCGCCGGGCCGACCGAGGTCGGACTCGCGCCCGCGGCCGTGGAGGCCCCGGAACGGGCGGACGCCCCCGCCGACGACTCGGGAGGCTCCGCCCGGACCGATGACGGGGCGGCCGCGGCGGGCGATCCCGCGACGGCCGACCGGTCGACTGACGCCGACGGCGTGGACGCCGGGGAGCGGGAGCGCGAGCGGACGCAGGAGCCGGCGGTCATCCCCGTGGAGCTGACCGCGGTCGGCGTCGGGGACGACGAGGTCCAGGTGGTCGGCCGCGACCTCCGCGGGCGGCGCGAGCGCGAGGAGCGACTCGCGCTGTACCGCCGGGCGATGGACGAGGCGACCGTCGGGATCACCATCGCCGACCACTCCGAGGACGACGAGCCGCTGGTGTACGTCAACGAGGAGTTCCGGCGACTCACCGGCCGCACGGAGGAGGAACTGCTGGGCGAAAACCCCCGCGTCCTCCAGACCGACGCGACGGACCCCGAGACGGTCGCGCGCCTCCGGGCGGCGATCGACGCGGGCGAGGAGGCGTCGGCCGTGCTGTTGAACAGCCGCCCGAACGGTCGCAGCTGGTACAACGAGCTCGACATCTCCCCCATCCGCGACGAGCACGGCGACGTCAGCCACTACCTCGGCTTCCAGCGCGACGTGACCGAGCGCGTCTCCCGCAACCAGCGGCTCACCGTGCTGGACCGGGTCCTGCGACACAACATCCGCAACCGCCTGAACGTCGTCCTGGGGTACGCCGACCGGATCGAGGGGGCGATCGACGCGCCGGGGGAGTCGGCCGCGACCGACGACCCGGACGCCGCGGAACTGGTCGCCGAGGTCGACCGGATCCGCGAGGCCGCGACCGACGTCCTCGACCTCTCCGACAGCGCACGCCGGTTCCGCGAGGAGGTCGTCGACGGCGATGAGGCCGATCCGGTCGACGCCGTCGCGGTGGCGGTCGAGGCGGCCTCGAAGGTCGCCGACGCCCACCCGGACGCGGAGATCCGGTTCGTGAGCCCCGACGCCCCCCTCCGGGTCGCCGGCGCCCCGCCGCTGATGCTCGTGATCGAGGAGCTGGTGACGAACGCGGTCGACCACGTTGCGGACCCGACGGTCACGGTGTCGCTGTCGGGCGACGACGGCGTGGTCCTCCGGGTCGCGGACGACGGGCCGGGGATCTCCGCGGACGACCGCGCCGCGCTCGGCCACGGCTCGGAGACGCCGACGGAACACGGGCAGGGCATCGGCCTCTGGCTCGTCCGCTGGACGGTCGACGCCGCCGGCGGCACCGTCGACTACGATGAGGGCGCCGACGGCGGCGCGGTCGTCGTCGCCCGCTTCCCGGCCGCGGCCGAGCCGGAAGCCGACGGCGAGCCGTCGGAGGGGGAGTCGCCGACCGACGACTCACGCGACGGAACGCCGTCCGGGGGCTGAGCGACCCGGACGCCGACGCGGCTCAGCGGTCGGTGCCGGCGAGGCGGTCGTCCCAGTCGATCCACTCCCGCTCCCACCCAGTCCTCGCGAAGTGGCCCTGGTCGGCGAACTCGGCGTCCTCTCGGCGGGTCCGGTTGCGGACGCCGGCGCCGGCCTGCTCCCCCTCGACCAGCAGCGGCGACAGCGACCCTCGACGAGCACCCGGTCGAACGGGGCGTACGCCGGGAGCCCGCGGGCGCCGTCCGCGCGGTCGACCAGCACGGCGTCGTAGCCGGCCGCCGAGAGGTTCCGCCTGGCGTCGTGCACCATCGGCCGCGAGATGTCGATCGCGTGGACGCGCGTCGGGCCGACCACCTCCGCCAGCACCGCCGCGGTGTAGCCCACGCCGACGCCGACGACGAGCGTCTCGTCGCCGGGCTCCGGCGACAGCGCCGACAGCATGCGCGCGACGGTCGCCGGGGCGAGCACCCGCGTCCCGCCCTGCCGTCCGGCTCGGTTCGCGTACGGCGCCTCCGCGACGAACTCCTCGCGCGGCACCGACGCCATCGCCTCGCGGACCGCCGCCTGGGGGGCGCTGCCGAGGCTGTGCTCGACGGAGTCGAGCATGTCCTCCCGCAGCAGCGCCGGGTCCGGCCCATCCATGTCCGACGGAACGCTCTCGCCGGTAATGAACCGCACGCCCGGGGGGTCGCCGCCGGCTGTGATCCCGGGGGAGCGACCCGCCGCGGCCGGCGTTCGTCCGTACACGGACCGAGCACGGGCGGACGAGCACTACGATGAGGTCGACCTGGACGACGGCGACCGCGCGGAGGGCGACCCCGGGATCGGCGTCGTTCGGCCGGCTTCGACGGAGAGACGAAAAGACATCCCTCCGGGGTGACCGCGCGGCTCAGTCGCCGGCGCCGTCCCCGCCGCGCATCCGGACGAACCGGACCTCGCCGTGGTCCTCGCGGTCGACGCCGTCGGGGCGGACACGCAGGCGGACGAGCTGCTGGCCCCCCCGGAACGGCCCTCCGTCGGACTCGACCGGCGCGACGACGACGCCCCCCTCGCGGACCTGCTCGACGACCGCGTCGGGGACCGCCGGGGCCGCACAGGCGAGGTACGCCGCGTCGTAGGGGGCGTGGTCGGGCCAGCCCCCGCGGCCGTCGCCCGTCCGGACCCGGACGGCGTCGTAGCCGAGGCGGTCGAGGCGCTCGCGGGCGCCGTCGGCCAGATCCGGGTCGTACTCGACGGAGGAGACGCGGCCGGGGGCGACGAGTTCGGCCGTCACGGCCGCGTGGTAGCCGCAGCCGGTGCCGACCTCCAGCACGTCGCCGCCCGCGCCCGCCTCGATCAGCGAGCAGATCATCGCGACCATGTGGGGGGCGCTCACGGTCTGGTTCCCGCCGATGGGGAGGGGACGGTCCTCGTAGGCGGCGTCGCGGCGGCCGGCCGGGACGAACTCGTGGCGCGGCACCGCCCGGAGCGCGTCGAACACCGCCGGGTCGACATCGTGGCGAGCGCGGAGCCGCTCGACCAGCCGGTCGCGGGCGCTCTCCTCGTCCATGCTCGGGGGTTCGGGCCTCGGAGCGTAAAACTGCGGCTCCGACCCCTCAGCCGTCGCTTGACGGTTGCCCTCGACGGCCGCCCGATCGATCGGGGACGCCTACCCCTACCAGGCCGACCAGGCGGTCGTCTTCGTGTCGCGGGCGTACACGCGCTTCACGTCCTTCGCGTACACCAGGTCGCCGTCGTGGTCGAACTTCTCGTGGCGGTAATCGTCGACGGCGGCGTCGCGCACCTGCACGCCCTCGATCTCGACTTCGTCGTCGCCGAACGAAGCCGTCTCGCCGACGACGAACTCGTAGTCGCCGGGGACGTACACCTTCAGCGACCGCGTCTCGTCGCGTCGGCCGTCCTTCGGGTGGACGGTGAGCCCGACGGCGACGTTGTCGACGACCCGGGTCCACACCGTCGCGGCGTGTGCGAGGTCGGACTCCTCGACGCGGCGGTCGCCCGACAGCTCGATCGAGGTGACGCGCACCTGCTGGATCGCCTCGTCGGTCTCGACGATGAACTCCTCGCCGGTTTCGACGCGCCGCTCGGGGTCGCCCGAAAGCGACGCCGCGTACGACTCGCCGTCCTGGGAGACGATCACGTCGACGTCGACGGTCTCCGGCCCCGGCACCTCGACCTTGTGGGTGTGGCCGCACTCCGTACACTGCACCGTGGCGTGGCCGCCCGGCTTCAGCACCTCGTGTGGCGTCTCCTCGGCACACCCCGGACACTCCGCCGGGACCTGCGAGGGAACGTCGGGATCGCTCATACCGAGGCTACCGCCCCGGGCCGTAAGAAGCCTCGTTTCTGCCGGGACGCGTGCGAAGGCGTGTCGGGGTCGAGCCCCGACCGCGGCCCGCTTGCGCGGCTGGACGGTCCCGAGCCGTGCCGGCCTCGGGAGCCGAACCGCTATACTCCGGGCGCCCCAGAGGTCGGTATATCGATGTCGTCGGCAGCTTCCGACTCCGACATCCGCCTGGCCGTGACCACGCGCGCGGAGACGTTCGAGCGACTGCGCGAGCGCCTCGCGCCCCACGGCATCGCGGTCGATCATGTCCGAACCGACGAGCGCGTGCTCCGCGTCGCCGGCGGCGACGCGAACGCCGACGTGGCCGACGTGGCTGGCGAGGGCGACCCGACCGGCGAGTTCGACGGCTTCGACGTCGGCTGGGTCTACCCGTCGCGGCTGATGGAAGGGGCGGTGGTCGACACCCGCCTCGGCGTGCCGTGGGTGAACGGCCGCGACGCGGTGCTCGCCTCCCGGAACAAGGCCGGCGCGCTGGCGACGCTCGCGGACGCCGGCCTGCCGGTGCCGGAGACGCGGCTGGTGTCGAACCCCGCCGACGAGGCGGCCGTGCTCGCGGCCGCCGAGGCGGTGGGCTACCCGCTCGTCGTGAAGCCGAACTCCGCGACCCGCGGCGTCGGCATCGCCCGCGTGACGGACCCCGACTCCCTGCTGGGGGTGACCGACTATCTCGACCTGGTCCACGACTACCGCGCGACCGGCGACAAGTCGTACCTCCTCCAGGAGTTCCTCCCGGAGGCGACCGACTACCGGGCGATGGTGCTGGACGGCGAGTACGGCGGCGCGGTCGAGCGGCGACTCCCCGACGCGGCGCTTTCGGCGGGGCGCTGGAAACACAACGTCCACCGCGGCGCCGTCGCCGAGGGGGTCAACCTCGACGACGACGGCCGACGGCTCGCGGAGGCGGCCGCCGAGGCGCTCGGGGTCCCCCTGCTGGGCGTGGACCTGCTGGCATCGGACGGCCGACTGGTCGTCTCGGAGACGAACGCCCGGCCGACCGTCGACGCCGCGGAGAAGTACCGCGAGGGGTTCGACGCCGACCTGGCCGCGCTGGTGCGGCGGACGGCCGATCGATAGCGGGCGGGCGAGACCGGACGGTGGAACTACTCCAGGTCGATGTCCGCGGAGGGCTCCAGCGTGTCGAACGTCACCTCGAGGACGCCGTTGTTGAACGACGCCGACGCCGAGTGTTCGTCCACGCGCACCGGGAGCCGGACCCGTTCGTCGAACCGCCGGCTCTGTCCCTCCGCCGAGACAGTGAGGGTGCTCCCGTCGCACTGGAGGTCGATGCCGTCCTTCTCTACCCCCGGCAGGTCGGCGACGAGGCGCAGCGTTTCCCCCTCCTCGTGCACCGATACGTGGGTCTCGTCGGCGAAGCCCGCGTCGCCGGTCGCCGCGGCGCCGGTCATCTCGCTCATCATCCGCTCGATCTCCTCGAAGATGTCGCCGAACGGATCGTCGCGGTCGTCGCGCATTCTCAACCGTGGTAGTGCGTACCGTCGAATAAACCTTCTCCCCCCGGCGACGTCGGCCGGCCCGTACGTCGATCCGCCCGGGTATCGGCTCGCGGCCCCGGCGGGGGACCGAAGCCGCGCCGGCGCGCCGTTCCGCTCGACTCGGCGGACGGGTCGGGGCGTACCCACAAGCGCTAAACCCCCGGACAGTTATAATTCGGATATGAGTAAATCGTATCTCGCTGCGGGTGCGGACGTCGACGACCCGATCCGCGTCGGCCTGAACGGGTTCGGCCGGATCGGTCGCAACGTGTTCCGCGCGACGCTTTCGGACCCCCGGATCGAGCTGGCCGGCGTCAACGACGTGATGGACGGGGAGGAGATGCGATACCTCGCGGCCTACGACACGGTGATGGGCCGCCTCGACGGCGTCGAGTACGACGCCGAGGCCCGCGAGCTGACCATCGGCGACACCGCGGCCGCCGTTCTCGACGAGCAGGATCCCGCCGACCTCCCGTGGGGGGAGCTGGACGTCGACGTCGCGCTGGAGTGTACGGGCGTGTTCCGGACGCGGGCCGACGCGGCGCGCCACATCGAGGCGGGCGCCGACGTGACGGTCATCTCCGCGCCGCCGAAGGGCGAGGAGCCGGTGAAACAGCTCGTCTACGGCGTCAACCACGACGAATACGCGGGGGAGACGGTCGTCTCCAACGCCTCCTGCACGACCAACTCGGTGACGCCGGTCGCGAAGGTACTCGACGAGAGGTTCGGCGTCGAGTCGGGGACGCTCACCACCGTCCACGCGTACACCGGCAGCCAGAACCTCGTCGACGGCCCGAAGGCGAAGACCCGGCGCGGCCGCACGGCCGCCGAGAACATCGTCCCCACCTCGACGGGCGCGGCCCAGGCCGCCACGGAGATCCTCCCGCAGTTGGAGGGGAAGCTCGACGGGATGGCGATGCGCGTCCCCGTCCCCAACGGCTCGCTGACGGAGCTGGTGGTCGACCTCGAGGCGTCGCCCTCCGCGGCGGAGATCAACGACGCGTTCCGCGCGGCCGCCGACTCCGGCCCGCTGGCGGGCGTGCTCGGCTACACCGACGACGAGGTCGTCAGCAGCGACATCGTCGGACTGCCGTTCTCCTCGTACGTCGACCTCCGCTCCACCGACGTCGTCGGCGACGACGACGAGGGGATAGTCAAGGTTCTCACGTGGTACGACAACGAGTACGGCTTCTCGAACCGGATGCTCGACGTGGCCGCGTACGTCGACGCGAACTGACCCGAGCGGACCGACGCGCCGAGCCGTCGTGACGCACGGTCGGCGGCGACGCGCCGTCGGCGTCGATTCGGCCGTCGCGCTCGCGGACGCGGTCGACGCCGCCAGGCGTGGTCGGGGTCGCTCACCGCAACACCAAGACCTTACTCCCGAGCGACCGACCGGCGGGGTATGACGCTCCGGAAGCCGCCCCTCCGCGACGCCCACGCCGAGCGCGGCGCGACGTTCACCGAGTTCGGCGGGTGGGACATGCCCGTCGAGTTCGACTCGATCCGCACCGAACACGCGGCGGTCCGCGAGGCGGCCGGCGTCTTCGACGTCTCCCATATGGGGGAGATCGAGGTCGTCGGCCCGGACGCGACGGCACTGCTGCAGCGGCTCACCACCGACGACGTGTCGGCGCTGTCGCCCGGCGACGCGCAGTACGCCGGGATCACCCGCGAGGACGGCGTGCTGCTCGACGACACCGTCGTCTACCGCCTCCCCGACGAGGAGCGGCCGGCCGGCGGCGCTGGTGCGGACGCCGGCGACGACGGGAGCGTGCCGGCGTACCTGTTCGTGCCCAACGCCGGGAACGACGGCCGCATGCACGAACGCTGGGTCGACCACCGGGAGGAGTGGGGGCTCGACTGCGAGGTGCGCAACGTCACCGGGGAGCGCGCGATGTTCGCGGTCCAGGGGCCGGACGCGCCCGGACTGGTCGCCGACGCGGTCGACGACGGCGGTCCGGACGTGCTCGACCTTCCGCCGTTCTCCGCGACGCACGCGCCCGTCGCCGGGGCCGACTGCTGGGTCGCCCGCACCGGCTACACCGGGGAGGACGGCTTCGAGATCGTCTGTCTGTGGGACGCCGCCGGGACCGTCTGGGAGCTGTTCGCCGCCGACGCGACGCCGTGCGGGCTCGGCGCCCGCGACACGCTCCGCGTCGAGCACGGCTTCCTCCTGTCGGGGCAGGACTTCCACCCCGAGGACGAGCCCCGGACGCCGTACGAGGCCGACATCGGCTCCGTCGTCGATCTCGACGCCGAGTTCGTCGGGCGCGACGCGCTCGCGACACAGCGAGAGGCGGGCGTCGAGGAGACGTTCGCCGGAATCGAACTCCTCGACCGCGGCGTCCCCCGCCACGGCTACGACGTGACCGACGAGGACGGCCACGTCGTCGGGACCGTCACCTCGGGGACGATGAGCCCCACGCTGGAGAAGCCGATCGCGCTGGGCTACCTCCCGACGGAGCTCACCGACCCCGGCACGCAGCTCCACGTCGTCGTCCGCGGGCAGCGGAAGCGCGCGAAGGTCGCGCCCGTCCCGTTCGAATAGATCCCCCTCGTTCGAGCAGCCGACCTCCCTCCCGCCGAGACGAGACCCGGGCCGGCCACCGGCGTCTGTCGACCGCGGCACGCCCCCGATCGGACGCGGCGATCCGTCCGGATTCGCATACACCCAAGTACCCTCCCCACAGCAACGGACCTATACGATGAGCTTCGAGGTACCCGACGACCTGCACTACCGCGAGTCCCACGAGTGGATCGATCCGGAGAGCGGTCGCGTCGGCATCACCGACTTCGCACAGGACGAGCTCGGCGACGTGGTGTTCGTGGAGCTGCCGGGCGAGGGCGACGCGCTCGAGGCCGGCGGCGAGCTGGGCGTCATCGAGTCGATCAAGGCCGTCTCGGACCTGTACGCCCCCGTCTCGGGCGAGGTGACGGCCGTCAACGAGGCGCTGTTCGACGCGCCCGAGCTGGTCAACGAGGACCCGTTCGGCGAGGGGTGGATGGTCGAGGTCGAGTTCGCGGACGCGGCGTCGGACGACCTGCTCTCGGCCGACGAGTACGCCGAGCAGATCGAGTAGCGCCCGGCCGCCGGGCCGCCCCCCGTCGCTGAAACAGGCGTTTCGGTCTCCGTCGCACTCATGTCGCCCCCCGGTGTAGCCGTCGGCGTGACGTTGGACCGCCGCGGCTTCCTCGCGACGACGGCGACCCTCGCGGCGACGGCCACCGGCGGCTGTACGGGCTGTGCGGCCTCGCCGACGGCCTCGCTCCGCCTCACCCCCGCGGACGACGCCCGACTCGCTCGCGAGGCGCTGACCGTGTTCGACGCCGGGTCCGAGCCGGACCGTCCGGAGCGGGAGCGGGCGGCCCTGGCCGAACGGGTCGTCGCCGAGGGGAGCGCGACCGTCGAGGACGCCGACCCCCCGCTCCCGACCGACCGCCCGGCGGTCGTCGGCGACGCCGGCGTGTACCGGTTCGCCGCCGAGCCGGTCGACTCCCGCGACCTGCGCTCCTTCTCGGTGACGATCGACCCGATCCGGGTCGACGAGGGCGAGGAGACGCCCGGTCCCGACCGGCGCGTCCGGTACGAGAACCTCCCCGAGGTGGACCGGTCGGTGCTTGCGGACCGGGGCTACGACGACGAGCGCCCGATCGGGATCGGGACCGCCCTGTCGTACCGGCCCGAGGCGGTCGAGGAGTCGGCGCTCGTCCCCGACCCCGAGTACCCCGTGGTCGTCTGGCCGGACGGCCCGGCCCGGTTCGAGGTGGACGGCGCGTCGACGTACACCCTGTTCACCTACCGGCTCACGGCCGAGCGCGTCGCCTCCGCGGCCGCCTTCGGCGCCGATATCCGCGCCCGGTTCGGCTTCTCGCCGGCCCCGCTCCCGTCCGAGGAGCGGGCGATCCTCGATGCCGCGGTCGTTCCGGGGACGCCCGCGGCCGACGCTGACGGCGAGAGCGACGGCGGCTCGGGCTACCACGTCGCCGGCGACGAGGCGCCGAGCGAGGCGTTCCGCTCGCTGGTCGACCGCTTCCGCGCTCGCGACCCCGTGACGTTCGAGTGGGAGGCGGAGCCGGAGCCGTGGCGCGCGAGCGGCGAGTACGTCGTCCGCTACGACGACGCCGTCCACTGGGCGAGACTGTTCGTCGACGAGTCGGCGTTCACCGGGACGCCGACGGAGCCGTGATCCGGGTCAACCCCCACCGCGCCAGCAGGAACCGCTCGGCCGCCTCCGGGCCGTGTTCGGCCACCCACGCCTCGGCGTCGGGCTTCGGACAGCCGCGCGCCTCCATCACGCCGTGGACCAGGTCCTCGTACGGTCGGGGGTCGACCGGCGACTCCTCGTCCACGTCGAGCGGGTCGGCCTTCGGGGGGTCGACGGGGTCGGCCATACCGGGGGTTGCGACTCCGGCGTGAAACGCCTCCCGGCCGAGCGCGGCCGCACACGAGCGCCCGCCACAGGCGGCCACCTCGCCCGGGAACGAACGACTCTTGGTGAGCGGGCCGTAGGCACAGGCATGACCAGACGTGGACGCGGGACGCCGGCCGACCCGCACGGACGTGCCGGGGTGACGGCCCGATGAGCGGACGCACCGCGGGATCGACGGGGTCGCCGTTCGCCCCCCACACGGCCGAGGAGACCGCCGCGATGCTCGAAACCCTCGGCGTCGAGAGCGAGGCGGAGCTGTTCGACATCCCCGAGGCGGTCGCGTTCGACGGCGAGTTCGGCGTTCCGCAGCGCGACGAGCGGACGGTCGTCCGCGACCTCCGGGAGACGTTCGCCCGCAACGACGACCTCACCGAGTTCCTCGGCCGGGGCCACTACGCCCACTACGTGCCCGCGGTCGTCGACGACCTCTCCTCGCGCTCGGAGTTCCTCACCAGCTACACCCAGTACCAGCCGGAGATCACCCAGGGGTTCCTCCAGGCGCTGTTCGAGTACCAGTCGATCCTGGTGGAGCTGACGGGGCTGTCGGTCGCCAACTGCTCGATGTACGACGCCGCGACCGGGCTGGCGGAGGCGGCGCTGCTCTCCGAGCGGGTCCGCTCGACCGGCGGGTCGACCGTGCTCGTGCCCGAGACGCTGCGCGACGGCAAGCGGGGCACGCTCGACAACTACGTCGACGGCTCCGGGCTGACCGTCGAGACGTACCCGTATGCCGACGGCACCGCCGACCTCGACGCGCTCGCGGACGCGGTCGACGACGACACCGTGTTCGTGTACGCCGAGTCGCCGACCGTGACGGGGGCCATCGAGCCGGAACTGGCGGCGGTCGGCGACCTCGCAGCCGACGACGACGCGCTGTTCTGCCTCGGCTCGGACCCGGTCGCGCTGTCGCTGCTGGAGGAGCCGGCCGCCGTCGGCGCCGACGTGGTCGTCGGCGAGGCGGGCGTGCTGGGGCTCCCGACGAGCTACGGGATGGGGCTGGGACTGTTCGCCTGCCGGGAGGAGTACCTCCGGCAGGTGCCCGGCCGGCTCGTCGGCGCCGGCGAGGACGCCGACGGACGGCGGGCGTTCACGCTGACGCTGCAGACCCGCGAGCAGCACATCCGCAGGGAGCGCGCGACCTCGAACATCTGCACGAACCAGGCGTGGGTGGCGCTTCGCGCGGCGATGCACGCCGCCTCGCTGGGCCCCGACGGGCTCGTCGCGCTGGCGGAGGACTGCGTCCGCGACGCCGCGGCGCTGTCGGCCGACCTCGACGCGCTCGACGGCGTCGAGGCGCCGCTCGACGACCGCCACCACTTCCGGGAGTTCACGGTCGGCGTCGACGACGCGCCGGGCGTCGCGGCCGGACTCCGCGAGCGCGGCTTCGCGGTCCACGTCCTCGACGACGAGCGCCTGCAGGTGTGCGTCACCGACCTCAACGCCGGCGCGACCGACGATCTGGTCGCGGCGTTCGCGGAGGTGGTGCGATGAACCGCGTCGGACCGCGTCCGACGGGTTCTCCCTCGCCACGGAGGTGGCTCGCGTGAACTTCACCGGACACGGTCCGGTGTGCTCACGAACCGCACGGGGGTGCGGTTCATGAACTACGATCAGGCCCGCTACGGCGACGACGAGCGCAACGAGCCGCTGCTGGCGGAGAAACACTCGGTGACGGTCGACCCCGGCGAGGACTCGGTGCTGCCGGACGACCTCACCCGGGACTCCCTGGAGCTCCCCGGCCTCTCGGAGCCGGAGCTGTCGCGCCACTACACGCGGCTGTCGCAGATGAACTGGAGCGTGGAGTCGGGGCCGTACCCGCTGGGCTCGTGCACGATGAAGTACAACCCCACGTTCATCGAGACGGTCGCGGCCGACCCCGACGCGGCCGTCCACCCCGACCGCGACCCGGAGACGGTGCAGGGGAACCTGGAGCTGCTGTACGGCCTCCAGGAGTACCTCGCCGACATCGGCGGCATGGACGCGGTGACGCTCCAGCCGCCGGCGGGCGCGGCCGGCGAGTTCACCGGGATCACGATCGCGAAGGCGTACCACGAGCGCAACGGCGACGACCGCAGCGAGGTGATCGTGCCGGCCTCCGCCCACGGCACCAACTTCGCGACCGCGGCGATCGCGGGGTACGACGTGGTCGAGCTTCCCTCCGGCGACGACGGCCGCGTCGACGTCGAGGCGCTCTCGGCGGCCGTCTCCGAGGACACAGCGGCGCTGATGCTCACCAACCCCAATACGGTGGGGCTGTTCGAGCGCGACATCGCGGAGATCGCCGACGTCGTCCACGACGCCGGCGGCCTGCTGTACTACGACGGCGCGAACCTCAACGCCCTGCTCGGACGCGCCCGGCCCGGCGACATGGGGTTCGACGTCATGCACTACAACGTCCACAAGACGTTCGCCACGCCCCACGGCGGCGGCGGCCCCGGCGCGGGGCCGGTGGGCGTCGTCGAGGAGCTGGCCGACTACCTCCCCCGGCCGCACGTCCGGCGCGTCGACGAGGCGTCGGGGGAGGCCGCCGCCGACGGCGGCGCGCTCGCGGACCCCGACGGCGGGGCCGGGAGCGGACGCTCCGACCCGGGTCCGGACCCCGAGTTCGAGCTGTACGACCCCGACCACTCGATCGGCAAGGTCCACGGCTTCGCGGGCAACTGGCTCGTGTTGATCAAGGCGTACGCGTACATCCGCCGGCTCGGCGACGAGGGGCTGCTCGACGCGAGCGCGAAGGCGACGCTGAACGCGAACTACCTCGCGGAGCTGCTGGAGCTGGACGTGCCGTACGCCCCGTTCCACCACGAGTTCGCGGCGACGGCGGGCGACCGCGACGCCGCCGACGTGGCGAAGGGGATGCTCGACTACGGCGTCCATCCGCCGACGACGAAGTGGCCGGAGTTCGTCGACGAGGCGATGCTGACCGAGCCGACCGAGGTGGAGAACAGGCGCTCGCTTGAGGACCTGGCGGCGGCGTTCAACCGGGCGATGGCCGACTCCGACGAGACGCTCCAGGAGGCGCCGACGAGGACCGCGTCGCGCCGGGTCGACCAGACCGCCGCGGCGCGGAACCCGCGGCTGTCGTGGCAGGCCTTGGACGACGCCCGCGGCGAGTAGCGCGAACCGTCCGCGACCGGGCGATGCCGTGGCTCGCACGGCCGTCGCTGTGCGGCGTAGCGTCCGAGAGCCCGTCGTCGTGTGTCGGACCCCGTGTCGCATCGCCGGTCGGAGGCGGGAGAGGCGGAGATCCGGCAGTCACTGCGGTCTCAGCCGCGGACGACGTTCGTCGCGCGTCGCTCCGGCGTGTGCCTCGGGCGGCGAGAGGCTTATAGACGCGCGACACTGCGTGCCGACGCGACATGATCGTCGAGATCGAGTACTGCGACGCCTGCGGAGGACTGGGGATGGCCGTCGAGGTGCGAGACCGAATACGGGCGTCCTGCGGCGACGCGGTCGACGACGTCGAGGTAACGCCCGTCACGGACGGCGCGTTCCGGGTCCGCGCCGACGACGAGGAGCTGTTCACGACCGACCGCGCGACGTACGACCCCGGTCGGATCGTGACCGCGGTCTGCCGCCGGGCGACCTGACCGGCGACGACGCGTCGGCCGAGCGGACGCGCTCAGCGACCGCTCGCCCGCAGCTCCGGGAAGTAGCGGCCGTGGAAGTCGAACGGCGTCGCGTGCGGGAGCCGCGCCCGCGCCCGCTCGTCGAACGTCTCGCCGTCGAGCACCACGAGCGCGGAGGCCTCCGCACCCTCCTCCAGCGTCACCGTGCAGACGACGCCGTCGTCCTCGCCGTCGCCGTCGGGGGCCGGCACGAAGATCGGCTCGCCGAAGTAGCCGCCGTCGTCGAACGCCGTCGCCTCGCCCGTCTCCGTGTCGAGCTTCAGGACCCCGCGGGCCCACTCGTTCACCGGGCGGTCCGTGCTCATCGCGTACACGTAGCGGTGCGGCTCGCACCACCGCGCGGGCGACACCGTCGGCAGCGCCGTGCCGCCGTCGTACAGTGTCTCCCGATGTACGGTCGCGTCGCCGGCGCGGTAGCGACCCGACCCGACCGCCTCCCCCAACTCGACGGTGAAGCGATTCACCTGCGCGCCGAGCGCGCCGAAGCTGCCGGCGCGCAGTTCGTCGAGGTACAGCGAGTCGATAGTTGTCGCGTCCGGCACCGTCTCCAGGTCGAACACGACCGTCCGGCCGCCGTCGCGCTCGAAGGCGTTGACGTGATGGAAGCCGAAGACGGCGTCCGTGACGGGGTCGGCGACCACCTCGCCGGTCGTGCGCTCCAGCACGATCACCCGAGTGCCCCGCTCGGGCTCCCACTCGAACTGCTCGATGAACGGCCGCTGGCGACCGGGTCTGAACAGTCGGAGCGGGTCGAGCCGGAGAGGGAACTCCGCGACGACGACGTACCGCGGCGTCAGCGCGAAGCTGTGGAGATACGCCGGCTTCTCGGTCGCGACGCTGCCGACGTGGCGGCGCTCCCCGTCGGGCGTCACCGCGTGGACGTGGTAGCGGCTCGTCCGCCCGAACGCGGTTTCGACGTTCACCAGGGTGCCGGTCGCGGGGTCGCGCTTCAGGTGCGCGCACGCGAGCTGGCCGGTCGGCGCGTCGCCGTCGTATTCGTCGTCGTCGAGCGCGTCGAGCGTGTCCGGGTCGAACCGCACTCGCCGGGGCGACTCGGTGAGCGCGAGGTAGTCGTCGCCCACGCGCTCGGCGACGATGTTCGTGTTGTCGTACGGCTCCCGGAGGAAGGTGGCGAGCCGCGAGCGCAGCGTCGTCTCCCCGGTGGCGAAGCCGCCGTCGAACTCGCCGGTCCGGGCGGCCTCGTGGGCGTCGGTGCGGAGGAAGCGGTTGCGGTAGTGGACCGCGTCGTCGTCGACGGCGTCGCCGCCGGCCTCGCGTCCGTCGCCGCGGTTGCCGGGGTCGAACGTGAACCGGTACAGCATCGCGAGGCCGTCGAACCAGTGGTCGACGGCGCTGCCGTCGGGAAACGAGAACGCGCCGGGGCCGTTGCGGACGAGGCTGCCCGTGAGCCAGTCGGGGAGCGACCCCTCGACCGGGAGCGTCGTCGCGGTCTCCTCGTGGAGCGAGTGGAAGCCGGGATGGGCGGTCACGGTCCGAGGAGGGGCGCGAGCGGCTAATCGGTGTCGACGGACGGCGATCGCGCCGGGCCGACGGCGTCGCTTCCCGCCGCTCGACCCTCGGTCCCACCCGCCGGCATCAGATTCCCGCGACGAGCGCGGCGGCGACGCCGACGGCGCCGAGTCCGAGCAGCGTGTTGCCGGCGACGGACAGCGCGGCCCGGGCGCGGTCGCCGCGCTCCCACAGCCGCACGGTCGCGACCGAGAACGACGAGAAGGTGGTGAACGCGCCGCACGCGCCCGTGCCGGCCAGCAGGAGCGCGTCGCCGCCGACCGGAAGGAACGTGACCGCCCCCAGTAGGAAGCTCCCGACCACGTTCACCGTCAGCGTCCCGAGCGGGAACGCCTCGCGGTCGACGGCCGTTCCGACCAGGTGGCGCGCCGCCGCGCCGACGGCGCCGCCGGCGGCGACGAGCGCGGAGTCGGGAATCGCAACCGGCGCCGCGGTCGCGCCGACGCTCACGGCGTCACCTCCCGGTCGCCCCGCGGGTCGACCCACGCCGCGCCGGCGCGACCGACGAGCGCGGCCCCGATCCCGAGCGCGTAGCTACCGAGGACGTAGCCGAGGCCGACCAGCGGCTCCGCCCGCATCGCCTCGACGGCGAACGTGCTGAAGGTGGTGTACGAGGAGAGCACGCCCGTCGTGAGCAGCGTCCGCGCCCGGGCGCCCAGCGCGTCCGTCCGCAGCGCCTCGTACGCCAGGAACCCCAGCAGGAGGCTCCCCGAGACGTTCGCCGCGAGCGTCCCGGCGAGCCCCCCGACGAGACCGCCCACCGCGTACCGGGCCGACGCCCCGACGGCGCCGCCGACGGCGACGAGCGCGAGCGTTGACGGGCTGCGAGGCCCCATGAGCGCCGTCTCCGAGCGCCGGGGCATCGACCTGTCGGTTCCGCGCTCGAACCGATATGTGATCACGTACCAATTAAGCGGCCCGGAGCTGTGAGATGCGATTACAGAGTATTATGATTACAGCTGGTTATATTCATCGGCTTCTCCCGGTTCGATGCAGGTGAGGCGACACAGCAGGGTGTACACGACCGCGACCGCGACCACGCCGCAGCACACGCACGGACGCCGACGACCGACCGCGACCCGACGCCGCCGACACCACCCGAACGACCCACACCATGACGTTCGACCCGAACTCCGACACCGACCCCGACGGGATCGACACCCGCCAACTCGGCCCGTTCTCGACGGAGGCCGACGACCGATGAACCGCCGCGTCGACCCCGCCGGCTCGCCCGGCGGTCGGACGACCCCCGAGACGGGGGCTCCGCCGGTTCCCGACCTCGGGACGCGAACGGGCCGCCCGGACGCGACCACCGACCGCACCGGCACGACGACCGACGACCCCGCGACCGACACCCGACGCGACCGCGCCGAGCGCCGCAGTCGCCGCGACCCGTTCGAACTCGCGCTCGTGGAGGATTCCGAACAGTGCACCCCTCAGAACTACGTACCGGTCCGTCCACGACCCACCGATATGCGCGAGCGACGGCGACGAGGGTGGCGAGAGCGTGGACGGAGCTCCGGGGTCCGACGGATCGCCGGCCGTCGTACTCGGGAACACGCTCGTCGCCACGGTACCGGCGGCGGTGGGTGACCTGCTGCCGGTGTAAACAGGCAGAGGACAAACTGGGGGCCGAGGGAACGACGACCCGAATATCGGCGGTGCTACGCCTCGATCGCGGTGTCGTCGTCGCCGGCGATCCGCGTGAGGCCGTAGTCGCAGGTGTTGCAGCGCCACTTCGTCTTCGTCCCGAGGTGGAGCGTCATCGCGGCGACGCGCCAGAAGTCGCGGTCCTCGCCACAGCGGGGGCAGTGGAACTCCCGTTCGAGGCTCATGCTCGAACGACGGTACGCCGGTCGTTTCAATACACCGGTCCGCCGCGGACGTCCCCGTTCGGAGCTATCCACCTCCGTAGTCGCGGCTCCGCGGCGGTCGATCCACGACGCGAGCCCGCTTCGCGAGACGGCCGCAAGCGACAGTCCGAAACCGGACGCCCCCGACGGACCGGTGTGACGTTCGAGACGACGATCACGGTCCGCTATCGCGACCTCGACCCGATGGGACACGTGAACAACGCCGTCTACGCGACGTATCTGGAGACGGCCCGCACCGCGTTCTTCCGCGAGGAGGTCGGCATCGACCTCGCGAGCGCCGACGCCGCCCTCGCGACCCTCGACATCCAGTTCCGCGCGCCCATCGAGCACACCGGGGAGGTGGACGTCCGCATCGACGTCGCCGACGTGGGCGACACCAGTCTGACGTTCGCGTACGAACTCCACGCCGACGGGGAACTCGTCGCCGAGGCGGAGACGGTGATGGTGGCGATGGGTCCGGACGGTCCCGTGCCGCTGCCCGACCGGGTCCGGGCGGTCGCCGAGCGCCACGCGGCCGAATGAGCGGGGGCGAGGCGACCGGGGCGGACGCGACGGGGAGGGGGCGCGACGGCCGCCGCGCGCGACTCGGGTCGCCGCCGGGAACCGCCGTGCCACGCCGGCCCATGTGCCGCCGTGACGCGGGAATCCGCGCTACGGAAGGGTTATCTGTCGGCGTGCACTCCTCCAAGCATGGCGCAAGGGAAGGTCGACTTCTTCAACGACACCGGCGGCTACGGATTCATCGACACCGAGGACGAGGACGAGGACGTGTTCTTCCACATGGAGGACGTCGGCGGTCCGGACCTCGAGGAGGGGCAGGAGGTCGAGTTCGACATCGAGACGGCCGAGAAGGGCCCCCGCGCGACGAACCTTCAGCGACTGTAGACGCTCCGAGGAAACCACCGCGCCCCGCGGTCGGGCGCGACCCGACTTTTCAGTTTATTCACTGCCCGCCCGGCGAGCCGCCGGCACGCCGACCCATGGACACGCCGGACGCCGGCGTCGCCGCGTCGGAACGGCGAGCGCCGGCCTCGGGGCGCGTCGGGCCTTTCCGGTCGACGAGCGTGCCCGTCCCGCTCACCCGTCGCCCCTCGACGGCGCGCTCGCGGACGCCGCGCTCGAAGGCGGTCAGCTGCCGGGCGTCATCGCTGCGGTCCAGGTCGAACGCCCACACCTGCCGGCTCGGGCCGTCGTCCCGGCCCCCCGCCGTCGGCGTCGTCTCCGGACTCCCCGTTCGCCTCGCCGTCGACGCGACCGCGCCTCCGGTCGAGGTCGCCCTCGCGGGCGGCGAGGAACGCGAGTATCCCGCCGTCCGGCCCCCACGTCGGCGCGGTCGCCGAGGAGGCGCGCGAGGCAGTGGGGGTCGCGGCTCCCGTCGGTCGGGGAGACGTACAGCCCGGTGCGCGTCTCGTCGGCGTCGGGGTCGGACTCGGCGGCGGTGAACGCGACGCGCTCGCCGTCCGGCGACGCCGCGCGGCCGCCGGGGGCGCCGTGGCAAGCTACTTCCGGGCCGCGGCCGTTCCCCGATTCATGCCCGTAACGCTGTACGCGCTGGACGGCTGTCCGTGGTGCGAGAAGGTGCACGACGCCCTGGAGGAGGCGGGCGTCGAGTACGAGACGATCTGGACCGAGGAGCTCCACTCCGGGCGCGACGAGGTCGCCCGCGTCAGCGGGCAGCGAGCCGTCCCCGTGCTCGTCGACGACGAGCGCGGCGTCACGATGAACGAGTCGGCCAACATCCTCGAGTACGTCGAGCGGACGCTCGCCGCCTGAGGCTCGATGACGATCTACACCGGCCGCGGCGACGAGGGGAAGACCGACCTCCGGGACATGTCCCGGGTGTCGAAGACCTCCCGGCGGATCGAGGCGTACGGCACGGTCGACGAGGCGAACGCGCTCGTCGGGACGATCCGCCCGACGGGGTACGACGACGTCGACGAGATGCTCCGGACCGTTCAGGACCACCTGCACGTGCTTCAGGCGGACTTCGCCAACCCCGACCCCGAGGAGGGCGACCCCGTCGTTCGGCCCGACCACACCGAGCAGCTGGAGGCGTGGATCGACGAGCTGGACGAGGAGCTGGAGCCGCTCACGAACTTCGTGCTCCCGTCGGGGAGCGAGGCGGGGGCGAAGCTCCACCACGCCCGGACGGTCGCCCGCCGCGCCGAGCGGCGCGCGGTCGCGCTCGCGGACGACGAGCCGGTCAACGGCGAGGCGGTGGCGTACCTCAACCGACTCTCGGACGCGCTGTTCACGTTCGCGCGCGTCGTCAACGCCCGCGACGGCGTCTCCGAGGACGCGCCGGGCTACGACTGAACGGCCGGCCCCCGATCGACCGCGCGGGCTCCGACCGGACGCGACGGCTCGCGGACGACTGCGGGCCACGGGAGACGATCGGCGAGACGACGACAGCGGGCGCTCGGACCGGAACGACTCCTCCGGGGAGCGACGCCGTCGCGGCGGCACGTTCCGGGGTCAAGCGGAGTCGTGGCCGCCCCGGCTCAGAACGTCGGCTCGTCGCCGTGCTCCTCGTCGAGCGCGGCGGGGTCCTGCTGTTCGTCGATCGTGTCGGTGAAGAGGTCGCCGTCGGCCTCCCCCTCGCCCTGGTCGTTCTCGACGTCGTACGCCTGCAGCCCGCGGGTGAGGAAGTCCTCGATGGCCTCGTTGCGGTTGAGGAACTCCCCCTGCTCGGCGAGGCGCGCGATCTCGCTGTCGATCCGGTCGGGCAGGTCGACTTCGATCTTCGTCACGCTCGGGGGTGAGTCGCCGGACGGGATTAATCCTCGGGTCGCCCGGCCGACCGCCCCCGGGCATCGGCCCGGACGACAAGCCTTAAGACCGCCACCGGGCTACGACGAATCGACCGGGTCGGTGGTCTAGTCCGGTTATGACGGCTCCTTCACACGGAGCAGGCCGGCGGTTCGAATCCGCCCCGACCCATCTCCCGTCGCCGTACACCGAGGCGACGAGCGGCGGGACCGTGATGACCTCCGACGCGATCCGGATCGGCCTCGCCGGTCGGCGGCGCTCGACCGTCGCGCCGGTCAGAACCCTATTCCGCCGCCGTCGCCGCCTCCGTCACTCCCGTCGCCTCCATTACCGCCGCCGCTGTCGTCTCCGTCCCCGCCACCGTCGTCGCTGTCGTCACCGGATTCGGCGGCGATCGACCGACAGCGGTCGGCGATCGGGTTCTCCGCCTCGACCTGCTCGTCGCCCGCCTCGACCCGGACGGCCCGGAGCGTCCCCGACCCGGACTCGGAGCGCTCGGCGCCGCGGTCGTCGATGAAGGCGCCGAACCCTTCGAACGGCCCCTCGAACCGCCGGGTCGTGTCGTCGTCGAACTCCAGCGCCACGGCGTCGAACTCCCCGGCCTCCACCGCGACGGCGGTGCAGGTGAACGTCAGCGTCGCGGCGAACGGCTCCTCGGCGGTCGCGGTCGCCATCGTGCAGCGCTCGGGGTCGTCGTCGCACGAGCCCGTTCGCACCGTGATGGGCGCCTCCGTGTCCAGGGAGACCGGCTCGGGCTGGTCGCCCCCGCCGGAGAGCGCCTCGATCCCGTCGACCCGCCCCTCGTTGAACGGCTCGAACTTCGCGTCCTCGTTGAACGCGGCCCGCAGCGAGACGCAGAAGTCGTCGCCGAGGCCGCGGAACGCGCCCCCGTCGTTGCGCCGGTTGACTCGCCCCTCGGTTCCCCACGCCCAGTGGATCACGGCCTCCCGGTCGGTCTCCAGGAACTCGTCGGTGGCGCCCTGATAGCCGTCGTCGCGGACGGCCCACTCGCCCGACCGCGGCAGCCCGCTGATCAGCATCGACGCCGCGCCGCCCGGCTCCGAGACCCCTCCACCCTGCAGGAGCACGAGGCTGAGCGCCTCCGGCCCCTCGTACAGGAACAGCCGGCTCGTCGACGGCGACTCCAGCCCGGTGTTCGACTGCTGGGAGTTCACCTCGTTCGAGTTCTGCTCGTAGCCGTAGAACTCCTCCACGGGCTCGGACCCGGAGACCGGCTCCAGCGGGACGCAGCGGTCGCCCTGTTCGACGACGTACGTCGCCTCCTCCTGCCCGGCGGCCGACGCCGCGCCGCCGCCGACCAGGGCGCCGCCGCCGACCGCCGCCCCGATCCCGCCGAGCACGGTTCGTCTGTTCGTCCCTTCGCTCCCGTCACGGTTCGGTGATTCGGTCATCGTCGAAGAACCCCACCGCCCGCATCGGCGGAGCAGGGGTTTGTTACAGCCGAATTGTTCCACTCGTCGGAGGCGGAAACGAAATCGGCGATCTGAAGGCTCGGGTTTCGGGCCAAACCCGCAGGCGGGGGCGCGGCCTCGCGGCTTCGCGCGTGGGACGGGCTCCCCCCGCCATTCGACGGTAAGACTGCGTTACTCGACGGCCATCACCCCGTCAGCGTGTCCCCGACCCCGAAGTCGTCCTCCGGGATCCCGCGTACGAGCGTCCGCTGAAATTCTGAGTCGTCCGCGATGAGGATCCGCCCGACCATGTTTCCGGCCGACTGGACGCCCGGATAACCGCTAGCCTGACGGATTCAGCGCCGGAATCCCGACGCGACGCGACCGGCCCGAACGCCCCCGCGTCCGCGGGCGATGCGGAAGGATTATTATTTCTCATCGATTGTGTTAATACATGGGCGTCGTCAGCGTCTCCATGCCGGACAGCCTCGTCGACCGCATCGACGAGTTCACCGAGGAGCACGGCTACACCGGGCGCAGCGAGCTCCTGCGGGAGGCGGCCCGCGACCTCCTCGGGGAGTTCGACGACCGGAAGCTCGAGGACCGCGAGCTGATGGGGATCGTCACCGTCGTCTTCGACTTCGAGGGGACGAACGTCGAGGACCGGATGATGCGGCTGCGCCACGAACACGAGGACATCGTCGCCTCGAACTTCCACAGCCACGTCGGCGATCACGACTGCATGGAACTGTTCATCCTGGAGGGGAACCTGGAGCAGATCTCCACGTTCGTCGGAAAGATCCGCGCGACCACCGACACGAAGACCGTCGACTACTCCGTGACGCCGATCGGCGACGGCGACGGCATCGTCTGAGGCGGCCCGCGACGCGGCACCCCGGCTCACGAGGGTCCGCGGGCGGCTGCCCCCCGCCGACGACCTGATATCCGTCCTCCGATCCGGCCGGCGTCGCCGGCGGTTCCTGCGGCTCGTCCGGCCGGTTCGGACGGAACCAAGCTTCAATACGTCGGACAGTGAACTCCCGCAACGGAGTTATGGACATCGAGAACATCGCCGTGCCGGAGTTCGTGGAGGTCGACGCGGACGAGCGACTCGGGAAGATCCGCTCCCTCTTCGACCGCGAGAACCCCAAGGGTATCATCGTGATGGACGACGGCGAGTACGCGGGCGTCATCGGCGAGCGGGAGCTGCTCAACTCCCAGGTCGACGACGACACGAGGGCCGCCGCCCTGATGAAGGCGGCGCCGGAGGTCGCCCGCACCGAGGACGTGCGCGAGGTCGCGCGCGTGCTCGTCGAGGGGAACGTGAAGGTGGCGCCCGTCTACCAGGGCGAGAGGCTGTACGGCATCGTCACCGTCGACGCGATCCTCTCGGCGGTCCTCGACAACCTCGACGCCCTAACGGTCAACGACATCTACACCGCCGACGTGGTTACCATCCCCGAGGAGGCCCACGTCGGCCAGGCGATCAACCGCCTCCGCGAGAACGGCGTCTCGCGGCTCCCGGTCGTCGACGACGCCGGGCGCCTCGAAGGGGTCCTCACCACCCACGACATCGTCGACTTCGTCGTCCGGGGCGGCGAGCGGCAGGGGCGCGGCGACCGCAGCGGCGACCTCGACCGCATGCTCGACCTGCCGGTGTACGACATGATGTCCTCGCCGGTGTTCACCGTCACCGACGACGAGTCGGTCCGCGCGGCCGTCGAGCTGATGTTCGACAACGACGTGAGCGGGCTCGTCGTCACGCCCGAGGACCGCGACGACCTCGTGCGGGGCGTGCTCACCAAGACCGACGTGTTGCGCGCGCTCACGTTCACCGAGGAGGACGCGATGGACGTGCAGGTGACGAACGTCGCCCTGCTGGACACGCTGTCGCGGGAGGACATCCGCGAGGCGATCACCCAGGTGTCCGGGAAGTACCAGGAGATGCGCGTGCTCCACGCGCACGTCCGCTTCCACGAACACAAGGAGAAGCTCCGCGGCACGCCGCTGATCCAGTGTCAGATCCGGCTGCGCACCACCCACGGCCAGGTCGGCGGCTCCGGGGAGGGGTACGGCGCCGAACACGGGTTCCACGTCGCGCTCGACAAGCTGGAGCGCAACGTGCTGGAGGTGAAAGGCGTCACCGCGGACGAACGCTACCGCGGACAGCTCCTCCGGAAGCTGGGTCAGCTGTGAGCGCGGCGCGCCCGGTAGCCGGCACGGCGGCCGCGGTCCGTCCGTCGGCTTGGGCGGCCCGCCCGCCGACCCTTTCTCCGGCCGTTATCAACCGAGGAAGCCGGACGCCTCCCCGTCGGTCAGTCCGTCGAACCCCGCCTCCGAGCGGAACGCCTCCACGGTCTCCGGGTCGGCTTCGCCGGCGTCGACGCGGAGCGTCGCCGCCACGCCCCCTCACGTCCCCGCGAGCGTGAACTCCACGCGCTCCCGCTCGCCCCCCTGGGTCGTCCGCCCCGTCACGGTCACCTCCCCGACCGCCCCGAGGCGCTCGACGTGGGTGCCCGCGCAGGCGGTCCGGTCGAACGGCTCCGTCTCGCCCTCGGCCCCGCCGATCTCGACGATCCGAAGCTCCGTGATCGAGTCGGGCAGCAGGTCGATCCGGGTGCGCTCGGTGTCGAGCTCGACTTCGGCGACCTCACGGGCCATCGTATAATGGTCGACCGAGCGGTCCTCGTCGACGAGGGCGTTCAGCCGTGCCTCCACGTCGGCGAGGTCCGTCTCGGAGAATCGCGGGTGTTCGGCGTCCAGGCGCGCGCGGTCGGCGTACAGCTGGTTGCCGACCGTCCGGGCGCCGAACTCATCGAGCAGCACCGCCGAGAGGAGGTGTTGTGCGGTGTGGTATCGCATGTGGGCGCGGCGGCGCTCCCAGTCGATGGCCCCTCGGACGCGCGTCCCCTCGGCCGGCGCCTCCCCGTCGAGGTGGTGGTAGACGGTGTCGGTCTTCTCCACGTCCATCACCGCCAGCGGGTCGCCGGCGCCCGTCGGCCCCTCGTCGCGGGCCTCGTCGGCATCGAGGACGCGGAGCGTGCCGGTGTCGTTCGGCTGGCCGCCGCCGGTCGGGTAGAAGTGGGTGGCGTCGAGGACGACCCGGTCGTCGAGCGCCCGCTCGACTGTCGCCTCGAACTCGCGGACGCCGCTGTCGTCCAGGTACAGCTGGTCGGTCACGCCCGAGGCAAGCCCGGCGGCGCACTTAGCGGTTGGCTCCGCGGCCCGGCGCGGCCGGCCCGTCTGCGGATCGCTTCGCGGGACCTGTCGTAACGACTAAGAGCGGAACACACCGTATCATCCCGTAATGAGAACGACGTACGTCTCTCTCCGACCGAACGCGAGCCGGAGGTGGGTGCAGTGGGCGTCGAGATAAAGGGTTCCCGGGTCCCCGACGACGAGTTCGCCGAGATGGAGCGGTTCGTCCGCGAGTACCTCGCCGCCTCCGTCGAGAGCGAGGACGACGGCGGCCGGATGCGCTGGTACCCGTGGCACTCCGCCGAGTACCGATTCAACCACATCCTGAACGTGGTCGACATCGCCGAGCGGATCGCCGCCGAGGAGGGGGCCGACGCCGACGTGGTGCGTGTGGCCGCGCTGTTCCACGACGTGGCGAAGCTGGAGGCCGAGCAGGACGTCCACGCGGAGGCGGGCGCCCGCGTCGCGCGCCAGTACCTGGAGACGCACGGCGACTACCCCGACTCGTTCGTCGCGGCGGTGTGCTCCTCCGTCGAGGACCACTCGTATCAGGGCCCGCTGTCGGACCTGTCGCTGGAGACGCGCTCGCTCATCGAGGCGGACCTGCTCGACAAGGTCGGCGCGAACGGCACGGCGCTGATGGTCCTCCGGATGGGGTACGAGGCCCGCACGCACATGGACGCCGCCGAGATGGTCCAGCGCGTGCTGGAGCGCGGCCGCGAGCACGCCGCCCGCGTCGAGAGCGACACCGCCGAGTCGATCGCCCACGAGCGGATCAAGCGCGTGAAGTGGTTCCGGGAGTGGCTGGAGGAGGAGATCGCCGGAATGGACCACGACGGCCGCGAGTTCGACGGGCGCTGAGACGCCGACGAGCCTCCGCCCCACGGCCACCCATACGCCGCCCGCCGCCTCGGAGCCTCAGAGCGTGTCGAGCACGCCGAGCACGCGCTCCTCGGCCTCCCGGCCGGGGTCGTGCTGGCTCCCGTCGCGGTCGCGCTCGCGGTGCTCGGCGACGGTCCGCTCCATCGCCTCCCTCGGCGGCGTCGACGACCAGCCGAGCGCGGCCAGCTTCCCCGTGTCGAGCACGTGGGGGTACTCCCGGTGGAGGACGAAGTCGTCGACGGACAGCCCCGCCGTCGACAGCTCCCGGCCGTTCGCGGGGACCGCCTCGACGTCGGTTCCGGCGACGTCGGCGATCAGCTCGACCGTCTCCGAGAGGGTGAGCAGCCGGCGGTCGGCGACGTTGTACGCCTCGCCCGGCTCGCCCGCCTCGGCGACGACGCGGAGGGCGCCGGCGACGTCCTCGACGAACGCGCGGTGCCAGAGGTTCAGCCCGTCGCCCGGGACGACGACCCGGTCGTGGGTCAGCACGCGGTCGATCCAGTAGTCGAGGCGCTCGGTGTAGTCGTGGGGGCCGTAGACGATGCACGGTCGCACGGACATCGCGTTCACGCCCTCGTCGGCGGCCGCGCGGATCGCCCGGTCGCCCTCGGCCTTGCGCGGGCCGTAGGAGTCGTGAGAGTCGTCGGTCGCCTGCTCGGGCGTGCAGTCGCACAGCGTCGTCTCCCCCTCCCGTTTGGGGATCTCCTCGGCGCCGTACGCCGACCCCGAGGAGACGTACACGTACCCGTCGACGTCGGCGAACAGGTCGGTCGCGACGCGCACGTCCTCAGGGTAGTAGGCGACGCAGTCGATCACGACGTCCGGCTCGACGGAGAGCTTCGCCGCCCGCAGGTCGGTGTCGTCGCGGCGGTCGCCCTCGACGTGCGTCACCCCGTCGCGGTCGGCGAACGGGTTCTCGTGGTTGCCCCGGTTGAAGATCGTCACCGCGTAGCCGTTGTCGAGCAGTTCCTCGACCACGTGTCGTCCGATGAAGCGCGTGCCGCCGATGACCAGCGCGGAGTCAGCCATGACTCCCGGAAGGGGGGCGGCGGTCGAAAAGGCCGCGATCGCCGTCGGCGACTCGGGCCGGCGGTGACGGGCGGTGTCGAGGGGAGAGCCCGCGGGCTCCCCTCAGACGATGGAGCTCCAGAGCGGCTCGACGAGGAAGAACAACGCCTGGTAGCCGGCGTACGCGATGACGAGCGTCGAGGCGGCGATCGCGCTCTTGGGCTTGTCGACGTCGAGGCCGTTGCGCGCCTCGACGCGACGGGACTCGTACTCGAAGAAGTCGGAGAGGATCATCCCCAGCACGAGGACGGACAGCACCACCCCGCCGTGCGGCTCGACGACCGTGAACGCGAACGCCAACAGCACCAACAGGGCGTTCGTCGCCTCGTGGGGGAGGAACCGCGACAGCGCCTCGTCGTCGTCGCCCTCCCTCGCGGCCCGCTCGAAGCTCCACTGGGCGAGCAGGCGCGTGACGAGGTTGAGCAACACGGCGGCGAGGATGACGAACGGCAGCACCTCCGCCACGGACTCCAACGCCCCCAGCGGGACGAGGAACTCCAGCGGTGACGGTGACATGGGTGAGAATCCGTCCACGACTCATTAGAAGCTTTCCAATCCTCGGCGGCCGCGCGGCCCGGCCGGCGGCGCCCCCGAGTCGGCCCGACCGCTGCCGGTCGGTCGTCCGGTCCCGGTCGGCGCCGGCGACCCCTCGCGCCCGCGTCAGGACTGCGGGACGTGCACGAGCGGGACGCGTTCGCCGACGGCGACGCGGACGTCGGCGCCCGTGGGGACGGTCCCGGCGTCGGCGCCGTCGACGACGAGCCGTATCTCGCAGTTGTCGCGCTCGACGCTGAGCAGCGCCTCCCCGTCGAGCACCCACGAGTCGGTCATCGTCGCGAACGGCGACACCGGGACGACCGAAAGCCCGGTGCCCGCCGACAGCACCGACCCGCCGGCGGCGCGCGCGTAGCCGCCCGACCCCGCGGGGGTGGCGACGACGACGCCGTCCGAGCGGAAGCGGTCGATCGCACGCTCCCCGTCGCGGACGGCGTACTCGGAGATGCGCGCGGGCTCGGCGGTCATCAGCGTCGCGTCCAGCAGTGCGCGCTCGCGACGGTCGTCGCCGACGTCGACGTCGAGCGTCGCGTGTTCGACCGTCCACGACGTCCCGGTCGCGACCGCCCGCAGCGCCGCCGTCGCCTCGACCTTCGGGACGGAGTGTCGCCCGTCGCCGGCGGCGACCGGGAGCACCGGCGCCGCGGGACCGTCGAGCGCGGCCTCGACGAGCGCGCGCTCGCCGAACGCGACTACGACGTCCGGCTCCGCCTCGGCGGCGACGACGGCGCCGTCGGCGGCCGCGACCGCCTCGCGGAGCGTGCCGTCG
Source organism: Halobacteriales archaeon QS_6_71_20 (assembly GCA_003020945.1). GTDB lineage: Archaea > Halobacteriota > Halobacteria > Halobacteriales > Haloferacaceae > Halobaculum. Next base: position 59,052 of record PXRU01000008.1, read on the forward strand.
TCGCCCGACAGCGCCGCGCGGAACTCGGCCATGGTGTCGGCGTAGATGTGGGGACGACTTAACGGGCCGGGTCTCCGGGGGCCTCCGACGGCGGGGCTATTCGACTACGCGGCCGTCGTCGTCGTACGGCCAGTCGCCGATCACCCTCATGCCGGTTGCCTTGTTCTCCGCCTCCAGCGCGGCGGCGATCTCGCCGGGCTCGCGACGGGCGACGTGGGTGTCGGCGTCCGCGAGATCCGCGACTAGCGCCGTCAGCAGGATTGCCTGTTCCCGGAGGTTCCGCGGCTCCAGCTTCTCTAGGGTGTCGGCCTCGGTGTGGCCCCACCCTCGACCGCGTCCCTCCGTCTCCCCCGACACCATGAACCCGGGGACGCCGTGGGTCACGAACGGCCAGTGGTCGCTGTGGGGCACCTGTTTCTCGTCGGTCGAGACGGGGTGGTCGAACCGCTCGGCGAGGCGGTCGGCCGCGGCCGTCAGGTCGTCGAAGCCGTGGGTCGACAGCGACAGCGTCCGCCCGAAGACGTTGGAATCGACGTTGACGACCGCCTCGATCGCCCCGCGGTCGGCGCGGTCGGCCTCCACGCCGGAGCCGACGAGGTGGCGGTGCCGGCGCCGTTGTCCATCGCCCCCTCGGCGATGTCGTGGGCGTCGACGTGGGAGGTGACCAGGATCTCCTCGTCGGTGTCGGGCCCCAGTTCCGCCATCGCGTTCCCGCTGGTCGCGGCGGGCGTTTCACAGTCGACGTCGACGGCGACCGACTCGCCCGCGGCCCGGCGGGCGAGGCGCGCGCCGACCTCCCTGCTCACGCCGACGGCGGGGATGTCGCCGATGGGGTCGTCGTCGGTGCCGACCGAGCCGGTCGGCGGGAGACGCCCCTCCACGTGGTTGCGGAAGACGAACGCCGCGGCGCCGTGGTCGACGGCGTAGTAGTACTTCTCCGTGCGGTGGACGAAGCGGTCGAAGTCGTCGGGGGTGTCCGAGGACACCATCACGACGTTCCCCTCCACGTCGGCCTCCTCGAAGTCCGACGGGAGGCCGTAGCCGAGGTCGACGAGGTCGGCGCTTGCGGTCCCGCTCGGCGAGCGCGGCAGCGCGATACACGGCTCGGTGCGCCCGCCGGCCTCGACCGTCGCGTCGCCGCGCT
>PXRU01000009.1 GCA_003020945.1 Halobacteriales archaeon QS_6_71_20
TAGCTGAATCCGGGCATGGTCTCGATGGCCTCGTACTCGCCGCGGATGTCCTCGACGCTCCCCGCGCCGCCCTTCATGAACTGGACCATGTGGACTCGGTGGCCGTGGCCCGCGGCCCGGAAGCCCATGCCCATCGCCGCGGTGGTCTTGCCCTTGCCGTCGCCCCACCAGAGTTGGACCAGACCGAACTCCTCGGGTGCCGAGGGTTCGATTGCTCCGGTGGTGAGGGTCTCGTCCGTGCGAGCCTCGGAGTCGGTCTCCGTGTTTTCGTCGGTCTCCGCGTTCTGGTCGGTTTCAGTATTTTCGTCAGTCATAGGTGGTCGAGGAGCGCGTCGAACGCGCCGCTTTCGGGGTGGACGTGGCAGTACGTCCCGAGCGTGCGGTGCTCGGTCAACCCCTCCATCCCGTCGGCGATGCCGTCGCCGCGAGTCACCTCGAACGCGAAGCGGGCGTCGTCGTCGACCGTCGCCTCGGAGTAGTGGAACTCGTGGCCGCGGAGCGTGTCGCCGCGGGCGGCCGTCAGCGTGTCCGCGGTCGCGCGCACCTCGACGTGGTCGAGCGCCCGGTACCGGTCGCACATCTCCACGGTCGCAGGAAGCACCCCCGCCATATCGTGGGTGTCGCCCTCGACGGTCGTCAGCTCCGCCGAGAGCGCCATCAGGCCGCCGCACTCCCCGAGCACCGGCAGCCCCTCGGCGGCGCGCTCCCGGAGCGTCGACAGCGCCGGACTCCCGGCCAGCGCCTCGCCGTGGAGCTCCGGGTAGCCGCCGGGGAGGTAGACGGCGTCGCAGTCCGGCAGGTCGTCGCCGGCGGTCGGCGCGAACGTCACCACCTCGGCGCGCTCGCGGAGGCGCTCGACCGTCGCCGGATACACGAAGCGGAACGCCCCGTCCCGGGCGACGGCGACGCGGGCGTCCGTCGTGTCGGTGCCCGCGGAGGTCTTCTCCGCGGGGTCGGGCCGGGGCGGCTCCCGCGCCGCGTCGCGGAGGCGGTCCGTCAGGAGGTGCTCGGCGGCGGCGTCGAGCGCCGCCTCCGGAACCGGCGACTCCGCGCCCATGTGGAGGCCGAGATGCCGCTCGGGGATCTCCAGCTCCTCGTTCCGCGGGACTCGCCCGAAGTAGGTGAGCTCCTCCGGCAGCGCGTCGCGGATGCCCGCCTCGTGTCTGCCGCCGTGAGCGCGCTGGGCGACGATCCCCGCGACCTCGACGTCCAGGCCCGCGCGAGCGGCGTACTCCCGGAACCCGAGCGCCGTCGCGCCGAGGCTCTCCATCCCGCCGGCGGCGTCGACCACCAGCACGACCGGCAGGTCCAGCGCGTCGGCCACGGCCGCCGTGCTTGAGGCGTCGCCGTCGTACAGTCCCATCACCCCCTCGACGACGCAGATGTCGCCCTCGCCGCGACGGTAGTTCCGCCCGATGCCCGCCTCACCCTCCAGCCACAGGTCGAGCGTGCGGGAGGGGCGGCCGGCCACCCGCTCGTGGTGGCTCGGGTCGATGAAGTCGGGACCCGCCTTCGCGGGCTGGACGGTCAGCCCCTCCTCCCGGAGCGCGCGGATCGTCGCCAGCGTCGCGACCGTCTTGCCCACGCCCGAGCCCGTCCCGCCGACGACGAACCCCTTCACTGCCGGACCTCCCGTCCGTCGGCGAGCACGCGGTCGTACACGCGACGGAGGCGCGCCCGCAGGTCGGCCATCGACGCGTCCGGCTCCTCGTCGACCAGCGCCAGCGCCCCGCCCATGCCGACGCCCTCCTTCGCCTCGCCGGCCTCGTACGCCCGCATCGCGGGGTGGTCCGCGCCGGCGAAGCCGGGGTCTGTCGCCCGGAACGCGAGGTCGAGGTCCGCCGCGAGGTCGGCGACGGCCGCCGAGCCGTCGTCGGCGACGAACGACGTCGTCGCCAGCGTCAGGTCGGCGTCGACGCCGGCGTGCCAGACGAGCGCCGCGGCCGCGGCCAGCTGCGTCCCGCCGGCGAGCGTCACCGCCGTTCCGGCCTCGACCGCGCCGACGGCGAGGCCGGCGACCCCCGCCAGCACCGGGTCGCCGGCGAGCCGCACCGCCGCGAGCGGGTCGCCCGCGGCGTCGCCCGGGGCGGCGTCGCCGGCCGCCAGCGCCGCCTCGACGACCGACCGCTTGAGCGACAGGGGGTTCTCCGGCAGCGACGAGGAGACGGTCGCGCGCTCGCCGAGCGCCGTCAGCACGCCCAGCGCGGTCGTCGTGCCGCCGGGGATCGTCTCGCCGACCACGATCTGCTCGTTGGGAAGCGACCGCCCGAGCCGCCGCGACGCCCCGTACACCGCCTCGGCGTCGGGGACGGGCGATCCCTCGCGGATGTCGCCGCCCGGATCGTCGCCGACGACAACCGTCGGGGCGGCGGTGGGTCGGGCCAGCCCGGCGTCGACCGCCAGCGTCTCGACGCCCAGCAGTTCGGTCGCGGCCCGCGTGACGACCGCGGGCGTCGGACAGCCAGAGGGGCTGACCGGGACGACGGGCGCGCGAACCGGCTCGCCGTACGCGAGCAGCTCGAGGTCCGCGGCGGGCGTGTGCACCAGCAGGTCGGGGTCGGCGCCGGCGGCGCTGATCCCGTCGATCCCGGCCGTCTCGGTGTTGCCCGCGACGACGACGAGCCTCATCGAACCCCCGCCGTGGTCCGTCGGCTCGCGATCCCCACCTCAACGCCCCCGCCGTCGTCGGCTCCCGTCCGTGTCGTCATTACCAGTTAAGTGTAGGTAGGACAAATCGTCTTTAATCGCTCGGTGTCGCGAGGGGCGGCGCCCGACGGCCGGGCGGCGCCGGCCGGCCGGCTCACAGCTCGATCCGGCGCAGATCCGCCTCCAGTCCGGCGACCTCCTCGTTGTACGCGTCGACGAAATCGCGGAACTGCGGGGCGTACTCGCGGACGTCCGTCGTCGCGGGCGGCCCGTATTGAGAGAGGAGGTAGACGCCGCCGCTGCCGCCGGCCCGGAGGTACGAGACGCCGTCGCGGTCCCACTTCAGCTCCCAGCGGGTGCCGTCGACGCGGACGGCGTAGGTGCCGTAGTCGCCGCCCTCAGACCGGTGGAGCTCCCCGGCGATGCGGTCGGCGACGTCGCGGACCGCATCGAGCACGCGGTCGCGCTCGGCGACGGCCGTCTCCGTCGTCGTCGCCTCCGGGAACGCCGCGGAGACGTCGTCGAGGACGCCCTCGGTCGAGTCGACGTAGCCGTTGAACGCCCGGACGAACGCGTCGTAGTCGCGAAGCGCCGCCGCCAGTGCCGACGGCTCGGGCGCGCGCTTCGTCGAGATCACGTACACGTCGTCGCCGGAGGTCGGCGAGTAGCGGAGGTACTCCAGGTCGCCGCCCTCGTACTTCACCGTCCACGTCCCGCGCTCGGTGTCGAAGTCGCGGTCGCCGTAGTCGCCCCCCTGCAACAGCGCGAGCTGGTAGGCGATCCGGCCGGCGTGGTCGCGCACCGCCTCGACGATCTCGTCGCGCCTGTCGGCGACGGCGTCGACGTCGTCCGGCTCCACCGGGGGCCAGTCGGTCACGAACGCTGTAGCCGCCGGTCGTGCATAACGGTTGCCGTCCCCGCGACGGCGGTCGATCGCGGGGCGTCGTGCGACCGCGGGGCGCGAACGGGACCCGGCGACTCAGCTGTGGGTGAAGATGTACGCCTGCCCGTCGTCGACGCCGACACAGAGGTCGAGCTGCTTCGAGAGGTCGAGGCTGGTGGGGTTCCGCCTGCAGACGACGAGGTCGTCGAACGGCTCCTCGCAGGCCGGACACGCGACGGCCACGGTGTTCTGGTACGACTTGATCGCGGAGTTGTCCTCGCGCTTCGTCAGCGACGTGAGGAGTTCGTCCGTGTCGATGTCCATACGTCCGCGTATGGGGGAGCGGTAATAATGCCCGGGGCAACGGGCCGTCCGGCAGGGATCGGAGCGTTACCCTGTCTTTCGTTCGGCACCGATATTCCGATCGAGTCCAACAGATACCGAGTACTTCTCGTGTCGAGTCGTGTCAGTAATACTGGAACGGACACCTGACCGGGCCATGATAGTGAATCGTCATACTTGCCGGGGGGGTCCGGTCGATACTTCACCTATATATTGTCCTCGGTGGGGTGATGCAACCCGTTCTACGACACGCTCGACCCATGAGGAACGCACCCTCCGATACGGCGCGTCCTCCCCCGCATCGATACGTACACATCAGGCCGCCAGCGAGTCGAGTTTCCGGACGATCTTCGCGTAGATGTCGGGGGCGCAGTACCAGCCCTCCTCGATCATCGCATCGATCACGGACCGAGCCTCGTCGACACTGATCGTGCCCTCGCCGGCGAGTTTCAGCACGAGAAACGCCGTCCCCCGGGTCGTGATTCCCTCGGTCGCTGCAACGTCACGGCCATACGTCTCGTCCATCACGGCCACACCGTCGTCGGCGTCCGCGCAGGCGAGGACAGCGACATCGGCGTCGCTGAGGTTGTCGTTCTCCCGGAGGCGCGACAGCAGCGGGGTGGTCTCGGCCGCGACGACGTCGAACCGGTCGGCGTCGACGCTGCGCTCGATACGACGGGCGTTCGGATATCCCTGCCCGAGACCGGTCTCGACGACTTCTTCGTAGACACGCTCGGGGATGACACACGACGCATCGAACCGCTGAACGAGCGCGAGTCGATCGACTTTCGCGAGGTAGATGAGCGGCGTGGCGTCGAACACCCACATTCATAGCGCCTCGAGATCCGCATCGAGATGCCCGTCCGCCACCAGGGTGATATCACGCTCTCTGGCGAGCTGCGCGAAGTCCCAGACGGACATCCCTGCCAGCTCAGCCGCCTTGGTGAACGTGACGGTGCCTGCCGCGAGCTGTTCGAGTGCCCGCTCGCGACGCCACTCTTCGAGGCCCTCGGAGAGAAGCTTCCGAACGGCCGTACTCCGGTCGAGCTTCTCGTCTTCGAGATACGCCTCGAGCTCGGCCTCCAACTCCTCGGGCACGCGTGTCGAGATCGTCCCCATGCTGTTTACTTAATATGCAATGTATACAAACGCTTCGGTGCTTTCCGAGGAACGGCTCGACCGTAGTGAAACGGTTCCGAAACGATAGGCTGGCGGCTCTCATGGCTGGCATCACCGGCACGAAATCGTAGTCCGTACCCGTACGCAGTTACGGCCGGCCGAGCACGCCATCGGCGAACCGCCTCAGCGCCGCCCCCGGGTCGTCGCTCCCGGCGGCGGGGGAGACGAGGACGCGTCGACGCCGCGGTCGTCCAGCCCGCGGACGTACTCCGGGAACCGCTCGACGCGGCCGCATCGGAGCGGACGAGGACCGCCGCCCCGGCCGAGTCGTCGGCGAACGGCTCGGTGGATTCCATCGGACGCGGGAGCAAACGACCCGGAGGCGGGTTGTCGGCGGGAGGCGACGACCGCCGAGGGGACGGAGGACCGCGAGCTACGCCCCCTCGAACGTCGCGACGACGCCGGCGTGATCGGACGGCCACAGCGAGACGGTGCGGCTCCCCCGCGACACGGTCCGTCTGTCCGCCTCGCGGTGGTTGACCCGACCCACGTCGGTCGCGCGAACCCCGCCGCGGCAGAGGACGGCGTCGATCCGCCTGTTCAGCCGCGAGCGGTCGTTGCGCAGGTCCGGCGCCTGACAGCACGTGTGCCCGGCCGTGTCCGGGCGGAGCCGCGCGTAGGGGTCGCGGAACGACTCGGTGAGGAGGTCGTACGCGCTCGACTCGTGGTCGGGGCCGCTGTTGAAGTCCCCGCCGAGGACGACCGCCCCGTCGTCGGGCAGCGCCGCGAGCAGTTCCCGCGCCTGGAGGACCCGGAAGAACGACGATACCGACTCCAGATGGGTGGAGACGGCGGTGAACGTCGTCTCGCCGACGGTCACGGTCGCCCGACAGTAGCCGCGCCGCAGCGCGACCGTCCGGTTCGCGTTCGGGACCGGCACCGAGATGTCGGCGTCGTAGGTGTCGGCGACGACGTCCGTCGCGTCGACGCCGTCGCGGACCAGCAGCGCGACGCGGTCCGTGACCCGGAAGTCGACCGGCCCGTCGTCGGTGGTCGCCGGCAGCTCGGCGTCGCTCGTGGTCGTGACCGCGGCGCGACGGTAGTTCAGCCCCCGGGCCCGGAGGGCGGCCTCGAACGCCGCCAGGATGTCGACGACGACGGTCGAGGCCCGCGCCCCGTCGGGGGACGCGAAGTCGCCCGGCTCCTGCGTCCTGAACAGCGAGGCTTCCTGGAGGGCGATCACGTCGGGGGCGTGCGTCTCAACGGTTGCGGCGACCGCGTCGACCCGGGCGCGGTACGTCTCCGGGTCGATCCCCGCCAAGATGTCGCCGACGGTCCGCCGGAACTCCCGGTAGGACGCCGCGCCGAGCAGCCGCGTGAAGTCGACGCCGAGATACAGGTTCTGCGTCAGCACGGTCGGCGCGGCCGCCGTCGCCCGAGCGGCCGTCGTCCCGGCGCCGACGCCGACGCCGAGCGCGCCGGCCATCCCTCCCAACACGTCGCGACGACTCGTGCCCGACTCCGCCCGATCGGTGGAACCCATGCGCGGGTGGATGCCCGGGACCGGGGGCGCTTCGTTATTCGGCCGTCGAACCGGCGTAAGCTCCGTGTACCCCCGATATCGGGGCGTTCCCCCGCCGGTGAGAGTGCCTCACTCGGCGTCGCCGGTCCCGACACCCGTCCGAGTTCGGACCCGCGGAGCGCTTATGACGTCTCCGACCGTTTCGCCGGCATGGACGGACGACGGGCCCTCCTGCGCGGCGTTGGGGCCGCCGGCCTCGCGAGTCTCGCCGGCGTCGCGGGCTGTCTCGGCGTCGCCGACGGCGATCGCCCCTCAAGCAGGAGCCGTCCGGCGGACGCGACACACGAGGTCGCGGCGTCGTCGCGCGACCCCGCGCCGGAGCTTCCGGTCCGGCCCCGCGTGTCGCCGGCCGACCGGCACGTGACCGACGGCTCCCCGCCGGTGCCTCCCGCACTCCGAGCGGTCGACCGAGGGCGAGCCCGACCGGGTGCTCCCGGACGTCGCGCTCGCTGACGAGGAGTGCTGGCGGCTGGAGTCGACCCCGGTGGTGACCGCGGAGTACGGGACCGTAACGATCCCGGCCGGCGGGACGCTGACCGCGTTCGTCGGCGTGTACGCCACCCCGAACGCGCGGACCGACGACGGCTGTTTCCCGACGGGCGACCGACGGTTCGAGTCCCCGTACACGGTCCACCCGGACGGAACCGTCGACGGAAGCGGGACGACCGCCGACTGGGGGTTCACGCTCTCGGTGGAGCGCATCGGCGGCAGGTAGCCGGCGGCGGCGCTCCCCGACCCTGACGGCGGCGACCGTCGACGCCCCTCGACACACTACCCGACGGGGAATGTCGACCGCCCCTCGGAGCGGTACCGACCCGCCCGGATCGGTGCCGGCTCTCCCCGAGCGGTGGCTACTCCGCCTCCGCCAGCACCGACTCCGGGAGGTACGCCGTCACCGTCCAGTTGGGCGCGTCGACCACCTGACTGATCTTCAGGTCGACGGCGACCGAACAGAGCAGGTACGCGTCCGGCCGGGAGAGGCCGCGTCGCTCGTGGAGGTGGGCGATCATCCGCCGGACCGCCGCCCGGGTCGCGTCCATCAGGTCCGGCTCGATGCCGGTCGTCGCGTACGCCGCCCCGTCGCGTCCCGACGCCGTGAACGGACCGGTCGTCTCCAGTTCGGGACCCTCGACCGGCCGGTCGTCGACCACGTCGAGTCGGGCCGTCACCGACATCGGCGCCTCGATGCCCGTGAGACACACCTCGCCGTCGCCCTGGGCGGCGTGGCAGTCGCCGATCGAGAACAGTGCGCCCGCGACCTCGACCGGGAGGTACAGCGTCGACCCCGCCGTGAGGTGTTTCACGTCGACGTTGCCGCCGACGCGACGCGGCGGGATCGTCGAGTGGGCGCCGTCCGCGGCGGGGGCGACGCCGAGGTTCCCCGGGAACGGTCGGACCGGCACCGCCACCGCGGGCGCGTCGTCGTCGACGAACGTCGCGACCGGCGTTCCGTCGCGGCTGCCGTCGAGATCCCACTCCCGGACGTGGGCGCTCGGGAACTCCTCGGGGAGCAGTCCGGCCTCCCGCTCGCCGTGGGGGACGGCCGTGAGTCCCCACCCCCGGTGTTCGAACGCCAGCAGGTCGACCCGGAGCGTGTCGCCCGGCTCGGCGCCGGCGACCCGGACCGGCCCGGTGAGCGGGTGGCCCGGCGCGTCGACGGCGCGCAACTGCTCGACGGTCGGCGGTGGCGTCACCTGACCGTCGTAGGCGTCCCGACAGTCGAAGCGGACGACCGACCCCGGCTCCACGTCGAGCACGGGATCGACGGCGTTGTCCCATCGGTAGTGGACGGCGGCGTCCTCGGCCGCGAGTTCGTACTCCGGAGCGGGCGGGTCGTCGATCGCGACGCGTCGGTCGGGCACACGGTCGCGTGGCGTGCGCACCGACATAACCGTACGGCTGTGCCGGACGCCGTCGAGTCGCCGCGCGGAGGGGACCGCCGCAACTACCGGGCAGGAACCGTCAGAAGCCTGATTGCCGTGGGCGTGTGGCTGACGGTATGGTCGACTTCCCCGACGAACGGCAGGCGGTGCTCGAGGTCCGGTCGCGGCTGGACGACTGGACGGCCGGCGCCAGAGCCGAGGCGTACGCGGAGCTGTTCGGCGGGGAGGCGCCGGCGCTGACCGCCGAGGAGCTGCGGACGCTCGACGCGGTCGACTCGGCGAACGAGCGCGGCGGCGGCGACGGGATCTGGGGCGCCGACCGGTACGGCGTCCACACCGGCGCTCCCGGCGGCGCCGACGGATCGATCGGGATCGTCTGCGTCCACCACCCCCAGATCACCGACGACACCGTTCCGGACGGCGGCGCCGTCGACGGCGTCGACGACGAGACGCGGGAGCGGCTCAACGCGGCGCTGTGGCGCTACAGCGAGCGGGTCGCGACACTCATCGGCGAGAAACTCGACACGTATCTGGAGCGGTAACCCCCGCCGGCGCGTGTGATTCATGGGGCTGTCGCGTCCGCGGAAGCCGTCTCGCGGTCCGTGGGGTCGCCGAACCCGCATCACCGTGCCCCGTGAAAACAGTGTTATGTGGGGCGATCACGTCTCGGGGTAGCATGGTCGACGAGTCGGACGTCGCGGCCGCCGTCGAGCGCGTGGGCGGGCGCCTCGACCCCGAGGAGGTAGCGAGCTACGCCGCCGAGGCGACGGCGGCCGCCGAGACGGCCGCGGCGTTCGAGCCGGCGGTCGACGAGCGCGAGCCGCGCGACCGCCGCCCGGGCGACGACGAGCACAACGCGTTCCTCTACCGCGTCGACGGCGAGGCTGGGGAGGGGTCGCTGGCCGACCTCACGGTCGCGGTCAAGGACAACATGGCCGTGGCGGGCGTCCCGATGACGTGCGGCTCCGACGCCGTCGACTTCACGCCGCGGTACGACGCCGCGGTCGTCGAGCGCCTCGAACGCGCCGGCGCGACGCTCGCGGGGACGACGAACATGGACGAGTTCGCGCTGACGACCACCGGCGAGACGTGCGCCCACGGCCCGACGGACAACCCGGCGGCCGCCGACCGCGTCCCGGGCGGCTCCTCCAGCGGGAGCGGCGCCGCCGTCGCCGCGGGGCTCGTCGACGCGGCGCTGGGCACCGATACCGGCGGGAGCGTCCGGATCCCGGCCTCGTACTGCGGCGTCGTCGGACTGAAGCCGACCCACCGCACCGTCCCCCGGTTCGGCGTCGCCGACCTCGCCCCGTCGCTGGACCACGTCGGCCCGATCGCCGACTCCGTCGCCACGGCGTTCCGGACGTACGACGCCGTCTCGGGGCCGGACCCGCGGGACCTCTCCTCGCGGCCGGCGCGGCCGCCGGCGGACACCCGCTCGGCCGTGGGCGAGCCGGTCGACGGCCTGACGGTCGGCGTCGTCGAGGGGGCGATGGCCGCCGCCGACGAGGGCGTCCGCCGGGAGGTGGAGGCGGCGCTGGCGACGCTTGAGGCGGCGGGCGTCGAGACGACCGAGGTGTCGCTGCCGCGGTTCGACGAGATGGCGTCGGCCGTCGTCGTCGTGGCGAACTGCGAGCTCGCGGGGCTGTTCGCGAACCGCGGGCTCGTGCGGGCCAGCGGGACGGGCTACGCCGACCCCTGGCGGGCGACGGCCGCGTCGTTCGACTGGGAGGACCTCGGCGCGGGCGTCGTCGACAGCGTCGTCACGTTCGAGGCGGTGTACGAGGCGACCGACGGGCGGGCGTACGCGGGCGCCCAGAACGCCCGGACGCGCTTCACGGACGCCGTCGGGACGGCGCTGTCGGCCGTCGACGCGCTGGCGCTCCCGACGACGCCGACGACCGCGCCGGCGTTCGGCGAGGTCACGACCGCCGACGACCTGCTCGCGACGATCGCGAACACGGGACCGTTCGACCTCACGGGCACCCCGGCGCTGTCGGTGCCTGCGGGGACGGCCGACGGCGGGCCGGTCGGGCTGCAGCTCGTGGCCGACTGGTTCGACGAGCCGACGCTCGCTCGGCTCGGCGCGGCCGTCGAGTGAGCGCGCCGCAGCCTGAACCGAACGGATCGTCTGTTCACTCCGTACGCGCTCTCCGTCGGGCGGACGGAGCTATCCGGAGAATTTCTTCCCAAGGCGATAGCTTATGAGCCCCGAGTTTCCTTGTCAAGGTGTGACATCACATGGTGACTGACGATACGGACGCGCGTCGCACCGACGGGTTCGTCCCGGGGACGTTCTCGATCGCCGCCCGCGACCCGGAGGCGGGGGAGTTCGGCGTGGCCGTCAGCACCGCGCTCGTCGGCGTCGGGGCGCTGTGTCCGTTCGTGAGCGAGAACGCGGCCGTGGCGACCCAGTCGTTCGTGGAGGTCTCACACGGCGCGGACGCGGTTGAGTTGGCCGACCGCGGCGTGAGTGTCCCGACGGCCTGCGACGCGCTGCTTTCGGACGACGACCACGCGGGCTACCGGCAGCTCCACGGGATCGACGCCGACGGACACACGTACGCCTTCAGCGGCGAGGACTGTGTCGACTGGTACGGTCACCTGGAGGCCGACGACCACACGGTCGCGGGCAACATGCTCGACAACGGCGACGTCATCGGGACGATCAGTGACACGTTCCGGGAGACCGAGGGGGAGCTCGCGGAGCGACTCGTGACGGCGCTGGAGGCGGGGCAGGCGGCCGGCGGCGACAAACGCGGGAAGATCAGCGCCGCCCTGCTGGTCCACTCGCCGGAGCCCGAGCTGTACCACAACCTCCGCATCGACAACGCCGACGACCCCGTCGCCGACCTCCGCGAGGCGTTCGAGCTGGGGAGGCAGACGGAGGCCGACCTCCCGGCGTCGGCCGACGAGATGCTCGGGGAGTACCCCGACGAGATACTCGAGTTCGGACTGAAGTACTGAGACCCACACATGACAGACGACAGCGACACCGAGGACGGCACGCACGCACCGACCGACGTCGACCGGCGGCGCTTCCTGCGGGCGACCGGGCTCGCGGGCGCCGGCGGCGTGACCGCCATCGCCGGCTGCGCCGGCGGCGGCGGGGGCGAGGGCGAGGGGACCGACGGCACGGGGGAGACGACCGACGACGGCACCCCCACCGACACCGTCGACCCGGACGATATCCGGGAGGGCGGCACCCTCGTGTGGGGCCACAGCGAGGTGACTCAGAACCTCGACATCCACCAGACCGCGACCGCCAGCACCGGGCGCTTCCTCAACAGCGTCTACGACTCGCTCGTCGGCCTGACGCGGGACCTGGAGCTGTCGACGGACCCGAACGTCGCCAGCGCCGGCCTGGCGAGCGACTGGGAGGTCGGCGACGACCTCACGACGTACACGTTCACCCTGCGGGAGGGCGTCACCTTCCACGACGGGACGGAGCTCACCGCCGAGGACGTGAAGTACAGCTACGACCGCATCGCCGACCCGGACACGGGCGCGATCATGCAGTTCGTGTTCGGCTCCACGGAGTCCGTCGAGGTCGAGGACGACTACACGGTCGTCATCAATCAGTCGGAGGTGTACCAGCCGCTGCTCCGCCAGCTCGCGTTCTCCGGCACGTCGATCGTGCCCGCGGACTCGGGCGACCGACTGGGCGAGGAGCCGGTCGGCACCGGCCCGTTCCGGTTCGTCACGCGCCAGCAGGGGAACCGCGCCGAGCTGGAGGCGTTCGACGACTACTGGGCCGACGGGCCGTACCTCGACGCCGTCGAGGAGCGGACGGTCACCGACCCCGACAGCCGCCTCACAGGCATCCAGGAGGGCAGCTACGACCTCATCAACGACATCCCCCTGGACGACATCGACGACGTCACCGACGACGGGAGCGACGACGTCGAAACCCGGACGTGGTCGCCGCTGTCGTGGGCGTTCCTCAACATGAACAACGACGAGCCGCCGTTCGACGACGCCGACTTCCGGAAGGCGGTCGACTTCTGTATCGACAAGGGGGCGCTCGTCGAGGGGGCGCTGTTCGGCAACGGCGAGCCCACGGCGAGCCCGAGCTTCCCGGCCAGCGCGTTCCGCAACGAGGAGATCTCGCCGCGCGAGCAGGACTTCGACCGCGCCGCGGAGCTGTTCGAGCAGTCCGACTACGCCGTCGACGAGTTCGACCTCACGTTCAAGGTGACCACGAACTACCCGTGGCACGTCGACGCGGCGACGATCATGCAGCAGTTCTTCCAGCAGGCTGGCCTCAGCGTCGAGATCCAGCAGCTGCAGTGGAGCGACTGGCTCTCGCAGGTGTTCGCCAACCGGGACTTCACCCTCTCGATGGTGAACTTCTTCACCTTCTGGGAGCCCGCGTACCTGTACACCTCGCTGTGGACCAGCGACGGCTCGTTCAACTTCCGCGGCTACGCCAGCGACGAGTACGACCGGGCGGTCGCCGACGCCGCGCAGGCGTCCGGTCGAGAGGAGGCGGTCCCGCTGTATCGGGAGGCGCAGTCGATCATCCACGAGGACGTCCCGGACGTAATGTTGTGGTTCCGCGACGGCACGCTCGCCGCGAAAGACACCGTCCGCGGGCTCGACACGATCCTCTCGCCGAACAACAGCGAGCTCGACTTCGGCCGGGTGTGGATGGACCAGCCGTGAACACCGTGACATGAGTCTGGCACGCTACGCGGCCCGCCGGCTGGTCTTTCTCGTCGGGACGCTGTTCGGCGCCTCCGTCATCACGTTCGCGCTGGTGAACGTCCTCCCGGGCGATGTCGCGGTGATGATCCTCGGGACGAGCGGCAGCCAGGAGCAGGTCGCGGTGCTCCGTCAGGAGCTCGGCCTCAACCAGCCGGTGTACATCAGGTACATCGACTGGATCGCGGGCGCGCTCCAGGGCGACCTGGGTCGCTCGCTGCGGTTCGGCGACCCCGTCGCCGCGCTGATCGCCCAGCGGTTCCCCGCGAGCGCGTTCCTCGCGTTCTCGGCGCTGACGATCGCGGTGCTCGTGGCGATCCCGCTGGGGGTCGTCGCGGCCGTCGAGCAGAACACCTGGAAGGACTTCCTCACGAGCGTCGCCGCGTTCGCGGGGATCAGCCTGCCGAACTTCTTCTGGGGGATGTTGCTGATCCTCCTGATCGCCAGCTACGCCTCGCTGTTGCCGCCCTCGGGCTACGTCAGCCCGTTCGTGGACCCGGCGGCCGCGGTCGCGCACGTGCTGTTGCCGGCGAGCGCGCTCGGCTTCAGCCTGATGGCCCACATCACCCGGATGACCCGCTCCTCGCTCATCGAGGAGCTCCGGTCGGGCTACATCGAACTGGCGAAGATGAAGGGGTTGAGCGACCGCCGGATCGTGTTCCGGCACGCGCTGCGGAACGCGTTCCTCCCGGTGCTGACGGTGATCGGCTTCCAGCTCGGCTTCCTGTTCGGGGGGATCATCATCATCGAGCAGCTGTTCGCCTACCCCGGGCTCGGCCGGCTGGCGTTCAACGCGCTGCTCAGCCGCGACGCCCCGCTGATCCAGGGGTCGGTGCTCACCATCGCGGTCGTGTTCATGACGAGCAACCTGGTCGTCGACCTCCTGTACGCGGTCATCGACCCGCGGGTCACCTCCGGGGGTGGGAGCTGATGGCCGCCGAGACAGGCACGGCGCGGTTCGTCGACGAGTACCAGCGCGAGCGGCTCCGTCGGCTCGCCCGCGCGATCCGCCACAACACGAAGGCGGTCGTCGGCCTGGGGATCATCCTCGGGCTGGTCGTGCTGGCGGTCGCCTCGCCGATGCTCATCTCCGAGGAGGCGGCAAACCAGATGAACGTCCAGGACCGCTTCGCGTCGCCCAGCGCCGAGCACCCGTTCGGCACGGACAACTTCGGGCGCGACATGCTGTCGCGGACGCTGCTGGGCGTGCGGATCAGCCTCTACGTCGGCCTCGTCAGCGTCGCGATCGCGTCGGCGGTCGGCGTCCCCCTGGGCGGGCTCGCGGGCTACGCCGGCGGCGCCGTCGACGACGCGGTCATGCGGACGATGGACGTGTTGATGAGCTTCCCGCCGATCCTCGTCGCGATGACGATCACGGCGGTGATCGGGCCGACGCTGAACAACGCGATCCTCGCGCTGGGACTCGTCTACATCCCGTACTTCGCCCGGGTGACGCGGTCGGAGGCCATCTCCGTCTCCCAGGAGGAGTTCGTCGAGGCGGCCCAGGCGCTGGGCGAGCGCGACTCCTACGTGCTGTTCCGGGAGGTGTTGCCCAACGCGGCCGCGCCGATCATCGTCCAGGCGAGCATCAGTATCTCCTTCGCCATCCTCGCGGCCGCGGGGCTGTCGTTCCTCGGGCTGGGCGCGCAACCCCCGACGCCGTCGTGGGGGCTGATGCTCCAGCAGGCAAAGCAGTACCTCACGCAGGCGCCGTGGATGGCGATCTTCCCCGGGCTCGGGATCGCGGTGACGGTCCTCGGGTTCAACCTCTTCGGGGACGGCATCCGCGACGTCCTCGACCCGGACGCGAGCACGGAATTCGGTGTCACCGATGAGTAGCCACTCCACCCCACCGACGGACGGTGAGCTCGGATCGAGCGCCGCCGCCGACGGCGACGACCACCTCCTCACGGTCCACGGGCTCGAGACCGTGTTCCGCACGGAGGAGGGAACCGTCACGGCCGTCGACGACGTCGACCTCCACCTCGACCAGGGGGAGATCGTCGGCCTGGTCGGCGAGTCGGGCGCCGGCAAGAGCGCGACCGCCGAGTCGATCCTCAGGCTCATCGAGTCGCCCGGGGAGATCGCCGGCGGGACCGTCGAGTACGACGGCCGCGACGTGCTGGAGATGGACGAGTCCCGGCTCCGCGAGTTCCGCGGCACGGACGCGGGGATGGTGTTCCAGGACCCGACGGGCACGCTCAACCCGACGATGACCGTCGGCAGGCAGGTCGCCGAGGCCGTCCGGAGCACAGACCCCTCGCTGTCCGGCGCCGAGGTGCGGGAGCGCTCGGTCGCGATCATGGAGCGGGTCGGCATCCCGAACGCCGGCTCCCGCTACGACGAGTACCCCCACCAGTTCTCCGGGGGGCAGAAACAGCGGATCGTGTTCGGGATCGCGATCGCGAGCGAGCCGGACCTGCTGGTCGCCGACGAGCCGACGACCGCCCTCGACGTGACGATCCAGGCGCAGATCCTCGACCTGCTGGTGGAACTGCGCGACGAGTTCGGCATGAGCGTGCTGTTCATCACCCACGACCTCGGCGTCGTCCGCGAGGTGTGCGACCGCGTGCTGGTGATGTACGCCGGCAGCGTCGTCGAGAGCGGCGCCGTCGAGTCGATGTTCGCGGAGCCGCGACACCCGTACACGAAGGGACTGCTCGCCAGCAACCCCGGCCTCGACGCCGAGGCGGTCGAGGGACAGGGCGGGGCGCCGGACCGCCTCCGCGTCATCGAGGGGTCGATGCCGGACCTCACCGGCGCGTTCAGCGGCTGCAAGTACGCCGACCGCTGTCCCGGCGCCACCGAGGACTGCCGGCGGGCCCACCCCGGCCTCGAACGGGTCGACCTCGACGGCACCGACCGCGAGGTCGCCTGCTACCGTCACGAGGCGATCGACGACATCGAGTACACGTACGACCACGAGCCGCGGACGCTCTCGTGGCGGGCCGAGGACGAGCGAGCCGGGGCGTCGGCCGAGGCGACGCCGGGTGTTCCGGACGCCGGCGGCGGACGGGCCGGGGACGACCCGGTGCTGTCGGCGACGGGGCTGAAGAAGCACTTCGAGACGGGCAATCTGCTCGACGACCTGCTCGGCCGCGGGGAGACGGTACGGGCCGTCGACGGGATCGACCTGGGGATCGACGCGGGCGAGACGCTGGGTCTGGTCGGCGAATCCGGCTGTGGCAAGTCGACGGCCGCGCGGGCGATCCTCCAGCTTCACGAGCCGACCGACGGAACGGTCGTCTACCAGGGACGGGAGATCACCGGCTCCACGAAGGCCGAGCTGCGGGAGATCCGCCGCGACCTCCAGGTGGTGTTCCAGAACCCCCAGTCCAGCCTCAACCCGCGGCGGACGGTCGGGCAGATCGTCCGTCGGCCAATGAAGCTCCACGGGCTCGCCGACGCCGACGAGCGCCGCGAGCGGGCGCGGGAGCTGATCACGGAGGTCGGCCTCGACGAGCGCCACCTCGACCGCCGGCCGGGCGACCTCTCGGGCGGGCAACAGCAGCGCGTGGCCGTCGCGCGGGCGCTGGCGGTCAACCCGGAGGTGATCGTCCTCGACGAGCCCGTCTCCGGGCTCGACGTCTCCATCCAGGCGCAGATCCTCAACCTCCTGTCGGACCTACAGGAGGACCTGGGGCTGTCGTACCTGTTCATCAGCCACAACCTCTCGGTGATCGAGCACATCTGCGACCGGGTCGCCGTGATGTATCTCGGCGAACTGGTGGAACGCGGGACGACCGCGGAGGTGTTCGACCCGCCGTTCAACCCCTACACGGAGGCGCTGCTGTCGGCGATCCCCGGCCGCGTCGAAACCGAGGACCGGATCGTCCTGGAGGGCGACGTCCCCGACCCGTCGAACGTCCCCTCCGGCTGCCGGTTCCACCCCCGATGTCCCCACAAGATCGGCGACGTCTGCGAGACGGAGAAGCCGGCGGTCCATGACCCCGGCGACGGCCACGGGATCAAGTGTCACCTCCTCCGTGAGGAGTACCGCGACCGCGTCGACTGGGAGGAGATCTGAGGGTCGTCGCCGCGGCGGTCGTGGCCGACGAGCCGGTCGAACGGCCCACCTTCGAGGGCGTCGACGACGCGCTGGCGGTGCCGGGGACGCGGTTGCGGCTGTTCGACAGGCCCGAGGCGCACGCCGGCTGCCGGATGGGCATCGTCGTCGCGACCGGGGACGACGTCGAGACGGCGCGCGAGCGCGGCGAGACGGCCGCCGAGCGGGTTCGCATCGCCGACGACGCGAGCTGAGGATGTGGGTCGGGGGGCCGGCGGCCGAACCGGCTCGGACGGCCGCCGGCTACGGGCGCTCGAACGCCGCTTCGAGCCGGTCGGCCGCGAGCGCGACGATCGCTTTGATCCGCGTCTTCTGGAGGTTCACGTCGCTGTAGCGGGCGCCGAGCTCCCGGAGCGTCGCCTCGCTCCCCCGGAAGCCGTACGTGTTCCGGGCGAGGCGCCCCTCGGGACAGCGGCTCGTGACGACCAGCGGCACGCCGGCGGCGACGAGGTCCTCCAGCGCCGGCACGACCCCCGGCGGCACGTGGCCGGCGCCGGTGGCCGCGAGACAGAGCCCGTCGCCCTCGGCGGCGACGGCGACCTGTTCGGGGGGCATCCCCGCCGTCGCCGTGACCGCGTGCACGTCGGCGGTGAGCCGGTCGGCGTCGACCTCGAACGTCGGGTCGGTGCGCGTCGGCGCCCGGTACCAGACGACCCGGTCCTCGTCGACGACACCCAACGGGCCGAACTCCGGCGTCCGGAACGTGTCCGGGTTCGTCGTGTGGACCTTCGTCGCCTCGCGCGCGGCGTGGAGACGGTCGTTGAACGCGACGAGCACCCCGAGGTCGGCCGCCTCCGGGGACGAAACCGCGCGCACGGCCGCCAGCAGGTTCGCCGGGCCGTCGGCGCCGGGCAGCGACGGGTTCCGCATCGCGCCGGTGACCGCGACCGGCGTGTCGCCGTCGTAACAGAGGTCGAGGAAGTAGGCCGTCTCCTCCAACACGTCGGTCCCCTGAGTCACGACGACGCCGGTCACCCCGCCGTCGTCGTCCAGTTCGTCCACGACGCCGGCGAGGTCGTGCATCCGCTCGACGGTGAAGTGCGGGCTCGGCACCGCGGAGAACTCCCGCACGGTGAGATCCGCGAGCTCGCCCAGTTCGGGAACCGCCTCGACCAGGTCGGCGCCGCGCAGGTCCGGCTCCGCGTCGGCTCCCGCGGTGGGCGTCGAGGCGATCGTCCCGCCGGTGGCGACGAGGGCGACTGTCATGGGCGATCCTCGGAAACGCCCGCCTTAGTTCCGTGGGCGGCGCCGACGCGGTCCGCCCGTTCGCCCCTCGAACAGAACTATGTGGGGAGCGTCCCGAGGGACGGCCATGTCGCTCGGCACCGACGTCGTCAACGGAGTCGTCTCGCTCGCGATCAGCGTCGGCGTCGTCGTCGGACTGATGGACGACGACGGCCCGTGGAACCGAACCGACCTCCTGCTGGCGGTCGCCGTCTCCTCGTTCCTCTCGGGCTTTTTCACGAGCTACTTCGCGAAGTGACGCGACTACGCCTCCTCGACGGGGATCGTGACCGCCTCGCGGTTCCGGCTCGCGCGGTCGTCGGACCGCCGCCGGTCCCCCCGTCGGTCGCTCGTCCGGTCGTACGTCGACGCGCGGCCGCCGTCGGTGACCGCCGACCGCCCGCACCCCGGGAGGAGCGCGCCGGCGATGTAGCCGACCGCGCCCCCGAAGCCGGCGCCGATCCCGGCGCCGAACGGCCCGGTTCGCGCGCCCACCGACGCGCCGACCGACGCACCCATCGAGGCGGTGCTCCGCTCTTTCGTGCCTGATTTCAGCACGGATCGATCGAGGCGATCGAACGTTGTAAGTGCTGTGTCGTCGTGTGCCACACGCCGCCGGACGGACAACGGAGCAGTGATGGGGTGACGGCGGAGTAGTGACGAGGTGATGACGAAGCGGCGACAGGGTAACGACGGAGCAATGACGGGGTAACGACGAAGCGACGACGGGATGACGGTGGAGCGGCGACGGAGCGTCGGCAGCGCAGCGACGGCGACGCGACGACGGGGACGACGGGCAGCCCTTTAGTCGCTCGCCCGACTGCGTTCGTCCGTGACCGACGACCGACCCGAGGAGGCCGGCGACGGCGACGCGGCCACGAACGTGCTAGGCGAGCCGCTGGAGCCGTGCAGTCGCGATCCCGAGACCGGGTTCCTCCGGGACGGCCACTGCCGCCATCTCCGCCGCGACCCGGGTCGCCACGAGGTGTGTGCGGTCGTCACCGACGAGTTCCTCCGCTACTCCGCCGACCGGGGCAACGACCTGACCACCCCGCGGCCGGAACTCGGGTTCCCGGGGCTGGAGGCGGGCGACCGCTGGTGTCTCTGCCTCCCGCGCTGGCGGGAGGCGCGGGCCGACGGCGTCGCGCCGCCGGTCGTGTTGGCGGCGACGAACGGGGCCGTCCTCGAGGAGGTGTCGCTGGCGACGCTGCGCGAGCACGCGGCGGACCCCGACTGACGTCCCGGCGATCCGACCTGCGCCGCCCCGGCGTCCGTCCGACCGAATCGCCTCGGTCGAGGCGTAGATACCCGTTCGTTCGACTCCCGACCGCCCCGCCGCGAGTCCCCCGACTCGCTCCCGGACGGCGACCCGCACCTGGGTCGACACAACACTTTTGACCGACCATTGGGGGGTGTTACCTATGGCCTCACAAGACGCCGACCCGGAAAGCGAGATGCCGGCGGCGGCGTACGACGAGCGGATCATCGACCTCGACTTCCACATGAACCCGACCGAGGCCGAACTGGTTCGCTACGTCGAGGACCCCGTCGCCCGCGAGAAGTTCGAGACCGTCGAGTTCGGCATGGCGCCGCGGAAGGCCAAGTGGGACGCGGCGTGGGCGGTTCCCGGCGGCAACGAGGGGCTGTTCACGCAGGGGCGCGCCGAGGTCGCCGAGGACGTCGAGACGGTCGCGGAGTACTTCGCCATCGACGACCCGATCGTCAACATCGGCCTCAACAACACCCCGACACAGCACAACCCTGTCCAGAAGAACGCGATCGTGCGGGCCGCCAACGACTTCGCGCTCGACCGGGTGATCCCGGAGGACCTCCACTGTCTGTTGATGGTGCCGCAGTGGGACCCGGAGTACGCCGTCGAGGAGATCTGCCGCCTCGGCGACAAGGACGGGTTCGTGGGCGCGTACGGCTGGTTCGGCCCGTTCTCGCTGCTGGGCGATCCCGCGTTCGACCCGATGTTCGAGGCACTGGTCGCATACGACCTCCCGCTGGTGTTGCACGGGTCGCTGTCGTTCTGGCCGCAGGACACGCCGGTCGGCGACGGGATGTTGACGTGGACCGAGCAGTTGGGCTTCGACTGGCCGGTCCACGCCATGCTCACGGCCGTCAACGCCGTCATGTCCGGCGTGTTCGACAAGTTCCCCGACCTGCAGGTCGTGCTGGAGGAGGGGGGTCACTGGTGGATCCCGTTCGCCCGCTACCGGATGGACGAGTTCTACGAGATGCACCCGGAGGACGTCAAGCTCCACCCCCGGGTGCACGAACTCGGCAACGAGCGGCTCCAGCGGACGCCCAGCGACTACCTCCGGGACAACTTCCACGTGACGACGCAGCCGATGGCGCCGCCCGAGCGGTCCGCCGACTTCGAGCAGATGCTGACCCAGTCGATGGCCGAGGACATGTTCCTCTACTCCAGCGACTGGCCCCACCAGACGCTCGACCCGGCGACGTGGGCGTTCACCGACCGGGCGTTCGACGAGGACCTCCGGGCGGCGGTGCTCCACGAGAACGCGGCGGAGCTGTTCGGTATCTGATCCGGTGATCCAATCATGAGCACACACACGGACGACGACGGGTACACTCACGTCGCCGCGGCCGACGAACTCGAACCCGGCACGGGGATGGGCGTCGTCGTCGACGGGGTCGAGGTCGCGCTGTTCAATGTCGACGGCGAGTTCCACGCGACGAGCAACCGCTGTCCCCACCAGCGGGCGCCGCTGTGTAAGGTCGGCGAGCGGAAGATCAACGGCGAGAAGTGCTGGAACGAGACGCGCGGCGGGTTCACCGACGCGCCGGCCGTCGCCTGCCCGTGGCACCTCTGGGAGATCGACCTGGAGACGGGCGAACACGCGGCCTCCGGGAAGCAAATCGGCGTGTTCGACGTGAAAGTCGAGAACGGGGACGTGCTGGTGTCGATCTGAGCGTCGGACCGCCGGACGCCGGGTCGGAAGTCCGGGACCCGCGGTCGAACGGCGGCGGAACCGACGCGGGCACCGGCGTGGCTCCCGGGACCACCGTGACCGCAGTAATTCGACCCGTTCGCTCGACGTGGACGGCGTTCTCGGGGGTCAGAGCCGTCGGTTACTCCGGACGAGGTGGGGGTGGCGTCGTGGCCGCGACGTCGGCTCGTTCGGGACGCGAACGCGCCCCGCCCGATGAGCGTCGTCGCCGGGTCGACGCCGACCCGTCGACCAATGTCGGTGTCCTTTTCGAGCCGACACGCGTGGGTGTGTCCGTGAGCGATGCCGACCCCGAAGCGACGCTGCGTACGGCGTTCGAGACGCATCTCGACCGGACGGACGGCGACGAGCGACCCGAGACGGGTCACGTCGTCGAGGTGGTGTTCGGGGTCGACGGGACGGCGAACCCGAACGTCCAGTACCGGTGGGGGATGCTGAACATGGCCGGCCTCTCGTCGCTGCGGAAGGCGGCGGCCATGGACCTCGTCGAGTCCCGCGATCTCGTGCTCCGCGGCGCGGGGGACAACTACGTCACCGTCGACGAGGTCGCCGCCGATTCGCCGACGGACCTCGTCGCGCTCGTCGAGCGCGTCCTCGACTCCGTGTACGACCTGTCGCTCGCGGAGGTCGAGGAGATCCGCGAACGGGAGCTGTAGCGGGGGCGGCGACGCCGCGGAGAACAACACCTATCCGCATCGGTTCGGAACGGGCCGCCACACTCGCTCATGACTCGCATCGTGGACTACGAGCTGTTCGAGGTCCCACCGCGCTGGCTGTTCCTCCGGATCGAGACCGCCGACGGGACGGTCGGGTGGGGCGAGCCGGTAGTGGAGGGCCGGGCCCGGACGGTCCGGACGGCGGTCGAGGAACTGCTGGACTCGTACCTCCTCGGGGCGGACCCGAGCAGGATCGAGGACCACTGGCAGACGATGTACCGGGGCGGCTTCTACCGCGGGGGACCGGTCCTCATGAGCGCCATCTCGGGCGTCGACCAGGCGCTGTGGGACCTCAAGGGGAAGCGGCTCGGCGCGCCGGTGTACGAACTGCTCGGCGGCGCCGCCCGCGACCGGGTTCGCGTCTACCAGTGGATCGGCGGCGACCGACCCACCGAGGTGGCACGCGAGGCCGAACGGAAGGTCGAGGCGGGCTTCACGGCGCTGAAGATGAACGCGACCGAGGAGCTTGCGCGCGTCGACAGCCCGGCGGCGGTCGAGGCCGCGGTCACCCGGCTGCGGGAGGTCCGCGAGGCCGTCGGCGACGAGGTCGACGTCGGCGTCGACTTCCACGGCCGCGTCTCGAAGCCGATGGCTAAGCGACTGGCGGCGGCGCTGGAGCCGCACGAGCCGATGTTCATCGAGGAGCCGGTGTTGCCGGAGCACAACGACGCGCTGCCCGAGATCGCGGCGCAGACGTCCACGCCGATCGCGACCGGCGAGCGGATGTACTCGCGGTGGGACTACAGAACGCTGTTCGAGACGGGCGGCGTCGACGTCGTCCAGCCCGACCTGAGCCACGCGGGCGGGATCACCGAGGTCAGGAAGATCGCGAGCATGGCCGAGGCCCACGACGTCGCGCTCGCGCCGCACTGTCCGCTCGGCCCGATCGCGCTCGCCTCGTGCGTCCAGGTCGACGCCTGCACCCCGAACGCGCTCGTCCAGGAGCAGAGCCTCGACATCCACTACAACGAGACGTCCGACGTCCTGGACTACCTGGCGGACCCCTCGGTGTTCGACTACGAGGACGGCTACGTGGGGATCCCGGACGACCCCGGGCTCGGCATCGACGTCGACGAGTCGCACGTGCGCGAGCAGTCGGAGCTGGACGTCGACTGGCACAACCCGGTCTGGCGCCACGACGACGGCAGCGTCGCCGAGTGGTGACCGACGCCCTCACGGCGGAACGTACTCTCCGTCCTCCAAGGAGGGCACGCCCCCGGCGACGGCGGCGCGTCCTCGGTGACCGCGGCCCGCGCGGCGTCGTCGAAGCGGTCCGTGTGGCGGCGCTCGGGGCGGAAGCGGCCGCCCCGCGGGACCGACCCGGTGGCAATGTCGTCGCCGCGCGACCTCCGACGCGGCCGGACCCGACCGCCCGCGGGCCGACCGGACTGTATCCCGTACGTAGTCGGGCCACACTCCGTAGATCGATACTCGGATCAGAATACCTTTTTGCGCCCGGACGATACGCACTGGCGATGGAAGAGTCGTTCGTCCGCTACTGGTGGCGGGAGTTCCGGTGGGAGCACTCGCTCGTCGACATGGTGGCGCTCGCCCTCCTCTACACGGCGATCATCGGGGTCGCCGCCTCGATCGTTCCGATCTGACACCGTCCCCGCGACGGGCAACCCGGACCCGGTTCTCCGGTCGTGACACCCGGGAGGGAACCGGGCGGATCACGGTCGGAGGTGCCGTCGTGACTCGCCCCCGGACCGGGTGCCGCGCCGGCGCGTCGATCCGCGGCCGCCGGCACCGCCGTCGTTCAGTCCCCGGAAGCGGTCGCCTCGGCGCCGGGGCCGGAAGCGGGCTGGTCGGTGAGGCTGACCGTCCCGTCGCTGTCGACCGCCACCCGCCGCTGGCAGTACGTGAACGTCACCCTCGTCTCGGCCGGTCCCGCGAGAACCATCTCCAGCGCGTCCGGGTCGACGGCGGCCTGGAGCGGGGGGAGGTCCAGAACGTCGACGTCGGACTGACTGGCGACCCGTTCAAGGACTCGTTCCGTCACCGATCCCGTGGTCCGTGACATACTATTGCATGTGTTTTGGCTATCATAAATCTTCGTCAGACATATTGTGTGACATTGACTATCGATGGGGTGTCCCGGGGGCGCTCGGCCCTGTTCGGCCCGGCCGCGTGTCGGGCGTCGTGCGGGTCGGCGATGCGTTCGCGGCCGGGCACTGCGGGTCGATCCCGCGGTCTCCGGCCGATCGCCTCGACCCGGGAGACCTCGGGGTCGACCTCGTGGGCGGTCTGGGGCGTCGTCGGCATCGCCACCACGTCGACGTGGGCCAGCACCTCGTCGCAGGCGTCGGCGAGTCTCCGGGCGAGGCCCTTCCCCTTCGCGTGGTAGCGACCTCGGTACTCGTTGGCGAGGTACTGCCCGGCGATCAGCGTGAGCTTCATCGTCGTCGGATAATCGTCGGCCTGTGCCCGTCGGGCGCGGCCGAAGGCGTCCGCGAACTGCGTGTCGTGGAAGCCCGAGCCGTAGTGGCCGACGCACTCCGCCTCGACGGTCGCCGCGATCTCCTACAGCCCGATCGCGTTCCGGATCGGGAGCCCGTCGAGATGCATCGGCACGGAGACCCCGGTCACCCCCGCCCCCGCGGCCGCGAAGGCGTCGAGCGCGTCCCGGACGGTGCCGTCGACGCCCGTGTACGGGACGGGGCTGTGCGCGGGCTCGTGGCTGACGATACCGCTCCAGGCGGCCGGGGTCCGGGAGCCGCCTTGGTCGCCGCCGACGGCGACGGACGTCCGGTGGCGACTCGAACACGTCAGTCGCCCGAACGCAGCGCGTTCGCGAATAACTATGTGTGCCGCCGCTGCCGGGACCGAGGCCTCGGGCGCGTTTTCGGTTCGTTCCGACACACCCCTCGCACGGGGAGGGCCGCCGGCGTCGCGCTCCCCGTTCCGGTCACTCCGAGAGCGCGTCCTCCGCGGCGTCGCGGAGCCGGCTCACGTCCCCGTCGCGGTAGCTCGCGTGCGTCGTCTCGACGGACTGGTGTCGCAGCACCTCTTGGGCCAACTCCGCGCTCGTCTCGTACAGCTCGTCGCCGAGGCCGCGGCGCGCTCCGTGCGGGAGCAGCGGCTCGCCGTCCTCCGTGATCCCGCTCTCGGCGGACAGCCGCTTCAGGAGGGTTCGAGCGCCCGTCGTCGACAGCGCCGGCGGGACGAGGCCGTGCTCGCGGAGCAGGTCGTCGACCGTCCCCTTCGTCGGCTCGGCGTCGACGGCGTCGGCGTCGCGAACCGTCCCGTACAGGCTGGGGAGGTGGGCGGTCGGGAAGACGGGCCAGTCGTCGCTCGGGGGGTCCTGTCGGCGGCGGTGGGCGCGGAGGCGCTCGATGCCGGGGGACAAAAGCGGCGACTGCTGCCACTCCTGACTCTTCCCGTACACGCGGAGCACCCCGTCGTCGAGGTCCACGTCGCGCCACCGGAGGCCGCTGCGGCGCTCGTTCCGCGGGTCGCGGAACAGTTCGGCGCCGCGAGCCCCCGAGTACGCGAGGACGGCCACGAGCGCGCGGTCGCGGGTGGCCCGGTCCGCGTCGAGCCAGCCGCGGTCGATCGCGTCCGCGGTCCGCCAGTCCATCCACCGGACGATCCGCTCCCGCGTCGCCGCGCTCCAGAACTGCCGGCGGTCGTCGCCGCGGACGCCGACCGAGCGGTCGGGGAGCGCGTCGGTCGCCACCGCCGACTTCGCCGGGTTCGACTCGAGGGCGTCCCGCTCGACGAGGAACGTACAGAACGACCGCACGAGCGCGTAGTACTGGTGTGCGGTGCGACCGGTGATCCCGCGCTCGGGGTCCTCCTCCCGGGCCCACGCCCGTCGGGAGAGGTGTTCGGCGTACCGCTCCAGCCGTCGCACGGTGAGGTCCTCCACTTCCTCGGCGCCACGGTCCACCGCCGTCTCGAGGAACGCCCCGACCACGCGGTCGACCTCCTCCCGGTGACGCCCGGAGTCGCCCTTCGAGACGTGGGCGACGAACGCCGCGTGGGCGGCGCCGAGATCCGTCGACGGCCGGAGGCGGTCGGGGAACTCTCGCCGTTCGGGTGGCGTCGGCATCCGCCGTCACCGACGGCGGCGACCCTCCTAAACCCACCCGATCTTATGAACGTGACTCCGCCGTGAGCGCGCCGGCGACGAGGTCGCCGAGGGTGTGAACCCGAACCCGGATCGGATCGCCGGTCCCACACCGAGTCCGACGGACGCGGTCCGGCTCCGCTCGCGGTGTGCCGCCCTCCGATGCCCACGCGGCGCCGCTACGCCCGGATGAGCTCCATGATCCGCTCGTAGTACTCGCCGAAGGAGGCGTCCGACCGGGAGCGCGGACGGTCCGTCCCGATCTCGACGACCTCCCGGACCCGCCCGGGGTCCGTCGCCATGACGATCACCCGGTCGGCGAGCGTGACGGCCTCCTCGACGTCGTGGGTGACGAACAGGATCGTCTTCCCCGTCTCCGACCAGATATCGAGCAGCTCGCTCTGGAGCATCCGCTTCGTCTGTGCGTCGACGGCCCCGAACGGCTCGTCCATCAGCAGGAGGTCCGGGTCGACGGCGAGCGCGCGCGCCAGCGCCACCCGCTGTTTCATGCCGCCCGAGAGGTCGCGCGGGTAGCTCTCGGCGAAGCCGTCCAGCCCGACCAGTTCCAGCAGGTCGCGCACCCGTCGCTCCCGGCGGTCGCGGTCGACGCCCTGCTGTTCCAGCCCGAAGCCGACGTTGCCCGAGACGGTGCGCCACGGGAACAGGTGGTACTCCTGGAAGACGAGCCCCAGGTCGGGTCCGGGTCCCTCGACGGGGTCGCCGGCGAGATACACCGTCCCGGTCGTCGACTCCTCCAGCCCGGCGATGATGCGAAACAGCGTGGTCTTCCCGCTGCCGGAGGGGCCGACGAGGCAGACGAACTCCCCGGCGTCGACGTCGAAGTCGACTCCCTCAAGCGCCCGGACGACGCCCTGCGGGCTGTCGTATCGCCGCCCGACGTCCTCCACCCGGACGCGCGGCCGGACGCCGTCGCGGTCGGAGTCGGTCATCGCCACGCCAGCGCCCGACGCTGGAGCGCCCGGAACGCCGTATCGACGACGAGGAACATGAAGCTCAACACCAGGATGTACGTGATCACGACGTCGACCCGGAGGTTGTTGGAGGCGCGGAGGATCTCCCGGCCGATCCCCGGGACGCCGAATATCTCGGAGGCGACGACCAGCATCCAGCAGCGGCCGATCCCCGTCCGGATCCCGGTCGTTATCTCCGGGAGCGAGGCCGGAACGACCACCGACCGGATCAGCTCCAGGTCGCCCCGCACCCCGAGGCTTCGTGCCACGTCGAGCAGGTCGTCGGAGACGCCCTCCACGCCGCCGTAGGCGGCGTAGAAGTTGATCCAGAACGCGCCGACGGCGATGATGAACGCGGCGCCGGCGTGGTTGATGCCGAGCCAGGCGATCGCGAAGCCGATGAGCGCCAGCGGCGGCACCGGCCGGAGCACGCGGACGACGGGCGCGGTGGCGTCGTCGAGATACGGACTCCACCCGAGCGCGACGCCCGCGGCGATGCCGAGCCCGGTTCCGACCGTGGCGCCGGGGACCCAGTGGACGATACTGCTCCCCAGCGCGGCCAGCATGGCGCCGGAGGCGGCCTCGGCGACGAACGTCTCGGCGACCACCGGCGGCGTCGGCAGGACGTACGTCGGCTGCGTGGACGCGACTAGCCACCACAGCGCCAGGAAGGCGACGACGCCGCCGGCACCCCGGACGCCCCGCCTCGCGTCGACGTCGAACGGGGACGGCTCGACGTCCTCGCCGGAGTCGATGCCCTCGTCGGAGTCGACGCCCTCGCCGACCTCAATCGCCATCCCCGCCCTCGCTGCGCGTCCGGGTCATCGGTCGTCGTAGACGCCGTAGTCGAATATCCGGTCGGTCGAGAGCCGCTCGTCGATCTGGCCGTTCTCGCTCGCGAACTTCGAGAAGATCTCGGTGCCGTTCTCGATCTCCCGCGGGTCCGTGACGAAGGTCGACAGCGGCCCCTCCAGCGCCGCTCGCGCCTGGTCGGCGGCCATCCCGATGCCGGACTCAACGATCCGTGCGGTCGCCTCGACGTCGTTCCGGATGAACTCCGTCGCGCGGACGTGCTGTTCGAGGAACTGCCCCGCGACGTCGGAGGAACGCACCTCGTCGCTCATCAGCGTCACCGCCGCCGGCTGCCCCGGCATGATCTCGGCGGCCGTCCTGAACGTCTCGACGGGGACGTCCTCCCGTGCCGCGCGGGTCGGAACCGGCTCCATGATCGAGGAGCCGTCGATCTCCCCGTTCGCGATCGCCTGCCACACGGCGTTCGCGCCGCCGATCTCGGTGATCTCGACCGCCGACTCGTCGACCCCCTCCTCCCGAAGCCAGTAGCGAAGCAGGACGTCGGGCACCGATCCCTGCGGGAAGGTCCCGAAGCGGAACTTCCGTCCCCGGTCCTCCTCCCAGGCCGCGAACGCGTCGCTGCCGTGTTCCTCCCACATGGCGCGGAGGTCCTCGTGCGCCAGGATCGCCATCGGCTCCTTGATGTTCGCCGCGGCCACCTTCGCCGAGATCCCCCTGTCGATGACGATCATCGACGGGACGATGCCGAACATCGCCACGTCGAGCTCGCCGCTGCTGTACGCCTGGATGATCGCCGGCCCGTCGGTGAACTCGCGTCCGGTGACCTCCGCGTCGACCTCGGCGAGGTACCCCTCCTCCTCCATCACGTACCACTGGAGGTCGGGGAAGATCGGCATGTGGGCGACGGTGAGTTCGTCGTCGCCGCCCCCGCCCAGACAGCCACCGAGCCCAAGGGTCGCGGCGGCGCCGGCTCCCGCCAGATACGTGCGTCGAGAAACGCCGGAGACGGTATCGGTCATCGCCTGTTGTAGCCGCTCCGACGGGAAATATCGCCCACCGCTGGCAAGCGGGGCGTCTTTTCGTGAGACGCAGTACCGGCGGATTCGCCTCGAACAGCCCTGAGCGGCCCGGGATCACCGCGGACGTGGCCACACAATGGCGTGCGAGATAGCGGAAAATGTCACCACTATTCTCCGTCTCCGGCTCACGCCCGCGAGCGAGCGGCTCCCGTCGGTGCGCCTCGGCGCCGTCAGTCGTTGGACTTCCGCCGCTGGTCGGGATGGTCCGCGATGAACACGCTGGTGTCGTCCGGAACGTCGTCGGTCACCCACGAGTTCGCGCCGATGCTCACGTCGTCGCCGACCTCGACGGCCCCGAGGACGTTGCTTCCGGCGCCGACGACGACGTGGTCGCCGATGTCGGGATGTCGCTTGTACCCCTTCGCCAGCGTGTTGTCCTCGTCCTCGGCCTCCTCGAAGTGGAGGGCACCCAGCGTGACGTTCTGGTAGATCCGGACCCAGTCGCCCACCGTCGCCGTCTCGCCGATGACGACCCCCGTCCCGTGGTCGATGAAGAAGTGCTCGCCGATCTCCGCCCCCGGGTGGATGTCGATCCCGGTTTCGGTCTTCGAGTACTCGGCGAGCTCGCGTGCGTAGGAGACGTGTCCCCGTCGGTAGAGGGAGTGAGCAATGCGATGCGTCATCGTCGCGTGGACCCCCGGGTACGAGCGGATGATCTCACAGTAGCTCTTCGCGGCCGGGTCGCCTTTGTACGCGGCCTCGACGTCCTTCTTGAGCGTGCGTCGGATCGCCGGTAGTCGGTCGAGGATCCGGTCGACGGTCCCCGTCAGGTCGTCGGCGTCGCGGTCGGAGTAGGCGGCGATACCCGTGCGAATGCAGTCCCCGAGTTCGGTCAACCGGGCTCGGATCTCCTCGGGGCTCCCGACCAGCTCCGTCGCGTTCCAGCAGCGGGGGAACAGGAGCTGTTTGAGGAGCGGCAGCTCCTCACGAAGCGAGTCGCGGGGGGGATACACCCGCGACGCGTCCGTCGGGAACGGGGAGTCGTCCGTCCGGTACGACCCGGCGAGGTCGCGGTGAGCGGCACCGGAGTACTCGTAGCTCATCGGGTCGAGGTTGGCGGGTTCGGATGAAGTGTGTTACTACACGCCGGGGGACGCGACCCGAACCGGCCGACCGCTGCGGGCGACTCGTCGGACGCTCGGCGACTCCTCGGACGCTCGGCGATTCCCGGACTGCTCGGCAACTCCTCGGATGGTCGGCGATCTCCGGACCGCTCGGTGACTCGCGGAGGCGACGACCGTGTGACACCGTGACACTTAATCGGCGGCGGCGGCCCGGGGAGTGCATGAGTAACGACCGCATCACCGTCTCCCTCGACGACGACGCCCGCGAGGCGATCGAGGACCTGACCGAACGCACCGGCCAGGGGCAAAGCGAACTGGTCAGGCGCTCGCTCACGTTCTACGCCGCGAACTTCGGGGCCGCCACCGCGGAGTCCAGCGAGCAGCTGGAGAACTACTACGAGATGCTCTCCGGCGGCGAGCACGTCCTCCTGGACGTCGACTTCCTCCACTGCTTCCTCCACTACGTCTCGGACGCCGACGGCGACCCCGACCCGGAGTTCCTCGACTCCGCCGACGAGGTCTCCGACTACCACGCCCGCGAGTACGACGACGAGTTCGACTCCCTCGACGAACTGCTGGAGTGGCTCTCGCTGTGCGGCTTCCTCTCGGTCCGCCGCAGCGACGACGACCGCTACCACGTCGTCTTCCCCTCCGAGCAGATCCGGTGGTTCATGACCCGCTTCATCGAGCGGTCGACGGCCGAGCTCCCCTTCGACATCGACATCGAGGCGGGACTGACGAAGGTGATGATGACCGAGCACCCCGCCTGACCGGGTGACGACCGTCGCCGCGTCGGATCGGCCGGCACCCCGTATGACGGTCACACATCCGTTCATACGTTCTCATACGGTTCGTGTCTCCGGACACACCCGACACACGCTCGTAGGGAGCTGTAACAAGTAGCTATATACAGGCCGTGACATGTGGTATGAGTAGTCATGGGAGACGGTAACTCGTTCGTGGAACGGCTCGAGCGCCGGCGGTTCCTCCGCCTCTCGGGTGCGGCCGGCGCCGCGGGACTGGCCGGGTGCGCCGGCCGGGACGAACTGCAGGGCGCGACCGAGACCGGAGGGGACTCCGGCGGCGACACCGACTCCGGCGGCTCGGAGGGCGACACGGGGACCGACGGGACCGACTCGGACGGCGGCGAGCCGATCACGGTCGGGACGGTGATCCCCTTCAGCGGGGACCTGGCCGACTTCGGCGGCCCGATGCCGAACGCGATGCGGATGGCCCGGGAGGACATCAACGCCGCCGGGACGGCCGACCCCGCCGAGGTCAAAGGACAGCTGCGCACGCGGATGGGACGGGACATGCGGGGGAGGCCTACGTACCCCGCCGAGGTCAAAGGACAGCTGCGCACGGTGTCGAACCCGGAAGGGGAGACCGTCGGCTACGCCGAGTTCGAGCGGGGTGTCTCCCTGCTGGACGAGGGGACGGAGATCGACTACAGCGGCCCGAGCGGCACCGTCGACTACGACGAGAACGGCGACGTCGCCAGCGACATGGTGATCGTCGAGGTGCAGGACGGCCAGTTCACCGACCGGGAGACGATCCCGGCCGACGAGCTGGTCTGATGCCGCCCGCGGACGCCCGTCGGACGGACCGCCGTGACCCGGCGAGCCCACGTCTCGCACGCGACTTGCCTTCGGGTTCGACCCGCTTCACGTCTCCATACATGTCTCGAACGAGAGCCGACACGCACTGCGGCGGCGCGCGGCCGACGCCGCCACGGAGGACAGCCGGATGACCACCGACCACGCGGTCGACGCCACGACCGACGGCGGTACAGTCGCCGACGGCGCCCGCGTCGGCGTCGACGTCGGCGGCACGTTCACGGACCTCGTGACCGTCCGCGACGGCGTCGTCCGGGTTCGGAAGACACCGTCGACGCCGGACGCCCCGGAGCGGGGCGTCATCGACGGCCTGGAGGACGCCAGCGACGACGGCGGCCTCGACCTCGGCGCCGTCGACTTCCTCGGGCACGGGACGACCGTCACGACGAACGCGCTCCTGGAGGAGGACTGGGCGGACACCGCCCTCGTCACCACGGCGGGGTTCCGCGACGTCCTGGAGATCGGCCGGCAGAACCGGCCGGACATCTACGACTTCCGGGCGGAGAAGCCGACGCCGGTCGTCGAGCGCGACCAACGGTTCGAGGTGCGCGAACGGCTCGACGAGCGCGGGACCGTGCTGGAGCCGCTCCACGAGGCGGACGTCCGGAGGGTGGCGGACGATCTCGCGGACGCCGACGTCGACAGCGTCGCGATCAGCCTGCTCCACTCCTTCGAGAACGACGACCACGAGCGCCGCGTGCGCGAACTGCTGGCCGAGCGACTCGACGCCTCGATCTCGCTGTCGAGCCGGACGCTCCCGGAGATCCGCGAGTACGAGCGTACGCTGGCGACGTCGCTGAACGCCGCGCTCAAGCCGGTGATGGACAGTTACGTCGGCCGGCTGGAGTCCGAGGTCGAGTCGCGCGGCGTCTCGGCGGCGCTGAAGATCATGCAGTCGAACGGCGGGATCATCACCGCCGACGCCGCCCGCGACCGCCCCGTCAACACCCTGCTGTCGGGGCCGGCGGCGGGGGTGCAGGGGGCGACGTACGTCGCCGGCCTCGCCGGCTTCGAGGACGTGATCACGATGGACATGGGCGGCACCTCCTGTGACGTCTCGCTGGTCGAGGGGGGCGACCCGCTCGTCTCGACCGACGTCGAGGTCGGCGAGTACCCCGTCAGCGTCCCGATGATCGACGTCCACACCGTCGGCTCCGGCGGCGGCTCGCTCGCGTGGCTCGACGGGGGCGGCGCGCTCCGGGTCGGGCCGCGGTCGGCCGGGGCCGACCCCGGACCGGCTCTCGGACGACCTCGACGCCGACGTGGGCGACGTCCGCGACGCCGTCGCCGAGCACGTCGCCGACCCGCTGGACACGGGCGTCGAGGCGGCCGCACAGGGGGTCCTCGACGTCGCGAACGCGAACATGGAGCGCGCCCTCCGGGTCGTGAGCGTCGAGCGCGGCTACGACCCCCGCGACTTCGCGATGGTCGCGTTCGGCGGCGCCGGCCCGCTGCACGCGACGACGCTCGCCGAGGCGCTCGACGTGCCCCGGGTGGTCGTCCCGCGGACGGCGGGCGTGCTCTCGGCGCTGGGGCTGCTCATCAGCGACGTCCTCTACGACTA
The DNA here is from genome assembly GCA_003020945.1 of Halobacteriales archaeon QS_6_71_20. Lineage (GTDB taxonomy): Archaea > Halobacteriota > Halobacteria > Halobacteriales > Haloferacaceae > Halobaculum. Next base: position 33,320 of record PXRU01000009.1, read on the forward strand.
CAGCGTCTCGCGGGTCCGACCGTGGGCCGACGTCGCCCCGGAGACGCTGGCGGAGTCGTTCGCGGAGTTCCGCGAGCGCGGCCGTACCCGACTGGAGGCCGAGAGCCTGGCCCCCGGGCGGATGAGCTTCGAGCGGACCGTCGACCTCCGGTACGAGGGACAGTCGTTCGACCTGTCCGTCCCGGTGCCGGCGGGCGATCTCGACGAGGCGACGCTGGGGACGGTCGTCGACCGGTTCCACGACCGCCACCGGCGGCGCTACGGCCATGCCTACCCCGAGGAGCCGGTCGAACTGGTCACGATCCGGCTGCGCGCCCGCGGCGTCGTCGAGTCGCCGGACCTCCGGCCCGCCGCGACCGACGGGACGGTCGCGGACGCGCGCCGCGAGCGCCGCCCGGTGATGTTCGACGGCGAGTACGTCGAGTCGGCCGTCTACGTCCGCGAGTCGCTCCCCGCCGGGGCGACGTTCGACGGTCCGGCGGTCGTCGAGGACGGGGAGAGCACGGTCGTCGTCCGCCCGGGCCAGTCAGCCCGGGTCGACGAGCACGGCAGCATCGTCGTGGAGGTGACGGACTGATGGTCGACTCCGTCACCCTGGAGGTCGTCCGCAACGCCTGTGCGGCGGTGTGTGAGGAGATGAACGCCGACCTGATCCGGACGGGCTACTCGCCGAACATCAAGGAGCGACGGGACTGCTCGTGTGCGCTGTTCGACGCCGACGGGGAGATGATCGCGCAGGCGGAGAACATGCCCGTCCACCTGGGGGCGATGCCGTTCTCCGTCGCGGCCGCGATCGACCGGTTCCCGCCGGAAACGCTCGACCCCGGCGACGCGGTCCTGCTGAACGACCCGTACCACGGCGGCGCCCACCTGCCGGACCTGACGCTCGTCACGCCCGTCTTCGAGGGCGGCGAGGTCGTCGCCTTCGCCGCCAACCGCGCACACCACGCCGACGTCGGCGGCTCCCGCGCCGGAAGCGTCGCGGCCGACTCCACGGAGATCTACCAGGAAGGGCTCCGGATCCCGCCCGTCAAGCTGTTCGAGGGGGGCGACCCCAACGAGGCGGTGTTCGATATGGTGCTGTCGAACGTCCGCACGCCCGACGAGCGCCGGGGGGACCTCCGCGCACAGGAGGCGGCCAACCGGACGGGGTCGCGCCGGTTCGTCGAGCTCGTCGAGAAGTACGGCGCCGGGACGGTGTCGGCGGCGCTCGAAGAGATCAACGACTACTCCGAGCGGCGGATGCGCGCGGAGATCGACGAACTGCCCGACGGCACCTACTCGTTCGCGGACGTCCTCGACGACGACGGCGTCGGCAACGCGGATCTGCCCGTGGAGGCGGCCGTCACGATCGACGGCGACGAGGCGGTCGTCGACTTCGAGGGGACCGCCCCGCAGACGGCCGGGCCGGTCAACGCCGTCATCGCGGTCACCTGCTCGGCGACGTACTACGCGGTCCGTTGCGTGACGGACCCGGACATCCCGCCGAACCACGGCTGCTATCGGCCGATCGAGGTCCGGGCGCCCGAGGGGACGATCGTCAACCCGACGCCGCCGGCGGCCGTGGTCGGCGGCAACCTGGAGACGTCCCAGCGCGTCACCGACGTGGTGTTGGGGGCGTTCGCCGAGGCGGTCCCGGAGCGCGTCACCGGCGCCGGGCAGGGGACGATGAACAACGTCACCTTCGGGGGGACCGACCCCCGGGACGGCTCGCCGTACGCCTTCTACGAGACCCAGGGCGGCGGCTTCGGGGGGCGCGCCGGGGCGGACGGCATGGACGGCGTCCACGTCCACATGAGCAACACGATGAACACGCCGGCGGAGGTGCTGGAGACGGCGTACCCGCTCCGGATCGACCGCTACGAGCTCCGCGAGGACTCCGGCGGCGCCGGCGAGTTCCGCGGCGGCCTCGGCCTCCGCCGTGACGTCACCGTCCGCGACCACGTGGCGCGGTTCAGTCTCCTCTCGGACCGCCGTCGCCACCGCCCGTACGGCGTCGATGGCGGCCGGTCGGGCGAGCCGGGCGACGCGGTGCTCACGGACGGCGACGGGGACGAGGAACGCCTCCCCGGGAAGACGATCCGGGAACTCGACCCGGGAACGACCGTCAGCATCCGGACGCCCGGCGCCGGCGGGTACGGCCCGCCCGGGGAGCGCGACCCGGAGGCGGTCCGCCGGGACGTCCGCCTCGGGAAGGTCTCCGCGGCGGCCGCCCGCGAGGAGTACGACATCGACGTCGAGCGCGACGAGGGAGGAGAGGGCGATGAATGAGCGGCTCGGGGGCGACCGCTCCGTCGGAGGCGGGCGTGCCGATTACGTTACGGCTCCTCCCGCACGCGCTGATCGCGTCGGCGGGGTACGTCCTGTTCGCCGTCGCCGCGCTCCCGGACGTGCTCGCGACGCGGCTGGGGATCGGCCCGTCCGCGTTCGGCCTGCTGACGAGCGCGCCGCTGGGCGCGCTCGTGGTCGTCCAGCCGCTCGCCTCGCGACTGAGCGACCGCCGTCCCACGGCCCGCGTCCTGCTGTGGGCGGCGGCGGTCAACCTCCCGCTTGCGGTCGCGCTGGACGCGCCGACCGACTACGCCACCCTGCTCGCGCTCCGATTCGCGTGGGGACTGGTCGCGGGGCTGGTCGTCTCGGTCGGCGCCACGCACGTGGCTCGCCTGCGGCGGGGCGGCGCCGGGACACTGGAGCAGGGCGTCTTCGGCGGGATGCTGACGTTCGGCGGCGCCGTGGCGTTCCTCGTCGCCGGACCGGTCGTCGGGGCGACGGGCGGCCCGGGACTGCACGCGCTCGGGGTCGTCCCCGGGGTCGTCGCGCTCGCCTGTGCCCTGCGACACCGCGGCGACCGGCGCACGGCTCCCCGGTCGACGCCGGCCGAGCCCGACGCGGGAGGCTCGGCGACCCGCGAGCGCGACGGGAGCGTGGACGGCGGATCGGAGCGCACGCTTCCGTCCGCGCTGGGGACGATCACGGACCGGACGCTGCTGGCGGCCGGGCTGTCGTACGTCGCGCTCATCGGCTCGTACGTCACGCTGTCGACGTTCGTCACCTCGTACTTCGAGGAGATCGGGGTGTTCGGGCCGGTGAACGCCGTCGTGTTGCTCGGGGCGACGGCCGGCAGGGTGTCGGGCGGCGTCGCCGTCTGGCGGCTCGGCCTGAGCGACACGGCGACGATCCTCGCGTCGGTCGCCGCCGCGGCCGCGGGCTTTGCGGCGCTGGCGACCGGGCTCGGGGGACCGCTGCTGGTCGCGCTGCCATTGGTCACGATGGTCGCCCTCTCGGTCCCGTTCGGGGCGGTGTTCGACCTCGCCGCCGCGGCGACGGACGCGGAAGGACGCGCGCTCGCGGCGGTCGTCGGGGCCGGCAACGTCGCCGCGCTCGTGCTCCCCCCGGTCGCCGGGGCGGTCCGCGCGGCGACCGGCGGCTACGCGAGCGTGTTCGCGATGCTCGCGCTCCTCAACGTGGCCGCGGGGGCCGGCACGGTCGCGCTGGTCCGCCGAGCCCGGTCCGAGGCGGCGGCGGAGCGCTCGTGACGCGACGGACGGCCGGACGCGAACTGCCCGACGGAGGTGAGGCGCGTGGTCTCGACCGGGCTGTTTGACGCGCTCGCGACGGGGCTGGTCACCGGGAGCATCATCGCCGCCGGGGCGCTGGGGCTGTCGCTCATCTACAGCATCGCGGAGGTCCCCAACTTCGCCCACGGCGACATAATCACGATCGGCGCGTACCTCGCGCTGGTGTTCAACAAGCCGGCCGCGATCCCCTTCCTCCCGGACTCGGTGCCGCTGGTCGGCACCACCTCCCTCGCCGTCGCCGGCGTCCTCGCCGGGTGGTCGGCGTCGAACGTCAACCCCAACATGGGCTTCTCGCTGCTGTTGCCGGTGTTCGCCGCGGTCATCATGGGCGGGATCCGGTCGCCGTACGGGTCGGCGCTGGCCGGCCTGCTCATCGGGTTCAGCATGGACCTGGGGGTGTACGTCCTCCCCTCGGGACTGGCGGTGTACCGGGAGGCGATCGCGTTCGTCATCCTGATCGCCGTCCTGCTCGTCAGGCCCGAGGGAATCTGGGGTGACGTGTGAATGGCGCTCGCGGACTTCCTCATCACCCTGCTCACCTTCGTCGCGGTGTACGGCCTGTTCGGAATCAGCCTGAACCTCAAGTACGGCTTCACGGGGCTGGTCGACTTCGGCCACGTCGCCTACTTCATGATCGGCGCGTACGTCACGGTCGTCCAACGAGATGGAACAACCGCCACGCAGACGGCCGTAGGTAGAAGCGTCACGTAGATGACGACCGGCGAAGCTGACGATGACGATGCGACCGAGATCGTCGCGGCGACGATCTCGGCTGCTGATCTAAACACAGTGGAACTCCCGTGCCATCCCGCTGTGGAGGTGGTAGAGGTTGTGACAGTGGAAGAACCAGTCGCCGGGATCGTCGGCGACGAAATCGAATGTCACCTGCCCCATATGGGGAGGGACGATGACCGTGTCCATCACGGCATCCCCGACCTGGAAGAAGTGGCCATGGAGGTGCATCGGGTGGATCATCATGCTGTGATTCGTCATCTTCACCCGCACGTGCTCGCCCTCTCGGATCTTCAGCGGTTCCGCGTCCGGGTACGCCTGCCCGTCGATCGTCCACGTGTCCGGTTGCATCATCATACCCCCGGACAACGTCAGGTCGAACGTCCGATCCGGCGTTCCGTCCACGTCGAGTGGATCGCGTGAACGAAGGTCCTCGTACTCAAGCGTGGGACCGTCGAACTGTGGCTGCTCGGGCGCCGTCGAGTCCTCTGCGTCAGCGTACTGGAGGACGGCCTGTGCTACCTCCTCCTCATCCTCAAGGGCGGCCGCCTGAATTGCCCACGTGCCCGGCGTGTCTGCCTCGACGATCACGTCGTACCGTTCGCCCATGCTGAGCAGGAACGAATCGACGGCGACCGGGTCGACGGGTTGACCGTCCGCGTGCGTGACCGTCATTTGGTGGCCGCCGATGCCGATGTGATACGTCGTCGCGCTGCTGCCGTTGATGAACCGCAACCGAACGCGCTGTCCTTTCTCGACGTCGACGGTGAACGGATCATCGGGCACTCGACCGTTGATGAGCAAGCCCTCGTAGGGCGGACGTTCGCCCATCCCGTTGCCCGCATCGAGGTTCGGTTCCGTCGGTAGGAAATCGTCTAAGAACAGCGTGATGTCCTCGTCGTACTCGACATGGGGTGATTCCTCCTCGATGATGAGCGGCCCGACCAGTCCGCGGTCGAGCTGGAGGTTGACGTGGCTGTGATAGAGGTACGTCCCGGCTGGCGTTGCGTCGAACTCGTACCGAAAGCTGTCCCCGGACTGAATCGGCTCTTGGGTGAGTCCGGGGACCCCATCCATCGGATTCGGCACTGGAACGCCGTGCCAGTGGATCGTAGTCGGCGTAGGAAGCTGGTTCGCGACATCGACGCGGAGTCGCTCTCCTTCGTTTACGCGAAGTTCCGGCCCGGGATACTGCCCGTTGTAAAACCAGGAGTCGTACGATTCGCCGGAACCGACAGTTACGGAACCCGTTTCGGGCGTTAGCCGCTTGCTCGTCTCCGGTGGCCCAGTGGATGGTGCTGAATCAGCTGGTGTCGATTTATCATCTGTGGAGGATCTGTTGATTACTCCCAAGCATCCAGCCAGCCCCGTAAGACCGGCACTCCCAGTCAGCTGGAGGAGGCGACGGCGCGGTATTGCTCGGTGATTCGAAGCGTTTCTCATTCGGAGAGATACCCGTGTTCGCTGTTCGAGAGCAGCAGCCTGCGGCGATATGTGGAGTTTCGAGTTGTCATTGTTGATGTCCAATCGAAAAGACGGGTGAGTACTCAGTGACAGCCCATTCCCGACATCCCACCGTGCATCATGCCGTTCATCATACCGCCCATCATCTCACCGTTCATCATCGAGCCGTTCTGGTGAGACGCCATGTACTCGCTCATCTTCTCGTAGCTCATGCCCATTCGATCCTGCATCTGCGCGGCCGAATCCGCGCCCATGTGCTCGGTCATATGTTGTTCCATCCACGTTCCCCATTCATCCGTTGAGGCGTTCTCAGGGACGGGATCTTGGCTAGAAGCGGTGCCGTTGCTCCCGTGAGCGGCAACCCCGCCGACGGCAAGCATGAGGGCTGCAAGAGCGGCCAACATAGTGCGTGTGAAGTTTCGCATGTTATCGTTACCTACACCTCCACATAGATGCGCTCTGGATTTATCCCTGTGGGCGTAAACGATCCTCTCAGAATTGATCAGAACGTTCATAGAGCGATCTCAACGTATTTCTCAGGCAGAATCGTTTGTTGCGGCCGTTCTCGGCGGTGAGCGGCCTTCTACTGAATTCATGGCGAAAAGGTTCGTTCGAAGTCCTCCAATCAAATACGAACGTATTAAAACAGCCTGATATCAGCCTTATAGACTCACGAGACCGAATACTACCGTATCTAGCGGAGTGATCTACTCATGGCCGAATCTACAACGGAGGATAGTCGAACGTGGCTTCGCGTGTTGGGTATCGTCATCGTAATCGTCCTGTTACTACCTATTCTCATACTGGTATTCATGATGCCGATGATGGGATGATGGGCCGGGGTGGGATGGCGTCGGTCCTGGCACAAGCGTCGCAGTATCACCGCTGCGGGGAAATGACATGATGCTGGTAGGCCTCCTCGTCCTTCCCGGAATCGGGTACGCCATCTATCGGACAGTTACTCGGAGTTCGCTCGGCGATGGCGATTCTGCTATCGGGGAACTTCGTCTCGCATACGCTCGTGGAGAACTCTCTCAGGAAGAGTTCGAACAGCGACGGGAAGACCTTCGCCGGTTAGAGTAGACCATTCTCTTTGAGAATGTGTGCAAGAAGAGCTATACGTAGCCAAAGGAGATGAGCGTGTACCAGGTCACATAGTTTCCGATAAGGACGAATCCGATACTTCCGAGAACGCGGATCCGACCTGCATAGCGACCGAGTGAGACAGACCGGCCAGTCGTGACAGTGAGAATACTGACTCCGATTATGAGGGTACTCATCCCTGCTGCGAACGAACCGAATACAGCGAGTCCTTCACAGTCCCGCCCGTCGCGGAGACAGAAGAATTACGCCCAAAAAGCGGAACATTACACGCGAGACTTCTGATACCGTACACGGCACCAAAGCTGAAAAACGCCCTATTGAGCTCTCGGTTCGTTCGGGAATGCGGACCACTATTGAGAGATCGGTATTCGTATAGTACAGCACTCCTATTCCGATGATCAATGGTCCAGCGAGGAGCCGGAACTGGACCGGATATGGCCGGATCCACTCGCCGATGAGGAGCACAGGAACACGATCAGCAGGTATGTGCTGATAACGCCGACCGCCGTGATCAGCCCGGAATACAGTCTTGATACCCCGGTTGCCATGATTATCTCCTGGGGCAACAGGAATGCTCCGATAGTCACGAGCAGTACTGGTGGGTCATAACTCCCTGTTCCAAACTGAGAGAGGGACAATGACGTGATACCTGGGAAGCGGGATGGGAGTCCAGAAATAGCCATGTAAAACAGCGGAATTGCCCCAGCGAGGAGACGGGCCTGTTCCGAGAACGCCGGTTACACGGGCAGGCCACTGGATCGGTCGAGGCCCGGAACAAGCGGCATAGTCGTGGTCCCATCTTCGGCGTGCGTATTGAAGTACGTGAGATAGGCTGGTAGCAACCCACACTACACGGCGCGAAGAACATGAGTACACTTGCCGCGTACGCAACGACAATTAAGGAAAGGTCGACGGTCGCATTACGATTGTTGTCGTTCCTTCAGTAGTTCTCCTGGAAAAACTCGATACGTCCGCCCTTGCTTCTCACGGTATATCAATCCTCTATCCTCGAGTTCGCTCACGGTTTGGCTCACCTTTGCCTTCGAAAAGTCAGACCGACCGCGGAGTTCAACCTGAGTGAGACCAGGCGAGTCGAGAATGGGTCTGATAACTCGCCGCTCATCATCCGGCAAGAACGTCAGGGCAGAGGACCGCCTTCGAGTCGGCGTGTTAGTCGACGGTTCTGGACCGGATCGCTCCGACGCGGATTCGGGCGAGGGACTAATGGAACTGATTTGCGCGTCGGCGTCTTTGTGGTGTTCTCTCGTCGCTGCACCAGCTGGTGTTGCTGTCGAAAGTGTTTCAGCGACGTGCTCCCGACTGATAACGTAAATACCGAGGATGACGCTCGCGGCGATGAGCGTCCCGAAGAGGTACCAGATCGGGTCCATCCCCGGCATCGTTCCCATCATTTGGCCCATCATCCCGTCCCGTTCGAGCGCCCGCCGCGTCGCTCGCCACCAGCTGTAGCTCCCGAACAGGATAAGCCCGACAACGAAGAGACCGACAAGTCGGTCGACTGTCTTGAGTGTGACCATTGGTATACCTTCTCTATCCCTTGTCATGCATTCGATCCACCCCGGCATGGATGTACTGATTTCATTCGACGCTACACACCGAGCAGTATGCGAGTCGTACCGCGGACGCCCATTGGAAGGCCGACCGCGATGATAACTATCGCAATTACCCACCACTGTTCGTGCGGGAGGTCATCGTCACCGTCGGCAAGGATCCAGACGACGAAGATCATCGCGAGGAATTGGACGACGAACGTCGAGCCTTCGAAGCCAGTCCACTGATACAGCTGCTGCGTCATGAATATCTCCGGTGTGTACCGTAGAGGCTGACGCTGGCAAGGTTCTGCGCGGCGTCCCACGTCTGTCCGAAGATAACGAGCAGATACATTGAATGGTGGAGTGCGGCCTACCCAGTAACTGAGCCAACGATATAGAACCCGCCGGCCACCAGAAGCGCAACCTGAGCGTGGGGACCGGCACTATCAGGTGGAACGTCTCCGCAGCGGTGACGCCGTAGAAGAGCGCCCACCCAATTGCAAGTACCGCATATACGGAGCCGAGCACTCCAACGGTTATCGGCACAGAGACCACACACGGTCACACAGGATCGCCCCGATTGCGAGGCCGGCGAACGTGGCGCCCGCGACGACGAAAGATGCTCGGCGTGACAAAGAGGACATCGAGTGCGCCAAACACCCCGAGACTCCCGAGTGCGCGCATCACGCCGCCAGCAAGGATGATTGGCGCAGGATCGTTCGAGTCGGGTGGTCAGGTCGATATCCAAGGTATCGAGAAACGCCCGGAGCCCAGGCAAACTGTAGAGAACGACAGCCAGGTAGGTGATATCGTTCACGAGACTGTACCCGGTCGTCGCCCGGATACCCTCGTATCCAGCTTCGGAGAGGGCGTAGACCTGCATACAGCCACTTTGACTTACTGCGTTAAGCCATAGTGGGCCGTTCCGAACGAGGATCTACCCACACACGTCGTGAGACGGCTCAATACGAACAGTTCGTCGAGTTAGACTGCTTTATGTATCTTATTTCGCTATATCGAATCTGTGGACTCGAGAGTTGAGGCTGCAGTGGATTCAGTGGGACTGCGACCTACACAACCCCGGCTTCCTTTTTCCAGCGTCAGCGTGTTATGTTGCTACGAGCGGCGAATACTCGTACTCACTAGTCGACTCAACTCGGGCGAGCGTATCGACCGCCCGCCGGATCGAGTACGGCAGACACGCGAACGCGAAACAGAAGAACGGAGTCCGAAATCCTTCGAAGTCGACGACAGGAACTCTGGATGTATTGCCAATCGCTAGGTAATGGTCGTACGACTGATAGCGGCAGAAATCATATATTTGAGGTTCGATGCCGGCAACGAATATCGATTCGACAACTTCTGACATGATTTCGGCCATCCTGGACCGTATCTCCGCTGAATATACAACACCTTCCTACCAGCCATTACAGGAAAGCAGAGCATAAGCGGAATCGAAACCACATCGCCCAATGGGATCATACTCTGTACACAGAGAGGACCGGCCTCAACTACTGTGAGAACACGATCGAGTTATTACAACAGATCGTTTGTAAAGGCGTGCTGCGACTTTGGAAACAGTTTTGTCCCCGTCTCTCGTCGTATCTTCCAAATCAGCTGTAGGCCAGTCCCTTACGAGCATGGAAACTGGTGAACAATCGAGTACCGGCTCCTCAGCGTCGCGCCCGAGTCTTGGGAACCCGACTGAAACGAACTTGATGACGGAGACAGAACCGGCCTCTATGCAGGTGTACGACGGATGTATCCGGCCGAAAAAACCAATCACCACACGGTTTCGTCGCTACTGATGGAGCAGTCTCCGCTCGTCATTGTTACCCCTACTATCCCAAGCGTGGAGCAGGATCGCTACGCCGACAGATGGCTCTCACCTCCTGTGAGCTCTTCTCATCGGAGCGGCGGAACGGAGAGGAGCGACTGTCATGACTGATACGATGGCTACTTTCGGTAGCGATACAACGGAAGAACCGGAGTCACTGAACGTAATAGATCATGTCATCGGTAGTATAGAACAGACTCCATAAGAAATTTTAAAATATTTGATATTTGAACACCGATCCACGATCGACTCCGACCACTCAAATATAGAATATGAGTCAAACGCCACTCTCGCTCGCGTTCGACGACCGGGAGGCTGAATACGAGACGTTCGAAGCGTTGCTCTCCGAGAGCGACTCGCTTCTGGTCGTGTGTCACGATTATCCCGATCCGGACTGTCTCTCCAGCGCGCTTGCGCTCTCGAACATCGGTGATGCGCTCGACGTTTCGGCGACCGAAATCGGATACGGTGGCGGAATCAGCCACCAGCAGAACCGAGCGATGGTAAACGCGCTCGATATCGATCTAGCTCCTATCGAGAGCTGTTCGCTCGACGAGTACGAGATAGTCGCGTTCGTTGACCACGGTGTGTCCGGCCGGAACAACACTCTGCCGAACGGGTTCACCCCGGATATCGTCATCGACCATCACCCCTCGGACAAAGTCGACGCGGAGTATGCCGACGTCCGTACCCGGGTCGGCTCGACGGCGACGCTCCTCACACGATACGCCGAGGTGCTCGACGTCGGGATCGACGAACGCATCGCTACGGCGCTGCTGTTCGGAATACACCGGGAAACGCTCGATTTTACGCGGGGCGCGACGACGTACGAGCACGCCGCGGCGTGCACCCTCCGTCCTGCTGCGAACAGGAGCCTCATCAACACGCTATCGAACTCGGTGTTCACCCCCGAAACGCTCGACGGGATCGGGAACGCGATCCTCAATCGGAAGGTGAGAGGCTCGTGTCTCGTTTCCTTCATCGGACAGATCACCGAACGAGATATCCTTCCGCAGGCGGCGGATTATCTCCTTCAGTTGGAGGGTATCAGTACGACTGCCGTGTACGGCATCGTCGCCGACGAGATACACCTGAGTGCCCGGACGAGCAATTCGCGTCTTCACATCGGCGAACTTCTCGATGACGCCTTCGGCGACATAGGGAGTGCCGGCGGGCATCACGACATGGCCGGCGGTCAGCTTCCGGTCGGGCTCCTCGGGGAGGTCGACACCCCGGACGATATCGCGGACGACCTCATCGACAGATCGGTCAGAAGACGCCTCTTCGATACGTTGGATGAATGGACCGGATGACGACCGCGGACTCGAATCCGTGACGTCAGAACGGGCGTACGAGCACTCACAGGGTACAGCACTCCCGAAATCGAAAGCACTCGGCGGCGAGAACGTCGGGTGAACTTCGTGTGCTATACACCCGAAGGGGCCGAGGAACACTTCCGGAGTAGCCGGGCTTCCGTACGTTCGAAGGGTCGATTCGAACTGCCGTCTCGATTCTCGCCTCGGGGTTCCTCAAAGCGAGAGCACGATCGCGAGTACGACGACGAGTACGCCGGCACCGATCACTCGAGCTATCTGTCGGTCGTCGCCGCCACCGGGCCGCTTCGTCAGAACCCACCCCGCTCCGAGCAGCGTCGCGCCCCCGACTGCCATCGACCCGACCGCGGCTTCGACCATGGTCACGACGAACGGGTGAAGCGTGAACGGGAAGACCGTCAGCGCCACGCCGACCGTCGCACCGACCGCTCGGAGCGACCGACACGACCTCGACTGCGTCGTGGTCCCGTCATCGGAGTGGACGCGGTGGCCGACGATAACCTCTCCGACCGCGAGTCCCGCCACCACGGCGTATCCTAGCTTGATGACGGTGCGTCCGCCGTCGACTTCGAGGACGTGAGCGGCGGCGACGAGGCCGAGACCGACGAGCACTCCGCTGCTGATCCCTCTACAGGCGATCGCTTTCGAGTCCGGTCCGGAGAGCACGTCGCTGGCTCGATCAGTGGTCGAATCCATCGACACCCCGTCCCGGCGTTTGCAACTCAACTGCCGCCGATGTCCCATGAGCCATTCGCAACGCAGGGCTCTCGTCGGCCATCGAGTCGGTGGTCGCTCGGACCGTGGGCCACCCGGCGTCGAAACCCTCTGCCGAGCGTATCACACCCCCGACAATATCGGGACGCTGTGCTCGCTTCCACCGAGCGCGGGCGAGACCGCTCTGCCCCCGATCCTCCGCTTCGAAGCGGCTTGCGAGGATATCGACGAACGACTCGCCAGTCCGGCGAACTCCGTCCGCGGACCGATGTTCACCTTCCCGAGTTACGTCGTATGCGAACAGAGGCGTGAGGTCACGCGCCGCTGCCGGAGGTCGGTTACTCGACTCACCGCGTCCGTCGTTTCGTTCGTTTGTCCGGACGGCCGTCGATCGGTCAGTTCGTCGCCGCACGCTCCCGGAGAGCGCCTCATCACCTGACAGCGCGTCGGCGACCTGCCAGCGTTCCGGGAGGCGAATCATGGCGGTCATCGAGGAGTACATTTCGGGAACGCTTCTGATCGGGTTGGGAGCGGGAGCTACTGTTCCGGCGGCACCTCACCCTGCCACTTGTGCATCAACACGGAACACTGTGCCTCGTTGGCGATCGTGTCCGTCTTCCGCCCGAACAGTGTCTTCCTGAGCCACCAGCCCCGTGAGGTGCCGATGACCATGATATCGTACTCGGCGGACAGCTCTTCGAGCGCATCGACCGGGTTCTCTGCGGTGGTAAGTTCCGTTTCCGCCTGAACACCGTGTTCCGCGAGTCGCTCGACCGACCACTCGAGCAGGTCGCGCCCTTCCTGTTCCGTTCCTTCGGCCCCCGCGACGTACGCGAACGTCACCGATGCGCCGGTCCGTTGACTCATGACAGCGAGCATTCGAAGTCGGTTCTCGTCCGGCTGAGCGACCACCGGAACCAGTATCGACTCGGTATCCACCGGGTCCCGATCCCCGCTGAAGACGATGACGTCGCAGTTCGCCTTTCGGAGGAGCTTGTCGACGAGACTCGAAACGGAGTCCTTGTCGGTCCAGCCGATCAGCACGGCGTCGGCCTCGTACTCCTCGGCCTCTTTGAGGATACCTTCGAGCGCCGACGAGGCAGTTCTGATCGTGCCGGTGCTTTCGATGCTCTCCTCGCGGAGCGTGTGTTGGCTCTCCGCGACGCTGTCGGAGCCCGCTCGCCAGTCCTCTTGCCCGCCGACGAAGCTCCGGTCGGTAGTGACGTGCGTGAACCGAACGGCCCCTCGCCTCGGGTCGACGAGGGTGCTCGACAGCTCGGTGAGCATGTTCGGGTCCGACTTGTCGCCGACGGGAACGAGCACGCGCTCGTAGCCGATCTCGTTCGGTGTCGTCATCGGTGTCCACCTCCCTCTATCTCCGGCGTACTCATATCGTTGTTCTGGTCGGTCGCGTTCTGAGCGTCGAGTTCGTCTCTGACCATGATGTTGAGTTCGAGCACGTTCACTCGCTCGCGTCCCCAGACGCCGAGCAACGGCTCCTTCGTGGCCTGCTCGACCATCTCGCGAAGCCGATCCTCGGAAATACCGGTCTGGTTTGCGACCCGAGGGACCTGATACTCGGCGGCCGCCGGCGAGATGTGAGCGTCGTACGCGGACCCGGACTCCGTGAGGAGGTTCACCGGCACCGAGTCGTCGGGCGTCTCGTACCGTGAGATGTTTCGGAGGTCCCCTCTGGCCCGCTCGGAGAGCTCCGGATTGTTCGGTCCGAGCTGTGCACTCGCCGACGTCATCGCATCGTACTCGATCGAGGACGGCCGCGACCAGAAGTACACGGCGTCCTCCGGGTCACCCGGACGGAACTCCTGTCCGATCATCTGTGATCCGACCGGGGCTTCCTGCCCGTCGACGTAGATGGGACTGCCGGCCGCGTTGTTCGAGAACGCTACGGAGCCGATGGCCATCAGCGACCCCTGGTAGAGCAGCCCGAAGAACACCAGGCTGACGCCGAGGAGCCGCAGTGGCACGGTGAGATCGT
>PXRU01000010.1 GCA_003020945.1 Halobacteriales archaeon QS_6_71_20
GTACGAGCGCGGCGTCGAGCTGGACGACGCCGGCCCCCGACGCCGCGAGCGGCTCCGGGATCTCCTCGCGGCCGTCGACGCCGACCGGCTCGTCGTGCTCGGGGACCTCGGCCACCGCATCGGCGGCGCCGGCGACGCCGAGCGCGAGGAGGTCGACGCGCTCCTGTCGGCCGTCGGCGTCCCCGTGACGCTCGCCCCGGGCAACCACGACCCCGGCCTCGCGGAGGCGTTCGACGACCGTCTGGACGTCACGCCCCCGGGCGGCGCCCGCTTAGGCGACGTGGGCGTACTCCACGGGCACACGTGGCCGGCGCCGGAGGTGCTCGGCGCGGAGGTGGTCTGTATGGGCCACGAGCACTCCGCGGTCCGCCTGGAGGACGCAGTCGGCGGCGGCCGGGCCGAGCCGGCGTGGCTCCGCGGGCCGCTCGCGCGGGCGGCGTTCGCGGAGGCGGTCGACCTCGCGGGCGTGGCGTGGCGCGACCCGGAGCTGGTCGTGTTCCCGGCGTTCAACGACCGCTCCGGCGGGACGTGGGTGAACGTCCGGGGACAGGGCTTCCTCGCGCCGTTCCTCCCCGACGGGCTCGCCGCCGGGGATGCGTACCTCCTCGACGGCACCCGACTGGGCGACTACCGACGCGTCTGAGCCGGCTGCCGTCCCGCCGCCGGGACCCGTCCCCGCCGCGCTCGCGTGCCGCGCGGGCCGCGACGTCGGCGGCCCCCGTGTGTCCGTATCACACGTATCCGGCGGTGTGAGAGGTCGTACCACGTGTTCTCACCGTTCGCAGCGAAGGAATTATATACGGTACCCGTGTACGTAGAGCTACCAGAACGCCTTCGGGCGTGGTGGCATCGATCGCTGAATGAAACGGTGTTCTCACTCACAGGCGGACGCACGCAACCGCACAGCGTCCGCTCCGTCCGAAGCGGTATGGTGTCGAGGTAACGAACCATGGTAACGAAAGAGGAAGTTCTCGAAGAGTACGGTCTCGACCAGCTGGACGAATCACGAAACGTCTCCCTTTCCGAGGAGGAACTGGAGAACGATTCGAAGGGCCAGCTGATCAAGAAGGCCGGTCAGCTTCGCGACCGACGTAACGAGCTCAATCAGATGGCGTCCGAACGCGCGTCCGAGCGCGACGACCTGAACGCGAAGACCCGCGAGAAGGTCGACGAGGCGCAAGAGCACCGCGAGCAGCGGGACGAGCTCAACGAGCAGGTCCAGGAGCACAAGGAGTCGCGCAACGAGCTCAACGCCGAGGCGAACGAGCTGTTCGACGAGGTCGAGCAGATGAAACAGGACCTCGAGCTGAGCTCGGGCAAGTCGATCGAGGAGCTCAAAGAGGAGATCGAGGACCTCGAGTTCAAACAGCAGACCGAGGTGCTGGGCACCGACGAGGAGCGCGAACTCATCGAGAAGATCGAGAGCAAGCGCGAGAAGCTCGCCGAGAAGAAGGGCAAGGTCGACCAGAGCGGCGAGCTCGAAGAGCTCGTCGAGGAGGCCGAGGAGGTCCGCTCGGAGGCGTCCACCCACCACCAGAAGGTGACGGAGCTGGCCGACGAGGCCCAGGAGCACCACAACCAGATGATCGAGGCCTACCGCGAGGCCGACGAGATCCGCGACGAGGCGGACGCCATGCACGAGCTGTTCGTGGAGGCACAGGAGTCGGCCGACCGGCACCACGAGGACTTCGTCCGCGTCCAGAAGCGCCTGCGCGAGCTGGACAAGGAGGAGGAGGAGGAGAAGAAGGAGGAGCGCGAGGCCAAGATGGAGGAGGAGCGCGAGGAGGCCGAGGAGATCTACCAGAAGTTCAAGGAAGGCGAAACCCTCGACACCGAGGACCTGATGAAGCTCCAGAAGACGGGGCTGCTGTAGGTCCGCACGCGTCCGACGTTCGACTGCGGCCGGATCTCACGTTTTCACGCCCCGCCAGCGACGCCCGGCCGCCGCGCCGCGACGCCGCCGGAGTGCGCCATCGGGCCGTCGTCACCGGGTCTTATGACGGGACCGATCTAAGGGGGGATATGACAGACTCGACAGTCCAATCGGTCGTCTCCGTCGCCGTTCTCGCCGTCGTCGCGGCGGTCGCGGCGGCGGTCGGCTACCTTCTGTTCGTCCGGTTTCCGGGAGACCTCGCCGATCTCCTGGGCGTGCTGCTCGTGCTCGCGGTCGTCGGTATCGCCCTCCGGACCGCCTCCTCGGCGCTGGCCTCGCGGTACGCCGACTACTCGGTCGCCGAGGTCGCCGTCGAGGGACCGATCACCCGCGACGGCGGCGGCGGGCGGCTCCCCTCCTCGCCGACGACGCCCGGCGCCGACGACGTCGTCGACCGGATCGAGCGCGCCGACGACGACCCGAACGCCGAGGCGCTGCTGGTGAGGCTGAACACGCCCGGCGGCGAGATCGTCCCCAGCGAGGACATCCGACTCGCAGCCGAGCGGTTCGACGGCCCGACGGTCGGCTACGCCACCGACACCTGCGCCAGCGGCGGCTACGCCGTCGCGGTCGGCTGCGACGAGCTGTGGGCCCGCGAGGGGAGCGTCGTCGGCTCCATCGGCGTCATCGGCTCGCGCCCCAACGTCCACGAACTGGCTGACCGCCTCGGCGTCAGCTACGAGCAGTTCACCGCCGGCGAGTACAAAGACGCCGGCCTCCCGCTGAAGGAGGTCACGCCCGACGAGCGGGCCTACCTCCAGGGGATCGTCGACGACTACTACGACCAGTTCGTCGAGCAGGTGGCGGCGGGCCGCGACATGGACGAGGAGGCCGTCCGCGACACCGAGGCCCGCGTGTTCCTGGGGACGGAGGCCCACGAGCGCGGCCTCGTCGACGGGCTCGGCGACCGCGAGGCGGTCCTCGACCGGGTCGAGGAGCTCATCGGCGCCGAGGCGACCGTCCGGGAGTTCGAGCCCCAGCGCGGGCTGGTGAGCAGGGTCCGGGGCGGCGCCGCCGCGACGGCGTACGCGTTCGGCGCGGGGATCGCGGACGCGTTCGGCGGCGACGCCGCCGAGGGGATCGACGTCAGCTTCCGGCGATAGCCCCCGCCCACGCTCGGATTCGGGTTCCTCGTCGGCGACGGCGGCGACACGTCCGGCGGGGAGAACGGGCCGGATGCACACTACGGTGGCCTTTTTGAGGTGAGGCCTCCTCCCCCCGCACGTGACGACGCTGGTCCTCTGTGTGGACCGCTCCAACGACATCGGCCGGAAAGCCGGCGTCGACACCCCGGTGTGGGGGTGGGAGGCGGTCCGCTCGCTCGTGACCGACCTCGGGCTCGCGGACCCGGAGGACGTCGGCGTCAACTCGCTGCTGGAGTCGCTGCGCGTCGCCCGCGACCTCTCGGACGAGGGGGAGGAGGCGGTCGTCGCGGTCGTCTCGGGGGCGGGCGACTCGGCGGTCCGAGCCGACCGGGCGCTGGCCCGCCAGCTGGACGACGTGCTCGCGGGCCGGGAGTTCGACTCGGCGGTCGTCGTCATTGACTCCGCGGGCGACGAGCGCGCGGTGCCGATGGTCGAGTCGCGGCTCCCGGTCGACGCCGTCGACCGGGTCGTCGTCCGCCAGGCCCGCGATCTCGAGTCGACGTACTACCTGCTCAAGCAGTTCATGGCCGACGAGGACCTCCGCGAGACGGTGCTGGTTCCGATCGGGATCGGGCTGCTCATCCTGCCGGCGCTTCTGGTGTACTTCTCGCCGGTCGTCGCGGTCGCGGGCGTGACGACCCTGCTGGGGGCGGCGCTGCTGTACTACGGGCTCGGCGTCGACGAGGTCGTCGAGTCGACGCCCGAGCGGGCCCGCGAGGCGCTGTACTCCGGGCAGGTGTCGGTCGTGACGTACGTCGCCGCCCTCGGGCTGTCGGTCGTCGGGGTGTTCCTGGGCGGGCTCGCGGCGTCGGCCGAGGGGAGCGGGGAGTTCGTCGCCGCGATGCGGTTCGCGTACGCCGCCGTGCCGTGGCTGGCGTTGGCGGCGCTGACGGCGTCGTTCGGCCGACTGCTCGACGAGCTCATCCGCGACGAGGGCGTCCGGACGTCGTATCTGAACCTCCCGTTCGGCGTCCTCGCGGTCGGGCTGCTGTTGCGCGGGTTCGCGGGCTACTTCCTCGAACGCGAGGCGGGGCGGGAGCCGCTCGTCCTCCTGGGCGACGCCCTGACGCCGACCGAGCGCCTCGCGGTGTTCATCGTCGGCGGGATCGCGCTCGCGCTCGTGGGCGTCCGCGTCGCCGCCAGCGTCTCCGACGAGACGCTCGACGAGGTGATCGACGAGTCCGGCCGGCCGGGCGAGGCCAACCGGCCCCGCGAGCGCGACCGCAGGTGAGCGGCGGGCCGCCTACCGCCCGCCGGCGCGGTACTCCCCGTGTTTGATGCCGATGATCAGCGACGCGACGCCGAAGACGGCGAGTCCGACGCTGATGCCGGCGCTCAGCGCCGTCGGCATCGGGCTACTGACGGTCCCGCCGACGAGGACAAGCAGCAGGACCGTGAACAGGACGCTCGTGGTACGCAGGTCGAATCGCATCAACGGACGTGGGTGTCGACCGCGAGTAAGCGTTGCCCTCGACTCAGATCCGGGTGCCGCCGGAGGTCCCGTCGGGCTGGGGTCGGACCACGTCCGCCAGCGCGACGAGCACGCCGAACAGCCACCCCAGCGGGACGGAGATACCGACCCACAGCAGCACGTACGCCGTCCCGCGCAGGGTGAACCGCGCCCGGATGGCGTCGTTGAGCCCGCCGACCGAAAGCGGCCCGTCGAGGATCCACACCGCGAGCGTCGTCGTGTTCGGGAACACCACGTCCGCCAGCGTCGGCGAGTACAGCGCCGCCACCACCGGCGGCAGGAGGAACGCGGTCACGGCGGCGGGGTACGCGACGAGCACGCTCGTCCCGCGGCCGCCGAGCCGGGAGGCGCCCAGCGCGACCGCCGCCGCGACCGTCGCCACCGCGCCCGCAGCGCCGACGGCGATCAGGCCGTCGACCGAGAACTCCCTGATCCACGCCGCGACGGTGAGCAGCCCCCACGCGAGCAGGGAGACGAGCACGACGCCGACGACGCCCAGACGGGCGGCCGCCGAGTCGACCCGCGTCGCGTAGAAGCGCGCGGCGAAGCCGAACAGCAGGAGCGGATACCCGACGGCGACCGGCGGGAGGCCAAGCGCCGCCCACAGGTAGTACGCGAGCGTCTGGGGCGTCGTCTCGGGGGTCCACTTCCCGACGACGCGCCCGGGGTCGAGCTGTCGCGGGAACGCAAGCTCCATCCACGTGGCGTGCAGCCGGGCGATATCGATCCGGACGGCGTCGACCACCCCCGTGGAGCGTCGTTCCATCGGATCGCCGATGCGCGGGCCGCCCATTGAGGGTTTCGTTCGCGCGCGGGAGCTCCCGCCCGGTCGACACGTTCGCCCGGCCGCTCAGTTCCAGGGGGCGAAGTCGGGGTCCACGCGGCGGTCCTCGCGGTCGATCGCGTCGATCGTCGCCACGTCCTCGTCGTCCAGCTCCAGCGCGAGCGACGCCCAGTTGTCGCGGACATGGTCCTCCCCGGTCGCCTTCGGGATCGCGGTGACGCCCTTCTCGCGGAGCCACGCGAGGCTCACCTGCGCCTCGCTGACGCCGTGTTTCTCGGCGATCTCGGTCAGTTCGGGCACGTCGAACACCGCGCCCCGGGCCAGCGGCGAGTACGCCACCACCTCGACGCCGTGGTCGGCACAAGCCTCGCGCAGCTCCGTCTGCTGGAGCAGGGGGTGACACTCGACCTGATTGGCGAACACCGGCGCATCCGTGCGGTCGACGGCGTCGGCGACCTGTCGCGGCTCGAAGTTGGAGATCCCGATCCGGTCGACCAGTCCGTCGTCGTACAGCTCGTCGAACGCCGAGAGCGTCGCCTCGGGGTCGTACTCCCGGGCCGGCCAGTGGACGTACATGAGGTCGACGGCGTCGACGCCGAGCCGATCGAGGCTCGCTTCGGTCGTCGCGCGCACGTCCTCGGGCGCGAGGTTGTCGATCCACACCTTCGTCGCGAGGAACACCTCCTCGCGGTCCACATCGGCGCGGGCGATGCCGTCGCCCACCTCGGCCTCGTTGCCGTAGATCTGGGCGGTGTCGACGTGGCGGTACCCCGTCTCCAGCGCCGTCGCGACCGCGGTGCGACAGGCCTCGGGGTCGGTGTTCTCCCAGGTGCCGAGGCCGAGCATCGGCATCCCGCTTGCGGTCGGTGCGTCGGCTGCCGCGAGCGACTGCTGGTCGGTCATCGGTTCGACGGAGGTGCCTCGCGGGAAAAGGCGTTGCGGCAGGCGCGGTCGGTGCCGGTATGTGGCTCGGTGACGGCCGGCGCGGGGCGCGGCCGCCGAGCGTCGCCCGCGGGGGCCGTCCCGCCCGCTCAGCCGATGTAGCGGAGCTC
This sequence comes from Halobacteriales archaeon QS_6_71_20, assembly GCA_003020945.1. Classification (GTDB taxonomy): domain Archaea; phylum Halobacteriota; class Halobacteria; order Halobacteriales; family Haloferacaceae; genus Halobaculum. The sequence continues at coordinate 6,386 of PXRU01000010.1, forward strand.
GTCGTCGCCGGGCATCCCGCCGCCCCCGCCGCCCTGCATCTCCCGGATCTTGCCGACGACCTCCTCCATCTCCTCGGCGCGCTCCTCCAGGTTCGAGAAGTCGACCTCGACGTCGAGCAGCGACTGCAGCACCTCCAGCACGGCCTGCGCGCTCTTGGGATCAACGAGGTAGCCGGAGGTCTCGCCCATCAGGCAGGCGGCTCCGAGGCCGCGGCGGCGGCCGAGCCCGAGCACGAGCCCCGAGACGCCGACGATGCCGCCGGCCGGTTCGTCCTCGCGGAACTGTACGCCCGCCTCTTCGAACGCCTCCCGGTCAGCCGCCTCCGTGAGCGCCCCGAGCACGTCGTACTCGTCGTCCTCGATCAGCTCGCCGGTGGGGACGCCGCCCAGCGCGAACGCCCGCTCGCAGCCGAACTCCTCGGCGATGTCGAGGAACTCGGCCGTGAGCGTGTAGTGGCCCTCGTTGCTCGCGGCCTGGTGGTCGCCGGTGAGCACGATCAGGTCCCGGCCGTCCGCCTCGACGTGATGGAACTGCGCGTGGGTGAGTTCGGCGACGCCGTCGTCGTCGACGGTCACCTGCGGCGGGAAGTCGGTGGTGTAGACGCGCCGGACGAGGTCGCCGTCGAACTCCTCCAGGAGGTGTTCGGCCACGAGCTTGCCGACGTGCCCGACGCCGGGCAGTCCCTCGATGAACACCGGGTCCGCGAGGTCGGGGTCGGCGACGACCTCGGTGTCGATGTGATCCATACCGTGTGGACGGGTCGGGGGCGATAAATGCGCGTCGGCTCGCTCCGGTCGGTTCCGGACGCTCCCTGTCTCCGCCCGGGCGAAAAAATTCGACGGCGACGCGACTGACGACACGTTCGGTGATAGCGTCTCCCGGAAACCGAACGCTCTCTGTTACAGCGTGAACGACTCTTCTCGTTGATGGTGATCGGTTCACCGTCGAGATACGCACTGACGGCGGAGTCGTACTCCTGGACGTAGAACTCCCGACCGTTGCCACCGTTCCATCGTCCGATGTCGTACCCGGGCGCGGTCGCGCCGTCGGATACGTAGAACTCACAGTTCAGATCATCGCCGGGGTACGGTTCGAAGACATCGTCGTACTCCCACCGTCAGGGGCAATGAGACACGGTTCGGCACCGGACGCCATCTTCGGTAATCTCTTCTCCCTCAGTTAATTACACGACGCTGTGTGTGATAGTGGATCGGAGCCGGATTCTGCAGACCCTTCCGGGGACTCCTTCGCCGAGAGCGACGGAATATCAGATGGCCGACAGAAAGCGACTCGCTCTCAGTACGTCTCGGAAGGAGCGGCGTTTCTCAAAGAGATAGTCACGAGTGTGGTCTGCGTTTCGTTAATAGGGCTGCTGTTGTTCGGTATTTCCGGCGTCTGGCCGCCGATGGTTGCCGTCGAGAGCGGAAGCATGCAACCACATATGTCCAAGGGCGACTTAGTGGTAGTTTCCGAGCCCGGTCGATACGCTCCCGAGGAAGCCTACGGCGAGACCGGTGTTCTTCCGTACAGCCACGCACGACAGACCGAGTATACGAAGTTCGGGTCGTCCGGTTCGGTCGTCGTGTACAGTCCGCCCGGCGAACCCGGTCCGCCGATCATTCATCGAGCGCGGTTCCGGGTCGAGGAGGGCGAGAACTGGTACGACAGAGCAGATTCCGAGTACATAAACGCCGACAACTGCCGGGAACTCCTCCACTGTCCGGCGCCACATTCAGGATTTATAACCAAAGGAGACAACAACGCCGGATACGACCAGTCGCTCGGGCTTTCACCGCCGGTCAAACCGGCGTGGATCGTCGGGATCGCGCACGTGAGAGTTCCGTACTTGGGATGCGTTCGGCTCGAGCTTTCCGGATCCGAATGTCTGAGGGGGTTCCCCGGAACGATCGTTCCAGTGGGAAGCCAGAACGGCTACCACGGTCAAAACAGCGACGAGCGGAGCCTGAACAACATTCGTAAAACACAGACTTACGACGCTACTTCTCCCGACAGTACGAAACCAGTCCTGTGATCGGTGTCTCGTCGAGAGCTACGTAGACTCTACGAGAATGCGTTCGGCCGTATTTCCTCCCTGGTCAATACCTCAGTCGACGGCAGACGGGTTGCAATCACTCATCGCAGTCCTCGCGGTCGCGGAGCCGCGCGCGACGACGATACTCGCCGTACGGGTCCTCCGGGTTGAACGGTGCGGGCGCGGAGTTGACGGCGTCGGCGCCACACGCCGGGCAGTCGTCGCCGAGCGTGTAGATGGGGCGCTCGTGGGCCGACTCCCACGCCGAACACACCCGGATGTCGGACTTCACGCGCGGCTACTCGTCGTCGCTTTCGCGCTCGCGGTGGAACGAGCCGGAGCCGCCGACGGCCTCGATCGCCTCGCGGGCGCGCTCGGCCGACGTCTCCAGCTCGGTCTCGGCCGTCTTGTAGTCGGGCGCGCGAACGCGGATCCGGTACTCCGGGGAGCCGACGTAGGAGACGTCCAGTTCGATCTCGTCGGGCACCTCGCCGTTGCCCTCGGCGGCCGTCAGCGCCTCGCGGACGTCGTCGACGCCGTCGTGGCCCGGCGACCGGAGGTCGACGTAGCCCGTGACGGTGACGTACGGCACGGAGACGTTCTCGCGGGCGGTGTCGACGACGGCCTCGACCTCGCCGTCCGACAGGTCCGTGTCCGAAAGCGCCTCCTCGCCGTGGATCGCCGCGGCCTCGAACCCCTCGTACATCGAGCCGAACTCGGCGTACAGCGCCTGCGCGACGGCGGTGTACTTCCCGTCGTCGACGTCCTCGCCGAAGGCGATACCCATCCAGTTGTCGGCCTTGCGCTCGTTTTTCCACTCCTGGATCTTGTCGGAGCGCTGGTGGTCGTTGACGTCCTTGATCGAGAGGTCGATCTGCTGGCTCGACTCGTCGACGTCGAGCACCTTCGCGACCACCCGGTCGCCCACGTTCACGTGGTCGCGGATGTTCTTGATCCACCCGGAAGCGACCTCCGAGACGTGACACAGTCCGCGCTTCTCCTCGTACTCGTCGAGGTCGACGAACACGCCGAAGTCGGCGATCTCGTCGACCTCGCCCACGACGAGTTCGCCCTTCTCGGGCCAGCCGGTGAATTTCATACGCGACAGTTACGGGCCGACGCTAATACCGTTTGTCAATCGCCCGGCGCGCGACCGCCGGCGCCGCGGCTGGCGAGTGTCGGAGCCGCGGAAGGAACTGCGGGCCTGTTACCGCGCTTCGACGGTTTCGACGACGTCGCCCGCGAACTCGGCGTTGCCGCCGGTGGTGTGGGCGAGCGTCGTGCCGCAGACGGCGCAGTTGACCTCGCTCGAGGCCTTGCCGAAGACGACCTGCTCGTTCTCGCAGTCGGGACAGCGGACGCGGAAGAAGCTCCCCGCCATGCTTACTCCTGGAAGGTGAGTCGCCCGGCGCGCCAGCCCTCTCGCATGTGGGCCTTGCCGCAGTCGCTGCAGCGGTAACTGAGGTGGGTCTTCTTCGTCGGCTTGTCGCCGCCGGGCACCTTCGAGAACTTGCCGGCGTTCCCGATGACGGACGTGCCGCGGGCCTGCTGGCGGTGGGTCCACTTCATGCCGGTGGTGCGGCCCGAGCGGACCTTCTCGACCTCGTGTTCGTGGTGGGCGTTGCAGTGCGGACAGTACGTGTTCATCCGGCGTGGCATCTCCATGACGGGATCCCCTCTTGTCCGTCCCTTCCGCGTCGGTGCTTAAAACCCATACGGTACGGTCCCGCCGGGACGATCCGGCACCCGACGGGGTCTGTCCTAGTACTTCGGGTCCGCGCCCGAGACCTCGTACAGCTCGTCCATCAGCGAGTCGCGCTCGGTCAGCCAGTCGGCGAAGCCGCCGGCGCGCTCGGGGTAGGCGTCGTAGTGGTCCTTCAGCTCGCCGGCGATCTCGCGGACCTTGTGCAGCTCCCACAGCGTGTCCCAGTGGCCGTACGTGTCCAGCAGCGTCTTCAGCTTCAGCCGCAGTCCCATCGACGTCTCCCCCTTCGTCATCGCGTTGAGGAGCTGTTGGGCGGGCAGCGCCGTCACGATCTCCGTGAGCTCGTCGACGCTGTGGGCCGTCCCCCAGATGTTGTACACGTCCATCGCCGCGAAGCGCTTCCCGAAGTCGGTCATCACGTCGGCGTTGTACGACCACAGGCGCTCCTCGGTGACGTCGCCGTCGACGACCGCCTCGACCGCCCGCTCGATCGCCCAGTGGGCGGACTTGGCGGCCCCGGGGATGCCGCCGCCGGTGGTGGGGTTGACGTGGCCCGCGGCGTCGCCGACGGCGACGAAGCCGTCCGCGACCGCGGAGTCGTACGGGCGGCGGGTGGGCAGCGCGGCCCCCAGCTTGTCGGTGACGGTCGCGCCCTCGAACTCGGGGCGTCCCCGCATGTCGCGTTTGAGCACCTCGACGAGCTTCATCGGCGGCTCGGTCATCTGGAAACCGAGGCCGGCGTTGATCTCGGTACCCGTCCGCGGGAAGTACCAGAGGTAGCCCAGCTCGTCGGTCGGCTTGAACACGATGGCGTCGTCGTAGTCGACGGGCTCGGGCACCTCGACGATCTCCCGGTACGCCGAGCAGAACTGCGAGTAGGAGACGTTCGTGTCGAAGCTGGCGTCGTCGAGGTCGGCCTTGTCCTGGAGGATCGACAGCGCCCCCGCCGCGTCGACGGTGAGCTCCGCCTCGTAGGTGACGACATCGCCGTCCCGCTCGGCGCGCACGCCCGTCACCCGTCCGGAGTCCGTCTGGGTCACGTCCTGGACGACCGTGTCGTAGTGGATGTCGGCGCCGGCGCGCTCCGTCTCCTCGAGGAGCACCTCGCCGTACCGCTTGCGGTCGATCACCGCCCCGGACTCGCCGAACGGCACGTCGAGTTCCTCGCCGGTGGCGGGGTTCTCGAACACCGCGCGGCTGATCCGTTGGTTGGTGAACGACTCCTCGCGGAGGTACTCCCGGTCGACGACGTCCGGGAACGTGGACTTCCCCTTGATCGCGTCGCCGCAGGCGATGTGGCCCGCCTCCGCCTCGGGCTTTCGCTCGAGGATGACCGCGTCGAGGCCCTCCCGCGCGGCCGTCGACGCCGCGAAGGCGCCCGCCGTCCCGGCGCCGACGACGACGATATCGTACGTGTCCGATGCCGCAGACATAGCTTCACATTTCGGATCGCCCCTGAAAAAAGGCGCGTATCCGGCCGGACGGCCGCGATTTCGTTGCCGGCGCGACGACGGGAGCCGGCGTCCGCGGGCCGCCGGCGCGATCAGACAGCGCCGGTCTCGCCGTCGCCGCGGGCGAACTGCGACTCCGCGACCGCGAACGTCAGCGTCGACAGCACGCCAAGCAGCGTGCCGGCGGTCAACGCGACCGCAAGTCTGGCGAGCGACAGCGGCACGACCGCGGCGCCGGGAATCTGCGGGAGGAAGTAGCCCGAGAGCCCGTACAGCACGACCGCGATCGCCACGACGTAGAACGGCGCGTTGAGGTAGCGCCAGCGGAAGCGGTCGGCGAGGTACTCGTCGGTCACCTGCCCCAGCGAGGAGGTGATCCCCGCGGCGGCGGCCCACCGCACCGCCGCGTGGACGAACACCGCCACCGTCTGCGTCGGCGACAGCGACGGCGACCCGGACGCGGATCGTGCCGCCTCAAGTGCCTCCACGCCCTGCACGCCGCCGATCACCAGCAGCGCCAGCGCCACGAGGTAGGTGACGATCGTCACGCGCCCGGCGTAGAGACCGTTGCGTGCCCGCTCGGCGAGCCCGTCGATCGTCTCCTCCAGCCCCAGCCCGCGAAACAGCGTGTACAGCCCGAGCAGCGTCGATATCCCGCCGATGACGAACGCGCCCGGGAGGTCCATCACCCCCGCGATCACGGAGAACGGGTACACCAGCAGAAGCACGCCCAGCGGGATGAGGATCGTCCCGCGGGTCTCCGGGTCCGCGAGCACCTGCTTCATGGTGTAGTAGATGGATTCGAGGTCCTGCGCCTGCCGGACGACGACCCGTCGGACGCCGTCGAGCGGGACCCGCGACCGGATCACCGGTAGGACGGACTCGTCCTGTGCGCCGTCGGTGATGACGACGGCGCGCACCTCCTCCCCGGTCGACAGCGCCGCAAGCACCGTGTCGACCTCCTCGCCGACCGCCCGGTTCGCCTTCACGTCCCCCTCGTCGACGCCGGCGACGGCGGCGACGGCGACCTCCTCGTCGACGGCGTCGTCGGCCCGGAGGTCGTCGTGGGCGTTGATCGCCTGGAACAGGACGTTCACGTCGGAGTCCTCCGGGTCGACGGTGGCGAGCCGTACGGCCGCCGCCTCGACCTCCTCGCGGCCGATCACCGGGGTCCGGACCCCGGTCTTGCGACCGAGGTCGTCGTCGAGGTCCACGGGGAGGACGAGGATCATCGGCGTGGGACGGATTGTCCCCCCGGGTATATCTGCCTTCGGGAGCGATCAGTCCGGGTCCGTTGACGACATTGTGGCGAGTGCGGATGAAAAGAGGGGGGTGACGACCGGAAACTCGACTGGGGAGACGGGGGTGACGACCGCGAAAGCCCCCGCGGCTGTGCGCTCGCGCGGCCCGCGCTGCGCTCCTCGCCTCGCTCCGCTCGCCTGCGGTGCTTGCGGGACCGGGCTTCCCGCACAGCCGCGGCCCCTTTCAGTCCCACCCAACCACGGCCTCCCCCTCCCCAGCCGGCTCGCCTCGCTTCGCTCGGCTCGCCCCTCGCGCGCTCCCGGCGCGGCCGTCGCCGCGCCGGCGCGCGCCACCGCGGTTCGTGCACACCGTGTGAGGAGTTCCGACGCTGAGCCCGTCCGAACCCGGGCGGGAATGAAAGGGGCCGGGGCTTTCCGGAACCACTACCTGACGAGCACGCCCGAACCACCGACCACACCTCGAACCGCACACGATCGGAGGAACCGACGCAGTCAACACGCCGCCCGGAGAACCACCAATCAACGATTATGAGAGCGGCGCTCGTCATCCTCGACGGCTGGGGGCTGGGCGACCACGACCGGCGCGACGCGGTGAAGGCCGCCGACACCCCGAACTTCGACCGACTGCGCGAGGCCGGCGCGTTCGGCACGCTCACCGCTTACGGCCGCGATGTGGGCCTGCCGAACGACCAGATGGGCAACTCCGAGGTGGGCCACGTCAACATCGGCGCCGGGCGCACCGTCTCCCAGGAGTACACCCGGATCAACGACGCCATCGAGGCCGGCGAGTTCGTCGACGGCACCGCTATCGGGCGGGCGTTCGACCGCGCGGAGGCCGAGGACAGCCGGGTCCACCTCCTCGGCCTCGTCAGCGACGGCGGCGTCCACTCCGACCAGGCGCACCTCCACGCGCTGATCGCGGCGGCCGCCGAGCGGGGCGTCGAGGCGGTCACCCACGCGTTCACCGACGGCCGCGACACCGCGCCCGACTCCGGCCGGGGGTTCCTCGCGGCGCTTGAGGCGCACGCGGCCGACCACGGCACCGGCGACGCGGCGACCGTCTCCGGCCGCTACTACGCGATGGACCGCGACCGGAACTGGGAGCGGACGAAGCGCGCCTACGACGCGGTGGTGAACCGCGAGGCCGACCACCTCGCCGCCTCCGGAGTCGACGCCGTCGAGGCCGGCTACGACCGCGGCGAGACCGACGAGTTCGTCGAGCCGACCGTCGTCGCGGGCGAGCCGGGGATCGAGGACGGCGACGGCGTCGTGTGCTTCAACTTCCGGGCGGACCGCGCCAGGCAGCTCACCCGGATGCTCGCCGACATCGATCCGGAGGACTGGGAGGCCGAAGGCATCGAGACGAGTCCGCCGGACGTGGAGCTGGTAACGATGACGCAGTACGACGCCGTGTTCGACCTGCCCGTGGCGTTCCCGCCCCGACGGCCCGAGGAGACGCTGGGGGAGGCGCTCTCCGAGACCGGCCGCACGCAGCTGCGGATGGCCGAGTCCGAGAAGTACGCTCACGTCACCTACTTCCTCAACGGCGGCCGCGAGGTGGAGTTCCCGGGGGAGCTGCGCCGGATCGTCGAGAGCCCGGACGTCCCCACCTACGACGCGACCCCCGCGATGAGCGCCGTCGAGCTCACCGACACCGCGACCAACCTGATCGAACGCGAGGACCCCGACGTGCTCGTCCTCAACTACGCGAACCCGGATATGGTGGGCCACACCGGCGACTTCGGGGCCGCCGTCGCCGCGGTGGAGGCGGTCGACCGCGAACTGGGCCGCCTCGCCGCGGCGGTCCGGTCGGCGGGCGGCCACCTGCTCGTCACCGCCGACCACGGCAACGCCGACGACATGGGTACCCCCGACGACCCCCACACGGCCCACACGTTCGCGCCGGTGCCGTTCGTCGCCGTCCCCCCGGACGGCGAGGACGCCGGGGTCCGCGTCCGCGACGACGGGTCGCTCGTCGACATCGCGCCGACGCTGCTGTCGCTGGTCGGCGTGGACCGGCCGACGGCGATGACGGGGACGCCGCTGTTGGTCGAGGAGGACGCGGAGTGACGGGTCGCCGCGGCGACCGGGTTACGCCGACAGCAGTCGGTCGGCGGTGACGACGCGCACGCTCGCGGGCCGCTTCACGTACTCGCCCTCCGAGTCGGCGACGACCTGGCCGACGCCGCGCTGGGCCGCCACGTCGAGCACGCGCTGGGAGAGCTCCCCGTCGAGAACCAGCGCCGCCGGCGTCCCCTCGGCGCCGGAGACGGCCCCGAACGCCTCCGCCGCCGGCACCTCCGTGAGGACCCGGCAGTCGGCATCGAGGAGGCGCGCGCGGTTCGACCCCGACGCGATGACGGCCGACACGTGGTCCCGGAGCGTCGTCGGCTCCGACCCCGGCGCGCCGGGCGTCTCGGGCGCCGGCGTCGAGCCGGCGCCGTCGGGGTCGACGCCGGGCGCCGGCTCCGTGCTCCCGTCGGTCGCGGCGACGGCACCCCCGTCGCCCGCGGAACCGCCGTTCGTCCGCGCGCCGTCGTCGGCCGGCTCGCCGGCCGCCCCCCGGCGGTCGGTCGGGGCCGCGCTGTCGTCCGTCGGCCCCGTGTCGTCGCCGGCCGTCCCGCCGTCGTCCAGGTCGACCGACTCGAACGGCACCTTCTCGCGCAGCGCCGCCATCAGCTCGTGGCGCGGAAGCTCCTCGACCGAGCGCCCCTCGGGCGCGAACGCCACGTAGTCGACGTCGCCGACCTGCGCGAGTTCCTTGAGGATGAGTTCGCCGCCGCGGTCGCCGTCGAGGAACGCCGTCACCGTGCGCTCGCGGGAGAGGTCCGCCACCGCCTCGGGGACGTTCGTCCCCTCGACGGCGACGCCGTTCTTGATGCCGTACTTCAGCAGCGTCAGCACGTCCGCACGTCCCTCGACCACGACGACGGCGTCGGAGTCGTGGACCCGGGGGCCGGCCGGCAGGCCCTCGTACTCGCCGATGCGCTCGACGCGGTTGGCCTCGCGGACCTCGGCGAGGATCTCCCCGGAGTCCATCACGGCGTCGTCGAACGAGTCCGCCAGCAGCTCCTTGGCGCGCTCGACGACCTCCCGGCGCTGGGCCGCGCGCGTGTCCTCGATGTCGGTCACCTCCACGCGAGCCTCGCAGGGGCCGACCCGGGTGATAGCCTCCAGACTGGCCGCGAGGATCGCGGTCTCGGCCTTGTCGAGCCCGGAGGCGATCGTTATCTCGCCGAAGCTCTGTCCGTTCTCGCTGTCGATGCGGACGTCGATGCGACCGACCTTCGACGACTGCTGGAGGTCCCTGAGGTCCAGTTCGTCGCCGAGCAGACCCTCCGTCTGTCCGAACACCGCGCCGACGACGTCGCTCCGTTCGACGACCCCGTCGGCCGTGATCCGTGCGTGAATGAGGTATTTGGCTGAATCGTCCATGTGAGATCCCCTCGCGGGGGTGACGCGTTGGCGGCGTGGCCCGCCGACGCATATAAGTGTCTCACGGTGGAAATAACTGTCGTCAGGCGGCTGTCCCCGTCGAATACCGCGGTCCGAGGCCGCCGTCGCTCCGTCCGCGACAGCGGAGCCGCGCTCGATCGGTCCCGGTTCGGTCGTACGCGGGCCGCCGAACGGTCGCTCGACACCGCACCCCTCTCAAGAATGAACGAGGACCACCTTCAGGCGCTGTGTGACCAGGCGACGACGATCGAGCGGGCGCGGGCCGACGACGCGCCGGCGTGGCTGACCCGACACGTCGAGACGTTCTCCGGCGCGCTCACCGGCGAGCGGAACGGGACGCCGTTCCCGTGTCACTTCGGGACGAACGCCTTCGAGCGTGGCGACCTCCTGTACACCGCGGTTCCGTCGCTGACCGACCCGGACGCGCTGTTCGGGTTCCGCGACGCCCTGCTCGAGTACCTCGGCACCTACCGGGACCACGCCGAGCTCGCGCCGCTCGTGACGTTCTTCGCGCCGCCGGAGGGCGGCGTCGACGCGTTCTCGGAGGCCGACTGGCACGAGGCGCTGTGGCACGTGCTCCAGTTCCTGCACGTGAACGACCCGGAGCCGTGGCCCGAGGACGTCCCCACCGATCCCGACGACCCCCGCTGGGAGTTCTGCTTCGGCGGCACGCCGATGTTCCCGACCTCGCGGGCGCCCTTCTACGACGAGCGCCGCAGTCGCTACTGCCCGGTCGGACTGGAGATCACGTTCCAGCCGCGGGACGTGTTCGACGGCCTCACCCACGACACCGAGGCGGGCGCTCGCGCCCGCGAGGTGATACAGGGACGGCTCGCGGGGTACGACGGCGTCTGCCCCCACGCCGACCTGGGCGACTACGGCGTCGAGGGCGACCGCGAGTGGCGCCAGTACCTCTTCTCGGAGGACGAGTCCCAGTTCCCCGAGGAGTGCCCGCTGGCCGTGACCCGGGAGGTGACCGCGCTGGACGCCAACCCTGCGGGCGGCGTCCGGGGTAACTGATGGCCCGGGAGCGGTCCGCGGACGCCCCCGACTCGGCGTCCGGGGCCGGCGGCTCGACCGACGCGTCCGAGGACCCGCCCGCGTTGCTCCTGATCGACCTCCAGACCGGGTTCGACGACCCGGGGTACGGCCGGCGCAACAACCCCGACGCGGAGGCGAACGCCGCCCGCCTGCTCGACGGCTGGCGCGACCTCGACGGCGCCGTCTTCCACATTCGACACGACTCCACGGAGCCGGAGTCCCCGCTACGGGGCGACGCGCCCGGGTTCGCGTTCAAGGAGGCGTTCGTCCCGCGCGAGCGCGAACCCGAACTGGTCAAGCGTGTCAACTCGGCGTTCGTCGGCACCGACCTGGCGACGCGGCTTCGAGACGGGGGCCACGACCGGCTCGTGGTCGCCGGGCTCACTACCGACCACTGCGTGTCGACGACGACCCGGATGGCCGAGAACCTCGGGTTCGACCCCACGGTCGTCGTCGACGCCACCGCGACGCACGCGCGAACCGGACCGGAGGGCGAGCGGATCGACCCCGGGACAGTCCACCGGACGGCGCTGGCGCACCTGCGCGGGGAGTTCGCGTCGCTTTCGACGACCGAGGAGCTGCTGGCGTCGCTGTCGGGGAACGACTCGCCGGACGGCCGGCGCGGTCGCGGCGGGGATCAGCCGTCGTAGCTGATGTACGACGCCGCCTCGTCGGCGAACGCGACGGCGTCGGCGCCGAAGGAGTCGGCGTAGCGGACGACAAGCGCGATCAGCGCCGGGGGCCGGGCGACACGGTAGCCGTCCCCGGCTTCGAGCAGTCCCGCGTCCGTCAGGTCGCTCGCGTGCGTCGAGACCGTCGGCCGCGACACGTCGAGCGCCCGGGAGAGGTCCGCCCCGGAGGCACCCGGCTCCCGTAACAGGTGAAGCAACATTCCGCGCGGGGTGTCGCGCCGGAGGTAGCCCAGCGCGCGCCGCTCGAACGCACCGAACCGCCCCGCGGGGAAGTAGCGGCGGTAGTCGCCGTCCTTCCGGGAGACGATCTCCCCGCTCGATTCCAGGCGGCGGAGGTGGTGTTGCGTCTCCCCGGTCGCCAGCGAGAGGTCGTCGCGCAGCTTCGAGAAGTGGGCGCCGGGCGTCGTCGCGAGGTAGCCGCGGATCGCGTCGCGGGGGGCGGAGTCGTCCCCGTCGTCGGCGGACGCGCGCTCGCCGGCCGAAAGCGGCGTGGCGGCGCCCAGCGCGGCGAAGCGCCGGAGCGTCGCGCGTTTGTCCGCGTCGACCTCGCGTGTCACACCGCCCCGTAGCCAGGATGCACGCAAAAGGGTGTCGTTGTGTCAGACGAAAATAAGGTGATGTAGTTCGACAGCGAGCCTGCAACAACCCGGTCGACAGCGCCCCGCGGTGAGGGGGCGGCGGCACCCCCGCGATGTCGGTCCCGCCGGTCGCGAGCGCGGGTACGGTCGGGGCGGTGAAAACGGGGTCCTCGCGGCGCCGCAGGGGTGGGTGCGACGGCTATTCCGTCTCCGTCTCGGCGTCGCGCTCGTCGACGTCGGCGCCGTCGGCCGGCGCGGCGCCGTCGTCGGCGTCGGCGATGACCTCCTCGGCGGGCGCGATCTCGTCGCCGATGTTCCCCTCCTTCACGGCGGCGGCCTCCTGTTCGAGCGCCTCGGTGTCCATCTGGGCGGCCTCGTCGATCTCGCCGAGGATGTCCTCGATGTCGTCGAGACCGAGCATCTCGCGGGTCTCGGCGTCGAACTCCAGCGAGTCGAGGCCGGCGGAGTCCTGGACGTCGGAGCCGGTGAGCTGCTTCCCGTAGCGGCCGACGAGGCTGGTGAGCTCCTGCGGGAGGACAAACGTGGTGGAGTCGCCCTGGCCGATCCGCTCCAGCGTCTCCATCCCCTTGTCGATGATGGCGCGCTCGCCCATCGACTCGGCCGACTTCGCCCGCAGGACCGTGGAGATGGCGTCCCCCTGCGCCTCCAGGATCTGGCTCTGCTTCTCGCCTTGGGCGCGGATGATGTTCGACTGCTTCTCACCCTCCGCGGACTCGACGGCCGAGCGGCGTTCCCCCTGCGCCTCCAGGATCATCGCGCGGCGGCGGCGCTCGGCGGAGGTCTGCTGCTCCATCGCCTGCTGGACGTCCTTCGAGGGGTTCACCTCGCGGACCTCCACGGACTCGACGCGGATCCCCCACTCGTCGGTGGGCTCGTCGAGCTCCTTGCGGATGCGGGCGTTGATCTCCTGGCGCTTGTTCAGCGTGTCGTCCAGCTCCATGTCGCCCAGCACCGCCCGGAGCGTCGTCTGCGCGAGGTTGGAGACGGCGGTCTTGTAGTCCTCGACCTCCAGGAACGCCTTCTTGGCGTCCATCACCTTGATGTAGACGACCGCGTCGGCGGTGACCGGCGAGTTGTCCCGGGTGATCGCCTCCTGGCGGGGCACGTCGAGCGTCTGGGTCCGCATGTCGAAGGTGTACGTCCGGGAGACGAACGGGGGCACGACGTTGATCCCCGGTTCGAGCAGCTGTCGGTACTCGCCGAACACCGTCAGCGCCTGCTTCTCGTAGGCGTCGACGATCACGATCGCCTGATACACGGCTACGATGGCGACCAGCAGGAACAGCACCCCGATCGTCGCCGCGCCGAGGCCGGCGAACTGCAGTGGTACGAGGACCATGTGCGGGTACTTCGACCGCCGAGGCTTAAGCGTTCGGCCGCTGACGCGAAGAACCGCGAGACGGGACCGGGTCGGCCGTCGGATCCGGCCGGACGGATCTCGCGTTCACTCCCGTTCGCGTTCGAGTTCGCCGTCGTCGGCCCCGTCAGCCGACTCGGCGTCGGCGGCACCGGCCGCCCCGTCCCCGGACGACCGTTCGGCGTCGCGGAGCCGCTCGCGGCCGCGGGCGAGCTCGCGGTCGATGTCGTCGACGCCGCCGCCCAGCGACTCGACGGTGAGGACGTTCCCGCCCCCGGGGTCGACGACCATCACCTCGGTCCCCTCGGCGATCTCGCCGTCGACCGAGCGGGCGGAGTAGAACGGGTTGAACCCCCCCTGGTCGAGCTTCACCTCGCCGCCGGTCGGCGTGACCGTCTCCGTGACGCGGCCGGTCTCGCCGCGCAGCGACCCGGAGTCGGAGGTTTGGTCCCGGCCCGTCCCGCCGTAGAGGTCGAACTCGCGGTAGCCGTAGAACGCGAGGCCGCCGAACGCGAGCACGAGCAGGCCGAGCACGAACGGTCCGAGCACGACGCCGAGCAGGGGACCGAGCGCGAGGCCGACGAGGCCGGCCGACAGCAGCGCGACCCCGATGACGACGAAGTGTGCGCCCGGGGCCAGCGCCTCCGCGATCGACAGCGCCAGCCCCGCGGCGACCAGCAGGAGCGGGAGCGTCTCGGGGGCGACGAGCCCCGACTGGAGCAGCATGAGCGTGTGTAGGGGCCGCCGATGTTAAAGGGTCACCGAGAACAGGAGCAGGAGCGTCCCCAGGACGCCGGCGACGACGAACAGGGCGTTCTCCACGTCGACCGGCTCCGGCTCGATGGGGGGGTTGCGCGCGGCCTCCCGTTCGGCCTCCGCCTCGGGGCCGACCTCGTCGAGCGCGAAGCGCCACTGGCCCCCCGGCTCGACCGCCTCGCCCGTCTCGTCGCCCTCGGCGGTCTCGTCACCGTCGGCCGTCCCGACGGCGCCGTCCCGGCGGGCGGCGCCCGGCTCCTCGCCGTCCGCGTCGGCGCGGGGGTCGTCCGTCATGCACTCCCGTAGCGGACGGGCCAGTAAAGGGGTGTCGGGGCGCCGGCCTACCGTTCGCGGGCGTGGCCGATCACGTCGCCATCGTAGACGACGCCGCGCTCGGCGTCGACCGTGACCACGGCGTCGTCGGCCACGGCGTCGGGGACCGGGGCGCCCGAGACCATCGGGAGCCCTCGCTCGCGGGCGACCAGCGCGGGGTAGCCGGTCATCCCGGCGCGGGCGTCGACGATCCCGGCCAGCTTCGCGGTGTCGCCGGCGAACTCGGCGTCGAAGCCGGCGGGGAGGTACGCGACGGTCCCGTCGGGTGCGTCGGTCAGGTCGCCGTCGGGGACCCGCCGGAGCGGCCCCGAGACGCGGCCGCCGACGACGTGGCGGCCGGTGGCGATCGTCTCGGCGGCGACGTGGAGCTTCAGCGTGTTCGTCGTGTTTGTCCCCTCCAGCTCGGTCATCATCCCCGAGAGGACGACGAGCGTGTCGCCGGACTCAGCGACGCCGGCGCCGAGCGCGGCCGAGACGGCGGCGTCCATCATCCCCTCGACGCTGGCGGAGTAGTCGGCGTACATCGGACGGACCCCCCACGAGAGGGCGAGCTGGCGACGGACGCGGTCGCTCGGCGTCGTGGAGACGACGGGGACGGCCGGGCGGAACTTCGCGGTCCGTCTGGCGGTGTAGCCGGACTCGGAGGCCGCGACGACCGCGGCGGCGTCGGTGTCGCGTGCGAGGAAGCGCGCCGACCGGGCCAGCGGCTCCGTCCGCGACTCCGTCTCCGCCAGCGGGACGCGCCCCTCGCGCGTCTCGGCGTACTCCTCGCTGGTCTCCACCTGTCGGACGATCCGGTCCATCGTCTCGACGACGCGCACCGGGCGGCTCCCGACCGCGGTTTCGCCCGACAGCATCACCGCGTCGGTGCCGTCGAGCACCGCGTTCGCCACGTCCGACGCCTCCGCCCGCGTCGGCCGCCGCGAGGCGACCATCGAGTCGAGCATCTCCGTCGCCGTGATGACCGGCGTGCCCGAGTCGATGCACCTGCGGATGATGCGCTTCTGGATCATCGGCACCTCCTCCAGGGGGCACTCGACGCCGAGGTCGCCGCGGGCGACCATGACGCCGTAGGCGGCGTCGATGATCCCGTCAAGGTTCTCGACGGCGTCGGCGCGCTCGATCTTCGCGACGACCGGCACCTCGCCCGCGTCGCGCGCCTCCAGCGCGTCCGCGACGGCGTGGACGTCGCCGGCGTCGCCGATGAAGGACGCGGCGACGAAGTCGACGTCGTGGTCGGCCACCAGGTCCAGCTCCCGCCGGTCGCGCTCGGTGACCGTCGGGAGCCCCAGGTCGACGCCCGGGACGTTTACGCCCTTCCGGGAGCCCAACTCGCCGCCGGAGTCGACCCGGACGCGGACTCCCTCCCCGTCGACCCGGAGCACCGTCGCCTCGATCCGCCCGTCGTCCAGCAGGACGCGGGCGCCCGGCTCCGCCGCGTCGATGGCGTGGCTCACCCCGACGCGCTCCGGCGTCGCCGTGTCGCCCTCGACGAACAGCGGCTCCGACCCCGTCTCCAGTTCGACCGGCTCGTCGATCGCGGCGGTGCGGACCTCCGGTCCCTGGAGGTCGAGCATCGCCGCGAGCGGCTCGTCGGTGGCGTCGTCGACGGCCCGGATCCGGTCGATCACGTCGCCGCGGTGGTCGGTGTCGCCGTGGCTGGCGTTCAGCCTGGCGACGGACATCCCGGCGTCCGCGAGCGCCCGGACGGTCCCCCTGTCGTCGGAGGCGGGACCGAGCGTGCAGACGATCTTGGCTCGTCGCATAGTCTTGCCCGGCACTTCCCGACGAGTCCTGTTAAAGCCGCGGAGACGTACTCGTCTCCGAGTAAAAACCGCGTCCCCGGCGCCGTGACGTGGGCGAGGGTGGCTCCCCGTCGGCCGTGGGGGCACCCTCTCCCCCCGCCACGCGAACAGCTCTCGTCGGTCGCGGGGACCGGTCTGACACGCGAGCCGGCTCTCGTCGGCCGCGAGGGTTACCGGGTCACCATCCAGGTGGTGCCCGAGGAGTAGCCCCACTTCTCCACGTCGATGTCGGCGCCGGCGTCCGCGACGGCGGCCATGTTGGCGCCGACCTCCTTCGCGGAGAGCCCGAGTTCCTCGGCGATGAGGCGGGATTTGAAGTACGTCCGCTCGGGGGCGTGCTCCCGGAGGTACGCGAGGATCCGCCTCTGCTTGTCGTTCAGTTCGTCGCCGGCGGCCGTCTCGCCGCGCTCGGTCGCGTCCACGGCGGTGGTCGCGCTCATACCCCGGCGGACGGTAGGCCGACGCTTAGGGGGTTTGGTACGCGGGGTTAACACGGTGCTGTCGGGCGGTTCTCCCCGAGGTCGGGACCCGCGAGTCGGGCGCTACGGCCCCGCGTCGGTACGGTCGGCTAACAGCCGGTGGTGGGACGGAAACGACCGCATACGGGTCAGATTGCCGACATGGGTCCCGTCGGCGGCGCGCCGGAACTACAGAAGGTTCTTACGCCGCCGAGGGTCACGCAACCACCAATGAGTGGTCCGGACGATCCCGGCGGCGACGCGGGTCGGCTCCGCGTCAGCGTCGTCCTCCCGGCGTACAACGAGGCCGACAGCCTGGAGGGGACCGTCCGGACGACCGTCGCGACGCTGGAGGGGTTCCTCGGCGCCGACGAGTTCGAGGTGATCGTCGCCGAGGACGGCTGCGACGACCGAACGCCGGAGATCGCCGACCGCCTCGCCCGCGAGGACGACCGCGTGCGACACGTCCACAGCGACGAGCGGCTGGGCCGGGGCGGCGCGCTGGAGTACGCGTTCGCCCGGGCCGGCGGCGAGACGCTCGTCTACTTCGACACGGACCTGGCGACGGATATGCGCCACCTGGCGGAGCTGGTGGACGCGATCGAGGGCGACGGCTACGACGTGGCGACCGGGTCGCGGTGGCTGCCCGGGAACCGTGCGGACCGCCCGGCCAAGCGAGGGGTCCCCTCCCGGGCGTACAACCGCCTCGTCCGGGGCGTCCTCGGCTCCGACCTGCGGGACCACCAGTGCGGGTTCAAGGCGCTCTCGCGGGCGGCGTTCGAGGACCTCCGCGAGGCCGTCGAGGACGAGCACTGGTTCTGGGACACCGAACTGCTCGTGCGCGCCCAGCGCCGGGGGCTGCGCGTCGCGGAGTTCCCGGTGGAGTGGAAGCCGAAGGGCGACTCGAAGGTCGACCTCGTCCGGGACGTGTTCGGGATGGGGAGCCAGATCGTCCGACTGTGGTACCAGCTGTCGGTGTCGCCGCGGATCACCCGCACCCGGACCGTCGCCGCCGGCGCCGCCCTCACGCTGGCGGCGCTGGCGCTGATGACCGTCTACCTGAACCCCGCCGCCGTGCTCGCGGCGTTCGAGGGGGCGAACCCGGTCCCGGTCGCGCTCGCGACGCTCGTGTACGTGGTCTCGTGGCCGCTGCGGGGGCTGCGCTACCGTGACGTCCTGAAGGAGCTGGGGTATCGGGAGACGGTCGGCTTCCTGACGGGCGCGGTGTTCATCAGCCAGACCGGCAACCTCGTGTTCCCGGCCCGCGCGGGCGACGCCGTCCGTGCGTACGTGGTGAAGGCCCGGCGCGGCATCCCCTACCCGACGGGGTTCGCATCGCTGGCGGCCGAGCGAGTGTTCGACCTGCTCACGATCACCGCGATGGCCGGCGCGGTGCTGGCGGGGCTGCTGCTCACGGACGGGACCGGCGCGGTCGCGACCGCCGTGTCCGGGAACGTCCCCGGCGTCTCCGCGGCCGCCGTCTCGACGGCCGTCAGGGTCGCCGCCGCCGTCGGCGTCGCCGCGGTCGCGAGCCTGCTGGTGATCGTCGCCACCGCCCGCAGCGACCGCAGCTACGTCCGCGCCGTCGTGTCGCGGGTCTCCACCGACTCGTACGTGGAGTACGTCGTCGGCGTCGTCGAGGAGTTCGCCGCCGGCGTCCAGACGGTCGCCGGGTCGCGCGGGTCGTTCCTCCGCGTCGGCGGCGTCTCCGTGGTCGTGTGGGCGCTGGACGTGGCGACCGCGCTGCTGGTGCTCTCGGCGTTTCCCGCGGCCGCGGCGGCGATGTCGCCCGCACAGCTGATCGTGGTCGGCTTCTTCGCGGTCTCGGTGGGGAACCTCGCGAAGGTGCTGCCGCTGTCGCCGGGCGGGATCGGCCTGTACGAGGCGGCCTTCACCGCGCTCGTGGTCGGGCTGGGCGGCGTACCCGCGGCGGTCGCGTTCGCCGCGGCCGTGCTCGACCACGCCGTGAAGAACGTCGTCACGGTCGGCGGCGGCGTCGCCGCGATGGTCGGGCTCAACGTCTCCCTGACCGCCGCCGTCGACGAGACGGAAGCGCTTGAGGAGACGGAGGCCGAGACGGAGCCGGATCTCGAGACGGCGGACCTCACCGACGACTGAGGCGTCCCTCGCCGATCCCGGTTCCCGGCGACCCGACCCCGACGCTACCCGTACAGCTCCGTCACGAACGGCCCGAGCGCGGCCGAGACGGCGGTCGCGAGCGCCTCGGTCCGGTCGACGCCGCCGCCGGTGAGCGCGCCCGCGGCCCCCTGGTTCCGTGCCACGCCCGACTCGCCGAGCACGTCGTCCATCACCGGGCCCAACTCCTCGCCGTCGCGGACGCGGCCGGCGATCGCCTCGGGGAGCGCGAGGCTCGGCCCGGCGCCGACGCCGAGCCGGTCGCCGTCGGTCGCGGCCGCCCACATCACGAGGAACAGGTCGTCGCTCCCGTCGAACTCGGCGACGCCGCCCTCGATGCCGACCCCGAGGTCGTACCCCGCGCCGGCGTCGGCGTCGGCCTCGCCCCCGGCTTCGATCCCGTCGCGGTCCGCGGCCAGCACGGCCTCCGCACGATTAACCGCGCCGGCGCGCGTCTCCCGCGTCCCCCGGGGTTGCTCTGCGACCCCGGAGGGAACGGGCACCGCCTCGACGGTCGCGCCCGCTCCGTAGCCGTCAGTCGCGGCGACAGCCCGCTCCGTCGCCGCCCGCTTCACCGGGTTCCCCGACCCCACGCCGATCAACATACCTGGTCGTTCACGAGCCGGTACGTGTGTCTTCCCCTTCCGTCCGGAAGCCGTCGAGGCGGTCACGGGGAATCGAGGCCGCCGACCGGAACCGAGGGTTCAAGTTGGAAGCCGGGGCCAATCGGCGCGTGACCGGGGACGCCGCGACCGGCGGGACGTCGGGGTCGGACGCCGTCCGAGCGAGGCTGCAGGCGCTCGCGCTCGGGAAGCCGCCGGAGCCGGTGGAGCCGACCGACCCCGAGGCGCTCGTCGAGGAGGCCGAAACCGCGCTGTCGAGCGTCCGCGCCGCCGCCGCGTTCGCGGAGACGGACGGCTTCCGGCGGCTCCGACCCGTCGCGGCGGGTGCGGGTGGGAGAACCGACGACGCCGTGGCGCGCCGCGCGACGGCCGTCCTCGACGCGCTCTCGCGGTACCGGAGCGCGTACCGCGCGGTCGGCGGCGCCGCTGACGAGCGTCCCAAGCCCAAGGACAGCGGGCGCCCCGAAGGCGGCAGGTCAGTCGAGGACAGCGAGCCGGTCGAGAACGGCGAGTCAGTCGGGTACGGTGAGCGCGACGGGGACGGCGAATCCGCGGGGAGCGGTCCCGGGGGTGGCGGCGACGCCGCGGACCACTTTCACTCCGCTCACGACAGTCATATCCCGGACGGGGCAGTACGCGGGGACAACCGATGACGCGGATCATTCACACCGGCGACACCCACATCGGGTACCGACAGTACCACTCGCCGGAGCGTCGGGCGGACTTCCTCGACGCCTTCGAGCGGGTCGTCGCCGACGCCGTGGACAGCGCGGAGCGTGACTCCGCGAGCGGCCGGACGCAGTCCGGCGACGACCGGGTGGACGCGGTGGTTCACGCGGGCGACCTGTTCCACGACCGCCGTCCCGACCTCCCCGACCTGCTGGGCGTACTGTCGGCCCTCCGGACGCTGGACGACGCCGGCGTCCCGTTCCTCGCGGTCGTCGGCAACCACGAGTCGACGCGCGGCGGCCAGTGGCTCGACCTGTTCGAGTCGCTCGGGCTCGCGACCAGGCTGGGCGCGGAGCCGGTCGTCGTCGGCGAGACGGCGTTCTACGGCCTCGACCACGTCCCCGAGAGCCGGCGCGACGAGCTGGCGTACGAGTTCGCGCCACACGACGCCGGGACGGCGGCGCTGGTGAGCCACGGGCTGTTCGAGCCGTTCTCCCACGCCGACTGGGACACCGAGACGGTGTTGCGGGAGTCGACCGTGGAGTTCGACGCGATGCTGTTGGGCGACAACCACGCGGCCGACACGGCCCGGGTCGACGGCACCTGGGTGACGTACTGCGGGTCGACCGAGCGCGCCTCCGCCGACGAGCGCGACGGCCGGGGGTACAACGTCGTGACGTTCGGCGCGGACGCGCCCGGCGACGACGGGGCGGCCGTCGACGTCCGGCGTCGGGCGCTGGAGACCCGACCGTTCGTGTTCGTCGACGCCGATCTCGGCCCCGGGGAGGGGATCGACCGCGTCCGCGACCGCGTCCGCGAACGCGACGTGACGGACGCCGTCGTCATCGTCGAGGTGACCGGCGAGGGGGAGCCGGTCGCGCCCGCCGCCGTCGAGGAGTTCGCCGCCGAGCGCGGCGCCCTCGTCGCCCGGGTCACCGACCGCCGCGAGGTGGAGACGGAGGGGGAGCTGTCGGTCAGCTTCGCCGACCCCGACGACGCGGTCCGCGAGCGGGTCGCCGAGCTCGGCCTCTCGGCGGCCGCACACGACGTGGACGACGTCGTCCGGGGGGAGCTGGCCGACTCGAACGTCCGCGAGGAGGTGAAATTGCGGCTGGAGGAGCGCTTGGAGGAGGGGGCCCTCGGCGAGAGCTTAGACGCGACCGCCGAGGACGGCGACGACGACACCGACGCCGACAGCGACGGCGAAGGAGAGTTCGACGACGGCGACGGCAGCGCGCCGGCCGGGAACGACGCCGCGAGCGACCGCGAAAACGACGCCGCAGACGCCGGCGATGACGACGACGCGGGGACGACGAGCGTCGCCGAGACGGAGACGAGCGACGAGGCCCCGACCGACGACGACGGCCAGCTCACGCTGGGTGATTCCCGATGATGTTCGACCGGCTGCGACTGCGCAACTTCAAGCCGTACGCCGACACCGACCTCCGGCTCGCCGAGGGGGTGACGGTGATCCACGGCCTCAACGGCAGCGGGAAGTCGTCGCTGCTGGAGGCGTGTTTCTTCGCGCTGTACGGGTCGCGGGCGCTCGACGGCACGCTCTCGGACGTGGTGACCAACGGCGCCGAGGAGACCGAGGTGGAGCTGTGGTTCTCCCACGACGGGGAGTCGTACCACGTCCGCCGGGAGCTGAAGCGATACGGCGACCAGACCCAGACGACGACCTGCACGCTGGAGTCCGACGACGGGACCGTCCACCGCGACGGCGCCACGGCCGTCCGTCGGTTCGTCGCCGACCTGCTGCGCATGGACGCCGAGGCGTTCGTCAACTGCGCGTACGTCCGGCAGGGCGAGGTGAACAAGCTGATCAACGCCACGCCGAGCCAGCGACAGGACGTGATCGACGACCTCCTCCAGCTGGGGCGGCTGGAGGAGTACCGCGAGCGCGCCGGCGACGCCCGGCTCGGCGTCGAGGACGTGCTCTCGACGAAGCGCGGCGCCCTCGACAACGTCGAGGAACAGGTCGAACAGAAGGAGTCGAAAGACCTCCACGAGACGCTCAACGGCCTGCGCTCCGATCTCTCGGAGGTCGACGAGCGGATCGAGAACTACGAGGCGCAACGGGCGAAGGCGGAGTCGACCCGCGACGACGCCCGCGAACTGCTCGACGAGTACGAACAGCGTCGCGAGGAGCTGGCGACGCTGGAGACGGAGGTCGAGGAGCTAGTGGAGACGATCCGCGACGATGAGGACGAGCGCGAGCGCCTCGGCGACCGCGTCGCGGACCGGCGCGACCGGATCGAGGAGCTGGAGGCGACGCTGTCGGAGCGGCTCGCGGCCGTCGCCGTCGACGATTCCGCCCCGGAGACGCTCGCCGCACGCCGCGAGGCGCTCGACGACCGGGAGGAGACGATCCGCGCGGAGCTTCGAGAGACGCGCTCGCGGGCGGAAGCGCTGCGGAACCGGTCGGAGAGCCTGGCCGAGACGGCCGAGGAGACGGAGTCGCGGGCGGCCGAGAAGCGCGAGCGCGCCGACGAGCTCGACGCCGACGTCGAGGAGGCGGAGGGGACGCTCGCGGAGCGGCGGGCGTCGCTGTCGGAGCTGGACGACGAGCGCGAGGAGCTACACGAGGAGTTCGACGACTCGCCCGTCGCCGTCGGCGAGGCGGAGTCGCGCCGCGAGACCGTCCGCGAGGAGCTCGACGAGGCGCGGGAGCGCCGACGGGAGGTCGACGGCGACCTCCAGGTGGCCCGGTCGAGCGTCGAGGAGGCGGAGGCGCTGCTGGAGGCGGGCAACTGTCCGGAGTGCGGGCAGCCGGTGGCGGACTCCCCCCACGTGGACGGCCTGGCGGACGACCGCGAGCGGGCGGCGGAGCTGGAGTCGACGCTGTCGGACCTCCGCGAGCGCGAGACCGAGCTTGAGGAGGCGCTCTCCCGAGCGACGGAGCTCGTCGACGCCGAGAGCCGGCTCGGCCAGATCGCGGACACCCGCGAGCTGCTGGAGGACGGCATCGCGGAGACGGAGTCGACCGTCGAGGAGAAGCGGGAGCGGGCCGCCACGCTCCGGGAGACGGCCGAGGAGCTGGAGACCGACGCCGAGGAGCGCCGC
This sequence comes from Halobacteriales archaeon QS_6_71_20, assembly GCA_003020945.1. Classification (GTDB taxonomy): domain Archaea; phylum Halobacteriota; class Halobacteria; order Halobacteriales; family Haloferacaceae; genus Halobaculum. The sequence continues at coordinate 29,828 of PXRU01000010.1, forward strand.
GAGGCCGCCGAGACGAAGGCGACGGAGGCCGAGGAGGCCGAGGCCGACGCCGCCGACCTGGAGTCGGACCTCGAGGAGGTCGCGGCCGCCCGCGAGCGACTCGACGCCGTGGAGTCGACCCGGGAGGCGATCGACGACGCCGAGGCCGACGTCGACCGCCTGACCGAGAAGCGCGCGGACATCGCCGACCGCAACGAGGAGCGTCGGGAGTTCCTCGCGAGCAAGCGCTCGCGGCGCGATGAGCTCCGGGAGGCGGTCGACGAGGCGGCCGTCGAGACCGCCCGCGAGCGGCTGGAGAAGGCGGCGGACTACATCGAGCGGGTGACGGAGACGCTGGCCGACCTCGCCGACCGGCGCGACGACCTGACGAGCCGGATCGGCGCGGTCGAGAACGAGCTCGACGAGCTGGAGTCGCTCCGCGAGAACCGCGACGCCCTCGCCGAGCGCGTCGGGGAGCTGGAGGCGCTCCACGAGGAGACCGAGGAGCTGGAGGCGATGTACGGCGACCTCCGGGCGGAGCTTCGCCGGGCGAACGTGGAGAACCTCGAACGGATGCTCAACGAGACGTTCGAGCTGGTGTACGGCAACGACGCCTACTCCCACATCGAGCTGGACGGCGAGTACGAGATCACGGTGTACCAGAAGGACGGCGAACCCCTCGACCCCGAGCAGCTCTCCGGGGGCGAGCGCGCGCTGTTCAACCTCTCGCTGCGGTGTGCGATCTACCGCCTGCTCGCGGAGGGGATCGAGGGGGCCGCCCCGACGCCGCCGCTCATCCTCGACGAGCCGACGGTGTTCCTCGATTCGGGTCACGTCTCCCGGCTGGCGAACCTGGTCGCGGAGATGCGCGGCTTCGGTGTCCGGCAGATCCTCATCGTCAGCCACGACGACGAGCTCGTGGGCGCAGCCGACGAGCTCGTCCGCGTCGAGAAGGACCCCACGTCGAACCGCTCGACCGTCGAGCGCGCGGACGACCCGTCGCTGGCCGCGGTCGCCGAGCAGCTGGAGACGGAGCGCGCGGGGGACTGACGCGGGACGCCACGGCCATCGGAACCGACGGGGGTGAGGGCTCCCGACGACCGGTTCGTGGGTTACCTGCGGAAGCGCTCGACCACCGCGAGCGCCTCGTCGGTCGGCTCGTAGCCGCGCTCGCCGGCGACGGTCGTCTCCGCGAGCAGCCCGGCCGCGCGGAACTCCCCGAGCAGGCCGTGGAGGTCGGACTCACAGAGCCCGTAGGAGTCAAGCAGCGTGCGGACCGACAGCGCCCCCCGGTCGGCGAACTCGACCAGCAGGCCCAGGGCGTGCTCGTCGCGGCAGGCAAGTACCGCGCGCCGGAGCGCCGGGGGGAGCCCGCCGGCGGCGGCCGACAGCGGCGACTCCCCCTCCGGCTCCAGTTCGGCGTTCGGCAGGTGTCGCCGCTCCCCGGTCGCGGGGTCGCGCACGAGGCTCGACTCCGACGACCGCTTCACGAGGAGGTAGCGGCCGCCGTCGGCGTCGCGAACGGGTCGCATGGACGAACCGAGCGGCCGAGCGCGAATAGGCGTGTCGGTGGCCGGCGCTCAGCCATCGCCGTCGGAGGTGACGGCCGTCTCCGGTTCCGGCTCCGTCTCCGGGACGTCGGACCCGCTCTCGTCGTCGTCGCGGTCGCGGGTTCGGAACGCCCGCACCGTCTGATACACGCGGACGCCGGCGAGGAGGCCGACGGCGACGGCGAAGCCGCCCCAGCGCCACTGGCCGCGGAACCCGATCAGCATGAGTCCCAGCGAGACGCCCAGCACCGCGACGTTCGCGTAGATCACGGCGACCGCGAACGACCGCTGGATCTCGGGGTCCACCGTCGAGGGGTCAGGGAGCGACTCGGACGGGTCCTCGACGGAGGGGATGTCGACCCGGGGGCCGAGCCGCTCGGCCTCGGAGGCCTGTCCCTCCAGCCCGAACGGGTCGCCGTCGTCGTCTCCGAGCACGGCCTCGGGTAGGCGAACCGCCGGGAAAAGGGTTGCCGGAGGGACCGACCGGCGCCGTCAGACGAAGTCGGCGAGGACGACAGCGGTGCCGGCCTCGACCCACGCGAGGGGGTTCTCGGCGTCGTACAGCACCGTTCGCCCGTCATCCTCGTACGCCTCGACCGTCTCGACGGCCTCGTCCGGGCTCGCGCCCGAGCGCTCAAGCGGGGGATCGGATGCGTGACTCATCTCCGAACCGTGGTAAGTCGTGTCACGGTATATGTTTTTCCGTGGCGGCTACCCTCGCCGTCCCGGCCACGTCTCCCGATCCGCGGCGGTCGAACGGCGTCGGATCGGTCGGCCGACGGGTCCGGGTACACCGCGCTTACACCGACGAACGCCGGTCCTACCTCGCCGGCCCGCTCCAGGGAGCCGGTGTGAGCCGGTCGTCGCCTCCGGGCGAAGGGGAGGTTTTTACCGACCAACGGCAAAGAACCGGCAATGACCGATTCGCAGGCGGGCCTCGGACAGTTCGGCGAGGACGCCGATACGGAGGCCGGGGACGACAGCGACGCACGCCCCGACGAGGAGGCGACGGCCGTCGCCGGCGCGGGCCAGGGACGAGTGAGCGACGTGATCGACCGCGAGGACGTCGTCGTGCCCGACTCCCAGGGGACGGTCGAACTGATGGTCACCGCGGTGGACTACACCGTCGAGGGGACCGGCGCCGAGGAGTACCCCGTCGTCCACGTGTTCGGACGGCGGGCCGACGACACCCCCGAGCACGTCCGCGTGCTCGGGGTCGAGCCGTACTTCTACGTCCCGACCGCCGACGTGGCGGACCGGGACCTGGTCGAGGCGTACGACGCGATCCTCGACACCCGCGAGGAGGGTCCCGACGGCGAGCGCTTCGAGTCGATCCGCGGCGAGCCGGTGACGAAGGTCGTCGCCCGGACGCCCCGCGACGTCGGGGGGATCCGCGACGACTTCGACCGGACGTACGAGGCCGACATCCTGTTCCCGAACCGGTTCCTCATCGACCACGACGTCACCGCCGGGCTCCGCGTCGAGGAGCGCCGGCTCTCCGGCGACGACGACCCCGCCCGGCTCCAGGTCACGCCGGACCAACTCGAACCGTGCGACGCGGACGCCGACATCCGGGTGAACACCTTCGACATCGAGGTCGACGACCGGTCGGGGTTCCCCGAGGACGGCGAGGAGCCGATCGTCTGTCTCACCTCCCACGACAACTACCAGAACGAGTACATCACCTGGCTGTACGACGCGCCGGTGGGCGGCGTCGACGCCCCGACGGCGCTCGACGGCTACGAGCAGATCGGCGACCGCGACGACGACGTCGAGGTCCGCACGTTCGCCGAGGAGGACGCCATGCTCGACGCGTTCATCGCGTACGTCGCGGAGACCGACCCGGACGTGCTCACGGGGTGGAACTTCGAGGACTTCGACGCGCCGTACTTCATGGACCGCTGTGAGGAACTCGACGCCGCCAGCGAGTACGACCTCTCGCCGGACCGGCTCTCCCGCGTGAACGAGACGTGGCGCTCCGGCTGGGGCGGCCCCGACGTGAAGGGCCGGGTCGTGTTCGACCTGCTGTACGCCTATCAGCGCACGCAGTTCACCGAACTGGAGTCGTACCGCCTCGACGCCGTCGGCGAACTCGAGCTCGACGCCGGGAAGGAGCGCTACACCGGCGACATCGGCGACCTCTGGGAGCAGGAGCCCGAGCGCCTCCTGGAGTACAACGTCCGGGACGTGGAGCTGTGCGTCGAGATCGACCGGAAACAGGAGATCGTCGCCTTCTGGGACGACGCGCGCAGGTTCGTCGGCTGTCAACTGGAGGATGCCCCGACCCCCGGCGACGCCGTCGACATGTACGTCCTCCACAACGCGTTCGGCGAGTTCGTCCTCCCGACGAAGGGGCAACAGGGGGGCGAGGAGTTCGAAGGGGGCGCCGTCTTCGAGCCGATCTCCGGCGTCGAGGAGATGGTGTCGGTGCTCGACCTCAAGTCGCTGTACCCGATGTGCATGGTGACAATCAACGCCAGCCCCGAGACGATCGTCGACGACCCCGACTCCTTCGAGGGCGAGACGTACCGCGCCCCGAACGGGACCCGGTTCCGCAAGGAGCCCGACGGGATGATGCGCGAGATGGTCGACGAACTGCTCACCGAGCGCGAGCGGCTGAAGGGGGAGCGGGACGAGCACAGCCCCGGTTCGGACGCGTACGAGCAGTACGACCGGCAGCAGGCAAGTGTCAAGGTAATTATGAACTCTCTCTACGGGGTGTCGGGATGGGATCGGTTCCGCCTCTACGACAAGGACAACGCGGCCGCGATCACGGCGATGGGTCGGCGGGTGATCGAGTTCACCGAGGAGGCGGCACGCGAGATCGACCACCAGGTCATGTACGGGGACAGCGTGACCGGCGACCGACCCGTCGTCGTTCGGGACCCCGACCGTCGAGTCCGCATCACCCCGATCGAGGACCTCTTCGCGCGCTCCGAGCCGAAGAACGACCTGCTCATCACGACGGACGGTGGACCGGTCGGACGCGCGTCGGCGGGGAAGGACCGCGGAACGCTCGACGGCTGGGAGGCGCTCTCGCTCGCGGACGATGGCGAGTCGGAGTGGCGACCGATCGAGGAGGTCGTCAGACACGAGGTCGACGAGCCGGTCGTCAGGCTCCAGCACAAGTTCGGGGAGTCGACGACGACCCGCGACCACTCGTACGTCGTCGACGAGGACGGTTCGTACGTCGAGGCGACTCCCGAGGAGATCGAGGAACCGTTGCGGATCCCCGGGGTCCCCGACGTGGATACGGTAGATACGATCGATGTGTACGACGTGCTCGACGGGTACACACGCGAGTATCAAGACGGCCGGAGCGTCGGAGCCGAGAACGCCGTTACGAAGACGAAAGCGGTCCACACGGACGACGAGTACGTCTGGTTCGGTCACGAGAACCACGGCGAGCTGGACTCCACAGTGAAGGTACGACGGCACATTGATCTCGACGGCGAGGACGGCCGGGCGCTCGTGCGTTTGCTCGCCGCGTACGTCACCGAGGGAAGCGCGTCCACGGTCGAGACGACCGATTCGAAGTTCGGCGTGGGGATCGCCGAATCCCGCCGTGAGTGGCTCGAAGGACTCGAACGCGACTACCGACGGCTGTTCGAGAACGCGACGACGTCGGTCATCGAGTCGGACAGCTCCGACGAGCGGACGGTCACATACGAGACCGCTACCGGAGAGAGCGAGGCGACCTACGAGGACCGGACGAGGAAGCTCCAGATGATGAACGAGCTCTCGGCGGTGTTCTTCCGGGAGTTCGCCGGACAGACCTCGCGGGGTAAACGCATCCCCTCGTTCGTCTTCCACTTGCCCGACCGACTTCAGGAACTGTTCCTCGATGTGCTCATCGAGGGCGACGGTTCACGGGAGTTCCCCCGCTACTCGGAGGAGTACTGCGAACGGAACTTCGACTTCGAGACCACGAGTCGCGAACTCGCGGCCGGCGTTTCGATGTTGCTGATCCAGCGGAGGCGGAAACACTCGCTGAAATACCGCGATAGCAAGGACTCGTACACAGTCCGTACGTGTGACTACTACCGTACCGGGCGTGAGCCACAGCTCACCGAGGTCGAGCACGACGGGTACGTATACGACCTCAGCGTCGTCGAGAACGAGAACTTCGTCGACGGTGTCGGAGGGCTCGTACTCCACAACACCGACAGCGTCATGCTCGCGCTCGGCGGCGATGTCTCGGCGGAGGCGGCGATCGAGCAGTCGTCCGGGATCGAACAGCACATCAACGGCCGCTACGACGACTTCGCGAGCGAGGAACTGGACGCCGACGAGCACCGCTTCGAGATCGAGTTCGAGAAGCTGTACCGTCGGTTCTTCCAGGCGGGCAAGAAGAAGCGCTACGCCGGCCACATCGTCTGGAAGGAAGGGAAGGACGTCGACGACATCGACATCACGGGGTTCGAGTACAAGCGGTCGGACATCGCCCCCGTCACGAAGCGAGTGCAGAAGCGCGTCATCGAGATGATCGTCTACGGCGAGGACACCGGGGCGATCGCCGACTACCTCCACGGGGAGATCCAGACGTTCCTCGACGGCGAGGCGGACCTCGACGACGTCGGCATCCCGGGCGGCATCGGCAAGCGACTGGAGGGGTACGAGACGGACACGGCCCAGGTCCGCGGCGCGAAGTACGCGAACCGCATGCTGGGGACGAACTTCCAGCGCGGCTCCAAGCCCAAGCGGCTGTACCTGGAGAAGGTCCACCCGGACTTCTGGGCGCGGATGGAGGAGGAGCGCGGGCTCGACCCCCAGACGGACCCGCTGTACGGCGAGTTCAAGCGCGACCCGGACGTGATCTGCTTCGAGTACGCCGACGAGGTGCCCGAGGAGTTCGCGGTCGACTGGGAGAAGATGCTCGACAAGACGCTGAAGGGGCCGATCGCCCGGATCATCGAGTCGCTCGGGATGTCGTGGGAGGAGGTCAAGAGCGGACAGGAGCAGACCGGACTCGGCAGCTTCATGTGAGCCGTGGGTCGGCCGATCCCCCGAACTGGGGTTTCCGATCCGAAAAACGATTTTTCGCGCGAGAAAATCACATGGCGGCGGATGCGAAACCTTCATGCGTCGTTCGGCCTCACAAACGAGTAGAGGCGCACACACGAACATGGCGACACTCCGACTCGAAAACCTCCAGGCGACGGTCGCGGAGACGGGCGAACAGATCCTTCGAGGCGTCGACCTCGAGGTGAACAACGGCGAGATCCACGCGCTGATGGGACCGAACGGGTCCGGCAAGTCGACGACCGCGAAGGTCATCGCCGGCCACCCCGCCTACGAGGTCACCGGCGGCTCGGCGACGCTGCAGCTCGCCGAGGAGGACGTCGCCGACATCGACGACGTCGACGACGGGGACCTCACCTGGGACCTGCTGGAGCTGGAGCCGAACGAACGCGCGGCGCTGGGCATCTTCCTCGGGTTCCAGTACCCCGCGGAGATCGAGGGCGTGACGATGGTGAACTTCCTCCGGCAGGCGCTCAACGCCAAGCTGGAGGAGCGCGAGGAGCTGTTCGAGGAGGACGACGAGGAGGAGGCCGGCGCCGAGGACGAGGACGACGAGGGGTATGACACCTCGCCGATGGAGGGTCCCGCCGACGAGGGCGACGTCGGCGTCGCCGAGTTCCAGCAGCTTCTCAACGAGAAGATGGAGCTGCTCGACATGGACAAGCAGTTCGCCGAGCGCTACCTGAACGCCGGCTTCTCCGGCGGCGAGAAGAAGCAAAACGAGGTGCTGCAGGCGGCCATCCTCGAGCCGAGCGTCGCCGTGCTCGACGAGATCGACTCCGGGCTCGACATCGACCGGCTCCAGGACGTCTCGAAGGGGATCAACGCCCTCCGCGACGAGCAGAACACCGGCATCCTCCAGATCACCCACTACCAGCGCATCCTCGACTACGTCGAGCCGGACCACGTCCACATCATGCTGGACGGGAAGGTCGTCGAGTCGGGCGACGCCGAGCTCGCGGAGAAGCTCGAGGACGAGGGGTACGACTGGGTGCGCGAGGAAGCGTACGGGGCGGCGTAACCCCAAGTAGTTACTGAGTAGCCTAATATGTACACAACCGTAAACACGAACTACCAATGAGTTCCGATCAGAACCACCTCAAGGAGACGGACACCGAGGACCGCTTCGACTTCAAGAAGGAGGAGAAGTCGGCGTTCCAGACGGAGAAAGGACTGAACGAGGAGACGATCCGCGCGATCTCCGAGGACAAAGACGAGCCCGAGTGGATGTACGAGCGCCGCCTGCGCGCGCTCAAGCAGTTCCAGGAGCTGCCGATGCCGACCGACTGGCCGGGGCAGCCGGACCTGTCGGAGGTCGACGTCGCGGAGATCGTCCCGTACATCCGCCCCGACGTGGACGTCCGAGCGGGCGTCGACGACTGGACGGAGCTGCCCGACGAGATCAAAGACACCTTCGACAAGCTGGGCATCCCCGAGGCCGAGAAGAACGCGCTCTCGGGCGTCGGCGCCCAGTACGAGTCGGAGGTCGTCTACCAGAACATGCAGGAGCGCTGGGAGGAGAAGGGCGTGATCTTCTGCAACATGGACGAGGCCGTCCGCGAGCACGAGGAGATCGTCCGCGAACACTTCATGACGACCTGTGTCCCCCCGAGCGACAACAAGTTCGCCGCGCTCCACGGCGCGGTGTGGTCCGGCGGCTCATTCGTGTACGTCCCCGAGGACGTCACCGTCGAGATGCCGGTCCAGGCGTACTTCCGGATGAACTCCGAGGGGATGGGCCAGTTCGAGCACACGCTCATCGTCGCCGAGGAGGGGTCGGAGGTGCACTACATCGAGGGGTGCAGCGCCCCGAAGTACTCCGCGTTCAACCTCCACTCCGGCGGCGTCGAGGTGTTCGTCGGCGAGGACGCCCACGTGCAGTACTCGACCGTGCAGAACTGGTCGAAGAACACGTACAACCTGAACACCAAGCGCGCGCTCGTCGAGAAGAACGGCCGGATGGAGTGGATCTCCGGGTCGATGGGGTCGAAGGCGACGATGCTGTACCCCTCCTCGATCCTCAAGGGCCGCGGCGCCTCGGACAACCACATCACCATCGCGTTCGCGGGCGAGGGGCAGGACATCGACACCGGCGCGAAGGTGTACCACAACGCCCCCGACACGAAGTCGACCATCGAGTCGAAGTCGATCAGCAAGGACGGCGGCCGTACGAACTACCGCGGCCTGGTCCACATCGCCGACGGCGCCGAGAACTCCTCGACGGCCGTCGAGTGTGACGCGCTGATGTTCGACAACGAGTCGACCTCCGACACCATGCCGTACATGGAGATCAACGAGTCGAAGGTCGACGTCGCCCACGAGGCGACCGTCGGGAAGATCGGCGACGAGGACGTGTTCTACCTGCAGTCGCGCGGCCTCGACGACGACGACGCCAAGCAGATGATCGTCTCGGGCTTCATCGAGCCGATCACGGAGGAACTGCCCATCGAGTACGCGGTCGAGCTCAACCGGCTCGTCGAACTGGAGATGGAGGGCTCGCTCGGGTAACCCCCGGCGCTCCGTTTCTTACACACCACACACAATGAGCACACAGCTACCCGCGAACCTCTCCGAGGAGATCGTGGAGACGATCGCCGAGGAGCGCGACGAACCGGACTGGCTCCGTCGGACGCGTCTGGACGCGCTGGCGGCGCTCGAGGACCTGGAGATGCCGAGCGTCATCGAGACGCCCGGCCGCCGCTGGACGAACCTGGAGGAGCTCGACTACGAGACGCTGGTCGACCCGCTGAACCAGAGCGACGAGACCGAGCGTGTCGCCGCCGAGGGCGCGGAGGTGCTCGACTTCGAGACGGCGCTTTCCGAACACGGCGACCTCGTCGAGGAGCGGTTCGGCTCCGTCACCGACCCGCGGACGAACTACCTGACGGCGCTGTCGACGGCGCTTTTCACCACGGGTACGGTCATCTACGTCCCCGAGGGCGTCGACGCCGAGGGCGTGACGGTGCGCGCCGAGATGAACAGCCGCTCGCTGTTCAGCCACACGCTCGTGATCGCCGAGGCGAACACGTCCGCGACGATCCTCGAACGGATCAGCAACGGCGGCGAAGCCGCCACAGTCGACGGCGACCGCTACTTCAGCAACCTCGTCGAGATCGCCGCCGGCGAGAACGCCTACGTCCAGTACGGCTCGCTGCAGAACCTGGACGAGGACGTGTACGACTTCACGCTGAAGCGTGGCGACGCCGACCGGTACGCCACGGTCGACTGGATCGAGGGGAACATCGGCTCCCGGCTCACCCGCTCGGACATCGAGACGGAGCTGAACGGCGACTCCTCGGAGACGAAGATCGTCGGCGCCTTCTTCGGCCACGACGACCAGCACTTCGACATCAACGCCCGCGTCTGGCACAACGGCGAGCACACGACCGCCGACCTCGTGACCCGGGGCGTGCTCGACAACGAGGCGCGCTCGGTGTACGAGGGCGTCCAGGACGTCGGCCGCGACGCCTGGGACACCTCCAGCTACCAGCGCGAGAACACGCTGATGTTGAGCGACGAGTCCGAGGCCGACGCCTCGCCGAAGCTCATCATCCACAACCACGACACCGAGGCCTCCCACTCCGCGACGGTGGGGCAGGTGGACGCGGAGGACCTGTTCTACATGACCTCCCGCTCGATCCCGCCCGGAACCGCCCGGAACATGCTCGTGGAGGGCTTTTTCGTCCCCGTCCTCGAGGAGGTCGAGGTCGAGGAGCTCCGCGACGACATCGAGGACCTGATCCTCGCGCGCCTCGACTGAGGCGCGGCTTCGACTTCGAACACCGGCGTCCGTCCTTCCGTGTTCTAACCGACCGCGACCACGAGCGGCCGCACCGTCGCCGACGGGGGCGGCGCGACTCACCGTGAGGGCTCGGGGCGAGGTCAGCGCTCCGCCCCCTCCCGCGCGCTCACCTCGAAGGAGACGCCGGCACCTTCGAGTCGGTCGACGAGCGGCAGTCCGATCCCCGACGCCGGGGTCGACACGCCCCCCTCGATCGGGGTGTCGGTCTCGCCGCGGGCGAGACACACCGCCGCCTCCGCGACCATCCGGGAAGTGGAGCCGTAGCCGGGGTCGCGGTCGCCGGCGACGGTCGCCTCGACGGCGTAGCCCGCCGGGTGGTCCGCCGAGGCGCCCCTCCCGAACAGCCGCATCTCGAAGGAGCCGCCCTCGACGGCGTCGCGGTCGGGACCCTCGCCGGAGTCGGGCAGGACGAACCGGTCGAGCGCCCGCCGGATCGGGGGGACGTCCAGCGCGCCGGCGGCCAGCCCCTGTCCGGCCGCCAGCGCGCCCGCGACGGCGGCGCCGCCCACGCCGCGTCCGACGGCGAGCGATTCGCGGTAGCCGAACTCCCGTCCCCAGGGGTAGCCGAGCAGGGCGTTCGACCGCCGGACGACCGGCTCGTTGATCGCCGCCATCACGAACGGCGCGGTCCACTCGCGGGTCTCGGGGTCGCGACGGACGCCGCGCTGTGGCCCCGTGTCGGGGCCGCCGCGCTCCCCCTCGGGGGCGAGCGCGTACGGGTTCGCGAGGACTCGCCGGACCGCGCGGTCGCGGTCGGCCGCCGCGGCCGTCTCGACCATGCTGGCGAGGGTGCCGCCGCTGAAGCCGCCCCCGCGGACCGACACGAGCGCTCGGACCGCCGAACAGGGCGCTCCGAACGTCTCCGCGGCGTGCGACTGGAGCAGGAGGGTGCCGAGGTCGCCCGGCACGGAGTCGAACCCGCAGGCGTGGACGACCCGGACGCCGCGCTCGCGCGCCCGGTCGTGGTGCTCGTCGACCATCCGCCGTATCCACTGAAGCTCCCCCGAGAGGTCGCAGTAGTCGGTCCCGGCGTCGACGCAGGCGGCGACCAGCGGCGACCCGTGGCGGGCGTAGGGACCGACCGTCGAACAGACGACGGCCGTCCGCTCGGCGAGGGCGTCGAGGCTCGCGCGGTCGTGTGCGTCGCCCGTGAGGAGGTCGGGGACGGTCGCGTTGTCGTCGCCGTCGCCGGTGGTGCCGTCCATGGCGTCGCCGTCGGCGTCATCGGCGTCGCCGTGGTCGATCCTATCGGTCACCGAGTCGCGCACGGCGGCGAGTCGGTTCGCGTCGCGGCCGGCAAGCGCCCAGTCGAGGGCGCCGTCGCCGTAGCGGTCCGCGAGGTGTTCGGCGACGAGCCGGCCGGTGAAGCCGGTCGCGCCCCACAGGACGAGGTCGTAGTCGCGGTCGGTGTCGGACATGGCGCGGGGTGGGACACACCGACGGGACGGACGCGCATGAGGCTTGCCGCGGTTCCGACGGGCGCGAACCGCGAGGTGTCGGGGCGGTCAGTCGCCGCCGAACACCGCCGTCCGGCCGCTCCGGCGACCCAGCCGCACCAGCGCGGGCAGCGCCGCGACCGCGAGGAGGAACTCGCTGGCGCCGGCGACGACGAACGCGGCGGCGAAGCCGTGACGGGCGGCGACGGCGCCGCCGACGAGCGAGCCCGCCAGGAAGCCCAGGCTGCCGGCCGCGTTGAAGCCGGCGACGGCGGCGCCGCGGTCCGACTCGCCGCCGAGGTCGACGACGAGCGCGAGCGTCGCCGGCGCCATCAGCGCGCCGAGCACGCCGACCCCGACCATGGCGGCGGCCACCAGCGGCACCGACGGCGCGAACCCGACCGCGACCACGACCAGCCCGTAGACGGCCGACCCCGCGGCGATGGGTGTCACCCGTCCCACGCGGTCGGCGAGGAGGCCGAACGGGTACTGCAGCAGCGCGAACGGGGCGAAAAACGCCGCCAGGAGCAGCCCCGTGGCGCCCGGCCCGAGGCCGAACGCCTCCCGGAAGTACAGCGTCCCGACCAGCGCGAAGAAGCCGGCCGTGAGACGGTCGACGAACGCGAACGCGAACGGCACCGAGAGCGACCGGTTCTCCCGCAGCCCCGCCAGCATGGCCGAGAGTCCGCCGCGCCGGCTCTGGCCGACGGACCGGCCGGCGACGGGCGCCCGGTCGGGCGTCGCGAGCGCGCCCGCGCCGGCCACGAGGAGCAGCCCCCCCGCGGCGACCAGCGGGACGGTCGGCCCGACCTCGAACAGCCGCCCGCCGACCGGCGCGCCGGTGGCCGTGCCGAGGCCGATCGCGATGCCGGCGACGCCCATGTTGCGGCCGTTGCCGCCCGGGCGGTCCGCCAGCGCCGAGACGGCAAGCGACAGCGCGCCGACGGTCATCGCCCCCTGAAGCACGCGGACGACGAGCGCGAGGAGGAACGTCCGCGACAGCGACAGCGGCTCGACGAACGGGAGCGGGAGCGTCACCCCCGCGGCAGTCGACGGGGCGAGGGCGGGCAGCGACGCGAGCGCGAGGTAGCCCGCGGCGCCGCCGACGGCGGCGACGGAGACGAGCCGTCGCCGCTCGCCGAGGCGGTCCGAGAGTGCCCCCCAGGGCCCGGCGAAGGCGACGAACGCGGCGAACTCGGCGGCGAGAAACAGCGTCGGCGCGGCGACGCCCCGCCCGCCCAATGCCCCCGCGAGGAGGTCGACGCCGGGGTAGACGAGCGTCTGCGCCAGCAGGACCGCGTAGACGACCAGCGCGAGCGCGACGCGGTCCCGTCGCTTTCCCCCGGGTCGGACGGCCGCCTCGCCCGTGTCGCGCATTACCGGCCGTTGCACCGCCCCCGGCTTGAGCGTTCGGCGTCGACGTCGCCCGTCGCGGGGCGACCGGGACGGCCCGCTCCGCCGAACGAGGGGAAGGCTTACGGTCGCTGTCCCCGGACCCTGTAGCGATGAACGTGGAATCGGTCGGGAACCGTCCCGTCGCCGCACCCGACGAGGGTGATCGCCCGTGAGCCTGGGCCGGCGGGTCGCGTCGGACCACCAGCTCGCGCGACTGCTGCAGATCGGCGTGGTGCTGGAGGAGGTCGTCGAGGCGCGCTCGACCCGCCACCACCGGGAGATGAGCGAGGCGTTCGACCGGGATACGGCGACGCTGCTGCGGGAGGCGGCCTCGGAGTCCGCCGACCACCGGGAACGGCTGGAGGAGCTGATCGACGACCTCGACGCCGAGTCCGTCTCGTACGACGAGATCGAGACGCTGGTCGAGGCGCAGTACGGGAAGACGAAGCCGGAGGACTTCGACGGCGTGTTGTACGACCAACTGTGCAACGAGGAGACGGCGTACAAGTTCTACGACGACCTCGTGGCCGCCATCGAGGGGAGCGACTCGACGTTCTCCGTCGACCGCGACCGGGTGCTCGACACGCTCCGGGGCATCCGCGAGGAGGAGGCCGAGGGCGTCGAGGAGGTCACCGCGATCATGGAGCGACGATAACGATGAACACGGCAGACCAGTATCTGAAGGCCATCTACCTGGTACAGGAGACGGAGGACGGCCCCGCCGCTACCGGCTCGGTCGCCGACGCGCTCGACGTGAGCCCCGCCTCCGCCAACGAGATGATCGGCAAGCTCGAGGGTCGGGGCCTCGCAGAACACGAGAAGTACAAGGGCGTCTCCCTCACCGACGACGGCATCGTCCGGGCGCGGGAGGCGCTGTCCGACTACTGCATCATCGAGCGCTTCCTCGCGAACGTCCTCGAGGTCGAGGAGTTCCGGGCGGAGGCGCGCTCGCTGGAGGCCGTCATCGACGACACGGTCGCGGAGCGACTCGACACGATCATCGACCGCTCGCCGGAGTGTCCCGACTGTTTCGACGCGGAGACGGACGCCTGCGAGTACCTCGCCGAGGTCGAGCCCGAGAGTCCCGCGGACTGACACAGATCCGACGGAACGGCCCGTTACGGCCGCGCTCGCTACGGATTCGGATCCCGCGAGCGCCGACCGCTCGGCGGTTCCGGCGAGATTAAGTGGCGGGAATCGGTACCGGAGCGATACATGGGTGTCGACGTCACGGGTCGGATCAGGTCGCTCGTTGGGGTGGCCAACGACGACCACGACTTCGAGTGTGTCGCCTGCGGCCACGGCTTCGACGCGAACAGACAGGCGTGTCCGGAGTGTGGAGGGTTCGACATCCGGCGGTCGTAAGCGAGGTCCCCCGCTTCGAGCGGTCGACGCGACGGCGGCAAGGACAATCCTATTGTGTATCCACACAGTAGCAGTCAACACGCAGTCCCGTGGTGTAGCGGCCAATCATGAGGGCCTTTGGAGCCCTCGACGGCGGTTCGAATCCGCCCGGGACTATTCACATTTTGGTACGGGTCCGTTTTTATTGTGGCTTTGCCAGTAGTTCTAGCTGATGAGCGTCGGCGCAGTGAGGAGAATGATCTCGGACGTGAGCCGACTATCTTGCCGTTCAGATGATGGACGAAGTGAAACTGAGCTGACTGTTTTTTACGCCGTAGGCGTGCCACGAGCAACCTGCTCGTAAATGTGCTTTTCAGACCGCACGAAGTCCCCATCCTTCTGAATCACGTCCACAGATGCGAGCTCGCCCAGCTTGTCTTGGAGGTAGAAGCGATCCTTGCGCTCCCCATGCAGCTCCTCGAAGTTGTCTGCAATCGTGTCGATGTCCAGCCACAGGTCTTGCTTCCCGCGCTGAACGGCGTCGAAGTAGTACGCCCCAGAGTACTTCTGGTAGTGCCCAAGCATACTGAGGTTTAGCTTGTCGCGAATCGTGACGTACCCTCGTTGCACGACGTCACCGAGGAACTTCCGACCGAACTCATCCCAACTGTATTCGTTCAAATCAGCGGATTGCAGGCGCTCACCAGGTAGAATTTCATCGTCTTCGACTTTGATGTACCCGAAGTTCTTCAACAATTCAACGTACTCACGCGTGTTCTTCGAACGCTGGTTATCATCGGTCCGAGACACTGTGAGACCGCGTCGGTTCCGAGCGGCACGTAGAATCTGGAGAATCGGATTGAGCTGCGTTCGGAC
Source organism: Halobacteriales archaeon QS_6_71_20 (assembly GCA_003020945.1). Lineage (GTDB taxonomy): Archaea > Halobacteriota > Halobacteria > Halobacteriales > Haloferacaceae > Halobaculum. The sequence goes on from PXRU01000010.1 coordinate 45,232, forward strand.
AGCTGGGAGGTCATAGACGTGTTTGTAGATGGCTTGGGCCATCGAGAAATCCAGTTTCTCCCTGATTTCTTCCTCACGCTGATCAATGCCATCGATAACCTCGCTGCGGTCAGGGACATCAATGAGGTAGACACCCTGACCGGTGTCTTCGGCCTCAATCGTGTATACGTCTCGCAGTGTGATGAACTTCAGAACGTTGTCATGGTCACGACAGTCGCTGAGGTCTCGTGGGAAGGCGTTCCCGAGAGACACTTCTAGATTCCCGTTCGGGAGTTTGTGCACGTCGTGAACGTAAACGCCTCTGCCGAGGTGGCGCTTGAGACGCGTTTCGGCGTGACCGCCTCGTAGTGCTTCTGGATTCTGAACGCGAATTGCGTTGTCTGGTGATGCTTCAGTCGTAACCATGCTATTCGTCTCCGAATGCTGCTGACAGCGTTTGTTGTTTGGATGGTTCGAGCCACAGCGCCCAACGTTTTTCAGGTCGTGCCCACCACTCGTTGAAGGACTTGATGGGGACATTCATTGCGCCGTCTTCGTCGATGGTGTCGAGCTCGTGGAAGAACTGGATATAGGGATCGAAGTAGAGCACAGTATTGTCGTTGATTTTGAACGGGATGATGACGTGTTTCCATCTTCCGAATCCGTCCAATCCGGGTTCAGGTGTGTAGTTGTCGGTGTGCTGAGCAATGTCTTCGAAGTATTGTTGATGGAATTCGCACAGCGGGAGAGAGCGGTCGTCAGATTCAATGATAGTTTGGAGTTGGTCGTAGCCGACGCCGGTCATGTGATTGACTTCCCAGCCAGCGTCCTCAAGGAGTGGGTCGAGGCGTGCGGCGAGGCGGTCAGATGCTGATGCGCGGTTTTCGACGTAGTCGAGGGCGTTGCCGAGGTCGCTGATACTGTAGCGAAGGTCTGGGTCATCTTTGCGGTCGGCGAGTTCGTCGAGGATGTTTTTCAGGGCGGTTGGGAAGCAGCTGTCAGGTTCAGGTTGGGTATGGAAGTCGGTGACAGCTGTCTGGTATCGTTCCCTGTCGTCGTTCGTTATTGTCACTTTTCGACCCTGTCTGTGAATTGCATTGGCACTAATTAAATATGGTAGTTACTGTGTAGCCTCCGGCCGTTCATAGGTTCAAGGAGCGGAGTTTATATCAATTCGGATTAGAATTTCTCCGGTATCAGTCCACCCGGGACTATTTTTCCGCGAGCAGTTCCGCGAACGACATCGTGAGCGCTGTTAGTCACGACGCGGATCCGAGTCCGGGAGACGCGCGAACGTGAGTCTTCGCGGTTCGAATCCCGCTTCACACTCCTGCAACCGACGCGCGGAGTCACGGCGGCGACTCGGGCCCCCCCGAGCGGTCGAGCCGGCGTCGCCGCGGTCGGGTCCTCCCGTCGAAAAGTGCTCAGATCGGGCCGCGGGCGGACACGACCGTGCACGACGGAGCGACGCCCGTCGGACCGTCATGTCGCCAGTCTGTAACAACCACTTAGTGTCGATCTCGTGAACTGCGTGCCATGAGTACGCTCTCCGCCGCGTCACAGGTCCTCAGGCGGGTCGCCGCGGACTTCTCCGAGAAGAACGTGACGTTCATGGCGGCGGGTATCGCCTACAACGCCCTCGTCTCCCTGGCCCCGCTGGTGATCCTGCTGTTGTTCGTCGTCTCCGAGATCGGCGGCGGGCTGGAGCGACGGCTGATCGACACGGCGACCGGCTCGCTGCCGGGACCGATCGCCGGGGTCGTCACCGACATCGCGGGCGCCGACACCGCCGTCTCCACCGCGTCCGTCGTCGGCGTGGTCGTCCTCCTCTGGGGGACGCTCAAGATCTTCCGCGGGCTGGACACGGCGTTCTCCGAGATCTACGAGACGGAGGCCGAGAACTCCATCGGCGACCAGATCGTGGACGGACTCGTCGTGCTCGCCGTGCTGGTCGTCGCGATCGTCGCGACGGCGGGCGTTACCGTCGTCGTCTCCGCGCTCTCGGGCACGATCCCGTATATCTGGTTGGCCACCCCGCTCGTGTTAGTCGCGGGACTGTTGGCGGCGTTCCTCCCGATGTACCGACGGTTCCCGGACGCCGGCCTCCGATGGCGAGAGGCGCTCCCGGGGGCCGTCGTCGGCGCGGTCGGCTGGGCCGCGCTTCAGGGGCTGTTCCGGGTGTACCTCACGTTCACGGGCGACGGCACCGGCGGCTTCTTCGGCGGCGTGATCGTCGTCATCACCTGGCTGTACTTCTCGGGGGTCGTGCTGCTGCTGGGCGCCGTTCTGAACGCCGTCCTCGCCGGCCGGTCGACCGGCCGGCCCGGCGGCGTCGGCGCGGCCGTCGCGTGCCGCGACACCGAGACGGAGCTTGCGCGGTCGCTGGAGCGGGCGGAGCTGTCGAGCTACCTCCGCGACCTCCGGGAACGGATCACCGGGCGCTACGAGGAACTGGAGCCGGCACCCGACCGGCCGAGTTCCGAGTCCGACGGGGCCACCGGGGCCGGCGGGGCGGCGTCGGGCACGGCGAACGGCGGTTCCCCCGGCGGCGGGGGCGCCACCGTCCTCGCCCGGGAGGCGACGTCGGCCGGCGCCGACGGGCGAGACGGCGACCGACTCGTGCGAGAGATCGAGGGCACCCTCCGGGCGTACCGACCGCGCTCGCCGCCGGAGGAGCCGATCGAGGTGGTCGAGTGCTCCCGCGTCGACGACGGCGAGCGGGTCCACGAGGTCACGGTCTCCTGGCGCACGCCGGAGTCGTAGGGAGCGGGGTCGCCGCCGCACCCGGCGGTCGACCGACGGCGAGGCGGGCGCTTACGGCCGGTGGGCGCGGGCGAACGCTCGCGCCGGCGAGGGTAAGCGGCGCCGTGCGATCGGGCGGTCCTCAGATGAACGACACGGCGTACGCCAGCGACGAGAACACCATGAGTCCGACGAGGACGAGCGCGAGCACCTGTTGGCGGTCCATGTCGGCAGACTGTTCTCCGGGAGCAAAACTCCTCGGCGTCGTGGCGCCCGCCCGCTCACAGGCTGAACAGGAGGAACGGGACGCCGAACAACAGCAGCGTCATGACGGCGAGGATCGCGCCGTAGCCGGCGGCGGTGGCGACGGCCGCGCGGAACGACTCGTGGTCCCGGCTGTCGTCCATACCCACACGTTCGGGGGCGACGATAAAACCGTTCTCCCTCGCTCGGTCGCCCCCGCCGCGGGTCGGTGCCGTACGCGTGTCGCCGGGCCGCGGCGTCGACGGCGTCCGAACCGTTCAAGCCGGCGGCGCCGCTGGGTCGGCCATGGGAACGCCGCCGGATTCGCGGGAGGCACACGTCGCCGAGGTGCTCGACAGGCTGTACGGGGAGTACCCCGACACGGACATCTCGCTGCGGTTCTCGACGAAGCTGGAGCTGCTCGTCGCGGTCGTCCTCTCGGCACAGTGTACCGACGAGCGGGTGAACGACGTCTGCGAGGACCTGTTCGAGACGTACCGGTCGCCGGAGGAGTACGCGAGCGCGACCGAGGAGGAGCTCGCGGACGCGATCTACGGGATCACCTTCCACAACAACAAGGCGGGCTACCTGCAGGGGATCGGCGAGATCCTCGTCGAGGAGCACGACGGCGAGGTGCCCGACACGATGTCGGCGCTGACCGACCTCCCGGGTGTCGGCCGCAAGACCGCGAACGTCGTCCTCCAGCACGCCCACGACGTGACCGAGGGGATCGTCGTCGACACACACGTCCGGCGCATCGCGCGTCGGCTCGGGATCACCGAGGCCGGGCGACCGGAGTCCATCGAGCGCGACCTCATGGGGGTCGTCCCCGAGGCCGACTGGCGGATGTTCACCCACCTGTTCATCAGTCACGGCCGGGCGACGTGTACCGCCCGCAGTCCCGACTGCGACGACTGCGTGCTCGCGGACGTCTGCGCCTCCGAGCGGGGCGACTCGGCGGTCGACCTCGCGAGCGGCGAGGCGTGGTGACTCCGGAACGACCGCCCCGCGGTCGCCCGGGTTCCGGCGTCGTCGGAACGCGCCTCGCCCTTAGGTAGGCGACCGGCCAAGCGCGTCCATGGGGGACGACGAACACGGGATCGACGTCGAGGAGGACACCGACCTGGACACCGCCGAGGACGCGACGTCCTCGAAGGACGACCCCGACGAGGAGGTACCGGAGGAGGCGATGCCGGACCAAGAGCCCGGGGACGCCGACGAGGAGCGCGAGGCGGAGGCCGCCGAGCAGGAGAACCCCGACGCCCACCGCGACGAGGAGCCGTACATGTCCTGAGCGGTCGCCTCGACCTCCGGCCGGGGTCCGCACGCTCCCCGGGTCGCCGCGCTCACGCCATGTAAAGGCTGTAGTACCGATAGACGCCGACGACGTAGGCCAGCAGCCAGAAGATCACGTAGCCGAACACGCCGATCCGGAGGCGACCGCGCCACGCGCTCATGTTCTCGTGGAGGTCGTTCAGGCTCGTGTCGGGGTCCTCGACCTCGTAGAGGTCGGCGTTCCGCTTCACCTGGAAGATCCGGACGATCCCCGTCAGCCCGAACGCGAGGAGGGCGTACGCCTGGAGGCCGAGGAACGCGTGGAGGGCGGCGAGGCCGCCGAACTGGTCGAGGAGCCGCGGGCCCATCCACAGGACGACCGGCACGGTGTTGAGCACCAGCCCCGGGAGGATGACCCACAGGTGACGCACCAGCCGGTCCCAGGTGACGTGGTCCCGCTCGCGCCCGACCATGATCCACGCGCCGTAGAGGTAGAACGGCAGGCTCGCCGTCACCATCGCGCCCGCGACCGTCGCCGTCGTCCCCTCCGAGAGCATCCGACACCCACTCGGGGTGGCGGCGGCCTAAGCCCTCCGGAGCGCCGTCGGGGGAGGACGCCGACGGGCGGAGGGGACCGCGGGCGGCGTCCGTCTCTCGCCTCGACGGCGGGTCGACCGCACGTCGCGGCGCTTATGCGCCTACAGGTCCGAGTTCGAGGGGATGACCGACGCCTCGGACGACCGGTCCGTCGAGCGCGCCGAGACGCCGACGGAGGGGCCGGCGGACGCGGCCGACGCCGTCAACGACGCCGACGCCGTCGACGCCGCCGCCGACGCCGATCCGCCAGCCGAGACGGGCGACGACGCCGAGACGGGCGACAGCGACGGGGACGCGTCGGCCGACGGCGACGAGGACGTGTCGATCGAGACGCTCCGTGCCGAGGTCGAACAGAAGTACGACTTCGACGACTTCGGCCCCGCCGACATGGCCGAGATGACGCCCGCCGAGTGGGAGGCCGCGTTCGACCCGGAGACGTGGATCACCGGGGAGCCGCTCCTCGACCGCGTCGAGATGGACCTCCGCAACCGGATCGCCTCCCGGGAGGTGTTCGCGGTGTTGGACCGCCGGGACGACCCGCCGTCGGTGGTCGCCTACTCCGACGAGGGGTGGGCGGTCGTGTACGGCGACGGGAGCGTCGAGGGGGAGGGGACCGTTCTCCGCGACGTGAAGCCGACGGTCGCCCTCTGCTCGATGGACTCCTACGAGGTGCGCGAGCCGCCCGAGGAGTACGAACTCCCGACCCCCGAGGACGTGGAGGGTGGCACCGGCGAGTTCGGCAACCTGATGCTGCAGGCGGTCGCCGCGATGCAGCTGCTCGGCGGGCTCGGCCTGTTGGTCGCGTGGCTGTTCCTCGGCGTGGAAACGATCGTCGCCCCCGTCGCGGGCGGGTTCTTCGTGCTCGTGGGGGTGTTCCTGTTCGCGATCGTGGCGAACGCCCGGCTGTCGGACCGGTTCCGCGCCGAGGAGTACCGCGACCGCCTCCGGGCGGCCGGCATCGCCGACGGCGGCGACGCCGCCGAGTTCGTCCCGTTCGAGGAGGTCGCCGAGGAGGCGCTGGCGGCCGCTCGCGGCGAGGAGCCGAGCGGCCCCGACCGGTCCGTTCCCCCGGCCGAGCAGTCGGCGGGACGAACCGGCCCCGAACGGGTGGGGGGTCCCGGCGACGAAACCGACGGGTAGCGGCCCGTTGTGTGCGGTAGGGGTCGGCGTGGAGGTCGGTGGGTTTATGCTCGCAGGACTCCGAGACTGGACTACCGATGAAGAGGCGGGACTTCATGAGACGGGCCGGCGGTGCGACGGCCGCTGTCGGTGCCGGCGCGACGGCGACGGCCGGCACCGCGACCGCCGAGGAGGAGGGCGGCGGCGGGCAGAAGCCCGACTTCGGCGGCTACACCGACGGCGCCAAAGGCGGCGAGTATCTCGACGCCCGCGGCGAGTCCGAGGTGACCGTCGAGGTCGGCGGCGGCGGCGGCCTCGCGTTCGCGCCGACGGAGGTGTGGATAGACTCCGGAACGACCGTCACGTTCGAGTGGATCTCCGACGGCCACAACGTGATCTTCGAGGAGATGCCGTCCGACGCCGGCGTGAGCGGCCACGAGTCCATCGAGGGGGAGGGCTTCTCCTTCGAGGTCACCTTCGAGACCGGCGGCGTCTACGGCTACTACTGTGACCCGCACAAGTCGCTCGGCATGCTCGGCGGGGTCGCGGTCGGCGAGGAGGTGCCGACGGTGTCCGCCGGCGGCGGCGGTCCCAAGGAACTCCACGACCTCGGCGTCGCCATCCAGGCCCACTGGGTCGGCGCGGCGACCATCCTCGGCATCATTATGAGCGTGATCTTCACGTTCTACCTGGTGAAGTACGGAGAGTCCGCACACACCGGCACGGGGAGATAACACATGTCAAGCACCGGATCCACCTACGGCGACATCCACCGGTACGAGCCGGCGCGCGAGAGCACCGCCGCGGCCATCGCGATCGTTCTGCTGACGGTCGTCGAGGTCGTGTTCGTGTTCATGTTCACCTACGGGCTGGTCAACGGCTGGGGCCTGTCGGACACGGGGAACATGTTCCTGGGCGGCGTGCTCGCGGTGATATTCATCGACCTCGCGTTCATCCTCGCGCTGTACCGCAAGGAGTTCCTCCCGGACGTGATGATCGTGAAAAAGCGGCGCCGCAAGTGGGAGGACCTGTACATCCGCGAGGAGGCCGTCGACGGGACCACCCTGGGCAGCGACGCGTGGGAGCAGGTGAAACGCGCCGTCTACCCCTACTACAAGCAGTGATACGATGAGCTTAGAGAAGAAAGACGAGTACGACCACAAGAACTGGCTCGACAGCAAGGACCTCACGCCGGTCGAACAGACGTTCCTGACGGCGCTCATCTGGGTGGACAAGCGGCTGCGGATCGTGGACTACCTCGAACTCCTCGAGACGCTGTACTACCGCTCGAACCTCCAGATGCCGAAGTCCCACACCGAACAGTACGACCTGGACAACAAGTTCTGGTACTGGTACGCGCTGTACACGCTGGGCTTCTTCAGCACGCTCGCGTACGTCGTGGCGGCCATCTCGGGCGCGCTCCTCGGGTTCTACTACGTCCCGGCGGTCGGGAGCGCGGGCCCGGGCGAGGCGTCGATCGCCTACGGCCAGATCGCGTTCATCATGCAGGACCTCCAGTTCGGCTTCATGCTGCGTTCCATCCACCGGTGGTCCGCACAGGTGATGACCGCCGCGGTGTTCCTGCACATGCTTCGTGTCTACTTCACGGGCGCGTACAAGGAGCCGCGGGAGCTGAACTGGCTGCTCGGCATCGTGCTCATCTCGCTGACGATGGTGTTCGGCTACACCGGCTACCTCCTGCCGTGGGACCAGCTGGCGTTCTGGGCCGGCCAGATCGGCGTCGAGATGAGCCTCTCGATCCCGCTCATCGGCGAGTGGGTCGCCCAGCTCCTGTTCGGCGGCTTCTCGCTGAGCCAGGCGACGCTACAGCGCATGTACATCCTACACGTGTTCCTGCTCCCGTTCGTGGTGACGACGCTCATCGCGATCCACATCGGCATCGTGTGGGTGCAGGGCATCGCGGAGCCACACTGAGACAATGACCGACGACACCACCGACGACGGCGAACCCAAGACGGACGGCGGCGGCACCGGCATCGTGGCGCCGGACGACGAGACCCCGACGTGGCGCGAGCGCAAGGAGCGCACCGAGGGGCTCTCCCGGCTCACCTACGAGTACTTCGAGCGCGCCCGTCGCGAGGACGAGGACCTCCGCCGGGAGTCCGACTACGTCGAGCGCGACGTGCTCGCGTTCCCGACATGGCCCCACGAGACGGTCCGCAACCTCGCGCTCACCAGCTTCTTCGTCGGCATGATCGTCTTCCTGTCGGCGACGCTGCCGCCCCACATCGGCAACCCGGCGAACCCCAACTCCACGCCGGCGATCATCCTGCCCGACTGGTACCTCTACTGGTCGTTCGGGCTGCTCAAGCTGGGCCCGCTCAACCCCGAACTGGCCATCCTCGGCGGACAGAAGCTGATGGCCGACCGGACGTACGGCGTGCTCGCCAACGGGATCATCGTCGGCGCCATCGCGGTCGTCCCCTTCCTCAACAAGGGGAGCGCGCGTCGGCCCGTCGAGCAGCCGTTCTGGGCGGCCGTCGGCGTGTTCGGTATCGTGCTGGCGTTCACGCTGTCGATGCTGTCGGTGAAGAACCTCATGCCGATGAACGTCGACCTGCTGTTCGACCTGACGTTCTTCGCGCCGCTGGTGGCCGGCTTCGTCGCCTACGCGGTGCTGAAGACGATGCGGGAGGGGTACATGTACGACCTCAACCGCCGCTACTACCGGCTGCGCCCCCCGAAGTAAGCGACGGCGGGCGCGCCCACGACCCGTTTTCCGTCGCCGAACGTCGCCCGCTTCGTCGCACGTCGTCCGTTCGCGCTACGTGTCTCCGCACCGACCTCCCGGGTCGCCGCCCCGGTCTCCCGCCGGCGACGGCGCCCGTCGCCGCCCTTCGCAGGACATAGTACCGTCCGTCCCCTTCCGCGGGTATGAGCGACGAGTCGGCCGGCCGGGGTCCGGGGACCGGAGGCAAACCCGACGGACCGTCGTCCGGCGGCGAGCCGGCGGACGGACGCGGCGACGGCGGCGAAGCGGCGGGGTCCTCGTCGGGGCGCCCGGACGCGGCGGCTGAGTCGCCGTCCCGGGCCCCCGGCGACGCGGGCGTCGCGCGGGCGGAGGGGGCGGGACGCGCCCGCGACGTGGTCGTCCCGATCGCGGTGTACAAGCGCGTGACCGCGTACGCGACGCTGACGGCCGTCGTGGCCGTCGTATCGGGGTTCGTCATGCTGGACGCGGCGACGCTGCAGGTGTCGCTGACGCGGCGGCTACTCTTGGGCGTCCTCGGCGCGGCCGGGGTCTCCCCGCCGGAGACGCTGACGACGGCGCTGTTCTCCCTGCTCGGGCTCGGGCTGATCGGGTTCGGCGCGGGCGTGTACGTGCTCGGGTCGCGGTTCCGCGCCGAGGGGATGGGCGCCGAGAACGGAAACGCTCAAGACGACGACCCCGAACTGTAACGCAATGGCAGACGAGTTCATCAAGGGCCTCGCGCTGTTCTGCGGCGCGGGGCTGGCGTGGATGGTGCTCGCGGGATGGTACCGAACGCCCTCCTTCGAGAGCTCGCGACAGCTCATCGCGGCGCCGCCAGAGCCCGGGACCGTCTTCGACGCGATCGGCATCTTCCTCAACAACGTGTTCTTCTGGACGGCGATCATCGGCGCGCTCACGTTCTGGCTGCTGGTGCCGGCGATCCACCGGCTCCGCGACTCGACCAACGCCTCGTAGGTCGGTCGACGGGTGCGCCTCGCGAACGGAGCCTCCACGTCGCCGCCGCGTCGATGAGCCGAACGGCGGTCGTCCGACGCGTCGGCCGGGTGATCCTCGCGGCCAACGTCGCGCTCGCGCTCGCGAAGGCGGCCGTCTGGTACGCGACCGGCAGCCTCGCGGTCGGCGGCGAGGCGGTGAACTCGCTGGCGGACGTGGGCTACTCGGCGGTCGTGCTCGCGGGGCTGTACCTCACCACCCGGCCGCCGGACGGCGAACACCCGCACGGTCACGAGCGCATCGAGCCGTTCGTCTCGCTGTTCGTCGCGGCGGTGGTGCTGGCGGCCGGCGTCGCCGTCGCCTACTCCGGCGTTACCGCATTGGTGTCGCCCGGGCCGCCGCGGACGTTCACCGGCGGTCCGCTGGCGGTCGGGGTGCTCGTCGTCGCCGGCGGCGTGAAGCTGCTGCTGTACCGCTACTGCCTCCGCGTCGGCCGGGAGCGCGACTCCCCGGCGCTGGTCGCGACGGCGCTCGACAACCGCAACGACACCCTCACTGCGGCCGCGGCGCTGGTGGGCGTGGTCGGCGCGGCCGCGGGCTACCCGGCGCTGGACCCGCTCGCGGCGGCGGCCGTCTCCGTCGGCATCCTCTACACGGGCTATGAGATCGTCCGCGACAACGTCGGCTACCTGGTCGGCGCGGCCCCGCCGGAGGCCCTCCGCGAGGAGATCCTCGACCGGGCGCTGTCGCACCCGGAGGTGCGGGGCGCACACGACGTCGTCGCACACTACGTCGGCCCCGAGGTGGACGTGAGCCTCCACGTCGAGGTGGAGGGTGAGCGCTCGCTGTTCGAGGCCCACGAGGTCGAGACGGCGGTCGTCGACTCGATCCGGGCGATCCCCGCCGTCGACGACGTGTTCGTCCACGTCGACCCGAAGGAACTGGGCGAGTGGAAGGAGGCGGCCGACGCCCGGGTCGCCGCCGGCGAGGGACGTCCGGACGACGGCGACGACGGGGGCGACGACGACAGCGGCGACGACAAATACGACGAGGAGCCGTAGCCGCCCGCTCAGCAGAAGTTCAGCCGGCCGCCGTCCGCGCCCGTCACCGACAGGGAGGGATCCCCCCGGTCGAGCGTCGCCCCGCCGCCCCCGCCGGTCTCGATGCGTGCGGCGGCTCCGGGTCGCGTCGAGGTCGGCGGACGCGCTCGGCCCCGATCGACGGGTCACGGCTCGCGGTACGGACCGACGTCACATCGATCCGGTGCCGACGCCGTCGGCGCTCGGGCGACTGCGGGGTCAAACTGGTTCGCCGAACGCGTACATCGTGTTGTGGCCGACGACCTCCACGTCGAGGAAGTCGCCGGGCTCGACGCCGCGGTCGTCGGCGTCCCGTACGATCACCTGACGGTAGGCGCCGTCGCGACACTTCACGGAGTCGCCAGTGCCCGGCTCGACGGCGAGCACGCGGCGCCGCGTGCCGACCATCGACTCGTACGCCTCGCCGACGATCTCCCGTTTCGCGGCGCTCATCTCCTTCGAGCGGTCCTTCTTCGTCTGCCCGCCCAGTCCCTTCAGCGCCGCGGCCTCGGTGCCGGGCCGCTTCGAGAACCGCGTCACGTTCACCTTCTCCGGGCGGACCTCCCGCAGGAGCGCCATCGACTGCTCGTGGTCGCGGTCGGTCTCCGTGGGGAAACCGACGATGAAGTCGGTCGACAGCGTCCACCGGTCCAGTCGCTCGTCGAACGTCTCCACGATCTCGAGGAACTCGTCGACGCGGTGCTGACGGCGCATCTCCTCCAGCACCTCGTCGCTGCCCGACTGCACCGGTAGGTGGATGAAGTTGTACAGCTCCTCGTTGCGCGCGAACACGTCCGCCAGCTCCTCGCGGATGCCGTGGACGCCGCCGGGGTTCGCCATGCCGACGCGGACGCGGAACTCGCCGTCGACGTCGCAGATACGGTCGAGCAGCTCCGGAAGCTTCCGTTCCTTGTCGTCCCAGCCGTAGACGCCGGTGTCCTGGCCGGTGACGCGGATCTCCGTGGCGCCGGCGTGGACCAGCGCGCGCGCCTTCTCGACGTTCTCGGCCACGGGCGGGGAGTCGATGCGGCCGGTCGCGAACTTCGTGATGCAGTACGAGCAGTTGCTCATACAGCCGCGGGCGATGGGCAGGATCCCCACCTCGCCGTCGAGCACCGGCTCGGCGTCGGGCGTCGGCGTCGGGCACTCGCCGTTCATCACGGCGGTCGGGACGTCCTCCCAGTGGAGCACCCGCGCGTCCACGTCGGCCTCGGCGAACTGCTCGCCCTGCGCCAGCGCCATGCAGCCGGTGACGATGAGGTCGGCCGTCTCCTCGCTCAGCTCCTCGGCGCGCCGGAGCATGTTGCGCTCCGTCTTCTCGACGACGGTACAGCTGTTGAGGATGGCCACGTCCGCCTCGCCCGGCCCGTCCACGGGACGGTGGCCGCCGTCGCGGAGCCGTCGCTCGATCTCGCGGCTCTCACCCCGGTTGGACGTGCAGCCGTACGTCTCGATGTGGTACGTCGCCATTCGATCGTCCGTGTTTGCCGGTCCGCGAGGTTAAGGGGTACGGTCCGGCCCGGGTCATCGAGGCGTCGCTCCCGGTCTCAACGGCCGACGATGGCGCGAACGCCGGCGGCGGGACGGGAACGGCCTTCCCGCCGAGCCGGGACTCCGGGACGGAGTGGTCGCTTCCAGGATGCGGGCCGCTCGCCCCCAACTACGGCTCCGACGCCGCCGCCCCCTGCCGCCCGCCGGCCCCGCCGCTCAGGCGTCCGGGTGGCCCTCGACGATCGCCACGCCCGAGGAGGCGCCGATCCGCTCGGCCCCCGCCGACAGCATCGCACGGGCGTCCTCGTAGCTGCCGACGCCGCCGCTGGCCTTCACGGGGAGGTACTCGCTCATCAGCGCCACGTCGGCGACGGCGGCGCCGCCGTCGGCGAACCCGGTCGACGTTTTCACCATCGCGGCGTCGGCGTCGCGGGCGGCCGCACACGCTCGCCGCGTCTCCTCGTCGGTCAACAGCGCCGTCTCGACGATCACCTTCACCGGGAGCGGCACCGCGGCGACCAGTCCCGCGACCTCCTCGCGGACCGCGTCGTCCTCGCCGGCCTTCAGCCGGCCGACGTTGATCACCATGTCGAGCTCGTCGGCGCCGTCGCGCCACGCGGTCTCGCCCTCGGCGTGTTTCGTGGCCGGGGCGTGCTGGCCGTGCGGGAACCCGACCACGGTCGCGAGCGTCACGTCGGGGGCGTACTCGGCCGCCTCGGCGACGTAACACGGCGGGACGCAGGCGTTCATCCCGTGCTCGTCGGCCTCGTCGAGCACGCGCCGCACGTCCGCGAGCGTCGTCTCCGGCCCCAGAACCGTGTGGTCGATCGTCGCGGCGAACGCGGCCCGGGAGAGCGACCCGGGGTCGGCGACGCCGTGAGAGCCGGCTTCGGCCCCGTCGTGGCCGGTGTCGTCGGTCATACCGCCCCCCACGGGTGGCGGCCGGAAAAGCTACCGGGAGGCGCCGTCTCCCTGCGCCCCCGTCGCAACGCCGTCCGGCGGACCGTCGAGCGGGTTCCGCAACGCTTTCGGCCGCCGGCCCGGCCCCACGACCATGCACTCGCTCGCGTCGGCGGCGCCGCTCCCGGGCCAGCTGCTGCCGGCCGGCTTCGGCCTCCCGCCGCTGCCGTACCTGCTCGCGCTCGCCGCGGCGTCGGCGGGGCTCGCGCTCGCGCTCCGGCGGCGCGACCCCGCGTTCGGTCGCCGGCACGTGTTCGCGCTCGTCCCCTGGATCTGCGTCGGCGCGGCCGCCCACGTGCTGTACGCGGTGAACGCGCTGCCCCCGGGGCTTTCCCCGCTGTTCGGGACGCCCGCCGCCTACCTCACCACGGCCGTCGTCGCCGGCGCGACGTGGCTGGGCGCGCTCGCGACCGGCCGCGACGACGCGACCCTGCTCGCGGCCGCCGGCGCCGTCGCGCTCGTCCCCGCGGCCGGCGGCGTGCTCGGCTACGGCCTCGCGAACGGAACGCTCTCGCCGGCGCTGCCGGCGGTCGGACTCGTCGGCGGCGCCGCCCTCGGCGTCGCCGCGGGCGGCCTCCTGTCGCGGCTCCGTGAGGACGTCGCCGTCACCGGGAGCGCGGGGCTGCTGACGGTCGCGGCCCACGGCGTCGACGGCGCCACGACCGCCGTCGGCGTCGACCTGCTCGGCTTCGGCGAGCGGACGCCCGCCTCGCGGGCGATCATCGAGTTCGCGGCGGGGCTGCCGACCGCCGAGGCCCTCGGGGCGGGCTGGCTGTTCGTGCTCGTGAAGCTCGCGGTCGCGTGCCTGGTCCTCGTCGCGCTCGCGCCGACGGTGCGCGAGGAGCCGCGCTACGGTCACGCGCTGCTGGCGCTGGTGACGGCCGTCGGGCTCGGTCCCGGCGTCCACAACGCGCTGCTGTTCGCGGTCGCCGGTACCTGACGCATCGCGACTGCACGACCGCAATCGAGTAGTCGCTCCGACCGGTACCGTCGTGCGTGACTCGCGTCCGCGAGGCGGACCCCGCCGACGCCGCGGCCGTCCGTCGCGTCCACGAGGCGTCGATCCTGGGGCTCGGTCCCCGCGGCTACGATGCCGAGCAGGTCGACGCCTGGGCCGGCGACCGGACGCCGGCCGACTACGGCCACCTCGGCGGGGCCGGTCGCCACTCCGTCGTTGCCGAGCGGGACGGCGACGCCGACGGCGACAGCCGCGGCGACGGAGCCGTCGTCGGCTTCGGGGAGCTCACGCCCGAGCGCGCCGACTACCTGGCGGGACCGCCCGCGACCGTCGGCGGCGACGACGCCGCGGTGGGCGCCGTCGAGGCGGTGTACGTCCACCCGGCCCACGCCGGCGAGGGCGTCGGCTCGGCGCTGCTCGCGGCGCTCGAACGCGAGGCGAGCGCCCGCGGCCTCGACGCGCTCGGCCTCCACGCCTCCCTGAACGCCGTCGGGTTCTACGAGCGCCGCGGCTACGAGCGCGAGCGCGAGGCGACTCACGCGTTCGGCGACGACCCCGACGTGACCGGAACGGTCGTGGAACTGTGGAAGCGACTCGACCGGGGACCGCGGTGAGACGGCGGTCCGGTCGCCCCGGGGCCGCCGGCTATTCCGGGGCGGTCGCGACGCTCGTCTGCATCCCCTCGGAGTTGAACGCCGACCCCGCGCCCGACCCGTCGAGGACGATCACGCCCGCAGAGGAGCCGGTCAGTTCCCCGAACTCCTCGATCGCGCGGTCGGCGGCGGCCTGGGCGTCCAGCCCCGCCTCCAGGTGACGGACCGCCCGCCGGGTCAGTGTCGCCCGCGCGATGTCCTCGCCGGCGCCGGTCGCGCTGGCGCCGCCGGCGGGTCCACAGAAGAAGCCCGAGCCGATCTGGGGCACGTCGCCGACGCGGCCCGCCAGCGCGAACCGGCGACCGCCGGTGGAGGTGCAGGCGGCGAACGCGTCGGTCGCCGGGTCGTGGGCGACCGCGCCGACCGTGTCGTGGCCGCCGAACCGCTCCGCCAACCACCCCAGGTGTGCACGCGGCCCGGCGTCGGGCGCCGGCGGGTCGGCGTCCTTGGGGGGTCTCCTCGGCGACGACGCGGGCGACCGCGGCGGCGTTGGCGACGCCCGGCATCGACGCGACGGCGCCGGCCTCGCGCTCGTGGGTCATGATCCCCGCGTCCGTGCGGACGACGCCGTCCGACTGGACGGCGCCGCCGTGGCCGGCGTTGAACCGCGGCGACTCCTCCAGCACCTCGGCCGCCGAGACGACCGCCTCGACCGGGTCCGACGCGGCCGCGCCCGCGCTCGCGGCCTCGTCGAGCACCGCCTGCCTGGGATCGGGCTCCTCGGGGACGCCGCCGGCGCCGCCGTGACAGATGATTCGCATGGAGAGTCCGCGGGCTCCGGTCGGCATCAAACCACGGGGATCGACCCGCGAGCGGGCGCTCAGGAAAGCGGGCCGGCGGACGATCGACCCGCCGCTCAGTTGTCGGGGCTCGGCTCGGCGCGCTTGCCCGGCCGCTCCGGGGCGTCGGCGGTCGGGCCGCCGCCCCCGTGGCCGGCCGTCTCCGGGGTCGGCGCCCCGAGGTGGCCGGCGACGGCGAGGTAGTCGCGCACGAACACCGACAGCGACGGGGCGAGCACGACCGCCGCGAGCGTGCCGACGACGGCCGTCGGGAGCGGCGGCGCGAGCGCGACGGCGATGAACGCCATCTGGAGCCCGGCCAGCGGCCGGCGCACCCGGCTGTCCGGGAGGTCGAACACGGGGCGGCCGCGCGCGCGCCGCTGCCAGCGACCCAGCTTGAACAGGTAGCGCGCGGCCGACAGCGAGAGGTACCACGCCGGGAGCCGCCCCCACGCGACGCCGACCAGCGGCGCGACGAGGAAGCCGAGCGTGTCGAACGCCATGTCGAGCCGCTCGCCCAGCGCCGTCAGCCGGCCCGGGCCGCGCGCGAGCGCGCCGTCGACGGACCGCGACCGCGTCGGGGTCGCCGGGCGGGTGGTTCGCCCCCGCGTTGCGCCGGAGGAAGCGCCCCTCCCAGGCGACGACGGCGGTGGTCGGGACGGTCCACAGCGCGGCCGTCCGCGGGTCGACGACGGCGGCGAGCGCGAGCGCCCCCGTCGCCACGGACGCGCCCGCGGCGAGGGTCCATCCGGCGCGGCGGGGGCGCGTCGGGACCGCGTCGCTCATCGCCGGAACCCCGGGTCGGCGAGCCCGTCCAGTCGCGCTCGCTGCTCGTCGGTGAGTTCGACCCTGGCGGCCGCGAGGTTCGCGACGACGTGCTCGGGGTCGACGCTCGACGGGATCGGGATGACGCCGTCGGCGACGTTCCACGCGAGGACGACCTCGGCCGGCGTCGCGTCCGCCTCCCCGGCCACCTCGCGGACGACCGGCTCCGCCAGCAGCCCGGGGGCCGACAGCGGCGAGTGGGCGACCACCCGGATCCCGCGCTCGTGGCACCACTCGACGAGGGCCGAGCGCGGCGCGTACGGATGTCGCTCCACCTGCACGAGCGCCGGTTCGATCCCCGTCTCGGCGACCAGCGCCCGCAGTCGGTCGAGTCCGACGTTACAGACGCCGATCGTCCGCGTGAGCCCCGCATCCCGGAGGCCCGCCAGGTCGCGCCACGTCGCCGCGAGGTCGCGGTCGGCGGCGGCGCGCTCCCCGTCGTCGTCGGTCGGGAACGTCAGCGCCTCCTGCCGGGCGACCGGGCGCTCCGCGAGCCGTCGGAGGGGTCCCTGATACGCCCACGCGTCCGGCCAGTGGAGCGCGTAGCAGTCGAAGGCGTCGACGCCTAGCTCCGACAGCGACCCCTCGCATGCCTCGCGCAGGCGGCCGTGGTTGGTGTTCCACGCCTTCCCGAGCAGGAACACGCCGTCGCGGTCGGGCGAGCCCGGCGACGCCAACAGGTCGCCGATACGGAACTCGTTGCCGTACAGCTCCGCGGTGTCGAGCAGCCGGTAGCCCGCGTCCAGCGCGGTCGCGATCGAGTCGGCCCGGTCGACGTACTCCCCGTCGCGGTAGCGCGAGCAGCCGAACCCCACCGGCGGGAGCCGCAGCGCCGCCCCGGCGGGAACGCCCCCGGCGGGCGGGCGGACCGGCGGCGGCGACCGATCCCGCGACGCCACGGACGAGCTGTCGACTCCGCCGACCGGCCGGCCGTCGCGACTCCCCGTTCCGCCGTCGTTGCCGTGGTCGGGGACGTCGCCGCCGGCCGCCTCGGCCTCGATGGCTGCACAGACCGCGACGATGTGGGCCGCCCGCCGTGCGGAGCCGCGCGGCCGGTCGCCGCGGGCGACGGCGCGCGCGAGCCGCTCGGGGCCGTCGAGGTGGGAGCGCTCGCGTCGCGGCCGCGGCTGTGACGCCGTCACCGACTCCCGCCCGCCGCCGCGGACCCGCACCGCGTCGCGGTCGGCGGCCATCGCGCCCGCGTCCGACAGGTACAGCGTCCCGTCGTCGCCGTGGAGCTCGACCGAGTAGAACTCCCGGCTGCGGTGGTCGGCATAGAGGCTCGCGCGCAGCGAGACGACCGGGCCGTCGGCGAACGCCAGCGTCGCCTCGACGTGGGGCGCGGCCGTCGGGCGCGCCGTCTCCCGGTCCGGCCACGCGTCGACGGCGTCGGCCGAGCGGACGCGCTCGACGGGACCGAACCAATCGACGAGCACGGACAGCGGGTACACCGCGCCGTCGTACAGCGGGCCGACCGCGAGAAACGAGTCGGGCCGGTCGTGCCACTCGGTGACCCGCCCGACGTGCGCCGTCGCGTACGCCAGCCGGACCTCGCCGAGCCGGCCGTCGTCGAGCAGCGTCCGGGCGTGTCGCTGCGCGTCGCAATCGGGCGCGATCGGGGCGCAGCCGTACGCCAGGTCGCGCTCGCGGGCGAGCGCGAGGAGGTCGGTCGCCTCCCCGGGGGACAGCGCCGGCGGCTTCTCGGAGAAGACGTGGCGGCCGGCGTCGAGGAGCGTCCGCGTCACGTCCGCGTGGGCGGCGTGGCCGGTGAGGACGACCGAAAGCGGGGCGTCCTCGCGAGCCAGCATCGCGTCGACGTCGGCGTAGACGGCGGGGTCGGCGTCGAGGTCGGCCGCGAGGGCGTCGGCGCGCTCGCGGTGCAGGTCGCAGACGGCCGCCGGCGACAGTGGCGACCCGGAGAGGCCGGCCGCGTACCGTCGTGCCACCGCGCCCGCGCCGACGAACAGACAGTCCACGACCGATTCAGGGACGGGTCGAGTATATAACCCGAGGCTCGTCGGCGCCTCGTCCGGCGGATCTCCGGGCGAGCGTGATAACGGCAGGCTTTTTCGCCGGCCTCCGGAACGGGGACGTGCCATGAGCTACGACATCGCCGACCGTCCCGAGGAGGGCGAGGCCATCACCCTCGCCGACGAGGAGACGGGAGCGCTCGACGTCCCCGCGAACCCGGTCGTCCCGATCATCCACGGCGACGGGATCGGCACCGACGTCGGCCCGGCCGCCCAGCGGGTGCTCGACGCCGCCGCCGAGGCGACGGGCCGCTCCATCGCGTGGATGCGCGTCTACGCCGGCGAGAGCGCACGCGAGCGCTACGGCGAGCACCTCCCGGACGAGACGGTCGAGGCGTTCCGCGAGTTCCGCGTCGGCATCAAGGGCCCGCTGACGACGCCCGTCGGCTCGGGATTCCGCTCGCTCAACGTCGCGCTGCGGAAGACGCTCGACCTGTTCGCGAACGTCCGGCCGACCTACCACCTGGAGGGCGTCCCGTCGCCGGTGAAAGACCCCGAGGAGATGGACATGGTCACCTTCCGGGAGAACACCGAGGACGTGTACGCCGGCATCGAGTGGGAGGCCGGCACCGACGAGGCCGAGCAGGTCCGCGAGTTCGTCGAGGGGGAGATGGGGTTCGACTCGACGATCCACGACGGCCCCGTCGGCCTCGGGGTCAAGCCGATCACCGAGTTCGGCTCCAAGCGGCTCATTCGCGAGGCGATCGACTACGCGCTCGCCAACGACCGCGACACGGTCACGCTCGTCCACAAAGGCAACATCATGAAGTTCACCGAGGCCGCCTTCCGCGACTGGGGGTACGAGGTCGCCGAGGAGGAGTACGGCGAGGACGTCATCACCGAGGACCGGCTGTGGGACGAGTACGACGGCGAGGCCCCCGAGGGCACGGTCGTCGTCAACGACCGCATCGCCGACAATATGCTCCAGCAGTTGCTCACCCGGACCGACGAGTACGAGGTGATCGCGACGATGAACCTCAACGGCGACTACATGTCCGACGCCGCCGGCGCCCAGATCGGCGGTCTCGGCATCGCGCCGGGCGTCAACTACGGCGCGGGCACGGCGCTGGCCGAGCCGGTCCACGGCTCCGCCCCCAAGTACGCGGGCGAGGACAAGGTGAACCCCACCGCGATGATCCTCTCGGGCCGCGAGATGCTCGACTACCTCGGCTGGCACGACGCCGCCGACCTCGTGCGCGACGCCGTCGAGGCACAGATCTCCGCCGGGCGCGTCACGTACGACCTCGAACGCCAGCGCGAGGGCGCCACGAAGCTCGCCACCTCCGAGTTCGCCGACGAGGTCGTCGAGCGGGTCCACGACCTCGCGTAGGCGACCGACGCCGTCGGCGCCGGCGGCACCGCCGACGGCGACATCGTCGAGGTCCAAGGCGACCACCGGGAACACGCCCGCGACCTTCTCTGCGACCGCGGCTTCGGAGTGGCCCGACCCGTGCTCGCGCGTCCGCCGTCCGCACCGCCTCCTCGGCTCACTCGTCCGCGAGCGACGCCGCCAGCGTGCCCAGCGCCTCGCTCCCGCCGGCCGCGAGCGGGTCGCCGTGGCCGACGCCGACCGCCTCGAACTCGGGCGCGCGCTCGTCGAGGTCGCGGACGCTGTCGCGGACCGCCGCGGTGTCGTAGCTCAGGGCCCACGGCGACGCCTCCAGCGCCCCGTCCGCGGCGCGGACGAGGTCGCCGAGGAACGCGACCCCGCGGTCGGCGCTGATCCACGCGAGGTGGCCGGGGCCGTGCCCGGGCGTGTGGTAGGCCGTGAAGCTCCCGACCGTGTCGCCGTCGGCGACCCGCTCGACCGGGAGGTCGGACCGGTCGAGGAACAGCCCGGTGACGCGCTGGAGCAGCGCCTTGTGGGGCCACAGCCCGGGGCGGTCGCTCCCGTCGAGGAACGACGCGTCCGGCTCGTGGGCGTACACCGGGCAGTCGAGCGCCCGGAGGTCGGCGAGCGCGCCGACGTGGTCGTAGTCGTAGTGCGTGAGGAGGACGCCGTCGACCGCCCCGAGGTCGACGCCGGCGTTCGAGGCCGTCGCGCGGATCGCGCCCGCGTCGCCGGGCACGCCGGCGTCCACGAGGTACAGCGGGGCGTCGTCCCCGTCACCGTCCCGAACCAGGAACGCGTTCGACGCGCTCCCGTCGACTCGCCACAGCTCGCCGGACCTCCCGGGACGCTCGACGCGCCCGGCCTCGGACGGCTCGTTCGACATGCGGCCGAGTATGGACCGCCCGAGTAAAGCGGTGCCGCTGGCGCGGGGCCCGGCGGCGCGGGGGCGAGACGCCCCGTCAGTCCCGGCCCGCGAGGACCCGGTCGGCGCACTCGTAGCCGGCGACGACGCCGCCGTTCAGGCTCCGCTCGGGGTACTGCGCCCGGCTCGCCATCCCCGCGTAGTAGAGGCCCTCGGCGACCTCGCTCCCGAGGTCGTACGGGACGACCATGTCGAGGTAGCCGCGCTCGTACACGGGCGCGGCCCGGGGGGCGCGCGCGACCCGGAACTGCGAGACGGCGTCGCGGTCGAACCCGGGGAACATCTCCGCGATGTGGTCGAGCCACCGCCGCCGTACCTCGGCGTCGCTCGCCTCCCGGAGCCATTCGTCGGGCGACTGGACGTAGCTGGCGACGTACAGGAGGTGGTCGCCGCCGTAGCGCTCCGGCGGGACGAAGTTCGTGTGTTCGATGAGCGCGCCGAAGGGGGCGTCGTGGGCGACGTTGAGCCAGTAGGTGTCCGTCAGCGGCTCGTCCATCGTCACGACCGCGCAGACGGCGCCCTGGAAGTCGATGTCGCAGGCGTACCCCGTCAGCTCCTCCAGCACGTTCGGCATCGTCGCCACGACCGCGCCGTCGACGGCCTCCGTCCGCGTCTCGCCGTCCTGCTCGACGGTCACCGCGGACACCGTCCCGTCCTCGGTGTCGAGGTCCGTTACGCGGGCGCCCGTCTCGATGTGGTCCCGGCCCACGTCGTCGACGAGCGCATCGATCAGGGGGGCGAACCCGCCGTCGAAGTAGCCGAGTATCTCCCCGCGCAGCAGGTCGCGCTCGCCGCGGAACTTGATCCGGCCGAGCAGCCACGCCGCGCTCACGTCGTCCGTCCGGGAGCCGAACTTGGCGTCCAAAAGCGGCTCGAAGAAGCTCTCGTACACGCCCCGGGTGGTGTGTTCCACTAGGAACTCCTCGATCGGGACGTCCTCGAAGTCCGCGAGGTCGTCGTACGTGTCGAAGGAGGGGACCCCGCCGCGTACGTCGACCTCCATCGTGAGCATCCCCAGGCGGAACTTGTCGTAGAGGCTCATGTGCGGGTACGCGAGGATCTGCCAGGGCGTGTCCAGCGGGTGGACGACGCCGTCGACGTAGTAGGCGTTGCGCCCGACGAGCCACTCCAGCCGGTCGCCCAGCCCCAGCTCCGCGGCCAGCTCGACGATGGTCTCCTCGGACTTCGAGAGGTGGTGGTAGAACTGCTCGACGTCGTCGCCCGCGGTGGGGTAGGTGCGCGCGAGCCCGCCCAGCGCGTCCGCGCCGTCGGCCTCGTACACCGTCACCTCCCGGTCGTTCGCGCGGAGGCGGCGGGCGGCGGCGAGGCCCGCGATCCCGCCGCCGACGATGGCGATCATGTCGCCCACTGGTCGGCGCCCCCGCAAGTCGCTTGCGGATGGCGTCGCTGGGGACCGGGAACGGCGGGAACGCTGAAATACGGCGGTGACGAAGGTCGACCCATGTCGGACGACGATGTCACGGTCGATGTCGAGGTCGAGGTCGAGGTCGACGGCGACGAACTCGAGGTCGAGGTCGGCGACCGGCGGGAGTTCGAGGCGGAACTGGAGGTGTCGGGGCTGGAGATCGAGGTGGAAGCCGAGATCGAGCGCCACGGCGCCGACGAGGGCGACGGCGAGCACGAACACGGCGAGTCGCCCGCCGGAGAGACGGGCGTGCTCGACCCCGACGGGGTTGACGACGAGGACGGAACTCACGGGGACGGGGTAACGGACCACGAACACGGGGAGGCGGACGAAGCGAACGAGGCGAGCGACGAGGACGAGGCGGACGACGAGGAGTAGCGCCGTCCCGGTCGAACGCAGTGCCGGGCTCGACCGATCGCGGCTCCGACCTGCCGGCTCGCCGTCGCCGAACGCGTCCTTTACCCGCCGTCGGGGCGAACGCGAGGGTATGAGCGAGCCGCGCGTCCCCGGCGGCGGGGACGACGAGATCGAACTGCCGTGCGGGGAGACGCGCCCTATGTCCGTGTTCGACCTCGGCATGCGCGAGTACGACTGCGCGTGCGGCGCGACCCACGGCGTCGTCACCGACGTGAACCCGCCCGAGCGCTTCCTCCCCGAGTTCCTCGTGGCGACGCTCCGGGAGGCCGTCGAGACGTCGAGCGAGGAGATGCCCGAGTTCGGCACCCCGCACCTGTTGGGGGTCGTGCTGGAGGAGTTCCCCGAGCGGGTGACGGCTGTCGACGCCAGCGAGAACCCCGACATGGGGTACGCGATGTTGTGGGTTACCGAGTTCGACTCCCGCCGGCTCCACGAGGTGATCGTCGAGCTGGTGATCGAGCTGATGGAACACGCCGTGAGCCACGTCGACGACTCGGCGGCGCTGACGGAGTTCGAGGAGCAGATGCTGGAGTTCGACGTCGGCGAGTTCGTCGACCAGTACCGCGCCGAGCGGGACCTGGACGCCGACGACGTGTACGTCTGACCTGCGACCGACACGGCTCCGATAGTGAACCGGACAGCGTCGCCGACGCCCGCCCGCGAGCGACGGGACCGTCCACGTCGCTCCCACGACACGGGAGGAGTGACCGGAGAGGCCGAGACGAGGACGATCGGATCCCGTCCCCCGACGCGGCCGTCCGGTGTACGTATCGGACCCACGTCACCCGTTCGCATTACGAATTTCGTAAAGTGCTACGAAAATCGCCACGAGTCGTCGACCTTATTACGATGAACGCACTCGATGGCGGTAATGAGTCGAGACACCGGGGAGGAGAACCGCACCATCCTGCTCATCGGCAGCGGCCCGATCCAGATCGGACAGGCGGCCGAGTTCGACTACTCCGGCGCGCAGGCGTGTCGGGCGCTGCAGGAGGAGGGCGCGCGCGTGGTCCTCGTCAACTCCAACCCCGCGACGATCATGACCGACCCGGAGATGGCCGACGAGGTGTACATCGAGCCGATCACCACCGAGGCCATCTCTGAGGTGATCGCCGCGGAGAACCCCGACGGCGTCATCGCCGGGCTCGGCGGGCAGACCGGGCTGAACGTCACCGCGGAGCTGGCCGAGGAGGGCGTGCTGGAGGAGCACGACGTGGAGATCATGGGGACGCCCTTGGACACGATCTACGCGACCGAGGACCGCGACCTGTTCCGCCGGCGCATGGAGGAGCTGGGCCAGCCGATGCCCGCCTCGACGACCATCTCCCTCGACGAGGGGGAGTCGGTCGCGCGGATGGACGAGGAGCGCCTCCGCGAGCGCGTCGAGGACGCCGTCGACGCGGTGGGCGGACTGCCCGTCATCGCGCGCACGACGTACACGCTGGGCGGGAGCGGGTCGGGCGTCGTCGACGAGATGGGCGAGCTGATCGCCCGCGTCCGCAAGGGGCTGCGCCTCTCCCGCAACTCGGAGGTGCTGATCACCGAGTCCATCGAGGGCTGGGTCGAGCTGGAGTACGAGGTGATGCGCGACGCGGACGACTCCTGTGTCATCATCTGCAACATGGAGAACCTCGACCCGATGGGGATCCACACCGGGGAGTCCACGGTCGTCACCCCCTCGCAGGTGATCCCGGACGACGGACACCAGGAGATGCGCGACGTCGCCCTGGAGGTCATCCGCGACCTGGGGATCCAGGGCGGCTGTAACATCCAGTTCGCGTGGCGCGACGACGGCACCCCCGGCGGCGAGCACCGCGTCGTCGAGGTGAACCCCCGCGTCTCCCGGTCGTCGGCGCTGGCGTCGAAGGCGACCGGCTACCCCATCGCCCGCGTCACCGCGAAGGTCGCGCTCGGTAAGCGCCTCCACGAGATCACGAACGAGATCACCGGCGAGACGACCGCCGCCTTCGAGCCCGCCATCGACTACGTCGTGACGAAGGTGCCGCGGTGGCCCATCGACAAGTTCGAGGAGACCGACTTCACGCTCTCGACGGCGATGAAGTCGACCGGCGAGGCGATGGCGATCGGCCGCACGTTCGAGGAGAGCCTGCTGAAGGCGCTGCGCTCCTCGGAGTACGACCCGGCGGTCGACTTCGGCGCCGTCGAGGACGACGAACTGCGCAGGGAGTACCTCGAACGGCCCAGCCCCGACCGCCCGTACGCGATCTTCGAGGCGTTCGAGCGCGGCTTCGACGTCGAGGAGGTCGTCGAGGCGACGGGCATCTACGATTGGTACGTCGAGCGGTTCGCCCGCATCGTCGGGGCGAGCAAGGAGGTCGTCGACGGGGCGTTCACCCCCGCGGCCGTCGCCGGCTTCACCAACGCGGAGATCAGCGCGCTCGCTGGCAACGTGTTCGAGGACAGCAGCCTCACGTGGCTGCCCGAGACGCGCGGCGCGTGGCGCACCGCGGAGGCGACGGAGGCGGCCGCCGCCGGCGTCGAGACGACCGACGACGGGGTGCCGGTGTCGGCCGCCCGCGCGGGCGTCGGACGGGTCGAGGCGGACGTCCCCGGCCGGACGTACAAGCAGGTCGACACCTGCGCCGGCGAGTTCGAGGCGTCGACGCCGTACTACTACTCCTCGCGCCAGCCGGAGTGGTTCTCCGGCCCCTACGAGGGCGACGCTGCCGCGGGCGAACTCCGCGTGAACCGCGACGTCGAGAGCGTCGTCGTGGTCGGGGGCGGCCCGATCCGGATCGGGCAGGGCGTCGAGTTCGACTACTGCTCGGTCCACGCGGTCCGCGCGCTGCGCGAGCAGGGGATCGAGGCGCACGTCGTCAACAACAACCCCGAGACGGTGTCGACCGACTACGACACCTCCGACGGCCTCTTCTTCGAGCCGATCACCGCCGAGGAGGTCGCCGACGTGATCGAGGCGACCGGCGCCGACGGCGTGATGATCCAGTTCGGCGGGCAGACCTCCGTCGACATCGGCGAGCCGCTCCGCGAGGAACTGGAGCGCCGCGGCGTCGACTGCGACGTCATGGGCACCGCCGTCGAGGCGATGGATCTGGCGGAGGACCGCGACCGCTTCAACCGGCTGATGGACGAGCGGGGTAGCGAGGCGCAGAACGCCTCGGACGATCCGAGCGGGCGGAGCCCGCGAGGACAGATCGCCCAGCCGTCCGGCGGGACGGCGACCAGCGAGGCGGAGGCGCTCGACCTCGCGGACGAGCTCGGCTACCCGGTCCTCGTGCGCCCCAGCTACGTCCTCGGCGGGCGCGCGATGCGGGTCGTCGACGACGACGACGAACTGGAGGAGTACATCGAGGAGGCGGTCCGCGTCTCGAGCGACGGCGAGGACACCCTCATCGGCGGCGTGATGGAACACGTCGAGGCCGCCGGCGTCCACTCCGGCGACTCCGCGTGCGTCATCCCGCCCCGCTCGCTCGACGCCGAGACGATGGGCCGCGTGCGGGAGGTGACCGAGGAGATCGCCGACGCGCTCGACACGGTCGGCCTCCTGAACGTCCAGCTCGCCGTGCAGGACGGCGAGGTGTACGTCCTGGAGGCGAACCCGCGCTCCTCGCGGACGGTGCCGTTCGTCTCGAAGGCGACGGGCGTGCCGATCGCGAAGCTCGCGGCCCGCGTGATGGCCGGCGAGACGCTCGCCGACATCGACGTCGACGAGCACGTCCCCGAGCACTTCTCCGTGAAGGAAGTCGTGCTCCCGTTCGACCGCCTGCCGAACAGCGACCCCCGGCTGGGGCCGGAGATGAAGTCGACGGGCGAGGTGATGGGCACCGCCGGCGACTTCGGCGTCGCCTACGGGAAGGCGCTCGACGCCGCGGGCCAGGCGCTCCCCGAGGAGGGAACGGTCGTGTTCGACACCGTCGGCGACGCGCTCCCCGAGCGCGGCTCCGAGGAGTTCGAGCACCTCCGCGTCGGCCTCGAGGAGTACTACGAGGTCGAGACGGTCGCCGACGTGACGGAGGCGCTGCGCCGCGGCGAGGTCGACCTGCTCGTCAGCGACGAGGTCGACGCGCTGCGGGCGGCCGTCTCCGAGGAGGTGGCGTATCTCTCGACCACCGAGTCCGTCGAGGCGTCATTGGAGGCGCTGGCGTCCCGCGGCGGGGACCTCGACGTGCTCGCCGTCTCCGAGCGCCCCCGCCGCACGGAGACGTGGGGCCGCGGCGACTGAGCCCCGGTCCGACGCCGCCGACGGCGCGTCGGCGGCCATCGACGTGAGGGAACGCGACGCCTCGTCGGCGTGACGGTGATCCGTCGTCCACGGACCGTCCGCGGATCCTCGCCCGATCGTCGCGCCCTCGACGGAACCGTCACTCCGGCACCGCCGCCTCGCTACTCCAGTTTGCCGAGCGCCTCGAAGAAGTCGGCCGAGGGGCCGGCGAGGCGGACCGGCGGCTCGGCGGTCGACACCGTCACCTCGGCGGGCACCTCGACGGTGCGCTTGTCGCGGCCGTCGGCGATGACCACCGCCTCCTCGGCGTCGGTGAGCGTGACGGTCACCTCGGCGTCGAGCGCGACGACCAGCGGGGGCATCCCCCCGGAGGCGCACATCTCGTTGACGACGAGGCCGTCCACGCTCGGGTGAACGAGCGGCCCACGTTCGGAGAGGTTGTAGGCGGTCGACCCCGTCGGCGTCGACACGAGGACGCCGTCGGCGTGGCCCCCGGAGTACAGCGAGCCGTCGACGCGCACCTCGATCCCGACGCCGCCGCCGTGCCCGCGTCTCGTCCCCTGTACCACTACCTCGTTGGCGGCCGGCTCACAGCGCCATCCCGCACACTCTGCGGCGAGGCGGGGCGCCTCGCGGACGGTCATCCCCCCGTCGCGGAACGCCTCCACCTCGGCCAGCACCGCGTCGACGGCCTCGGCCGGCGGGACGGCGTTGAGAAAGCCCACCTCGCCGAGGTTGACGCCGAGCACGGGGACGCCGCCGGCGCCGCGGGCGGCGAACAGGAACGTGCCGTCGCCCCCGACGGAGACGACCAGGTCGACCGCCTCCATCGCCGACACCGGGACGCCCTCCACGTCGAGCGCGCCGGCGGTCGCCTCGTCGACGACGACCCCGACGTCGGCCTCGCGGAGCCTGTCGCGCAGGTCCGCCGCGAGATACGCCGCGCGGCCGTTGTCCTTCTGGGCGACGATGCCGACGTCCATGCCCCCGTCTCGCCCGCCCCCGATGAAAAGCGATCCGACCTCGGACGTTCGGCGAGCCCGCGGCTGGCTGGGGAAGTTTCATGCTGACGGCCCGCCTGCGCTCTCACGATGAGCGACCGACCGCCGTGCCCGCCGGCCGGCGCGGTCGCCGGGCACGCGTCCCCGGCGCCGACCGCCCGGCCGCCGTTCGTGGCCGCTCGCGGGGGTGCCCGACGGTGAGCGACGGGGACGAGGACTGGTTCGAGCGCGCCCTCCGGGAGACGGACGAGTCCGACGACCGCGCGGAGGACGGGACCGACGGAGCGGCGGCCGACGGCGAGGCGGACGCCGACGCCGGGACCGACGACGTGACCGACCCCGAGGGCTCCGACGCGGCGGCCCCCGAGGGGAACGGTTCGCCCGACTCGGGCGACTCGGCCGAGAGCGCCCCGGACGGCTCCGACGACCCGTCCGGAACGGACGACGACTCTTCGGGCGGAAACGATGCGTTCGGGGGCGACGACGACCTCTTCGGCGGCGACGCGGTCGGCGGAACGGACGCGTTCGGGGACGCCGAGGCTGACGGCTTCGGCGGCCTCGACGCCACGGACGGGAGCGACGGCGCGACCGAACCGATCTCGGGAGACGACCCGCTCGGCGGAGGAGCCGGTTCGAGCGAGGACCCGTTCGGGGGCGGAGCCTCGGACGGGGAGTCGTTCGGCGAGGCCGATGACGACCCGTTCGGCGACGACTTCGGCGCGGCGATGCAGAGCGCCCCCGAGGACGACCCGTTCGGGGGCGGCGGTGGCGAGGGGTTCGGCGGCGGAGGCGGCCCGGAGTTCGACGAGGCGGAGTTCGAGTCCGACATCGACCGCATCGACATCGGCATTGAGGGGCTCGACGAGATGGTCCTCGGCGGAGTCCCGGAGCGCTCGCTGATGGCCGTCATCGGGAGCGCCGGCACCGGGAAGACGACGTTCGGTCTGCAGTTCCTCAACGAGGCGCTGGAGGACGGCGGCGACGCCGTCTACGTCACCCTCGAGGAGTCGCGGGAGGCGATCCTCTCGACGGCCGAGGAGAAGGGGTGGGAGTTCCGCCGCTTCGACGAGGAGGACCGCCTCGCGGTCGTCGCGATGGACCCCATCGAGATGGCGAACTCCCTGGACTCCATCCGGGGGGACATCTCCCGACTCGTCACCGAGTTCGACGCCGACCGGCTCGTCCTCGACTCCGTCTCGCTGCTGGAGATGATGTACGACCGGCCGAGCAAGCGTCGCTCGGAGGTGTTCGACTTCGCCCGCTCGCTGAAGGGGGCGGGCGTGACGACGATGCTCACCAGCGAGGCGTCCGAGGAGAACCCCTTCGCCTCCCGCCACGGGATCGTCGAGTACCTTACGGACGCGGTGTTCGTCCTCCAGTACGTCCGGCCGTCGGACCTCCGCGAGACGCGACTCGCCGTGGAGATCCAGAAGATCCGCGACGCGAACCACTCCCGCGAGACGAAGCCGTACGAGATCACCGACGAGGGCATCTCGGTGTACCGGCAGGCGAACATCTTCTGACCGGCCGCGGCCCGCGACCGCGGACGAACCCACGCCGCGACCAGCAGTGCGACTCCCCCGGCGACCGGCCGGCTCCTCGCTCCCATACGCGGCGTGGGATCGGCCTGGAACCTGAACTCTGGTCTCCGACTATCGACAGTGAAAACGAACCCGGACTCCCCGTTCGCCTCAGTCGTCGGCCGCCGTCGCCGACTCCCCGGCGGTCTCGTCTACCTCTGCGCCAGTGACCGGCTCGAACGTCCCGTAGTGGACGACCTCGTCGACCGGACGACGGTACTTCCGCTCGGCCTCCGCGGCGTCCTCGGCGGGGTAGCCGACGGTGACGAGCATCACCGGCTCGTAGCCGTCGTCGATGTCGAACGCCTCGACGAGCGCGTCGGCGTCGAACCCCTCCATCGGGCAGGTGGCGACGCCCTCGCTCCAGGCGGCGGTCATGAACTGCTGTGCCGCAAGCGCCGTCGAGCGGTTCGTCCACACGCGGCGCTCGGCCGCCGACTGGTCGGCCATCCCCTCGACCGTGTCGAGGAGCTGTTCTTTCACGTCCTCGTCGGGGATGTACCCCTTTCGCAGCCAGTCATCGAACACGGGGTCGGCGTGTGCCGAGGGGTCGAGGTTGCCGAGCACGACGACCGTCGCCGACGCCTCCTCGACGTGTTCCTGCCCGTTGGCGACCTCCGCGAGCGTCGCGAGTCGGTCGTCGTCGCGGACGACGAGGAACTCCCACGGCTGGAGGTTGAAGCTCGACGGCGCGTACGTCGCCTTCCGGAAGACCGCCTCCAGCGTCTCCGTGGAGACGTCCTCGTCGCTGTACTCGTGGACCGACCGTCGCGTAGTGACGACTTCGTTGTAGTCCATCGTCCGAACGGAGGCGCCGTGTGAGCATGAGGGCGTCAACGTCGGCGGGGACTTCCCCCACCGTGACGGTTATCTCCCCTCGGACGACGCCGGCCGACGGGTGTGCGAACCGACGTCGGTGTCGCCGTGTCACCGAACGACCGTCACCGGGACCGGGGCGTTGCGAACGACCGCCTCCGCGACACTGCCCAGGAGGACCCGAGAGATGCCCCGCCGTCCGTGGCTCCCGACGACGATGTGGTCGACGCCGTCGTCGCCGGCGTACTCCACGATGCCGGCGGCGGGCTTGCCGACCGTCGTCGCCGTCTCGACGATGCCGTCGAACTCCAGCGAGTCGGCCGTCTCCGCCAGCCGCGACTCCGCCTCCGTCCGCTCGCGCTCGTACCGCTCCTCCGTGCCCGTGGACACGCCCCGCCTCGCGGCGAACCCGCCCCCCGCCGGGTCGACGACGGCGAGCAGCACCAGTTCGGCGTCGGGCCACTCGTCGGTCGCGAACGACAGCGCCGCCGCGGCCTGCTCGGAGTCGTCGACCCCGACCAGGATCCGCTTGCTCATGAACTCCCGTCGTTCGCGAGTCGTCAAAAGTCCACGTCCCGAGCGTGAGGGCTCCGGTCGAGCCGGGCCTCCCTCGACCGGCCGGCTACTCGCCGTGACGGGTCACACACACCGGCAGGCCGGTCACCTCGACCGGCTCGGAGTTGTCCGGCGAGTACACCACCATCTGCCCCTTCTCCATGTACGGCACCTTCTGTGCGAGCTCCGGCGGGATGTTCACCGACGAGATGGCCTCCTCGTCGCCGAGGTTGAGCACGAGCCGGGTGTTCACCTGCTTGAACACGGGGTCGGCGATGTCCTGGGGGTCCTGGGTGATCAGGAACAGTCCCAGCCGCTCCTTGCGGCCCTGCTTCGCGGCCTCGGTGAACTTCCCGACCACCTGTCGCGCCTGGACGTTGTCCGCCCCGGAGAGGAAGTTGTGGGCCTCGTCCATCCCGAGCACGAGCGGCGTCTCGTCGATCCGTGCGCTCTCGGGGGAGTTCGACAGCTTGTCGTCCACGAGCAGCGCCGACACCGCGAGCACGAACATCTCCTTGGCCCGCGACGACGAGAGGTGGTACGTCGGCACGACCGTCAGCCCGCCGGGGCGGACCAGCGTCGTGTCCAGTTCGGTGATCGGCTTGGCGTCCTGGTCGAACACGCCCGACGGAACCCCCCGAACCCGCCGCTTCACGGCGTCGAACGTCGCCTCGTGGACCCGCCCCGACTCGTGGAGCTCCTCCTTCAGCGCGGGGTCGTCGAGGAACGCGAGGAACTCCCGGTAGGTGCCGTCGTCGTGGTTGCGGAAGAACCGGTCCAGCAGGGTCCGCAGCGCCGGGTACTGGTTCTCGTTGAGCGACGCGCCGGCGACGAGCCACGGCATGTCGTACTCGTCGACGACCGAGAAGGGGATCGTGAACGCCACCTGCTCGGCGCGGTGGCCCCGTCCGGGGTAGCTCACGCCGGCCTCTTTCGGCACGAGCGCGACGGTGTCGTCGTGGCCGCCGTGCTCGATCCCCTCCCGCTCCAGCCGGCGCGCCCGCTCCGCGTCGAGGTCGGGGTTGTCGTCGTGCATCTGGGCGTACTCGTCCTGCGGGTCGAACATCACGACCGCCGCGCGGGCGTCGCGGCCGTCGTCCGTCTCGTAGGTGCGCGAGAGGTACTGCCTGAGGACGTTCTTCGCGCCGTGGGTCTTCCCCGACCCGGTCCCCCCGGCGACGAGCGTGTGACGGAACACGAGCGGGTCGCCGTCGGCGTAGTCGTCCCGCAGGCGGTAGTCCACCGTCGGGGGGTCGGCGGCCGTCCGCACCGTCTCGCCGCCGACCGAGAGATGGCCCAGGAAGACGCCGTCCTCGGGGATGGCCAGCCCGGTCTTGATCTGCTCGGCGTCGGTCGCCTGCCGCACGAGCGCCCCCGGCTTCGGGACGCGGTCGACCATCCGTCGCTTCAGCTCCCCGTCGCCGGACGCGGTCCCGCTCCCCGAGGCGGCTCGCGCCTCGCCGTCCCGGAACAGCACCGCCACGGGCGACAGCTCCGCGAGGTACTTGTAGTCGGCCTCCTCGAACCCGCCGCGGTTCGTGCGCATCCGCCGCCGGGCGGTCAGCTCCGTCGCGTCGTCGGTGCGGAACTCCTGTTCGTACTCCAGCGCCGTGATCCGGCAGAACAGCTGCTCGCCGTCGGGGTACGGCACCATGAGGTACTTGCCGATGCGGACGTCCTCGCGGTTGCCGACGGTGACGAACGCCCGCAGGCTCGTCTCCTCGTCCGCCTCGGCGACGCGCAGCCCCTGGGCGACGGAGACGGTGCCGATGCCGTCGGCGGTGCCGGCCTCGGCGGCCGCCATCGCGTACTGTGCGAACCCGGACGCCGGGTCGGCGTCCGCTCCGGTGCCCGCGTCCCCGCCGTCGGCGGTCCCGGTCCCGGCTCCGGCGGTCACCTCGCTCCCGGCCGTGGCTCCGGCGTCGTCGACGCCCCCGGCTCCGGTGTCCCGGGCGGCGGTCGCGTCCCCCTCGTCGGCGGCGTCCTCGAACTCCCCGGGCTCCTCGAAGTCGCCGAGGTCGGGGTCTCCGGCGTCGGTCATGTGCGGGCGTTACGGCCCGACGTGATAACGGTATCCGTCGCGTCCGCTCATGCCACGGCTTATCCGGTCGCGTCCGCTACCGATCCCATGTTGCTCGTCCGCGGACGGGGCGGCGGTACCGCCCTCACCGGTACGGTGTTCGAGCGCGGCGAACGGGCGCCCTCGTTCAAGGGCGCGCCCGACGAGGACGCCCCCTACGTGTGGGTGTGTGACGCGTTCTACGAGGTAGAATCGGGCGGCTCCGAGCTGGTGGTCGACGGCGAGACGATCCGCGTCGCCTTCGAGTCGCCGGCGCCGCGCGGCTTCGACACGCGCGAGCAGGCCGTCGAGGCGGCCAGGGAGCACGTCCGGACCCAGTTCGCCCGCGTGGGCGTCCCGGGATCGGAGGTGGACGTTGAAGTGGTGAAAGACGATCCCGGCTGAGCCGGCACGGGGACCGCTCCGCCGTGGCCCGAGTCGCTCGCTCGTTCACGGCTCACGCTGTTCGCCGTTCACGATCGCGGGCTCACTTCGCTCGCCCGCGCGCTTCACGACTCGTCGTCCCCCCACCGAACGTCGTCGTACGTCCGCAGGTGCCGGCTGTCGAACCGCTCCTCGAACTTCCGGCGCAGCGACTCCGTCTCGCCGACGCCGATCCCCGCCAGCTCGTCCGCCTTCGCCACCGGCTTCGGGGGGCCCGCCTCGGCGGCGATCTCCGAGACCACCTGTCGGGTGAGGCGGTCGCGGGTGTCGGCGTCGGCGGTGAACGCCGCCGGCGCCTCCACCTTGAACAGCACGTCCTCGCGCGGCTCGTACACGTGCATGTACGTCACCTCGTACCGCCGGGCGTCGGCCAGCCGCCGCTCGACGCCGAGGGCGTCGCCGTCGCTCGCGAGCGGCCGGTCGGAGCCGCCGCGCGACCGCAGCCACGAGGTGAACGTGATCGCGTCGTCGCCGCGGTCGCCGTCCGCGCGGCGTTCGAGCAGCCGCGTAAAAAGCGCCGCGTCGTCGGGCCACGGCGCCTCGATCCCCTTCCGGTCGAGCGTCCGGGTGATAAAGCCCGAGGTGGGGTTCTTCACGAAGCCGAGCACGGGCACGTCCCGCTCGATGCACGACTCCACGAGCCGGACGTACGTCTCGACGGCCTCCTGCACCGTCTCGCCGTGGGCCACCTCCCGCAGCTCGCGGTCCCGGGTCGCCCAGTTGAGCAGGCGCTTCGGATACAGCGGCCCGTCGAGCACGAGCAGGTCGTCGACGACGCCGCGGTCGAGGTGTTTGCGGGCGTGGTGTGACTCCGCCAGCGACAGCGCCAGCTCGTGGACCATCTCGTCGGCGAAGCGGCGGCTCCGGGGCACCTTCAGCACGCGGCGCTCGGAGGAGCCGCCGTCGTACGGCATCCAGCCGTCGGGCACGTCCGGGAACACCACCGTCGCGTCGTTGGCGTGGACCGTGACGACGATCGACCGGCCGCCGTGGAGGTCGAGGTCGGTCGGCTCCGCGCCCATCGCCGCCTGCGCCACGTCGAGCACGAGCCCGTTCCTGAACGAGGTGGGATTGAGCGTCCCCGAGTCGACGCCGTGGCTCGTCTCGAACGGGCGCTCGGCCAGCGCGGCGTCCTCGACGGCGGTCCGCCGGAGTTCGTGGTCCCCCAGCGACTCCAGCACGGTCCGTCCGTCGGCGTGGAGCGGGTCGAGCCAGTCGCGCCACGCCGTCCCCGCGAGGTCGTCGTGGTCGGCGTCGTCGACGCCGTCGGCGATGGCGGACGCGAGGTACGCGATGGTGTCGACGTGTACGGGGGAGAGCGTCACGCACGAACCGGGGTGCCGCCGGCGCAAAAGCGGTGCGGTCGGTCGCCGAGTTGATACCCTCTCCCGCCCAGGGGCCGCACGTGCTACGCGCGGTCGGCTTCGACCTCGACGACACGCTCGCGGTCACGGAGCGCGCCAGGTCGGCGTTGCTGGCCGACGCGCTCGCGGCCGGTCTTCGCGGACCTGCTCGCGCCACACGACGTGGACGCCGACCCCGCCGCGGTCGCGGCCGCCTACCGCGAGGCCGTCACCGACGCCATCACCCCCGTCGCCGGCGCGCGCGACCCGGTGGCGGCCCTCCGCGAGGAGTACCGCGTCGGCCTGCTCACGAACGGCCCGGTACGCGCGCAGTCGGCGAAGCTCGACCGTCTCGACTGGTGGGACGCGTTCGACACGGTCCACATCTCCGGCGACCTCCCCGCCGGCAAGCCGGACGGGCGCGCGTTCGCGGCGCTGCTGGACGGGCTGGAAACGCCGGCGGCGGAGACGGCGTACGTCGGCGACCACCCGGTCCAAGACGTCCGCGGCGCCGACGCCGCGGGCCTCCGGACGGTCCACGTGCTCGGCCCCGACGACGAGGCGGCGCCGGAGGCGGACGCGACCGTCGCGCGCGACCGGCTCGCGGCCGACCTTCCGGGAGTCCTGCGGGGGCTGTGAGCCGCCCGGCGCTCACCGACGCTAGGTGGCCTCGTCCTCCTCCACGACCGCCTCGAACGCCGGCAGCACCCGTTTCACCTCTGCGCCGTCCGCGACGAACACGACCGTCCGCGGCGGCCTGACGGCTTTCGGGCGGACGCGCAGCCCCGCCTCCGCCGCGGCCGCCGCCGCGGCGTCGGGGTTCGCGAGGAACTCCACGCGGGCGCGCTCGGGCTGGACGAACACCGCCGCCAGCGGGTCGTCGCCGACGCGCACGCGGTACGCGAGCGCGCCCTCGGTCGTCGGCTCCACGTCGGGGTCGGCGTCGCTCACGTCCGCGTCGGCGAGCCGGTCGCCGTCGCCGACGACCTCCGAGGCGAGCAGCTGTGCGATCCGAACGCCGTCCGCGGTGCGGTCCGCGACCATCACTCCGCCCCCGCGCCGCCGGGGCTCGCGCCGTCGCCGCGGTCGTCGTCGCTCGCCGTGTCGCCCCCGGCGGCCTCGCCGTCGTCCGTCCCCGCGTCGGCGGCCGCGAGCAGGTCCGCCCGCGCCTCCTCGGCCACGTCGCCGACGTCGACGCCGCGCTCGCGGGCGACGAGCACGGCCGCCGTCTCAAGCGTCACGCCGGCGGCCCGCTGACGCTCGTTGGCGGCCGCGACCGCCTCGCGCTTCTCGACGCCGGCGGCGACGAGCGCCTCGACGGCCCGCTCGAACGTCGACTGCTCGCGCAGCACCGACTCGTCGGGCTCGAACTCCGGCGGTATCGTCACCGTCGCGGGGTCGAACTGCGCGAGGAGGTCGCCGTCGGCGGCCGCGAGCAGCCCCCGACCGGTGGCGATGTCGACGAGCCGCTTCGCCTGGTCCGGCGAGAACCAGTCGCGGTCCAGCGACAGTGCGACGACGAACTCGCCCTCGCCCATCCGGTCGCTGCCGGCGCCGCGGAAGGGGGCGGCGACGGCGGCCTTCAGGCTCATGTGGCCACGTTCTCGGGGGTCCACAAAAGCCGCTCGGGGTCCGTCGCGTCTCCCCCCGAACCGTCGGACGGGAGCGTCGGTGGCGTCTATGCGAACGCGATCGAGTCGTCCGCGCCGGCGTCCTCGACCTGGGAGGTCTTCTCCCAGGCGCTGCGGAAGTCGGCCATCGTGATCTCCGTGCGGTCCTCGCGGATGGCGAACATCCCGGCCTCGGTGCAGACTGCCTTGATGTCCGCGCCGGAGGCGCCGCCCGTGAGCGCCGCCAGGTCGGCGAAGGACACGTCGTCGGCGACGTTCATGTCGCGGGTGTGGATCTCGAAGATGAGCTCGCGCCCCTCCGCCTTCGGCTCGGGCACCTCGATGAGGCGGTCGAAGCGGCCCGGGCGCAAGATTGCCGGGTCGAGCATGTCGAAGCGGTTCGTCGCCGCGATGATGCGGATCTCGCCGCGCTCGTCGAAGCCGTCCATCTCCGCGAGCAGCTGCATCATCGTCCGCTGGACCTCGGCGTCGCCGGAGGTCTTCGAGTCCGTCCGCTTCGAGGCGATCGCGTCGATCTCGTCGATGAAGATGACCGCCGGCTCGTTCTCGCGGGCCACCTCGAACAGGTCCCGCACCAGCTTCGCGCCCTCGCCGATGAACTTGTGGACCAGCTCGGAGCCGGCCATCTTGATGAAGGTGGCGTCGGTCTCGTTGGCGACCGCCTTCGCCAGCATCGTCTTCCCCGTCCCGGGCGGGCCGTGCAACAGCACCCCGCTGGGCGGCTGGATGCCGACGTCGGTGAACATCTCGGGGTTCTTCATCGGCATCTCGACGGTCTCGCGCACCTCGTTCATCTGCTCGTCGAGGCCGCCGATGTCCGCGTAGGCGACCTCCGGGGAGTGCTCGACCTGCATGACGCGGGCGCGGACGTCGGTTTCCTTCTCCAGCTTCTTCACGACCGACAGGGAGTTGTTGACCGCGACGCGGTCGTCCGGCTCGAGGTCCTCGCGCATCCCCTCGGTGACCTCGGTGAGCGCCTCCTGGTTGTTGCCGTGCTGTTTGATCACGACGCCGTCGTCGGTCAGCTCCTGGACGGTGGCGACGAACAGCGGCGACTGCTTCAGCTTCTTGTTCTCGTGGGTCAGCCGCTCCAGCTTCTGCTGGTACTTGTTGTTCTCCGCGTTCGCGTCGAGGAGCTTGTCCCGCATCTCCTCGTTCTGGGACTCGAGAACCCCGAGGCGTTCCTGCAGCGCCTCGATCTTCTCCCCCTGCGACGTCGCGCCCTCCTCGTACGGGAGGTCGACGTCCTCGACGGTATCAGTCATCGTCGAATATAGGGCGGTCGGTATCAAGAGACTTCGGGTCGTGGTGAACCCGCGGCGAGTGTGATTTCCCAGGGTAATACATCGTATAGAAACTATTAACGGCGGGCGTCCCGTTGACGCGAACACGATGAGCGCATCCGACGCCGACCCCGTCCCAGAGGACGACACAGCCGCCGACGAGTGGGCCGCCGTCCGGGACCTCCCCCCGAGCGCGAAGCTCGTGGCGAAGGTGCTGGAGTACGAGGACACCCTGAGCCAGAGCGAACTCGCGGAGGAGACGCTCCTGCCCGCGCGGACCGTCCGCTACGCCCTCTCCCGGCTGGAGGACGCCGACGTCGTCGACTCCCGCTTCTCGTTCACCGACGCGCGAAAGCGCCTCTACACGCTCGACCTGTAGCGCCCGCCGACTCCCCCGTCCCCGGCGACGGCCCGACCCCGCCGCGCGCCTCGCTCTCGCCGCGCACCTCCGCCCCCGCCGCTGTCCCTTCGAGCGGTCCGACCCCGTATCTCGCTTCCGCCGGGCACTCGTTCGGGCCGGTCCACGTCGCCCGAACTTCCCGGCGTCTCTCGCCGACTGCCGCTCTCACCGCCGATCCCGACCTCATCCCGTCGCGTCCAGACCGACCTCGACGCCGTGGAGCAGGCCCGCGAGCGTCTCGATCCCGTCGATCAGTCGGGGGCTCGGCTGGTTCAGCAGCGAGTCGTCGACGACGTGGACCTCGGCGTCGAGCCCCCACCCCCGCTCCGCGACCGTCGTCGCGTCCGGACTCCGGTCGTCGCCACACCAGTGTAACACCACGTGGTCGAGGTCGGCCCGCCGGAGCGCCGCCGGGTCGACGGCCGCGGAGCGCTCGCCGGGCGCCACGAACGGACACCGCCCGCCCGCGGCGGCGACGGCGTCGGGCACCCAGTTGCCCGCGGCCATCGGGGGATCGCCCCACTCCTCGGCGTAAACGACGGGGCGCTCGTCGGCGTCGCCCGGCCCGTCCGGCGGCCCCGGCACCGCCCGGCGCACCCGCTCGACGCGCTCGCGACTCGCGCGCGCCAGGCGGGCGCCGGCGTCGGGGCGACCGACCGCCTCGCCGACGGAGCGCACGGCGGCGAACACCTCCGACAGCCGCGTCGGCTCCGTGTGCGCGACCGGGAGGTCGCGCTCGCGCAGCGCGCTCGCCGTCTCCCGCTGAAGGGGGTCGCAGGTCAACACGGCGTCGGGCTCCAGCGCCGCGACCGCGTCGAGGTCCGGGTTCGGCCAGCCGCCCAGCCTCGCCAGCCCGTCGTCCCGGGCGAGGTCGCAGGCGTGCGTCGCCCCCACGAGCAGGTCGGCCGCGCCGAGCGCGCGCAGCGTCGCGGTGGCGCTGGGCGCCAGCGACACGACCCGAACGTTCACCATCGATCTCCCGTGGGAGCCACTCGCACAAAAGGCTCCCGTCATGCGATTCCCGGACCACGGGACGGCACCGCGTTCGCCCCCGCGACATCGCTTGATTTATATACCGATCGCTCGTCTCTCTTCCACAGAGTCACCCGGGGTTTTTCTCTCCCCATTCGGGCTCCCGCCCCCTACGCGATGAGCGAGCACACACACACCCGTCGGCGATCCGGCGGCCGCGACCGACGCACAGCGCGCGAACAGCAGGACGAGACCGAGCAGGAGCGGACCGACGACGAGGGTCTGGTCTGTCCGGAGTGCAGCGGCAACGTCATCCGGGACGAGGAGCACGGCGAGGCGGTCTGTGCGGAGTGTGGGCTCGTCGTCGAGGAGGACTCCGTCGACCGCGGCCCGGAGTGGCGCGCGTTCGACGCCGCCGAGAAGGACCAGAAGTCCCGGGTCGGCGCCCCGACCACGAACACGATGCACGACAAGGGGCTGTCGACCAACATCGACTGGCGCGACCAAGACGCGTACGGTCGCTCGCTGGGCGCGCGCCAGCGCCAGAAGATGCGCCGCCTCCGCAAGTGGAACGAGCGGTTCCGCACGCGCGACTCCAAGGAGCGCAACCTCAAACAGGCGCTCGGCGAGATCGACCGCATGGCCTCCGCGCTGGGTCTCCCGGACAACGTCCGCGAGACCGCAAGCGTCATCTACCGCCGCGCGCTCGACGAGGACCTCCTGCCGGGCCGCTCCATCGAGGGCGTCTCCACGTCCTGCGTGTACGCCGCCGCCCGGATGGCGGGGGTCCCGCGCAGCCTCGACGAGATCGCGGAGGTCTCCCGGGTCGAGAAGGAGGAGGTCGCCCGCACGTACCGCTACGTCGTCCGCGAGCTGAAGCTGGAGGTCAAGCCCGCCGACCCCGAGCAGTACGTCCCCCGGTTCGCCTCCTCGCTGGAGCTCTCGGAGGAGTCTGAGCTGCGCGCGAAACAGCTGCTCCGCAACGCCAAGGAGAAGGGCGTCCACTCCGGCAAGTCGCCGGTCGGCCTCGCTGCCGCCGCCGTCTACGCCGCCGCGCTGCTCACCAACGAGAAGACGACGCAGGCGGCCGTCTCGGAGGTCGCCGACATCTCCGAGGTCACCATCCGCAACCGCTACCACGAGCTGCTGGAGGCCGAGGACGGCCTCGTCGCGTAGCCGACCCCGTCGCGACCACACACGGTTTTCCCCTCCGCCGTCGACCCCGGCGTATGAGCGACGCGTCCCGTCTCGACCTCGACTCGTTCTCGCTCGCGGCCGCCACCGCCGACCTCGCGGAGGAGCCGGCCGCACGCGAGCACGCCGACTGCCTGGAGTTCCGGATGGATCTGGCCGCGGAGCCGCTCGACGCGCTCGCCGACTACGACGGCAAGCTGCCGCTGCTCGTGACCAACCGGCCGCGCTGGGAGGGCGGCGACACCGCGCCGTACGGCCGGCTCGACGCGCTCGCGACGGCCGTCGAGCACGAGGCGGTCGCCGCCGTCGACGTAGAACTGGCGACGCTGCGCGGCCGGCCGGAGGGGACGAACGACGTCGACGCGGCCGGGCTGTTCGACCGCGCCCGCTCCCACGACGCCGCGGTCGTCGCGTCGGTCCACGACTTCGACGGCACGCCCGCGCCGGCGACGCTGGATCGCCTGTTGCGCGCGGCCGCGGCCGCCGGCGACGTGGGGAAGCTGGCCGTCACCGCGCGCACGAGGGGGGACGCGCTGGCGCTGCTGTCGGCCACACATCGCGCGACGACCCGCGGCGACCGCGTCGCGACGACGGCGATGGGCGAGCACGGGAGCCACACGCGGGCGGTCGCGCCCGCCTACGGCTCCTGTAGCGGGACGCGGCCGCGACGGGGACGGCCGAGCAGCGACAGCCGACACCCAAGCAGTGTCGACCGGCGGTCCGTAACGAGACCGCCGACTCGGTCGACGCCGACGGCTCGGCCGGGCGCAGACGGACGACTGTCGCGGGGCAGACGGCCGTCTGACGGCGTGTGAGAAGCTTCTTGTCCGTCGATCCGGTTCGTGCGGGCATGCAACGACGCCCCGTGCTCGCGGCGGCGCTGGCGCTCGTGCCCGCGCTCGGGCACGCCTACCTCCGCCGCTGGAGTCGAGCGGTCGCGTGGCTCGCGCTCATGACCGGATCGGCGCTCGTGTTCGCCGGCCTGTTCGGCGTCGGCGTCGTGAACGCCGCCGCGCCGGGGGTCGCCCCGGCGTGGCTGCCGACCGGCGTCCGGCTCGTCGTGCCGCTGGCCGTCGTGGTCGCGCTGTCGGCCGTCGACGCGTACGTGCTCGCCCGGCGGGACGCGCGCGTCGGCGGGGTGACCTGTCCCCGCTGCGGGCGGGAGGTCGACCTCTCGCTCGACTTCTGTTGGTACTGCTCGGTGGAGTTCGAGATCGTCGAGCGATAGGCCGGGCGGCGGCGACGCGGCCCTCGAACGCGTCGGGAGCCGCGACGGGCGCTCCCTGCCGGCGACCGACTCCGCGACGGGCGCTACTTCTCGATGATCGACTCCTCGACGGCCTCGCCGAAGTGGCGGGCGACGTCCTCGTAGCGGACGAGCACCTTGTCGCCCGCGGCCAGGTCCGTCACGGCCGTCCGGCCGTCCGCGGTGGCGACTTTCACCGTCTCGGCGTTCTGGATGAGCGTCTCGATCCGGTCGGTGCCGCCCTCCGTCGTCTCGATCTCCGCCTCCAGCCGGAACATCGGGCGCTTCTCGATTTTCACGCGGCCGACGACGGCCTCGCGGGTGTGGCCCTCCGTGTCGACCACCTGCACCTCGTCGCCCGAGCCCAGCTCCGAGAGGTACTTCGTGTCGCCGTCGGGGGTGCGGACGTACGCGTGGACCGCGCCGGCGTTCACCCTGAACGGGCGGGAGGCGACGTACGGCGAGTCGGCCGTCTCCGCGTGGACGAAGAACAGCCCCCGGGACATCGACCCCACGAGCATCCCCTCGTCGTGGTCCATGATCGACCCCGTGTCGACGCAGACGCGGTCGGCGGAGCCGGTGCGCTCGACGGCGGTCACGGTCGCGGTCGTCAGCTCCAGCTGCTCGCGGTCGGCCTCGTCGCGAACCTCCACCGTCCGCCGGATCTCGTCGGCGTCGTCCGTGTCGAGGAGGACGCCCTCGGCGCCGAGTTCCAGCGTCTCGAAGGCCGTGCGGGCCTCCTCGGCGGTCGTCGCGCCCGCGATGAGCATCGTCTCCTCGCCGATGCGGGCGATGAGGTTCTCCAGCGGGATGATCGACCAGTTCTCGTCGGCGACGATGACGAACTCCGCGTCGCGGGCGGCCGTCTCCGCGAACGACTCGTACTCCTCGTCGAAGATCCGGACGTACGCCCCCTGCGCGCGGTTGTCGCCGCGCCGCAGCGTCGACAGGTCCGCCGACCCCGACAGCTCCGAGGGCATCTCGACGGTGCCGTCGCCCTCGCCGTCCTTGCCGACGATGTAGGCGTCCGCGACGGCGTCGTCGCCCCCGCCCTCGCCGGTCTCCGCGTCGTCGATCACGTCCACGTCGGCGTCCGAGCGGAACGCCGCGACGTTCACGTCGCCCAGTTCCCGGACCCGCCCCACGTCGCGCTCGTCGACGAGCACCCAGTCGACGCCCGCCTCCAGCCCCGCCGTGATCCGTCGCCGCCGCGTCTCCCAGTCGCCGACGCCGTCGTCGGCGCGCACCCAGACGCTCCGCGTTCGTGCCATTACCGGTCGCACACCCGGACGCCGCTTCAAGTTGGCGAATACGGCGACTCCGCGGCGACGCCGTCCGTCGGCCGTGTCGCCGCACGATCCCGACGGCTCGCCCGTCACGTTCCCGGCCGAACCGACCGTGTGGACGACCGGCGGTCCGCGGCCGCGGGAGACGGCGGGTGAAGCCGGGGGACGTGACGGCGTCTACAGCCCCGACGCCGTCAGCGCGTCCTCGGCGTCGGCGTCCTCGTGGACGACGCCCGACACCGCCCGCGTCATCGCCTCGGGGTCGTCGTGCTGGAAGATGGTGCGACCCATCGAGACGCCGGCGGCGCCGGCGTCCATCGCGCCGCGGACGTTCTCAAGCGTCTCCAGGTCGCTCACGGGCGAGCCGCCGGCGATGATCACCGGGAGCCGCGTCGACGCACAGACGTGCTCGAAGCTCGCCGCGTCGCCGGAGTACGCCGTCTTCACGAGGTCGGCGCCGCACTCCTCGGCGAGCCGGACGGCGTGACCGAGGAACTCGGCGTCGTGTTCGGGGTCCTCCCCCTCCAGGTTCGCGCCGCGGGCGTACGCCATCGCCAGCACCGGGACGCCGTAGTCGGCGGCCTCCTCACACAGCTCCGCGAGGAAGGTCATCTGGTCGGGCTCGTGGTCGGAGCCGACGTTGATGTGCATCGAGACGGCGTCGGCGCCAGCGCGGATCGCGCCCTTCACCGTCCCGGTGCGGCGCTTGTCGTTCGTGTCCGGGCCGACCGACGTCGAGGCGTTGAGGTGGACGACGTAGCCCGCGCCGTTGGCGTTGTCGTGGACGCGCGGCGCGATCCCCTTCTGCGTGAGCACCGCGTCGGCGCCACCCCGCGTGACGGCGTCGATGGTGCCCTCGATGTTCTTCAGTCCCTCGACCGCGCCCAGGGTGATCCCGTGGTCCATCGGGACCATGAGGATCCGGTCGTCCGTGGAGATGCGATCGAGTCGTGCGGCGAGTCCGGCGTGCTCCATTGGTGTGGTA
Source organism: Halobacteriales archaeon QS_6_71_20 (assembly GCA_003020945.1). GTDB lineage: Archaea > Halobacteriota > Halobacteria > Halobacteriales > Haloferacaceae > Halobaculum. The sequence continues at coordinate 88,723 of PXRU01000010.1, forward strand.
TGGCGTGATCGGGCCTAAATGGCTTGCGAACGGCTCAGTCCGAAGTACCTTCGGGTGTCGGCGTCCGTCGCCCGTACCCCTCCAGGGCTCCCCGCTTCAGCTCCCGCGCCTTCGCTTCGAGGCGGTCGGTGGTCGTCCCGGTCGCCTCGCCCGTCTCGTGGCCGTCCGCCACGACCTCGACGAGCGCGGAGCCGACGATGACGCCGTCGGCGCCCGCCTCGACGACGGTCGCGGCCTGCTCGTCGGAGGCGATGCCGAAGCCCACCGCCTTCGGCAGGTCGACGCCCGAGAGCCGCGCCAGCGACTCGGCGGTCCGGTCGGACACCGACGAGGACGCGCCGGTGACGCCCAGCCGCGCCTGCACGTAGATGTACCCCGAGGAGACGTCCACCAGCGTCTCCAGCCGCTGTTCGTCGGTCGTCGGCGCGACGATGGAGACGAAGTCGAGGCCGAACTCGTCGCAGGCCGCCCGCAGCGGTCCCGCCTCCTCGGCGGGGAGGTCCGGCACGACGAACCCCGAGACGCCGACCTCCGCGGCCCGCTCCACGAACGGGCGCGGACCGGCCTCGGATCCGAACTGGTAGATCAGGTTGTAGTACGTCATGCACACGAGCGGCACGTCCACGTCGACCTCCCGGACGAACTCGAAGAACCGGGCGGGCGTCATGCCGGCCTCCAGCGCGCGCACGACGGCGTTCTGGATCGTCGGCCCCTCCGCGATCGGCTCGGAGAAGGGGAGTCCGAGTTCGATCACGTCGGCGCCGCCGCGCTCCAGCGCCTCGACGTACGCCAGCGACGACTCGTAGTCGGGGTCGCCGACCGCGAGGTACGGGACGAATGCGGGCTCGTCCGCGAACGCCGCGTCGACCGCGCTCCGGGCGCCGTCGCTCATCGTAGCTCTCCCTCGAACATCGACATGTCCGGGGCGTTCGGGACGTCGCGCTGTGCCGTCTCCTCGATCGCGGTGTCGAGATCCTTGTCGCCGCGCCCGGAGACGTTGACCACGGTCACCTCCCCCAGCTCCTCGTGGTGCTCGTGGAGGTAGCCGAACGCGTGGGCCGTCTCCAGCGCCGGGATGATCCCCTCCTCCTGGGAGAGGCGGTGGAACCCCTCGAGCGCCGTGTCGTCGTCGACGTTGACCGGCGTGACGCGCCCCTCGTCGACGAGGTGGGCCAGCTCCGGCCCGACGCCGGCGTAGTCCAGCCCGGAGGAGACGGAGTGGCTCTCGACGATCTGGCCGTCGCCGTCCTGCAGGAGCTTCGTGCGCGCCCCGTGGAGGACGCCCTCGCTCCCCGTCGACAGCGACGCGGAGTTGGGGGCGACCCCCTCCGCCTCGTCGACGGCCAGCGAGGAACCGCCCGCCTCCACGGCCAGCAGGTCGACGCCCCCATCGTCGACGAAGTTGTGGAACGTACCCATCGTGTTCGAGCCGCCGCCCGCACAGGCGATCACCGAGTCCGGCAGCCGACCGATCCGCTCCAGCGACTGGCGGCGCGCCTCCTCGGAGATGACCGACTGGAAGTCCCGCACCATCCGCGGGAACGGGTGGGGGCCGACGACGCTCCCGATGACGTAGTGGGTGTCCTCCACGTTCGTCGCCCAGTCGCGCATCGTCTCGGAGATGGCCTCCTTCAGCGTCCCCCGACCCGTGGTCACGGGGACGACCGCCGAGCCGTTGATCTTCATCCGGAACACGTTGGGACGCTGACGGTTGATGTCGCGCTCGCCCATGTACACCTCACAGGGCATGTCGAGGTGGGCCGCGGCCATCGCGGTCGCGGTGCCGTGCTGGCCGGCGCCCGTCTCCGCGATGATGCGCTCCTTCCCCATGTACTTCGCGAGCAACACCTGCCCGAGCGCGTTGTTCAGCTTGTGTGCGCCGCCGTGAAGCAGGTCCTCGCGCTTTAGGTACACCTCGGTGTCGTACCGCCGCGAGAGCCGGTCGGCTCGCTGCAGCGGCGTCGGCCGCCCGCCGAACTCGCGGATGCGCCGGCGGAACTCGTCCATGAACCCGTCCTCGTTGCCGAGGACGTACCGCTCGTAGGCGTCGGTCAGCTCCCCGATGGCCGGCATCAGCGCCTCGGGGACGTACTGGCCGCCGTACCGGCCGAACTTCCCGTCGCCCGCGTCGCCCCGCCCGGGGTCGCCGCCCGTCGTCTCGGCGTCGCTCCGCTCGCCCTCGCTACTCATACCTCTCCCTCCGACTCCGCGGACGTAAAGCGACGGGTGTTCGCCTCGACGTCGGCGGCGGTCGCGTCGTCGCCGGTGCTGCCACCCGTGGCGTCGCTGGCGCCGTTTCCTACGCCGTCCGCGTCCATGATCGCCGAGCCGACGAGCAGCCCGTCGGCGCCCGCCTCGCGCATCCGGCGGGCGTCCGCGGGCGTCGAGACGCCCGACTCGGCGATCAGCGTTACGCGGTCGGGCGCCTCCGGCGCGAGCGACTCGAACGTCGAGAGGTCCACCTCCAGCCGCGCCAGGTCGCGGTTGTTCACGCCGACGAGGTCGGCGCCGGCCGACAGCGCCGCCGCCAGCTCCGCGCGGGTGTGCACCTCGACGAGCGGCTGGAACCCCCGGTCGCGGGCCGCCTCGACCAGCTCGGCGAGGTCGTCCTCGACGAACCGCGCGATGAGCAGCACCAGGTCCGCCTCGACGGCATCGAGCTGGTCCTCGCGCACGAGGAAGTCCTTGCGCAACACGGGCACGTCCACCGCCTCGCGGATCCGACGGAGGCTCCCGACGGAGCCGCCGAAGTGGTCCGGCTCCGTGAGCACCGACAGCGCGGCCGCGCCGCCCGCGACCATCGACTCCGCGAGGTCGACGGGGTCGTCATCGCGCGTCCCGTCCGTCGTCGGACTCGTCGGCTTCACCTCCGCGATCACCGGCACCCGGCCGTCGGACTCGGCCGACTCGAACGCCGCCGGCAGCGACCGCGCGTCGACGGAGACGTGCTCCCCGCTCCCAGACCGCTCGGCGGCCGACTCCAGGATGGAGCGCACCGCCGGCGCCAACTCCTCGGATGATGTGTTCATCTATGTACATCGATGGGTGTATCCGGTCAAAAGAGTTGCGTCGGCGCAGGCCCCGATGCGGGCGAGAGCGGGACGCCGATACGGGTCGACATCGCCGGTCCCGGCCGACTCGCGCGGGGAGGATTGAAAGGTCGCCGTCGCCTTCGGTCGCCCATGACTGCGACACCCGGCGACCCCGGCGACACGGGCGTGTTCGGGCGGGCCTACGGCGCGCTGGACCGACCGATCGAGGTCGGCACCGCCGGCGGGCGGCTAATCTCGCTGTCGTTCCCCGAGTCGCTGCCGGCCGACGCCGCCGGCGACCACCCGATCCTGAACCGCCTCGGCGACTACCTCGACGGCCGGGAGGACGAGTTCGCCGACGTCGAGGTCGCCATCACCGTGCCGACCGACCGGCGCTCCGTGCTGGAGGCGGTGCGGAACGTCCCCCACGGCGAGTCGGTCGACCTCGCCCGCGTGGTGAAGATGACCCCCGACCTTGACCACGATGACGACGGGGACCTGGAGACGGCCCGGACCGCACTCCGGACGAACCCGATCCCGGTCGTCGTGCCCGACCACCGCGTTATGGGGGTCTCCGGCGCCGCGCCCGAATCGGTCGCCGAGCGCCTGCGGGGGATCGAGCGACTCTGAGTCTCGTCGAGCGAGCCTGACCCCGAGGGGACGGTCCGAACGGAAGCACAGCGAGCCCCCGACGGCCGATCTGGGCGGCGTCGTGCCGCCGCGACGCCGACGGTCGCTACCGGTCCGAGTAGTCCGGCTGGTCCACGTCGGCCTGTTCGTATCCGGCCTCCTGCCACGCGGTGAACCCGCCCTCGATGTGGGCCACGTCCTCGAACCCCATCTCCCGGAGCGTGTTCGCCGCCAGCGCCGAGCGGCCCCCCTCGTTGCAGTAGCAGACGAACCGCCGGTCCGTCTCGAAGTAGTCGCGGTAGTACGCCGTCTCGGGGTCGGCCCAGAACTCCAGCATCCCCCGCGGCGCGTGCGTGTCGCCGGGGATCGCCCCCTCGATCCACCGCTCGCGCACGTCGCGGACGTCGAGAAACACCGTGTCGCCCTCGCCCGCGTCGTCGCCGCCCTTGTCCTCGCCCGCGTCCTCGGCCCCGTCCGCGCCATCGCGGCCGGCGGCCCACTCCTCGCGGGCCGCCTCGACGCTCGCCACCTCGACGTGCTTCTCGGCCGCCGCGGCCATCTCCCAGGCGTGCTCGGTTCGGTCGCTCATGGACGGAAGAGGGCCGGCGCGGGGCAAAGAACTACCGCCGCCGATGACTCACCGCGCCTCGGGTGCCGCCTCGACGAACTCGAACTCGTGGACGACGAACGTGAGCGCGTTCACGAGGTAGTGGGCGACGGCGACCAGCAGGAAGCTCCCCGTGAGGACGAACGCCGCCGCGAGCACGAAGCCGAGCGCGCCCGTGGCCGCGATGCCGGCGCGGCCCTGGGCGCCGTGGCCGAGCGCGAACGCGACCGACGACCCCGCCGCGAGCAGCCACGGCGAGACGGGAAAGCCCGCCGCGAGCGCGCCGATCAGCGCGGCCCGGAAGAGGAACTCCTCGACCAGCGCGACCGTCGGCAGCACCGCGAGCAGCAGCACCGCCCAGCCGGTCGCCGACCCAGGGGCCAGTCGTCCCCGCAACTCCTCGTTCAGGTCGACGCCGACCCGCTCGGCCAGCCGGCCGGCCGTCTCGCTGCCGACCCACAGCGCGGCGCCGAGGCCGACGCCGAGCGCGAGGCCGTCGGGGGTGATCAGGGGGGCGAGCCCCAGCGCCGCCGCCGGCACGTCGGCCCACGCCGCGGCGGCGACAAGCAGCGCGCCGAACAGCCCCTGCGAGAGCGCCACGTTCGCCAGCAGCGCGCCGGCGGAGGTCCCCGCGGCCGCCTCCCGCTCGGCGACGGCGCTGCGCTCGGGCGCGCCGACCCGGCGGTCGCGGTCGGCCGGATGCGTCGGCGTGGGCGCGGCCCCGGCGCCGGCGTCCTCCGGGCGGCCGAGCGGGTCGCGGTCGTCGGGAGCCGGCGTCGGCTCGGCGGGCGAGAATCGGGCCTGCGAGAGCCGAGCGAGGCCGAGCAACAGCGCGAGGACGACGCCGGTCAGCGCCGCGAACGCCGTCCAGCGCGTCACTGTCGTCCGTCGTTACTGCGGGCTGGGGCTGGTCGGGCCGGCGGCGCCCTCGCCCGTCTTCTCCAGCGCGGAGCCGGTGATGCTCTTGAGGCGCGCGACCAGCGAGTCCTTCTCGGCCTCGCCCTCCAGCGCGATGTCGAGCACCTCCGAGATGTGTTCGACCGGGACGACCTCGATCATCTCCTTGTACTCGTCCTCGATCATCACGTCCTGCTCGTTCGCCTTCGGGATGATGACGCGGCTACAGCCGGACTTCGCGGCCGCCTCGATCTTGTGGGTGACGCCGCCGACCGGGAGCACGTCGCCCCGCACCGACAGCGAGCCCGTCATCGCGAGGTTCTGGTCGACGCCGACGTCCTCCAGCGCGGAGATGACGGCGGTGGCGACTGTGATCGACGCCGAGTCGCCGTCCACGCCCTGCTGGCCCGTCTGGACGAACTGGATGTGGATGTCCTTCTCGGTGATGTCCTCGTCGGAGAACTTCTTGATGATCGCCGAGACGTTCTGGACGGCCTCCTCGGCCATCTCTTGGAGCTGGCCGGTGGCGATCACTTGGCCGGGCCCCTGCGAGGGGGTGACCTCGGCCATGACCGGGAGCATGATCCCCGAGTCCTCGCCCATGACGGCGAGCCCGTTCACGCGGCCGACCTGGTAGCCGTCGGCGACTTGGAGCTCGTAGTCCTTCCGGCGCTCGATGTAGTCGTCGGCGAGCTGCTGCTCGATGGAGCGCGACCGCCCCTTCGCCTCCAGCACGTGCTCGCGGCCGACGAACTCGGCGTTCTCGGAGCGAGCGATGTCGCCCGATACCCGGACAAGCCCGCCCAGGTTCCGCAGTTCGAGCGTGAGGTGGCCCTTCCGGCCCGCGCGGCGGCGGGCTTCGAGGATGATCTCCTCGATGGCCGCCGTCTCGAAGGAGGGGAGCCGGCCGTCCTTCGCGACCTCCTGGGCCACGAAGCGGGCGTACTTGCGGCGCATCTCGGGGGTGTCGTCGATGGTGTCGTCCATGTACACCTCGTAGCCGTACCCCTTGATGCGCGAGCGCAGCGCCGGGTGCATGTTCTCCATCGCGTCGAGGTTCCCCGCCGCGATCATGATGAAGTCCGTCGGCACGGGCTCCGTCTGCACCATCGCGCCCGAGGAGCGCTCGGACTGCCCGGTGATCGAGAACTCGCCCTCCTGGATCGCGGTCATCAGCTTCTGCTGGGACCGGATGTCGAGGGTGTTGATCTCGTCGACGAACAGCACGCCCTTGTTCGCCTTGTGGATCGCGCCGGCCTCGACGCGGTCGTGGCTCGGCGTCTCCATCCCGCCCGACTGGAACGGGTCGTGGCGGACGTCGCCCAGCATCGCGCCGGCGTGGGCGCCGGTCGCGTCCTCGAACGGCGCCGACTGCTCGTCGGCGTTGTTGACGAGGAGGTTCGGGATCATCGAGTCGGAGCCGCGGGAGCCGTAGCGGAAGGCGAGATAGATGATACCCGCCGCGAGGATGCCCAGCAGGACGTTGCTCACGACCAGCAGCGAGTAGCCGAGGACGACGGCGATGATGATCCACATGAGGAAGCTGCGCATCTGGTTGCGCTTCCGGGCCTCCTCCTTGTGGGCCTCGACGATCTGCTCGCCCTTGCCCGCCGGCACCGTCCGAACCTTCGGGTTGTTGCCGTCGTCGGGGTTGTGGTACACGAGCACGTCCTGCAGCTCCTCCTTCGGGAGGAGCTCGGACATCGCCTTCGCCAGCATCGACTTGCCCGTCCCGGGCGAGCCGATCATCATCACGTGGCGCCGCTGCTTGGCCGCCTTCATCACCACGTCGCGGGCGTGTTCCTGCCCGATGACCTGGTCGACGAGACGGTCCGGTACCGCGATGTCGTCGGTGGAGTCGATCTCGAGGCCGCCCAGGAGGTGGTCCTCGGCGATCTCCTCGTCGATCTCGGCGTCGATCTCGACGTCGCTGCCCAGGTCGTCGATGTCGGCGTCCCGGTCGGAGGGGTCGTTCGACGCCCCGACCGACCGGCCGCCGGTCGGCTCCGCGGGCGGCCCGCCGCCGCCGTTCGACTCGGGGTCGTCGACGACGTGGACGCCCTCTGGGTCCGTCGCGTCCTCGCCGTCCCGGCTGTCGTTTCGGTCGTTGCTCATAGAACGTCGCTACCGGGAGACAGGGGGCCTCGATTCATATACTTTCTCCCCCCGGGCGACCCGTGCGCGTGAACGCGAACGGCCGAGATGCCCCCCTGATACGGCCGAATTCGGCCGCCGCCCCGACCCGCGGAGCTTTTAAACTCGGCGGAGGATACGTGTCCGTATGCGGGGGTTCTATATCGGGCGGTTCCAGCCCTATCACGACGGTCACCACCACATGGTCGAGGAGATCGCCGGGGAGGTGGACGAGCTCGTCCTCGGCATCGGCTCGGCCGGCGACTCCCACACCCGGCACAATCCGTTCACGGCGGGCGAGCGCGTCATGATGGTGACGAAGTCGGTCGCGGAGTTCGACCTCACCACCTACGTCGTCCCCATCGAGGACCTGGAGCGCAACTCCGTGTGGGTGAGCCACGTCCGGTCCATGTCGCCGCAGTTCGACGTGGCCTACTCCAATAACCCCCTCGTCGTCCGCCTGTTCGAGGAGGCGGGCGTGGAAGTGCGCTCCTCGCCGATGTTCCGGCGCGAGGTGCTGGAGGGGAACGAACTCCGCGAGCGGATGATCCGCGACGAGCGATGGCGCGAGCTCGTCCCGGACGCGGTCGAGACGGTGATCGCCGAGATCGACGGCGTCGACCGCATCCGGCAGGTGGCCTCCTCGGACGCGAACGGCGACGACCGCGCCGCGGTCGGCGTCGGCGACGCCGCGCCCGACCCGGAGTGATCCCTCCGTGTTGACGCTCGCCACCGACTTCGGCTCGCCGTACCCCGCCGCGATGAAGGGCGTCCTCCGCTCGCGGGGCGTCGCCGACCTCGTCGACGTGTCCCACGACCTCCCGCAGGGCGACCCCCGCGCGGCCGCCTTCTGGCTCCGGTTCGTCCTGCCGGAGTTCCCGTCGGGCGTCCACCTCGTCGTCGTCGACCCCGGCGTCGGCACCGACCGCTCGGCCGTCTGCGTGCGCGCCGGCGACCACGCGCTCGTCGGCCCGGACAACGGCTGTCTCCTCCCCCCGGCCCGGGCGCTCGCGGGCGCCGACGGCGAGGTGGAGGTGTTCGCGGTCTCGGAGGGCGATCCCCGCTCCAGCACGTTCCACGGGCGCGACGTGTTCGCGCCCGCCGCCGCCCGCGTCCACGAGGCCGGCGTCGACGCCGTCGGCGAGTTGGACGGCTTCGCCCGGACCGACGACTACGACGACTACCGACTCCCGGACCCCCGGGTCAAGGCGGCGCGCGCGTCGGGCGAGGTGTTGGTCGTTGACGACTTCGGCAACGCGATCACGAACGTCCCGGGCGAGTTCCTCGACGGCCGGGTCGGCGAGGCGGTCGCGGTGGAGACGGCCACCGGCCGACACGAGGTGTCCGTGGTCGAGACGTTCGCGGACGTGGACAGACACGACCCGCTGGTCACCGTCGGGAGCCACGGCTACGTCGAGTGCGACGCGAACCAGGGGCGCGGCGACGAGGCGTTCGACGTCGCGCCGGGACGCGCGGTGACGCTGTCGTTCGAGGCGTCGGCGGACGCGACCGTGCCCGACCTCTGACCGCGGCGGGCGACCGGGTGACCGGGCGACTCCCGACGTACCGGTCCGCGAGGGGTCGTCCCGGCGGCCGAGAGACTGCAACACTCAATACACGGGGGTCGCTGCGGTGTGGTAGGATGCTCGAACTGGAGCACGGGTTCCGCGCCGTCGACGTCCACGCCCGGCTCGACCCCGACGAGGGCGCGGTCGTCGCCTCGCGGGGTCGGGCGATATCGCCCGAACGGCTCCGGCGCGAGATGCACCAGGCCGGCGTCGTGCGCGCGGCGGTGTCGCCCGGCCCCCGCCCCGCCGGGGAGGGGTACCTCCGCGCGAACAACGCCGTCGCGCGGCTCTCGGTCGACCGACCGTTCTGTGCGATGGCGCGGCTCGACGGGCCGCGGGACCCCCGCGACTCCCCGGTGTCGCGGCTGCGGAACCTCGCGGCCGCGCCCGCCGACCACCACACCGACCCCGGCGACGTGGAGCAGTACGCCTACGACAGCCGGCTCCACGGCTTCGTGCTCGACCCCGCGAACGACGGCCTGCCGACGGCGGAGACGCTGGAGCAGGTCGCGGCGGCGGGCGAACCCGTGCTCGTCCACGCCGGCCGGGCGTTCCCGCCGGACGCGGTCGCGGAGACGCTGCTGCGGTACGACTTCCCGGTGATCCTCTCGTCGTTCGGCGGCTTCCCGCTGGACCGCGAGCTGATGACGGCGGCGCTGTCGGCGCTCGACGACCACGACGACCTCTACCTCGACACCGCGTTCGTCCGCTACCGGGACGTGCTCGAACGCGGCCTCCGGGAGCACCCCGACCGGATCCTGTTCGGCTCCGGAGCGCCCGACACACACCCGGACGTGGGCGTGATGGAACTGCTCACGCTGGACGTGCCGGAGGACCTCATGGACCGCGCGCTGTCGAAGAACGCCGCGCGCGTCGTCGAGGGACTCGCGCCCGGAGCCGACGCCTGACGCTCCTCGGCCGCGCTCGCGCCCGCGCCTGCCCCGTCGGTCAGTCCCGTCGGTCGTACCGCGCCACCGCCCGGTCGGTTCGCACCGAGACGCCGTTGGGGTTCCGCTTCGGGGAGCGGTCCCTCGCCCGCGCCACCAGTCCGTCCGACATGCCCGCGGAGATGCCCCGCACGATGTCGCGTCCGTTGCCCGCCCACGAGGTGGGCGTCGCGTCACCCCCGAGGACGTCCCGCAGCGCGCCGACGGCGTCGCCGCCGGCGTGTCCCAGCGTCCGGCGGACGACCGTGGGTCGGACGCCGTAGTTCTTCGTGAGCCGGTACGCCAGCGCGCGGTACTTCCAGCCCAGATCGCGGGTCTCGACGCCGCCGTCGGTCGCCTCGGTTCGCCGGCGGGCCGCCACCTCGGGGTGCCACTCCACCTCGACGTCCATGCCGGCGAGGCGGTGGGCCGTGTCGCGGGCGCCGCCGGTCTCCAGGTACTCGTCGAAGCCGTCGAGGTCGTCCAGCACCGACCGGTCGAACACGACGTTCCGCCCGTTGAAGTACGACACCTCGCGGTCGACGATCCGGCGGCGCTCGGGGCCGTCGCTCGTCGTCCCGCCCCTCACGCTCCGGCGCAGCGGCCCGGTGATGACCGCGGCGCCGTCGGTCAGCGCCCCGCGGACGCCGTCGAGCCAGCCAGTCTCGACTCGGTGGTCGAAGCCGACGAACCCGACCGCCTCGCCGGTCGCGACCTCGATGCCGGCGTTCCGGGCGACGTTCACGTTGCGCGCCGCGATCTCGACGAGGACGTCCACGTCGTTGCGCTCGCGCACCATTCCGGTGGTGCCGTCGGTGGAGGGGCCGTTCACGACGACCACCTCCGCCCCGGGCGCGACCGACGCGAGCGCGTCGAGGCTGGCCGCCAGCCGCTCGCGCCCGTTGAGCGTCGGGACGACCACCGAGAGATCCATACTCTTGCGTCTCGGTTGGAACACTTAAAACGGGGGTTTCGCTCCGGTCGTGTGGATCGCCCGAACAGTCGTCGAGACGGCCGCAAGCGGTTCGGAGCCGCTGCTGGGCCGGCGGATCTCGGGTGATCGGGGGCGGGGCGTCGCCGGGGCGTCAGTCGATTCCTCCTCGGAGGTCACCGGTTCGGTAGTAACGACGTTACCGGTTCAGGTAGTAGACCTGTTTACGCGCGTCCTTGAACGAGTAGCGCGAGCCGACCAGCTCCTGCTCCTCCAGCCGGTTGAGCGCGTAGCGGACGGTGCGGTCGGGGAGCAGCGACTCCTCGGCGAGCTGTCCCTGCGAGAGCGGGGCGTCGCCCTCCAGGACTTTCGCGACGAGCTTCGCGCTCGGGGGGAGGTCGCCGAGGCGGTCGCGGTATTCGGCGTCGGTGAGCGCGTCTGCGGCGTCGGGGTCCGCGGTACTGGTGCTCATACCCCGTCTGACCCGGTGAGCGGTGGTAAAGGTTGCCTCAATACAAGTCCAACTCGTGGATATCCCTTATACTCAATTATACTCGACGGCCGAACCGCCCGAGTCGCCGTTCCGGGACGGTTCAAGGGCTCGTGAGACCGGTTCGGACCACTGTCCCGCTTGCGACGGCCGCGGCGCCGACCGGTCGAGCAGCCGTACGTTCCGGCTCACCGGCAGAACCTCCAACTGATCCACAGGCGACTGCTCGCTCGTGATCCCCGAGTCGCACCTCGACAGCTTCGAGTCGGAGGCGTTCGCCCACCTCTTGACGGTGATGCCGGACGGGACGCCGCGGGTCACGCCGGTGTGGGTCGACCACGAGGACGCCGAGTACGTACTCTTGACATCCTCCCACGGCTGAAGCCGTGGGATTCCTCCGGTGGGGATGTTGGCTACGCCGTACCCACGGAGGCAAGGTTCCCCTCTCGAGTACTCCGGTTTGTGCGCTCCTCGTTGGGACTTGCCCTCTCGGGGGAGTGTGGTATCTCCGACCAAACGTGGTCGTCCCACTTGAGGCGCACGGGCCGTGCCATCGACCCTGCTTCGATGTTCTCGCCAGCCTGTTGTTTGAGAAACGTCCGCGAAGCATCGAGGTCGGCGTGTCCCTCGTAGCCACACGGACACCGGAACACGTCGCCGTTCCGTTCCGTTTCTTCGCGTTCGGCACACGCCGGACACTCCGCCGTCGTGTACGCTTCTGACCGTATCTCAATCCTGATGCCGTACTCCTCGGCGGTCGTGGCGAGTCTGTCGATGAACGCGCGATACGCCCAGAACTGGTGCGTTTTCGCGTTCACCCGCGCCGACCAGTATTCCGAGAGAATATCGGTGAGGTCGCCCACGTAGACGGTCGCCACGCCTTCCTCGTACAGACGCTCTATCAGGTCTCGGACGAGCGCGTCCTGTGCGTGGTCGCGGCGGCGCGTTCGCTTGCGGTAGAGGCGTCGAATCCGCCGGCTACTGTACCGCCCCTCACGGAGTTTGGACTGCAAGCGAGCGATTTCTTCGGTGGTTTCGTGGAAGCGAGCGAACAGGTCGCGGCCCTCGTAGAGGTACTGCTGGCCGGTCGTGGTCGTACAGGCGACGAGGTTGTTCGCGCCCACGTCCAGCGCGGCTTCTTCCGAAGCCAGTAGTGAATCCTGTCGAGAGTCGGGAACGGTAACAGGCTGAATGGCTCTGAACGTGTCGTCCACCTCGTCATAGTGCAGCTCCAACCGGCCCCGATCGCCGTCCCACTTCGGGTCGCCAGCGACTTCCAACCGCAGGCGGTCGTGGTAGCCGAGCCCGTACTCCTCTTTCAGGTCTTGGCCCACCGGGATTTCGAGGCGACTGCGCTCGCCGGTTTCCAGCGTGTACTGGTCGTTGCGGATGTACGTCCGCAACTCTCTACCGTCGTCCTCGTTGCCCCAGTAGCCGGGTGGAGCGGTGTCCTCACCGTCTTCTTGAGCGGCGAAGAATGATCGCCATGCCTCGCTGTTCTTGCGGATGGCTTGTTGGGCGGTGGCGGAGCCGAGGATGTCGACGTACTGCTTGCGGTAGTCGTCGGTGTCCCACACAGATTCGCCGTCGAAGAACTGCTGGCGACGCTCGTAGTTCAACTCGTTCCACAGGCTGGCGGAGGCGTCCAACAACTCGTGGAGCAGTTGCTCGTCCTTGGTGGAAAGCGGGCGCACCGCGAACGTGTTGGTTCGCCTCACGACAATAGACATTTGTAGTTCTACGTCTAAATGTCTTTTGGACACAAACGATGCGACCGAACATCGACATCTCGCACACGCTGAACGGGCGCGTGAAAGACTACGCCGAACAGCAGGACGTGAGCCTCGAAGAAGCCTATCGAGAAATTATTGAGGCAGGTCTTGAGGCGGTGGAACATCCAGACAGGTCGTAGCGCGTGGACTGCCGGACCGTGTTGTCGCTCACACCCACCCCTAAAGGGGTGGGCTTCCGCTCGCTACGTGTCAACACCGCGCGGGGACGACGAAGGAGCGGAACGTCCGGCGGAACCCGCGAGTGGGCGTCTCGGTGCTCGACCCCGAGGACCCGTACCGCTACGTCTCCGTGCGCGGGGAGGCGGAACTCACCGAGGAGGGCGCCGACGACCACATCGACGCGCTCGCGCGGCGACACATGAACGTCGACGAGTACCCCCACCACGGCGAGGAATCCGACGCTCGCGTGATCGTCCGGGTTCCGACCGACCGGGTCGTGACCGGCGGGTAGCGGGTCGACCCTGTCGCCCCTCGGGGGCGGCGTTCGGGGGACGGCGGCGAGGGGTATCAGTACCGTTTTATCGCTCCGTCGACCACGCCGTGGTAGTGTGAAGGGCCAGGAGTGGTATCAGGCCGACTCCGTCGCCGAGGAGTACGACGCCAAGCGGTTCTCGAGGGGCGGACGACTCATCGACCGTCGCGAGAAGCGCGCGGTGCTCGAGGCGCTGGCGCCGGTCGAGGACGAACGCGTGCTGGAGATCGCCTGTGGCACCGGCCGGTTCACCGTGATGCTGGCCGAGCGGGGCGCCGACATCGTCGGGCTCGACATCTCCGACGCAATGCTGGCGCAGGGGCGGCGGAAAGCCGGCGAGGCCGGACTCGACGACACCGTCGAGTTCATGCGCGGCGACGCGGCACGCCTGCCGTTCCCCGACGACCACTTCGACGCCGTGTTTGCGATGCGCTTCTTCCACCTCGCGGACACCCCGGCGAAGTTCCTCGCGGAGATGGCCCGCGTCTCGAAGGACGTCGTCTTCTTCGACACGTTCAGGGGGGCCTCGCTCCGGGTCCTGTACAACTGGGCGCTCCCGATGGGGTCGCGGCTGTACTCCCGCGAGGAGGTCGACCGCCTCATCGACGGCGCGGGACTGCGGCTCCGGGAGGCCGACCACGACTTCGTGTTCCCGTACGGCTTCTACCGCGAGGTGCCCAACAGCGTCGCCGACCCCTTCTGGTCGCTCGACGGCGCCATCGGCTCCGCGGCGCTGGGGCGCAGGCTCTCGTCGGTTTCCTACTGGACGGCCGAGGTGTGAGGCGACGCCTCAGACGGCGTCGTCGATGACCTCGCCGACGGCGAAGTTGGACTTCACCTCGGCGATCTCGATCTTCACCCGGTCGCCCACCTCGGTGTCGGGGACGATGATCACGTACCCCCGCTCGACGCGGGCGATGCCGTCGCCCTGCTTCCCGAGGTCCTCGACCTCCACGTAACGGATCTCGCCGGGTTCCACCGGGGGCTGTGGCCCGTCGGTCGACGCGGGGTCGCCGCCGGCGTCGTCGCGCTCGATGAGCGCGACCCTGTACACCCGGCCGTCGTCGACGGCCCCGGTCTCGACCTCTCGGCGGGGCACCTCGACGACGTAGCGGTCGCTGTCCTCGGTGACCTCGGCGCTGAACAGACAGAGGAGTTCGTCGGAGAGTTCCACGAGTAGATACCTCTACCCCCACCTTCGGCCGACATGACATATACCTACCGCCGTCGCCGCGGCGCCGCGGTTTCGGCCTGTCAGGGAGCGTACTCGCCGTCGAGCGGCCGTCCGTCCGGTCGCTTCGCCCCCTCGGAGTCGTGGACGACCACCTCGCCGGCCTCGGTCGAGCGCGGCTCGTAGGCGTCGCGGACGCCGATCGCCTCCTCGAGTTCGCGGACGGCCCGCTCCTTCAGCGCCGCCGCCAGCGACTCGGCGTCCGCGCAGTCGATGTCGCGCCCCAGCCCCTCGCACTCGTGGGCACGTACCGCGCCCGCCGAGTCGACTGCCTCGCCCATCGGCCGACTCGTCCCGCCCAGCGCGACCGAGAACGGGTACGTCTCGCAGATGAGCGGCCGGTCGTCGTGGACCGTGCAGGCGCCGACCGCGCCGTCGGCTCCACCGGCGTCGCTGTCCCCGGGAGGCGCCTCCGACGCCGCCCGCTCCTCGTAGAAGACGCAGTCGCCGCAGTCGTCCGTCCGGAGCGCCCACTCGAACGTCTCGCCCTCCGCCCCGTCGGCTCCCGCGGTCAGCCCGTACGGCATCGGACGGGCCACGTCCCGCCAGTCGCGCTCCTCCGTGCCGCCGGGGGCGTCGCCGTCGGAGGCGTCCCCGCCGGCCCTGTCGCCATGGCCGGCTCCGTCGTCGCTGCCGGGTCCCCTGTCGCCGCCGCTATCCAATTCCTTGCCGTCGTCGGATCTCCCGTCGCCGTCGGATTCACCGTCGCCCTCGCCCTCGCCATTGGGTCCATCGTCCCCTTCGCCCCCGCCATTGGGTACATCTCCGCTCTCGCCTCCGGCGTCGGCCCCCTGGAGTCGGCGGATCTCGTCCGGGAACACCGTCGCCGTGTGCGGGTCGTCGGCCTCGCTCCTGCAGCAGGCGCCACAGCGGGTGCACTCGAAGCCGATGGTCTCGATGGCGTCGGCGAGCTCCTCGACCGAGAGCTCGCGCGCGTACTCCAGTTCGGTTTCGAGCGACTGCACTGGCGGGTGGTGAGGCTCCCGCGGACTAAACGCCGTCGGCCCGCCGGGTCCGAGCCGTCGGGCAAGGGGCGGGACGCTCGGGCGGCCGGGAGCGAACGTAGCGACGTTTAAGTGTGTTCGGCGGAGTAAGACGGGCATGGCGGTCGACTCCGGCCGGTCATCCGACCCCTCGCGCTCGTCCGAGTCCCGGTTCGAGACGCCTCCCGGCCTCACCGCCGCGGTGGTCCGCCACGACGGCGAGCCGGACCGGTGTACGGTGTTCCCCGACGACGCCGACGACACGACGCTCGTGACGACGTGGCTCTCCGTGGACGCGGACTGTCTGGTCGCGCTGGCCGACGCCCGGTAGCGCGCCGGTCGCGGGCGACCCCGCCGGATCACGCCGGGGCGACGCGCCCGGCGGCGGGGTCCCACTCCGCGCGCCCCGCCCGCGCCAGTTTCTCGACGTGGGCGACGACGGTCGCGCGCGCCAGGTCCCGAACGCCCGTCAGGTCCTTCTCGTAGGCGGCCGCCACCACCCCGTCCACGTCGCGCGCGCCAGCCTCGATCGCCGCGAGCACCCGCCGCTCGCGGGCGAGTCGGTGGTCGATCAGCCGGGCGCACGTCGCCCGCGGGTCGTCGATGCGGTCGCCGTGGCCGGGGAACAGCGCCGCCGGGTCGCGGGCGTGGAGCCGTCGCAGCGTCGTGAGGTACGCGCGCATGTCGCCGTCCGGGGCGGCGACGACGACGCTCCCCTCGGCGACGGCCACGTCGCCGCAGACGACGCCCGCGCTCGTCTCGAAGCCGACGCCGTCGGGGGCGTGGCCCCCGAGGTCGACGGCGGTCGCGGGGCCGACCCGGTCGCCCGGGCGGAACGTCCGGTCGGGGGCGACGCCGGTCGCGTCGGCGAAGCGGTCGGCGTAGCCGCGCCGCGCCCAGACAGTCGCGTCCGTCTCGGCGGCGTAGTCGGCGACGGCGCCGACGTGGTCCGGATGCGTGTGGGTGGCGGCGACGTGGTCGGCGACCTTCTCGCGGACGACCGTGTCGAGCGTGTCGGCGCGGGCCGCCGGGTCGACGAGCAGCGTCTCGCCGGTGCCGGCCGGCGCGTCGTCCCGCGGTCGCCCCGCCCCGTGGATCACGTAGGCGTTGGTGGAGCCGCCGGGCGCGCGCGTCTCCACCGGGACGGCGAAGCGGTCGACGTGGGCGTCGGACCGCGGCGCACCGGTGCCGGGAGCCCCGCCCATCAGTCCGCGCTCCTCGGGTGCGGCGCGCCGGGGTACTCGGCCTCGGCGTCGACGCCCGGCACGCCGGCGTCGGCGAAGCGGGCGAGTTCCGCGTCCGCGCCCGCGACGGCCGCGGCCTCCTCGACGCCGGCGTACGGTCGGTTCACGACCAGGTCGCCCGCGGTCCCGCGGCCGATCCCGGGGATCGCGCGCAGTTCGGCCATCGAGGCGCCGTCGAGGTCGAGCGGGTACGGGACGGCCGTCACCGAGCGGTAGCCCCAGTCGACGACGGCCACGTCGACCGTCCGGCCGAGTTCGCGCTCCCCGGGCACCCCGACGAGGATCGGGTACGTGCCGAGCTGTCGTCCGAAGGTGGTGCCGTCCTCGTGGTACTCCAGGTACACGTCGGGCAGCACCGTCCCCGTCGGCATCACCCGCTCCAGCATGGGGCGGTCGACCGTCTCGCGGACCGCCCGCTTGTAGCGCTTGAACTCGGCTTTGTGCTCGCGGGCGAGGTCGGCGCCCGTCTCGGCCATCTCCGTCCCCTCGAACGCCATCACCTGTCGGACGTTCACGCGGCGGAGCATGAGCCCCTCGTCCATCACGGCGTCGAGGAACGCCCTGTTGTGCTCGAACGTCTCGGCCGTCTCCCCCTCCAGCCCGTGGACGAGGTTGATCCCCGGGAGGAGCTTCGGCAGTCGCCGCGGGGCGGCGTCGCCGAAGCTCGGCGCGGTCGCGGGGTCCTCGCCGGGCCGCCAGCCGGCGGCCTCGTTGACGACGCGGACGGCCTCCAGACACTCCTCGGCGCTGACGAGGAGGTTGTTCGCCTCCCTGACCTCGGGGTCGGCCGACTCCAGGCCGAAGGCGGCGGTGTCGCCGGGCGTGTTGTACCGGGCGATCACCTCGATCGCCTCCCGCGACGCTTCCGGGTAGTCGACGATCGTCACGGGGTTCATGTTGTCGAGGTGGAGCGTCCGCAGGTCGGGTGCCACCTCGCGGACGCCGCCGTACAGCTGTCGGAGGGCGTCGGGGTTGGGCGCCTCGCCGTCGCCGCCGAACGCGAGGATGTCGGCCTGTCGACCGAGCCGGTAGTGACGGACGCCGTGGTCGGAGAGCGCGTCCACCTCCGATACCACGTCCGGCGCCGTCCGGAAGTCGGGGTCGCCGTACAGCGGCTCCGTGCAGAACGAACAGCGGTACGCGCAGCCGCGGGAGGTCTCCAGCTCGGCGATGAGGTACTCCGGGTGGTTGGGGTGTTGCTCGACGACGAACGCGCCCATGCTGGACCACCGGCTCACCTCGTCGTAGTCGCGGATGCGGTTGCCGAACCCCTCCAGCCCGTTCTCGACGATGTCGTGGGCCGCGGCCTCCACGTCGCCCATCGCGACGAAGTCGTAGTCGAGATCGTCCCGCTCCATCTCCCGGGCGCCGGCGTTCTCGTCGCCGACGCCGAACCGGACCGGGCCGCCGAGGAGGGAGACGCCGTCGGCGGTCCACGCCAGCTCCCGCACCTCGTCGGGTTCCGCGGGCGTGCCGCCGACGTACTTCCCGGGGACGGTCATCCCGCCCACGTAGATCATGAGGTCGGCGTCGGCGACGTCGGCGCGCTTCCGGCACTCCTCGCGGAGTTCGTCGATGGTGTGGTAGGCGACGTTCGACTCGGGAACGCCCGCGTCGACGAGCGCGCCGGCAGTGAACCGGGGGTACGTCGAGACGTACGGCGGCACCCCGAAGTGCGCCGGCTCGTCGACGTAGCCGTCGACGATCGTGACGGAGAGCTCCCGTGGATCCGGCGCTGTCATGGTCGCGTGTGGACGGCCGAGCGGCTAAAGCCGTGCGGTCCGGGGTCGGACCCCTGTCCTCGCCGGCCGCGATCCCGTCCCCGCCTGGCGGCCAGGCATTGTCGGAGCCGTCGCCAGAACTGTCATTGGAGCCGTCGCCGAAGCTGTCGCCGAAGTCACCACTGGACCCGGGGCCGGGGTCGTCCTCGGAACCCGGGTCGTCGTCGGCCGGGGACGGGGCGCCGCCTCACCAGCCCCCGTGCGGGTTCGGGTCGTCGCCCGCGGCGTCGAGCCCGGCGACGCTCTCCTCGATACCGCCCACAAGTGCCGCCTCCTCGTAGGTGAGCCCGCGTCCCTCCTCGAGGACCGCGAGCAGGTCGTCGACCGTCCGCGGCGGGTCCGCGACGGTCCCGTCGGTCTCCCGTCGTTCCGCCCGGTCGGCCTCGCGCCGGGCGCGCCGGTCCCGCTCCGCCTGCCGCCGTGTCGTGCGCATGTGTGACACACCCCGTGCGCGTGTCTCGCGCCCGTCGGCTTCAGTGTTGGGTCGCTCGGGACGGATCAGGCGAAGATCCGGGCCTCCGCTCGCTCGGCGTCGCTCCACTCGCGGTCGAGCGCGTCGGCGTAGTTCGTCGCCGCCGCGTACGCCGCCGCGACCGCGTCGAGCGCGTCGTCGGTGGCGACCGCGCAGTCGCGGGCGGGATCGCTCCCGAAGCGGACGCCCGCGTCGACGAGCGCGTCGACGTTCCGCCGCCGCGCCTCGACGTGGCGGCGCTGGGCCTTCTTGTAGCCCGTCCGCTCCCCGCCGGGAAGTCGGTCGAACACCGACGCCGGGTACGTCTCAAGCAGCGTCAGGTCGGGGTCGGGCGTCGTCGCGACCGGCGGGACGCCGACGCCGTCGACGGCGATCAGTCGTCGGAGCAGCGACGAGATGCCGTAGTACGTCTGCGCCTTGATTCGGAAGCCCGCGGGGTCCTGTCCGCCGTGGTCGTCGTCGGTCGACCGCCGGAGCGGCCGCCCCTCGCCCCCGTCGTCGGCCTCGGCGGCGGCGGTGACGGCGTCGTAGAGGCCGCGCGGGCCGTCCACCTCGCCGAGCACGCCCCACCGCTCCGGCGTCGCCTCCACGAACGAGCGCCAGTCGTCGTCGCCGAGCACCCACGCCGGCAGGCTGAACGGGAAGTCCAGCCCCGCGACTGCCGGAGCCGCGGCGTCGCCGAGTCGGTCGGCCAGCGCCGGGAGGACGTCGTCGCGTCGCGTGGAGTCGAGCCCCAGGAACTCCGAGGCCGACGCCAGCTCCGCGACCGCGAGCGTCCCGCCGTCGACGACACAGCGGGCCACCCACGTCGAGGCGCCCGCGGAGTCCCGGGCGGCGCTGAAGTCGACACCGTACACGACCTCGACGTCCGGATCCGATAGCACGGTCGGGCGCAGGCACCCCGGACCCATAGACCCGGCGTCGAACCGCGGGCGCGGACTCGCACCGCCGAGGGCCACGGTCGGTGGCGGCAAGCCACGCCCTGCCCCGCGCCGTTTATGCCGCGTGCGGTCCAAGTGAGGGGTATGCCCGCCACGAAGGAGCTCAAGTGCACCAGCGGCGACTGCGAGCTCGACATGTTCGAGAACCACTACACCTACGACATCGCCGACGACCACTCGGTCGCGGACCTCTCGTGTCCGCTGTGCGGGGGGACCGACTGCCTCGAGGAGATCGAGCTGTAACGATGAGCGAACGAGACCCGATGCCCGACGGCGCGAAGGGGCTCAGGGACGTCGGCGAGTCGGCGCTGAACACGGTGCTGGACCGCGTCGGTCGCGGCGTCGCGAGCGTCCAGGAGCGGACGCCGCTGGCGTACGACCTCCTGGAGTCGGACGACGCCTTCCTCGTCGTGTTCGACGCGCCCGGCGCCGAGCGCAGCGACGTGCAGGTACGCTTCAACGGGGGCGCCGTCGAGGTGCGGATCGACCGCTTCCGCGAGTTCCGGGAGGGGTTCGAGATGTGCTTCCCCGGGCGCGGGCTGGCGCTCGACGGCCGGGCGGAACTCCCCCGCGGCGCCGACGTCGAGCCCGCCGACGCGACCTCGACGCTCACGGAGCACGGCACCCTCCGCGTCCGGATCCCCAAGCGGGAGGGGTCCACCGTCGCCGTCGAGGACGCCGACGCCGAGACCGAGACCGGAACGGCCGACGAGCCGGCGGACGACCCCGTCAGCCTCGACGTCGGCGACGACGAGGAGGGTGCGGCGGCCGACCACGACGAGAACGATGAGACGGACAGCCACGACATCGACGACGACGCGAACGCCGACACCGACGCGGATACTGACGACGACGACGCGGCGTAACCACGGTCAGTCGCCGTCGGGGTCCGGTCCCGCCTCTCCCGCCTCCACCCGCATTCCCTCGCGGATCTCGAACGCCTCGTCGCCGTCGAAGCGGTCGGGGTCGAACTGCGCCACGCCGGACCCGCCGAGCACCTGCGCCGCGAGGATCTCGCCCGTCGCCGGCGCGCGCATGAACCCGTGGCCCTGCCAGCCGGCGGCGACGAAGACGCCGTCGGCGACCTCGCCCAGGAGGGGGTCGCCGTCGGGCGTCGCCGTACAGAGGCCCGCCCACGCGCGCTCGACGGCGGGGTCGTGGCCCGCCCGGTCGCGGAGCGTTCCCGTCACCTCGTCGCGGAACCAGTCGTCGGCGTCGCGCTCCCAGTCGTCGGGGTCGGCCTCGACCGGGACGGTGCCGTCGCCGGCGAGCAGCCCCGCGGGGTGGGGGCGGGCGTACACGCCCGCGGCGGCGTCGTACCACATCGGCCCGTCGTACGCGCCGGCGGAGACGAGCGCCTGCACGCGGTACGGCTTCAGCGGGATCTCGATCCCGGCGTCCCCGAGCAGGCGCCTCGTGTGGGCGCCCGCGGCGACGACGACGGCCTCGAATCGCCGGGTGACGGGCGCCTCGCTCGCGACTGTCACGCCCGGCGGGGTCGTCGACACGCTCGCCTCGCTGTCCGTCCGGATCTCCGCGCCGGCCGCCTCGGCGTGGGCGGCGACCGCGTCGACGTAGCGCCCGGTGTCGGCCCACCCGGCGTTGCGCGCGACGGCCGCGACCGCCACGTCGCCGGTCCGGAGGCCCGGGAAGCGGTCGCCGAGCTCCGCCCCCGGGAGCGTCTCTACGGGCCGGCCGTGGACGCGCATACGCTCGGCCGCGCCGCGGACCGACGCCGCGAGGTCGTCGTTGCCTTCGGGAGCGACTATCGCGTACGGACACTCCCGGAAGGTGAACCCCTCGACGCCGCTCCCCGCCGCCGGCTCGGCGGCCGACAGCTCCCGGAACCGCTCCAACGCCCGCGCGCCGATCCGGGCGTCCACGTCCTCGGCGTAGGCGTCGTACAACACGCCGGCGGCCCTGCCGGAGGCGCCGGAGCCGACCGTCCCGCGCTCGAACAGCGTCACGTCCGCGCCGGCGACCGCGAGGTCGTACGCCGCCGTCACGCCGACGGCGCCGCCGCCGACGACCGCGACGCGCAGTCCCGCGCCGGAGTCGGGGTCGGGTCCGGGTCCGGCCATCAGCGGTGCGGCTCCGGCGTGAGCGCGTCGAACGGCTGCTCGGCGAGCCAGCCGACGAGCGCGTCGAGCTCGTCGGTCGCCCGCTCGTACAGGCGCCGCCCCTTCTCGGCGCTCCCCTCGGTCGGTCGCCCCACCGCGCCCGACTCGGAGAAGTCGGCGGCGTCGAAGCCGACCGCGGCGCCGTGGACCGACCGGCCCCAGGAGTCGGCCGCGCCCGCCTCCGCGTCCGCGAGCCGCGCCGCCCGGACCAGGTCGTCGGCGACGTGCCGGACCATGCTCGTCTCCATCGCGTCCGCGTGGCCGATGCCCGACCGGCCGAACAGCTCCTCGTCGAGGCCGTCCAGGCTCGACCACCAGTTCCAGGGCGCGGCGTACGCGACGCCGTCGGCACGGAGCCGCCGGGCCGCCCGGCGGAGCGCGTCGTCGTTGCCGCCGTGGCCGTTGCAGATCGCCAGCTTGCGGACGCCGTGGCTCGCGATCGAGGCACAGATCTCGCCGACGTAGTCCTCGAACGTCTCCGGCTCGGCCCACAGCGTGCCGTCGAACTGGCGGTGGTGCGCGGAGACGCCGACCGGAACCGTCGGGAGCACGACGGCGTCCTCGCGGTCGACCCCGCGGGCGACGGCCTCGGCCGCGAGGAAGTCGGTGCCCAGCGGGAGCGCCGGCCCGTGCTGCTCGAGTGAGCCGGTCGGCAGGATCGCCACCTCGATCTCGTCGTCGAACGCCTCGCCCGCGCTCGTCGTCGTCTCCTCGTGGAGCAGTCGCATACCCGGCGGTTCGCTCGCGGCGACGTAGGCGTTCGGGTGGCGGGGGGCGAGCCCTCGACGTTGCCGGGACCGACGGACGGGTCGCGGTCGCGTTACCGCAGCGTATCGACGCCGGCGGCGGGGTAGCCGACGACTGTGTCGGCGCCGGCGGCCTTCAGCGCGGCGACGCGCTCGCCGACCGCGTCGGGGTCGCCCACGAGCGCGAAGTCGCGGACCGCCTTCGAGAGCACCTCGCGGGCGCGTCCCGTCGCCGAGGCGTCGGTCGCGGCGCCCTCGGGCAGCGCCTCGCGGACGGGCCTGCGTCGGGCGGCGAACTCGCCGACGGCGTCGAGCACGGCGTCCTCGTCGTCGACGGGGACGACCGGCGCGTAGACGGCGACGCCGCCGTCGAAGCCGGCCGCCCGGAGCCCGCGGAGGTCGCGCTCGGTGGACCGGGACAACAGCTCGTACTGGACGCCGCCGGCCGCGAGCGCGACCCGCTCGACGCCCTCGGTGCCGACCCACGGCTTCCCGCCGGCCGCACGCGCCGCGGCGGCGGCCTCGCCCAGGCGGGGCGCGACGGCGCGCCGGCGCTCCTCGTCGGTGAGGTACGCGCCGTGGCCGGCGACGAGCACGCGGTCGGCGGCGTCGGGGAGCCCGGCGACGAGGGAGTCGTCGCCGCGGGGGTCGAAGCCGTCGGCGCGGACGGGCGTCGTCACCCGGAGGTCGCGCTCGGCGGCGAGCGCGGCGAGCGCGTCGCGCGGCGGGCGGGAGTCGCGACCCTCGTAGTCGACGCAGACCAGGTCGTACGGGAGGTCGGCGCCGACGGCGACGTCGCACTCGGTCGGCTTGAGCGCGACCCCGTCGAGTCCTGTTCGGGCGGCGACGCTGTCGTCGGCTGCGGATGCGGTGGCTGTCATCTGTGTTCGCTGGTGTGGTCGTCGGCCGCGGGGGTCGCGGCGGCGATGCCGGTCGCGGCGTCGGGACGGTTCGGTCGGCGCGCGGCTCCTCGGGGAAGCGACGCGGCGAGGGGAGAACTAGGACCGTCGCGGAACGCGATCTATCGCCTGTGCGGCCATACCAACCTACAGCGGGCTGGACGGAATAAGCGTGGTGCTTCCGTCAGTATCGCCCGGACCGAAGCGACTGGACCGGGCCATCCCCGAGCGTCGCCGCCGACCGTCCCGACCGACGACGGGTATATGCCGCACAGCGCCCTACCGGGGGCGTGGACATCAGCAACCTCCTGGTCGGCGCGGACGACGGCGGCCGCAGCGTCGTGCAGTCGAGCCGCGTCGCCTCGATCCTCGTGCTGGCCGGGGCGTTGGGGCTGTTCTTCCTCGCGCTGGTCGTGCTCAGCTACGTCTGAGCCGCGCGGTCCTCACACCGGGAAGTCGGCGTCCGGGTCGACCACGCGGTCGACTTCCGGCGGCATCTCCCAGTCGGTGAGCAGCTCCAGCAGCTGGACGAGCATCCGCCCGGTCGCGCCCCAGACGGTGTAGCCGTCGACGTGGAAGAAGTGGAGTCGAACGTCGCCGTAGTGGGGGTGGTCGCGCCGCTCGGACTCGTAGTTCCCCCGGTCGGTCAGCGCCGCGACCGGGAGGACGGCGATCTCGGCGACCTCGCCGTCGCTGGGGACGTACTCGCGGTCGGGCGCGGTGCCGACGAACGGGGTCACCGCGTACTCGGAGGTGGTCCGGATGTCGTCGAGCCGGCCGACGACCTCCGCCTCCTCCGGGCACAGCCCGATCTCCTCGTTCGCCTCCCGGAGCGCGGTCGCCTCCAGGCTCTCGTCGTGCGCCTCCACGCCGCCGCCGGGGAAGCTCATCTGTCCCGGGTGGCTCCCGAGGTGCTCGGCGCGCTCGGTGAACAGCACGTGGGGGTCGCCGCCGCGGTCGACGACCGCCGCCAGCACCGCCGCGCGTCGCTCGGCGTCGGTTACGCGGACGGGGGCGTGCCGGCGAACGCGCTCGAACTCCATACCCGTCATCGTCGCCGGCTCGGCTTCAACGGTGCGGTCCGGCCGGCCGGCGGGGTCGGTCACTCGCTCGCGTCCGCCTCGTTGACGGCGCCGTTCGCCGCGTCGACGGCGTCCGCCCGGGCCGCCTCGGCGACGGCCGCGGGCGACAGCGCCGTGTCGTTCCAGCACGGCAGCCGGGTGTCGGGCCCCGGCGGCGCGATCGACTCGGCGTACGTGCGCACCTGGTCGCGCTCGTCGCCGGCGTCGTACGAGAGGCCGTTGAACGCGGCGTCGGCGGCGTACGACGCGACGTAGGAGCCGGCGGCGGCGCGGTAGGCGTCCGGGAGCGCCCCGTAGTCGGGGTCGACGCCGTGCTCGGCGGCCGCGCGCAGCAGTGCCGCGCCGACGGACTCGCTCATGTCCGACAGCCCCGTCGGACCGGAGACCGCCCGATGGTCGTGCTCGTAGCTCCCCAGGTCCACCTGGGCCGCGCCGTCGACGCCGACGGCGTCGTACGCCGCCGCCAGCGTCCCCACCTCCAGCCCCCACGTCCGCTGGACCGGGAGCGAGGCGACGACGTCGCCGGTCGCGGCGAACTCGCCGGCGAGCGCGT
The DNA here is from genome assembly GCA_003020945.1 of Halobacteriales archaeon QS_6_71_20. GTDB lineage: Archaea > Halobacteriota > Halobacteria > Halobacteriales > Haloferacaceae > Halobaculum. Next base: position 114,254 of record PXRU01000010.1, read on the forward strand.
AGCGGAACGCCGCCATGTACGCCAAGAACTCGGAGTCGGGGTGGGCGTCCCGCAGCGCCCGGACCAGCGGCGTGTAGAACAGGCGGAACAGCCGGCCGTACAGCCGGCCGTTCTCGACGCGGGCGTAGTACCCCTTCGAGAAATCGAAGCCGTTGACCAGGGGGAACAGCAGCCGCCGGACGTACGACCGCGAGTACGACTTCGTGTCCGCGTCGTGGACGACGACGAACTCCGCGTCGAGCGCGCGCCCGAGCGCGAGCCACACGTCCCGCCCCTTCCCGCGCTCGCCGTCGAGTCCGGCGTCCCGAAGCAGCTCCCTCACCCGGGGGCCGTCACACCACAGCGTCTCCAGCGGGAGGTCGAAGCCGTTCAGCCACTCCCGGAAGTCGCCGACGCGGTCGGGCGAGGCGCGCAGCGGCACGACCACCCGCGCCGGGGACAGCGCCTCCAGCTCCGAGAGGACGCGCTCGGCCGCGAGGCCGGCGTACTCCCGCTCGGTCATCGGCACGACGACGGCGGCCCGGTCGGTCGGCGCCGGGGGCGCCGACTCCCCGAACGCGTGGAGGGTCGCGACCCGCTCCTGGACGTACTCCATTCGACCCGACGGAGGGCCGCACGGCGAATAAACCCGGGTGATCGCCGGCCGTCGCCGCCGCCGCGTCGGGCCGCCCGCCGTCGCGCCGGGCCGCTCCCCGTCCACTGCGGGCGCGCTCGACCTGATTCGCGCTGCGGAGTGCGCTGCGGCAACCGCCGAATTGAAGAAACTTCTTCTTCGATAGCGCGTATCTTTGACTCGGCTAGTAACGCTTAGGACGAGTGAACTACTACGGCGTCGTGATGACCAGTACCCGTACGGATTATCTCTGGATAGCGGCGTTCGCCGTGCTCGTCGCGTTCGCGATCCCGTGGTTCCTGTGGGGCGACGCGACGGTGGCGGCCGGGCTGCCGGTGTGGCTGTGGTGGCACGTCGGCTGGATGGCGCTGGCGAGCGTGGCGTTCTACGCCTTCACCCGCAGGGCGTGGGACCGCGGCGTCGACGCCGAGGTGATCCGCCGTGGTTGAGCCGGGCGTCTCGCTGGGCATCGTCGCCGGCTACCTCCTGATCGCGCTGGCGGTCGGCCTCGTCGCCTACCGGCTCACCGACGGCGACGCGGAGGACTACTACCTCGCCTCCCGCTCGGTGGGGACGGTCGTGCTGCTGTTCACGACGTTCGCGACGCTGCTGTCGGCGTTCACCTTCTTCGGCGGGCCGAACCTCGCGTTCTCGGCAGGTCCCGAGTGGATCCTCGTGATGGGGCTGATGGACGGGATCCTGTTCGCGATCCTATGGTACGTCATCGGCTACAAGCAGTGGCTCGTCGGGAAGGCCCACGGCTACGTGACGCTCGGGGAGATGCTGGGCGATCGCTTCGACTCGACGGCCCTTCGCGGTCTCGTCGCGGGCGTGAGCCTGCTGTGGCTGTTCCCGTACGTGATGCTCCAGCAGATCGGCGCCGGCCAGGCACTCGTCGGCCTCAGCGGCGGCGCAGTGCCGTACTGGGCGGGCGCGGCGCTCATCACCGTGTTCATGGTCGCGTACGTCGGCCTCTCGGGGCTCCGCGGCGTCGCGTGGACCGACACGCTGCAGGGCGTGTTCATGCTCGGCGTCCTCTGGCTGGCGGTGGCGTGGGTCGCCTCGGCGGCCGGCGGCGTCGCCGCGCTCACCGCGGGGATGACGGGCGCGAACCCCGAGTTCGGCTCGCTGGGCGGCGGCCTCTACTCGCCGCAGTGGATGATCGCGCAGGCGGTCGTCATCGCGTTCGGCGTCGCCGCGTTCCCGCAGGTGAACCAGCGCTTCTTCATGGCCGACCGCGCGGAGACGCTGAAGCGGTCGTTCGCGCTGTGGCCGGTGCTCGTGTTGCTGCTTTTCGTCCCGGCGTTCCTGCTGGGGTCGTGGGCGGTCGGCCTCGGGATCCGGGTGCCCGACGGGAGCAACGTGCTCCCGGTCCTGTTGAACGAGTATACGCCCGCGTGGTTCGCGGCGCTCGTGGTCGCCGGGGCGATGGCCGCGATGATGTCCTCCTCGGACTCGATGCTGCTGTCGGGGTCGTCGTACTTCACCCGCGACCTCTACCGACCGTTCGTCGCGCCCGACGCCGGCGACGCCCGCGAGGGGTGGGTCGCCCGCGTCGGCGTCGCCGTCTTCGCGGCCGCGACGTTCCTGGCGTCGCTGCTGGTCGGCGGCGGCGGCGGGCTGGACGTGCTCGTGACGCTCGGCAGCACCGCCTTCGGCGGCTACGCGCAGCTGACGCTCCCGCTGCTGCTCGCGCTGTACTGGTCGGGGACCACCCGACCGGGGATGATCGGCGGCGTCGCGACCGCCGAGGCGGCGTATCTCGCACACGTGTTCGTGCCGGCGCTGCCGGAGGCGTATCTGACGTGGGACTTCGCGCTGTGGTGCATGCTGCTCTCGCTGGTCGTGACGGTCGCCGTGTCGGCCGTGACGACGGCCGCGCCGGAGGCGAACGCCGCGAAGTTCGGCGTGGGCGCCGACTGAGTCGCGCCGCGGCACCCTTTTCAGGCCGCCCGCTCCACCACACGAGCATGCAGACGCACGTCGTCCCGGTCGGCTTCGACTACGACCGGCTCATCGCGCCGTTGGTCCGCGACCAGTTCGACGTGGACCGCGTCGTCCTGCTCGAGGGTGCGGTGGGCAGCGAGGCCAACGTCGAGTACTCCCGCAACCTCTCACAGAAGCTGGAGACGGACTTCCGGAACCTGCTGGGGGCGGAGACGGTGCGCGTCCCCGTCGCGGACGTGTACGACTACGACGCCGCCTTCGAGCAGGCGTACGACCTCATCAACGAGGAGCTCGACGCCGGCCGCGAGGTGTGGGTGAACGTCTCCTCGATGCCCCGACCCGTCTCGTTCGCGTTCGCCACCGCCGCCCACTCGGTGACGCTGGAGCGACAGGCCGACCGCGACCGCATCCACACCTACTACACCGCCCCCGAGAAGTACCTCGAAACCGAACTGGCGGAGGAGCTGCGGGCCGACCGCGACCTGCTGCGGGAGCTCCTCGACGCCGTCGAGGGGGACGGCGACGGCGCGGACGCCGAGGCCGTCGCGGTCGAGGCCGGGCGCGTCCGCGAGCGCCTCTCGACGGCGACGGCGCTGCTCGAGGAGTTCGACGAGCGCGGGACGACCATCGGCGCCAAGGAGGTGGACGGACGCCACATCATCGAGCTTCCCGTCGCCTCCTTCTCGAACGTGAAGCCGTTCGAGGAGGTGATCCTGTTCAAGCTAGGCGAGCACGGCGAGTTCGAGTCCGTCAGCGAGCTGGCGAAGGCGCTGGCGACCGAACTGAACGAGGAGTACACCGACTCGTTCCGCTCGAAGGTGATCTACAACGTCGACCGGCTCGGCCCCGGCGGGAAGGGGTACATCGAGCGGGAGGCCCACGGGAAGTCCCACCGGACGCGTCTCTCCCGCATCGGCGAACTGTGGGTGCGCGCCCACGCCGAGAACGGCGCCGCCGACTACGAGCGATAGCTGGGTCGCGGGCCGGCTCCTCCGGATGGCTCACAGCTCGATCCCCCGCGGCGCCGCCGACGGGGCAAGCGGCGTCGCCGGGAGCCGGTCGGGCACCGCGGGGTCGTTGAACGCGCCCGGGGCGACGTCGTTCGGGCCGTCGGGGTAGAACGTCGACGCCAGCGCGTGGAGCTGGTCGCGCCCGACCCCCAGTTCGAACTGGCCGCCGCCGTACAGGCGCACGTCGCGCTCGTCGGCCCACTCCAGCGTCTCCGACAGCGCCTCCAGGGTGCCGAACCGCGAGGGCTTGACGTTCAGCCACTCGGGCTCGAACGGGAGGGCTTCGACGCTGTCCATCCCGTCGATGGGGTAGTCCCACGAGATCCGGTGGTGCTCCCCCTCGAACACGTGGCGCGTCTCGTCGGTGATCGCCGGGTCCTCGATCACGGCGTTCGGGAACGAGTCCAGCACCCACTCGTAGAACTCGGCGTCGGGCGCCTGGTCCACCTCCGTCCCCTCGTACAGCCCCTTCAGGTCGAGCACCTCGACGCGTTCGGTCGGGAGGTCGGCGACCAGTTCGTCGGTCCACCCGTCCGTCGGGTCGAGCTTGAACCCGATGCCCGGCACGCGGTCGGCGAGCGCGGTCACGCGGTCGGGCGTAGGGGGATCGCCCAGCCGCGTCGACGCCACGAACGACACCGGCTCCCGCTCGCGGTCGAGCGCGGTCGCGAGGTCCGTGTCCGCCTGCCGGAGCGCGAGGTCCGCGGCCGCCGACTCGACGGCCCACCGGCGGTACGGGCGCGCGGTCGGGCGCTCCGGCTCGCCCGCCGGGAACAGGTCGACGTCGTCGAGGCGGGCGGAGAACTCCCGGAACGTCCACTCGCCGACGAACGCCCGCTCGAAGCCGAGACCGTCGACGGGCGTCCGCAGGTCGCGCTCGGGGGCGGCGAACAGCGCGTCGTGGTCGGACGCGTCGTAGGCGACGTCCTCGCCGCGGCCGAGCGCCCCGTCGCCGCGGAGCCGGAACGTGGTGCTCACGCGCTCGAACCCGGAGGAGGTGTCGCGCGCGCGGCGGCGCAGGCCGACCGACTCGACGGTCAGCGGGAGGTCCGCGACCGCGTCGTGGAGGGCGGGACTGCCCATGCGGACGCTTCGACACGGCGGGGTATATTACTTGTCCGCGTCGTCTGCGGCCGTCGGTCGCTCCGTTCCCGCCGGCGTCCCCGACTCCTCGGCCCCGACCGCGTCCGCCTCCAGCAGCTCCACTCGCGTCGCCAGCGCGAGGAACGTCGCCGACAGCGTGAGCACGATCGCGCCGGCGGCGGCGATATCGTGAGTCGGCGACAGATGGGTGAACCCCGCTCCCGGCGCGATCAGCCGCTGGCCCGGCATCAGGGTGTGTGTCGGCGTCCCCGTGGGCGCCAGGAAGTAGTCGACCACGTCGTTGAGGCCGTACCAGGCGGCCGCGACGGCGACCGCCCGGGTCGGGAACTCCGAGATCTGGTAGAGGAGAAAGCCCTCGACGGTCATGGCGAGGTGGGAGCCGAACAGGAACAGGTACATCGGCAGCGCCGTCGACGCGAGGAAGCCGTCGGCGAACGCCGCGAGCGTGAACGGCGTCCACAGCCCCAGCTTCCAGCAGCCGAAGAAGGCCAGCACGGAGACGTACTCGTTGGGCCGGCCCAGCCGCCACAGCCCCAGCGCCAGCGCGATGAACAGCGTCGCAACCGGCGAGTCGGGGACGAACACCCACATGCTCGGCGGCGTCCCCCCGAGCTGCCAGGTGATCAGCGGGTCCGAGAGGGGGAGCGGGTGGAGGCCGTAGTACCAGAAGCCGAAGGCGGTGCCGACGAGGTTGACGACGACGATCGGCGTCGCCAGCCGCAGCCCGAGGCGCTCGACCGCCCGGGGAAGGGGTGCGACGTACCACGGGAGGTCCGGACGGTCCGGCAGGCCGTCGTCGGACGCGAGGTCGGCGAGGAGGCTCATTCGGGGTGGCGAGTGGTGGGGTGTAGGTGGCTTAGCCGTGGCGATCACCGCGTACGATCCCCGGTTTCGGACGTTCGGACGCGCGACCCGTGCCGGGGACGTCCGCGGCGATCTGCGCCGGCGACGTCCGCGACGCCCCGCGACCACACGCCTGCACAGCCGCGACGTCGCCCGACCGCGAGGCTCCGCGACCGTGACGCCCGTGGGACCGCAACCCCCCTCGATCACGCCGCCTACGTCGTCTCCCGGGGGGCGGACCCCCGAACGAAACCACGCCCGACTAAGCCGCGGGGGGTCCAAGCCGGGGTGACCCGTGGCCGACGATACCGCCGCGCGACGGACGCGCAACCCGGTCCCCGCCGACCTCGCGGAGTTCTACCTCACGACGCCGGCGACGCTCGCGCTCCTGTTGCTCGCCAACGCCCTCGCGTTCCTGGTTGGCGTCCGCTACTACATCGAGACGATGCCGGCCGTGGCGACGTCGCTGTGGCCGCTGTACGGCGATTCCCCGACGGCGGTCGCGCTGGCCACGCTCGTGCTCGCGGCGCTGGTCCCGTTCGCCGGCCGACGCCTGGCGTCGGTGCCCCGGACGTCGCTGCTGTCGGTGCTGTCGACGCTCGCGGTCGTCTGGCTCGTGAAGACCGGGCTGTGGACGGTCGTCGCGCTCAACGTCCCGCTCGTGCGCGGCGACCTGGCGACCGACCTGTACGTCGGCTTCGACGCCGACTCGCTGTGGGCCTACTGGGGGATCCTCCTCACCCACGCCGCGTTCCTCGCGGAGGCGCTGCTGCTCGCGCGGGTCGGGCGGACCTCCCGACGGACGCTGGCGGCCGTCGCCGCGCTCGCGCTCGCCAACGACCTCTTCGACTACGGCTTCCTCCTCGGCCTCCCGCTCGCGAACCACCCGCCGGTCCGATACGACCCCGGCGCCGTCCTCGCGTTCGGCAGCCTCGCGGCGACGTTCGCCGCCGTCGCGGCGGCGGCGGTCGTACTGCCGTCGGGCGACCGAGCGGAGCGCTGACGGGAAGCTTATACCGGCGGAGAGTTTCCCTCACGTGTATGGACTCCGCGGTGCTGCTCGATCTCCTCGGCAACGAGAACCGCCGGCGGATCCTCCGGCTGCTCTCGCACAAGCCGTGTTACGTCACGGAGATCAGCGAGTACCTCGGAGTGTCGCCGAAGGCGGTCATCGACCACCTCCGCAAGCTGGAGGACGCGGGCCTCATCGAGAGCCACACCGACGACCGCCGGCGGAAGTACTTCCACATCGCCCGCGACGTGCGCCTGGAGGTGAGCGTCTCCCGCCACGGCTTCGGCACGAAGTCCGCCTACCCCGCCAACCCGGGCCTCGACATCCAGGGCCGGTGTCCCCACATGCGGATCGACCTCGACTTCCCGACGACCGGCTCCGACGACGATGTGGCTCCCGACGACACCTCGGCCGACATCGACACCTCGGCCGCTGCCGACGAGACCTCGACCGACGCTGATGCCTCGGCCGCTGGCGACGACACCTCGACCGACGTCGGCGCCTCGGCCGCCAACGACGCGGCCCCCGGGGACGCCCCGCCCGACTCGGACGCGCTCGGCGACCTCGCCGTCGAGTTCGACCGGCTGCGCGACCTGGAGAACGAGCTCTCGCTCGCCCAGCGGTGGGTCCACGGCCGCATGACGGCGGTGCTCGACCGTCTGAACGACCGGCTCGGCGTCGACGCCGACTCCCGGTTCTACGCGAGGCTGCTTGCGGCGGTCGCCTCGACGGACGGCTCCCGCCGCGCCGTCCTCGAAGCGGTGAACGCCGACCCCGAGGCCGTCGAGGACGGCCTCGAACGGCTCGCCGAGGCCGACCTGCTCGTCCGGGAGGGCGGCCGCTGGACGATCCCCGGGACGTAATAGCTGACCTCCGGCGCGCGACGCGCGGCTACTCGATGTCCTGTGTCAGCCCGCGTCTGAGGTCGCGCCCGAAGTACAGCCCCGCCACCGACAGGAGCGCGCCGACGGAGACGCCGACGCCGGCGAGCGTCGTCCCCGCGCCGGCCGGCGACACGCCGTACTCGGCGAGCAGGTTCGCACCCATGAGGGCGCTCCCGTTCGTGAGCGTCCCGAGGAGGAACGCCCCGCCGGCCGCGATCGCGCCGCCCATCGCCGTCTCCAGATACGCCCGACGCGACCGTGCCAGCCCGAGCGCGAACGCGGCGGCGAACAGCCCCGCGTACCGGGTGATCGAGCCGACCAGCGGGATCGCGGAGCCGACGACCAGCCCCGTGACGAGCGCGAGCACCGTCAGGAGGAACCCCCTCGCCGAGAACGGGCTGCGGCCGAGGCGCGACCCCGAGACGGAGCCGTCGCTCGCAGCCGGCGCCTCCTCGACTGCGGCGGAGTCGTCGTCGCCGGCAGGGGTGTCCCGCTCGGCGAGTTCCTGTAGCTCCTCCAGGCTCTTGGACATACGGGGGGGTGAGCGGCGCGGAAATATGGCTCTTGTGCCGGCCGCGCCGCGGGCGACCCGACCGCAGTCCCGGAGCCGTCCGGCGTCCGTCGCGGCCGGGACCGCGGACGGGCAGGTTCAAGTCCGCCCCGACCGGACGCTCCCGACATGACCCCGAACCCCGGCGACCGCGTCCGCGTGGAGCGCGCGGGCGTCGCCGACGAGGGCGTGCTGATGCCGTCCAGCGACGCGGACCACCTCGTGCTCAAGCTCGATGGAGGGTACAACGTCGGCGTCGACCGCGACGCCGCCGCGGTCGAACTGCTCGAACGCGACGCCAGGGACGTCGGCGAGGACGAGCGCAGCGAGTCCTCGAAGCGAGCGCGGAGCGACACGACCCGCGAGCACCCCGGCGAGGGCGACGACGACGCCTCCGCCGTCGAGTTCGACGACGACCTCCCGACCGTGGCGCTGATCTCCACCGGCGGCACGATCGCCTCCACCGTCGACTACCGGACCGGCGCCGTCACCGCCCGCTTCGACGCCGAGGACGTGCTCCGGGCCGTCCCCGACCTCGCGGGCCGGGCCAACTACCGGGGCCGCGTCGTCGCCAACATCCTCTCGGAGAACATGGAGCCGCGCGTCTGGCGCGACCTCGCCGAGGCCGTCCGCGAGGAGGTCGAGGCGGGGGACACACCGGTCCCGGTCGTGTTCACCGGCTCGCAGCGCTCGGCGGACCGCCCCTCCTCGGACAACGTGATGAACGCCGTCTGTGCCGTCGAGGCGGCCAAGTCCGACTGCTCGGAGGTGCTGGTCTGCATGCACGCGACGCCCTCGGACGACCACTGTGCGCTCCACCGCGGCACGCGCGTCCGCAAGAACCACACCTCCCGTCGCGACGCCTTCGAGACGGTGGGCGCCCGGCCGCTGGGCCGCGTCACGTACGGCGACGAGGTCGCCGTCGAGTTCCGCGCGGACACGCCGTACGCCCGCCGCGGCGACGGCGACCTCGCGCTCGCACCCGACCTCGCGGACGACGTGGAACTGGTCAAGTTCACGCCCGGGATGGACCCGGCGGCGCTCGGGTACCTCGACGGCAAGTCCGGCGTCGTGATCGAGGGCACCGGCCTCGGCCACGTCCATACCGACCTCATCCCCCGGCTCGAGGCGCTGGTCGACGACGGCACGACGGTCGTCATGACGAGCCAGTGTCTGGAGGGCCGAGTGTGCGACCGCGTGTACGACACCGGACGCGACCTGCTGGAGGCGGGCGTCGTCGAGGCGGGCGACACGCTCCCCGGCACCGCGACGGTGAAGCTGATGTGGGCGCTCGCGAACGTCGCCGACCCCGCCGACGCGATGGGGCGGAACCTGGCGGGCGAACTCACCGCGGAGTCGCGGCCGTGGGGATGAGCGGGACCGATGGGGTCGGCGACGACCACGAGTTCGCCGTCCGGCAGGCCCGCGAGTCCGACGTGGAGCACGTCGTCGCGTTCACGCGGGACACCTGGGGGGAGAGACACGGCGACTACATGCCCGACGTGTTCGGCGACTGGGTCGGCACGGACGGGCCGCGCCAGCACACGCTCGTCGTCGATGTCGACGACGGCGACGACGTGGCCGGCGTCCTCCAGTGCGTCCGTCTCTCGGAGACGGAGGCGTGGGCTCAGGGCATGCGCGTCAACCCCGACTACCGCGGCCGTGACCTCTCCCCGCGACTCACTCGGGCCGCGTTCCGGTGGGCGCGCGAACGGGGGGCCGTCGTCTGCCGGAACATGGTGTTCTCGTGGAACGCCGCCGGGCTGGGCCACTCGCGGTCGGTCGGGTTCGATCCGTGCGCCGAGTTCCGCTGGCTTCAGCCCGAGCCGGACCCCGAGGCCGCGCCCGCGCTCGACGTGACCGCCGACGCCGACGCGGCGTGGGCGTTCTGGAGCGCCAGCGAGGCGCGTGACCGGCTCCGCGGGCTGGCGATGGACGGCGAGGAGTCGTGGGCCTGCTCGGAGCTGACGCGGGCGGATCTCCGCGAGGCGGCCGACCGCGACGGCCTGTTCGTCGTCGTCGACGGCGGCACGCGCGGCTTCACCTCGCTGTCGTACACGTACGACCGGGAGACGGACGACGGCGCGGAGGAGACGGTCGGCGTGTACAGCGTCGCCGCGTGGGCGGACACGGCGGCGCTGCGTGCGCTCTCGCGTGCGGTGGCCCGCGACGCCGCCGAACGCGGGGTCGACGAGGTCCGGATCCTGATGCCGGAGGGGGTGCGCTGGGTGTCCGACGCCGCGGCGACCCGGACGCCGTTCTCCGACGAGCCCGACTTCATGCTGGCGGCGGATCTGACCGACGAGTCGCTGTACTGAGCGCCGTCGGTCGCTCCGCTCGGCTCAGCCGCCCCTGCCGCCCCGCTCGACCCGATTCCCCGGTCGTTTCGGTCGGACGCCCCCGCCGACGGGGCTCGCCGGCCGACAGGGGTCGCCGCCGACGCGGTCTCCGACCCCGGCTCCACAGGAGTTATTCTGTCGGCGCCGGTCGATCGAAGTATGACAGTCGACAGCGCGGCGTTCGCGGCGACGTCCCTGCTCCAGTTCGGCGGCCTCGGTCCAGGACTGTTCGGCCTCCTGAACGTGGTCGTGGCGGCGTTCGTCGGCTACTTCACGTACAAGGATGCGAGGGGGCGGACGGGTTCCCCGAAGCTGTGGGCCGGGGGACTGGCGCTGGCGTCGCTGCTGTTGAATCTGATCGGCTTCCTGTTAGCGTTCGCGGTGTACTACCTCGTCGTGATCCGCGAGTGACGCCGACGAAACTAACTGGGGGGGCGTCGATCGGCCGCCATGGTTCCCGTGCCGTTGTTCGGTTCGTTCTCGGGAGGTCCGGAACTGCTGATCGTCGGCTTCGTGCTCGCAGTACTCGTTTTCGGACTGATCATCCCGATCGGGATAGCGTACTGGGTGTATCGGGACGCCGACGCCCGCGGCAACGACGACGCGACGCTGTGGGCGGTCGCGACGGTGCTCGCGGGACTGTTCGTCACCGTGTTCGGCGCCGTCGCCGTGGCGGTTCTGTATCTGCTCGTCGGACGGGAGTAGCAGTCGTCGAAGGCCCCTCGTCGTCGGGCTACACCTCCACGACCCACGCCCGATAGTCGTCGGGGCGGTCGTACACCTCGGCGAACGCGCGGTCGATGAACCCCGCTAGCCGGTTTGCGTCCGACCGCGCCGAGATGCGCACGTTCGTCCCCTCCGCCTCCTCGGGCGACTCCCGCCCGTCGATCCGGAACTCCGGGTAGTCGTCGAGGAGGGCGTGGAGCCGCTCCAGTTCCGCGTCGGTGCAGTCGAGGTTGAACGTCCGCTCCGCGAACTGGATCCACGGCGGCGTCTCCGTCGCCTCGCCGTCCCCTCCGTCGCCGTCGGCGTCGCCGCCGGCCTCGTCCTCGCCGTCGGCGGGCGCCCCGAACTGGAGGTCGTCGCCGGGCGGCTCCACCTCGACGGTGAGGAACGCGCTCCCGCGCTCGCGGTGGGCGGTGACGGCGTCGGCGAACAGCTTGCGTCGGTCGGCGGCCGTGTCGGCATCGAAGCGGGTCATACCGCCCCGTTTGCCCGAGCGGAATAAAAACGGGGCGCTCCGGCCACGGCGTCGCGTCGCCGCGGCGCGCGCCGGGACCGGCGACCCGGCGTCGGGGAGACGGTGTCGACCGCGGCGAGGGCGCGAGCCGCTTCCGTTCCCGCCGAAGCGCGCCGGATTCAGCACGCCTTTCACCGTGGCCCCGGAGCGTGGAGGTATGACCGACCACCGGATCCTGCTGCTCGGCCCGCCGGGGGCCGGCAAGGGCACCCAGGCGAAGCGACTCACCGCCGAGTACGACCTCGACCACATCACGACCGGCGACGCGCTCCGGCAGAACAAGCAGCGGGAGACAGAGTACGGTACGCCCGGCGAGTACATGGACGCCGGCGAACTCGTCCCGGACCCCGTGGTCAACGAGATCGTCGTCGCCGCGCTGGAGGAGGCCGACGGCTTCGTGCTCGACGGCTACCCCCGGAACCTCGACCAGGCGGAGTTCCTGAGCGAGGAGACCGACCTCGACCGCGTCGTCTTCCTCGACGTGCCCGAGGACGTGCTCGTCGAGCGGCTCACCGGCCGCCGGGTGTGTGACGACTGCGGGAGGAACTACCACGTCGAGTTCGACCGGCCCGAGGAGGCCGGCGTCTGCGACGAGTGCGGCGGCGAACTGGTCCAGCGGGAGGACGACACCGAGGAGACGGTCCGCGAGCGACTCCGCGTCTACCGGGAGAACACCGAGCCGGTCGTCGAGCACTACCGCGAGACGGGCGACCTCTCGGAGGTGTCCGGCGAGGGCACCCCCGACGAGGTGTTCGGACGCCTGCGCGATGTCGTCGAGGGCTGAGCCGCCCCCCGGAGCGCCGAGCGGTCGCGACGCGACCGCGAGAGTACAACTTTCTTACGTGGGAGCCGCCTACGGCGGTCAATGGCACGAATCGAGAAGCGCGCTCGGGAGCTCGCCGACGAGCCCGACATGCGCGAGGCGATCGAGGTCGTCCTCGACCGCTCGGAGGACGGGGAGATCCGCTGGGTCGACGTCCGCGACGACCTCTCCAGCGGCCAGTGGGGACGGCTCATCGAGCGCGGCGTCCTGGAGGACGGCGAGGCCGGCTTCGCGCTGGCCGACCGCGAGGAGATCGAGGCGGGGCTGGAGTCGCCCGACGACGACCTCACCTCCGGCAGCGACGTCGAGGTACCGGACTCCGACGAGGTGTCCTGGAGCATTTACGACAAGGCCGCCGGCGTCGTGACGCTGCTGTTTTTCGTCGGCTACTCGTACGGCCCGGTTCGCAGCGTCGTCGGCAACTCCATCGACGTGGTGTTCGGCCCGCTGCAGGACATGCTTCCCCTGTACGCGGTCATCATGATCATCGCGACGCTCACGGGGCTGTACTCCACGCTCCTGCGGGCGAACCTGATGGACATGGACCGGATGTCGGCGTACCAGGAGCGGATGCAGGACATCCAGGAGCGCCGCAAGGCCGCCAAGGAGCGCGGCGACGACGAGGCGATGGACCGGATCCAGGAGGAGCAGATGGAGGCCATGGGCGACCAGCTCGGCATGTTCAAAGAGCAGTTCCGCCCCATGGTGTGGATCATGGTGCTGACGATCCCCGCGTTCCTGTGGATGTACTGGGGGATCGGCTTCCGCGGCGCCGAGGGCGTCTGGACGAACCTCCAGCCGATCGTGCTCCCGCTGGCCGGCGAGGTCGGCTGGACCGACAGCCTGCTCGTCATGCCCACGTGGATCATCTGGTACTTCCTCTGCTCGATGGCGTTCACTCAGATCATCCAGAAGGGACTCAACATCTCGATGTCGCCGTCGACGTAGGCGGGGACCGGTGCCGAATCGACCCGCCCGTTTTCGCTCCTATCTCGTCGCCGACTTCCACTCCCGTAGCCCGACCACCTCGCCGCCGTGTTCGGCGGGGTCCGCTTCCGTCGCCGCCCACAGGAACATCGGCGCCACGTCCTCGGGGTCGCGTCCGCCCTGGTTGCCGGTGAGCGCGGTGTCCACCAGCCCCAGGTCGAGCGTGAACGCCGTCGCGTCGAGGTCGGCGTCGGCGCCGCGGACGACCGCCTCGGCGCCGGCCTTCGACACGGCGTACGCGCCCATCCCGGGCTTCGCCTCCCGGGCCACCGAGCCCGAGGGGACGAGGATCCGGGCGTCGTCGGCGAGGTGTGGCTCCGCCTCCCGCACGGTCGCGAACACGCCTCGGACGTTCGTGCGGACCGTGTCGTCGAACCGGGCGTACGGCTCCCCGTCGACGGGCATCTCCCCCGGGGTGCCGCGGTTGACGGCGGCGTTGGCGACGACGACGTCGATCCCGTCGCGCTCGCCCGCCCGGGCGGCGTGTTCCATCAGCCGCTCCACGTCGAACTCGTCGCGAACGTCGGTGCGCGTCCCCGTGACGGAGCCCTCGGCCGACAGCGCCTCCACCGTCTCCTCGACGTCGGTTCCGTCCCGCGCGCAGATCGTGACGTGGGCACCCTCGGCGGCGAACGCCGACGCGACCGCGCGGCCGACGCCGCGGGTCCCGCCGGGTATGGGTTGCGGGCCGAGGACGACCCCGGCGGGAGCGCGCCGACGCCGCGGGTCCCGCGACGGCCTCCGAGAGAGGGGCGGCGATCGCCGGACGAGCCGCCCACCATTTATAAACACCCCCGTCATAAGACGGGTAATGCGAGCACCCCGGGACCGCTCCTCGCTGTCGGGCGAGGACGTGGTCGTCATCGGCGGCGGCTTCGGCGGACTCTCGACGGCCTGCTATCTCGCGGACGCCGGCGCGGACGTGACGCTGCTGGAGAAGAACGAGCAGCTCGGCGGCCGCGCCGCCGTGCTGGAGGCGGACGGCTTCCGGTTCGACATGGGTCCCTCGTGGTACCTCATGCCCGACGTGTTCGAGACGTTCTTCGGGCACTTCGACCGCGACCCGTCCGACTACTACAGTCTCTCGCGGCTCGACCCCCACTACCGGATCTTCTTCAAGGACGGCGACCGGGTCGACATGGTGCCCGACCGGGCGACCAACCGGGAGACGTTCGAGTCGTACGAGGCGGGCGCGGGCGAGGCGTTCGACGACTACCTCGCGAAGTCCGAGCGCAACTACGAGATCGGCATGGAGCACTTCGTGTACGAGCACCGCGACGACCTGCTGGACTTCGTCGACCCGGACGTGCTCCGCTACTCGTGGGGGCTGTCGCTGATCGGGTCGATGCAGGACCACGTCGAGGGGTACTTCGACCACCCGAAGCTCCAGCAGATCATGCAGTACACCCTCGTGTTCCTCGGGGGGTCGCCGCACAACACGCCGGCGCTGTACAACCTCATGTCCCACGTCGACTTCAACCTCGGCGTCTACTACCCCGACGGCGGTACCGGCGCCGTCGTCGACGGCATCGTCGAGCTCGGCTCGGAGCTGGGCGTCACCTACGAGACGGACGCCCCCGTCACCGCGATCAAGGGACAGCGCGGCGGCTTCAGGGTCGAGACCGCCGCCGGCGACGGCGACGACCGCGCCGGCGACGACTACTTCCCGGATCTCGTCGTCAGCGACGCCGACTACGCCCACACCGAGCAGGCGCTGCTTTCCCCGCGCAAGCGCCAGTACGACGCCGACTACTGGGAGTCGCGGACGTACGCCCCCTCGGCGTACCTCCTGTACATGGGCGTCGAGGGCGACGTCGAGGAGCTGGCCCACCACACGCTCGTCCTACCGACCGACTGGGACGAACACTTCGAGCAGATATTCGAGGATCCGGCCTGGCCCGAGGACCCCGCCTACTACCTCTGTGTCCCCTCGAAGACGGACGACACCGTCGCCCCCGAGGGGCACTCGAACCTCTTCGTGCTCGTCCCCGTCGCGGCGGGGCTGGAGGACACCCCCGAGCTTCGCGACCGCTACCGCAACCTCGTCCTCGAGGACATCGCCGAACACACCGGCGTCGACCTCCGCGACCGCATCGTGTTCGAGGAGGAGTTCAGCGTCGACGACTTCGCGAGCCGCTACAACTCGATGAAAGGGTCGGCGCTGGGGCTGGCGCACACGCTCCGCCAGACCGCGCCGTTCCGTCCCGGCCACGAGTCGTCGGCGGTGGACGGGCTCTACTTCACCGGCTCGACCACGACCCCCGGCATCGGCGTCCCGATGTGTCTCATCTCCGGGCTGTTGACCGCCGAGGCGATGGGCGAGTCCGCGTAGTCGACCGATGCGCCGCGACGTCGCCGCACGGCTCCGCTACCTCCTGAAGCTCTCCCGGCCGCGCTTCTGGCTCTACCTCGCGGGTCCGGTGGTGGTCGGCGTCGCCTTCGGCGCGACCGGCGTCCCCGAGCTGTTCCTGCCGGCGAACTTCCTGCTGTTCGGCTACTTCCTGCTGCCCGCGAACCTCTTCCTGTACGGCGTCAACGACGTGTTCGACCGCGACGTCGACGAGTCCAACCCCAAGAAAGACGAACGGGAGGTCCGGTACGACGGCGGCCCGCTCGTCCCGGCGGTCGTCGTCGCCTCGTTGGCGCTGGGTGCGGGGACGTTCGCGCTGACGCCGCCGTCCGCGTGGCCGTTCCTGGCCGGCTTCTTCCTCCTCGGGGCGGGCTACTCCGCGCCGCCGCGGTTCAAGACGACGCCGCCGTTCGACTCGCTGTCGAACGGGCTGTACGTGCTGCCGGGGGCGGCCGCGTTCGCGCTGCTGACCGGCGACGCGCCGCCCGTCGCGGCGCTCGCCGGCGCGTGGCTGTGGGCGATGGGGATGCACACGTTCTCGGCGATCCCCGACATCGCGCCCGACCGCGAGGCGGGGATCCGGACGACCGCGACCGTGCTGGGCGAGGAGCGGAGCTACGCATACTGTGCGGTCTGTTGGCTCTCCTCGGCGGTCGCGTTCGCCGTCGTCGACAACCGGATCGGCCTCCTCCTGCTGGCGTACCCGGTCGTCGTGTTCGCCGTCTACTGGTCGGGCGTCGCCGTCGACCGGGCGTACTGGTGGTACCCCGCGATCAATACGGCCGTGGGCGCGCTGCTCACGATGGGCGCGCTCACCCGGATCGTTCCCCCGGAGGCGGTGCTGCCGTGAGCCCGGAGACGCGACCCGGCCGGCTGGACGCGCTCAGGGAGGCGCTGCCCGCCGACCGCCGCGAGGCCGAGGCGCGACTCGACGCGCTGGTCAGGGCGAACCGCGCCACCGTCTCCGTGGTGTTTCCCGTCGTCGGCGCGGTGCTGCTCGTCGCCAGCGCGGAGGGCGTCTTCGGGGGCACCCCGCTGGCGCCGCTGGCGTTCCACGGGGGGCTGATCCTCCTGGGGACGCTCGTGATGCGCTCGCCGCTGATCGTCGGACTCGCGCCGCTGGTGGGGCGCCGCGAGCTCGCGGGGGTCGGGCTACTGTCGGCGTACGCGTACGGGATCGAGTACGTCGGCATCGCGACCGGCTGGCCGTACGGCGAGTTCGAGTACCTCGTCGCGCTGGGGCCGGAGCTGGGGGGCGTCCCGCTGGGGCTCCCGGTGTTTTTCCTCCCGCTGGTGGCCAACGCCTACCTGCTGTGTCTGCTTCTCATGGGCGAGCGGGCGGCCTCGACCGCGAGTCGCCTGCTCGCGGTGATCGCGCTCGTGTTGACCCTGGACGTGGTGCTCGACCCCGGGGCGGTCGCGCTCGGCTTCTGGGCGTACGACGGCGTCGCGAACGTCGGCGCCGTCGGCGTACTCTCGGGGGCGGGCTTCTACGGCGTCCCGCTGTCGAACTACGCCGGCTGGGTGCTCTCGGCGACCGTGGCGGTGGTCGTCCTCGATGCGGCCTTCGACCGGGCGGCGCTGCGGACCAGGCTGGCCGACTGCGAGTTCATGCTCGACGACATGGTGAGCTTCGTGCTCCTGTGGGGCGGCGTCAACGCCTGGTTCGGGAACCCGCTGCCGGCGCTGATCGCGGCCGGCATCGGCGTCGGCCTCGTGCGTGCGGACCGGTTCGACGCGTCGCTGCTGCGGGACGTGTTCTGAGCCGGGCGTCGGAGGAGCCGACAGACCGAACGGCTCCGGTCGGGGTGGGATCCGGGGGCCGTCACCCCGCGGGGACGGTCTCGCCGTGGCCGGTGCCCGACCGGCTGGAGTCGCTGTCGCCGTACGGGACGCACGACACCCGACGGAACACCGTCTCGGGGTCCTTCGAGCGGAACCACGCCCAGCGGGTGCGGGCGAACAGCGTCAGCTTGCGGAGCGTGCCCAGCTCGGGGGTCTCCGACAGCGTGTCGAAGCCGCGGTCGCGGATGAGCGCGTGGTGTTCGGCGTACAGCACCGCCGAGAGCAGCACCGCGAACTGGCAGTCCTCGGGGAGGTACTTGATCCCGGCCACCCCGTCCTTGTACAGCGACTCCGCGCGCCGCAGTTCGTGACGCATCGCCGCCTCGACGCGCTCGTCGAACTCGAACCGCCTCAGCTGTTCCTCGGTGACGTCGTACTCCCGGAGCGTCTCGCGGGGGAGGTAGATCCGGTCGAGCTCGACGACGTCCTCGCGCACGTCGCGCAGGAAGTTCGACAGCTGGAACGCCTCCCCGAGCGCGGTCGCGTGCGGGAGGGCGGCCTCGGGGTCGTCCGGCTCCATCACCGCGGTCATCATCCGGCCGACCGCCGAGGCGGAGCCGTCCATGTACGCCTCCAGCTCCTCGTACGTCTCGTAGCGCTCCGTGTCGATATCCGACAGCATCGCGTCGATGAAGCCGGTCACGTCCTCGTCCGCGATGCCGTGTTCCGCCCGCATCTCGGCGAACGCCGACAGCACCGGGTCGTCCGTCTCCTCGCGACCCAGCGCGGCGTCCCGAAGGCGTTCGAGCTCCCGCCGCTGCTCGGCCGGCGGCGCCGTCTCCGCGGCGTCGACGACCTCGTCGGCGACCCGGAAGAACGCGTACAACACGTACGTCGGCTCGCGTACCCGGTCGGGAAGCACCCGCGTCGCGAAGTGGAACGTCTTCCCGGTCCGCTGCTGGATGCGCTTGCTCCGGGCGATCTGATCGTCGTCTACCATCGGTGGATCGGCGCGCTCCGTGGGCTGCTGATCCTATCCCGTCTGGGCATTTGATTGAAGCTCCGTAAGGAGGCCCGCACTATAACAGTTGGTACAGTCGGAACGCGCCGAGTCGCCGGCCTCGGTGACACGGTCCGTCGGATCCGGCCGGCGACGTATCGAAACGCATCGGGAGTCCGTCCGGACCGACGACGCCGGGGACGTCCCCCCGCGACTCAGCCGTAGAACGGGTCCGAGCAGTCGAACACGACCCCGTGTTCCGGGCAGACGTACTCGCAGTGGCGGTGCACCATCGACGCCCCGCAGTACGGACACGGTCGCGTCCGCTTCACGACGGTCCCGGACTCCCCGGACGCGTCCTCGGCCTCGTCCGCCTCGCTCATACCGACCCATCGACCGCCGCCGACAAAGCGGTTCGGATCGCCGCGGCGACGCGGGCGGTCGCCGCCGCCCCCGTCCGCGGTAGCGATTTACGGCTGCGGCCCCACGATCGGTCGAATGCAGCCCCCCGACACCCGCCGGCTCGCAGTCGCGGTCGCCTCCGGCGTCGCCGTCACCGCGGGGACGTTCCTCGTGACCGGCTTCACCCCCCGCTGGGTCGTCGTCGCCCTCGCACAGACCGTGCTGTTGGTGATGCCCGACGCCCTGCTCGCGGCCGGCATCCAGGGGCTCGGGAGCGCCAGCCAGCCCCTCCTCGTCGTCGGGGCGGGCGCGCTCTCGGTGCTGCTGTTCGGTGCGCTCGCGTTTTCGGGCCTCCGGGTCGGTCGCGTCGCCGACCGCGAGCGGGCGGAGACGGTGTTCCTCGTCGGGCTCCTCCAGGCGCTCGCGGCATTTCTCGCGACGGTGTCCCCGGGCGCGGCGGCCGTCGGCGGCGCTCTCGGGGGGGCGACCGTCGGGCTCGCCGGTCGGGCGGCCACCGGCGACGTGAGCCGCGCGCGCCGCGGCGTCCTCCGGTCGGCGGGGGTCGCGGCCGCCGCCGTCGGGCTGGCCAGCGCGGGGCCGCTCGCCCGCGCGGTCCGCGACGCCGGGAGCGGGGCCGACGCCGAGGGGGAGCCGGTCGAGCGCGACCCCGTCGTCGAGCGCCTGCTCGCGACGGCCGCGAGGCGGTCGTTCGATCTCGCGGGCGCCGAGCCGCTCGTCTCGGAGTCGTTCTACGAGGTGGACAAGAACGCCGCCAATCCGCGCGTCTCCCCCGAGGAGTGGTCGCTGCGGCTGGACGGCGCGGTCGCCGAGTCGGTCGAACTCGACCTCGCGGCGATCACGGAGCGGCCGGCCGAACACCGGTTCGCGACGCTGCGCTGCGTGGGCGACTCGCTCAACGGCCGGAAGGTCGACACCGCGCTGTGGACGGGGGTCCCGATCGCGCCCCTGCTGGATGCGGCCGGCGTCGACGAGGAGGGCTGCTGTGTGATGGTGCGAGCAGCCGACGGCTACTACCAGGCGTTCCCCGTCGAGGCATTGCGTGAGGGGTTTCTCGCGTACCGCATGAACGGTCGTCCCCTCCCGCAGGGCCACGGCGCGCCGGTGCGGGCACTGATCCCCGGCCACTGGGGGGAGATCAACGTGAAGTGGATCACCGAGATCGAGGTGCTGGAGGAGCCGGCCACCGGCTACTGGGAGAAGCGGGGCTGGCACGGCACCGGCCCGGTGGCGACGAACGCGAAGCTCCACCACACCGAGGTCCGCGGCGGCGTCGTCACCGTCGGGGGCCACGCCTACGCCGGCACCCGCGGCGTCTCGGCCGTGGAGGTGTCGACCGACGGCGGCGACACCTGGACGGAGGCGGAACTGACCGAGCGGCTTCCCGGCCCGACGCCCGCGGACGCCGACCCCGAGGCGCCGGGGACGGTCGGCGGCGAGGCGGCCGACGCCTGGCGCGGCTGGCGACACGAGTTCGAGGCCGACGGCGAACACGAGGTGGTGGTCCGCGCGGTCGAGGCCGACGGCACCGTCCAGTCGCGCGAGGAGCGCGACCCCTTCCCCCGCGGCGCCGCCGGCTGGGTCCGGGAGACCGTCCGCGCCTGAGCAGGCGAGCCGTCCCCGATCGGAGGCGTTAATAACCACGACGGTGGTGTTAGCAACATGACCGACGCAACGTTCGAGTCGGACGCCCCGCCCACGGCCGCGGGACGCGGGCGGGAGCGGCTCGTCGGCGCCGGGGCGACGGTCGCGTTCGTGGCGACGACGGCGCTGGCGCTCTCGACGGGCCGGACGAAGCTGGCCGGCATCTCCCTGGTCGCGTTCGTCGCGATGGCGGTCGCCGGCTGGGGGCCGGCGCGATGGTCACGAGCGCCGCGGTGTTTCTGCTCCCGCAGGCGATGGGGCAAAGCACCGTCTTCGGCGGCTTCGGCGTCGCGCTGGGGCTGCTCGTCGGCTACGGCTCCCACACGCTGGGCCACCGGCTGGCACACATGGAGCTCCCGCTGGACCGCTCGCTCGCGGAGCTGACCGCCCACGCCCTCAGCGCCGGCGCGATCATCGGGATCGTCTACGGCAACATGCCCGAGCTGGGGCCGCTGCTGGGACTGGCGATCGTCTCCCACAAGGGACCCGCGGGCTACGCCGCCGCCCATCGGTTCGTCGGCCGCGGCGGCGAGTGGACGGCGATCCTCCTGCCCGCGGCGGGCGTCGGGCTCGCGGCCGTCGCGTCGTCGTTTCTCGCGTTGCCCGCCTCGGCGGCGGTGCGGGGCGTCGTGTTCGGCTTCGCGACCGGCGTGTTCCTCCACGTCGCGATGGACTTCCTCCCCGAGTGTGAGATCGGCAGCGAGGTCCACGAGTCGCTCGCCCGCGAGGGCGACGCGCACGCGCTGCTGGACCGCCTCCGCGTTCACGCCGTCGCCAGCACCGCCGTCGGCGGGGTCGCGGTGTTTCTCGCCTGGACGGTCGTCGGCTGAGACCGCTCACTCCATGACGCGGCGTAGCTGCAGGGAGACGCCCGCGCCCGCGACCAGCAGCACGGCGAGGTTGAACGCCGCGTGGATCAGCGAGCGGTACTCCCGAATCACCCACTGGTCGATGGTGCGGGAGACGGCGCCGTAGAACCGGATCCCCGCGACGAGCGCGAGCACGACCAGCGCCGCGAGCGCGAGGTAGTTCACGTAGCGCGCGAACTCGCGCGTGTTCGCCCCGTCTGCGCCGGGGGCGTCGGCGGTCGCGGTGCCGCCGTCGTTCGTGGGCGCTCCCTCGTCGACCGGGGTCGGGTGTTCCTCGCTCATCGGTCAGAGACCCTCCGTGCAAGCAGCGCGGCCGCGACCAGCGCCGCGGCGGCGACTGCGGGGCCGAAGCCGGGCGCGTTCGTCTCCGTCACCGTCGCCTCCGCCTCCATCTCCGTCGGCCGCCCGTCCGCGTCGCCGCCGGCGAAGTCGCCGACCTCGAACTCCACCTCGCGGGTCGTCTCGTTGGCGGCGATCGTCTCGGTCGGGTCGAGGTTCGCGACAGACCGCGCGGTGTCCACGAGGACGCCGTCGCGGTACACCGCCGCGTCGACGTGGTAGTTGTAGCCCGACGGCACCGAAAGCGTCGTCGTCGCGTCGGCGGTGCGGCCGGGGCCGATCCCGCCGACGGTCGTCGACTCCCCGGCGGCGACGAGGTTGGAGTCGGCCTGCCGGAGGATCACTTCGAGACGGAGGTCCTCGCTGGCCTCCTGTCCGGTGTTCGTCAGCGACGCCGCCACCGAGAGGGTGGTGCGGTTGCGCCGCTCGTCGACGGCGTCGACCGACACCGCAAGCGGCGGCACCGCGTCGCGGTCGCTGAAGCGGATCTCGGTGCCCAGCGCCGCCAGTCCGGACACCTCCGTGCGGTCGCGGTCGACGACCCGTCCGTCCCGGAACACGACCGTCTCGACGACGTACCCGCCCTCGCGGGGCACGCTCAGCGTCGTGTTCACCGGGACGCCCCCGTCCCCGCGCAGTTCGTCCAACTCGACGGTCGACTCGGCCGCCAGCAGGCCCGACTCGGCGTCGTACGCGCGGAACCTGACGGAGACGTTGTCCGTCGGGTTCCCCGAGTGACCGATCCGGGTCGACAGCGTCAGCTCCGCCGTCGAGCCGTCGACCTCGCCCGGCGAGATCGCCGGCGACTCGGCGATGTCGACCGGCCCCGGCCGGACCGGGTCGTCGACGGAGGGGTCCGCGAGGACGCCCGGGATCGCGGCGACGCCGAGGAGGGCGACGAGCGCGACGACGGCCGCGCCCGCGGCCAGCCGTCGTTCTCGTGACATGCGTGCGATGCGCCTCGGGGCGCCGGTAAACCCTTTGTGGAGGGACGGCCGCGGCCGGTATGTCGGATGTCACCAGGGGACACAGTTATTTCCGACCCGCGCGAGGGGCGAGGCATGCTGTTCGTGCTCGCGACCGACTCGGTGAAGCGAAGCGAGGCGCTGTGTGACTACCTGGAGCCGCGCCTCGACGGGTCGGACGCGGTGCTCGCGGTGAACTCCCAGCGCGGGGGCGACCGGACGTCCACGGAGAAGCTCGACCGCGGCGAGGAGGCGCTGTCGGTCGTCGAGCGCCGCCTCTCGGGGATCGTTCCGGTCGACACCCGACAGGTCGTCCGCGGCAACGACCCGACGGAGGACGTGCTCGGCGTCGTGGAGCGATACGAGCCCGACGAGATCGTGATGGGGATCCGCAGGCACTCGGCCACCTCGAAGCTCGTTTTCGGGAGCGTCGCCCAGGACATCCTGATGACCGCGAACGTGCCGATGCGGGTCGTGCCGGTGCCCGAGGAGTAGCGACCCGTCGGCGCGAGCCCCGCGACACTCGGTCGCACACGGCCGAGCGATTGAAGCCCCGACCGCCCCGAACGGAGCGTCATGCCCGGCTCCGTGTTCAGGCGCGGCGAGACGGTCGAGCTGTGGACGGTCGAGACCGACGACGTCGCCTTTCTCCGCGACCTGGTGAACGATCCCGAGGTCCGTGCGGGCACCGCGGTCGCCGAGCCGCTGAACGGCGCGGACGAGCGCTCGTTCGTCGAGTCGATCGGCGACGACGGCGGCGCGCACTTCCTGATCCGTGTCGACGCCGACCCCGTCGGCATCGTCGGCGTGAACGCCCCCGACGAGACGTGGGGAACGGCGGAACTGGGTTACCAGCTCGTCCCCGACGCCTGGGGGAACGGCTACGCCACCGACGCCGCCCGCGAGGCGTGCGGCTACGCCTTCGAGAGCCGGCGACTCCACAAGCTGTCCGCGACGGTGTTCGAGACGAACCCCGCGTCCGCGCGGGTGCTGGAGAAGGTCGGGTTCACCGAGGAGGGTCGACTCCGCGAGGAGGCGTTCCTCGACGGCGCACACGTCGACGTGCGGCGGTTCGGCCTGCTCGCGGACGAGTGGTTCGACGCCCGGTCGGGGTAGCGGCCGCCTACTCCAGCAGCTCCTCGGCCAGCAGCGGGACGAACGTCCCCACGTCGGTGACCATCCCCACCGCCTGTGCGGAGCCGCGGTCCAACAGCTGCGTCACGGTGGCGGGGTTGATGTCGACACAGACGGTCGGCGTCGTCGACGGGAGGCAGTTGCCGACCGCGACCGAGTGCAGCAGCGAGGAGAGCATGAGCACGAGGTCGGCACGTCGGGCCTGCTCGCGGATGGCGTTCTGTGCCTCGACGGCGTCGGTGATCGTGTCCGGGAGCGGGCCGTCGTCGCGGATCGACCCCGCCAGCACGAACTCGCGGTCGTTTCGCACGCACTCGTACATGACGCCCTCCTCGACGAGCCCCGCCTCGACGGCGGCCTCGATGCCGCCCGCGCGGACCACCTCGCTGATGGTGTAGATGTGGTGTTTGTGGCCCTTCCGCGGGTGCTCCATCGTCTCGACGTCCATCCCGAGGCTCGTCCCGTACATCGACCGCTCCATGTCGTGGACGGCGAAGCCGTTGCCCGCGGACCCCGGGCCGCCGCCGGCGTGGATAACCGCCGGGCCCGCGACGCACAGCACCCGTCCGCCCCGCGCTTTCGTCCCGGCGACCGCCTCCGCGATGTCGCGGATCAGCGACACGGAGGGGCGCTCGGCTGAGACGCCGCCGCGCATGAAGCCGAACGGCCCGGAGTCGTCGCGGGGGCGCTCGGGCGGCCGCACGCGAATGCCCGCGTCGCCGGTGACGACGAGGTCGCCCTCGCTGACGGCGTTGAGCACCCGCGTCTCGGCGGTCGCCCCGTCGCCGTCGCGGTCGACGGCGTCTCGCTCCCCGTCGTCGCTCGCGCCGTCCGGGGTTCGGTCCACCCCGCTGACGACGACCGCACAGTCCATCTCGATGTCGTCGACGGGCACCCACTCCCCGTCGACGCGAACGTCGGTCGGGTGGTTCGTTGTCGAGTAGAAGCCGTCCGGGACGACGCGGTCTGCGGGCGCGGGCTCCAGCGTCGCGTCGCTGGGGTCGGCAAGCGTCGCGCCCGACTGGTGGAGCTCGTGGAGGATCGGTCGCAGCGACGCCTCGCTGTCGGCGATCACACGCATCCGGCAGTACGACTCCTCCGTCTTGGACTCGCCGACGTTGAACGCCTCGATGTCGAACTCGCCGCCCAGGTCCATCACGACCGTGAACGCCCGCTCCATCAGCCCCGAGTCGATGATGTGCCCCTCCAGCTCCACCACGTCGCTGACTGTCATACCCACTCTCAGCCCGCCGGCGGTGAAAAGCCCCCCGCGACGGCGGCGCGGCACACGTCAGATCGGGGCGCCGGCCCGGGACGCCGTCGCCTGCCCCCTCACCGCAGGTGTTCGTCGAGGAACGCGACCTCGTGGGCCAGCGTCTCCGCGAACCGCTCGCCGAAGGCGTCGAAGTGACCCATCGGCAGCGCCACGAGCGACGACGCCGGCAGCGCCTCGGCCAGCCGCTCGGCGGTCGCGTACGGCACCACCTCGTCCTCCGTGCCGGCGACGACTAGCGCCGGGCAGTCGACCGCCTCGGCGTCGGTGACGGGCCGGTACCGGGGGAGCGAGAGCAGCGGTCGCGCCCGCGTCCGGTTCTGCCACGTCGAGTCCCGCGGCACCAGCGCCGCGTAGCCGTCGAGCGAGCCGGGCTTGTTCAACGCGGCGAACTCCTCGGGGCGGCCGTACACCTTCACTCGGTTCGGCCGCCCGACGAGCGCGCCGACCCGGTCGCGCACGCCCGCCGCGGCGGCGCGGAGCAGATATCCCGGCGACTCGCTGCGCAGGAGCGCCCGGCCGTCGGAGAACGGCGTCCGCGCGACGACGGCGTCCACGTCGCCCCGGTCGGCCGCGACGCGGACGACGTGGCCGCCGCCCAGCGAGACGCCCCACAGCGCCAGCCTCCGCCCCAGCGAGTCGATCGACCCCACCCGGTCGACGGCGGCCCCCCAGTCGGCGACCTGCCGGGACGGGAGCACCAGCGGCGTCCCCTCGGAGCCGCCGAAGCCGCGGTAGTCGAAGGTGAACGCGGCGTAGCCGGCGTCGGCGAGCCGCTCGGCGATCCGGTCGAGCCCGAACGCCGCCTCCGCGGCGAAGCCGTGGCCGAGCACGACCGTCGCGGGGTCGTCAGCGTCGCGCGGGCGGTACAGCGTCCCGACGCAGGTATCGCCCGCGGAGTCGAAGGTGAGTCGGCGGGTGGAGAACCCCTCGCGCGAGGGACGGTCCCCTCGGACCCGCCGCGCCGGGGGCCGCTCCGGCGTCGACCCGCGGCTCATCCGCCGGCCCCGCGACCGTCCGCCCGGTCGTCGCGTTCGCCGCCGTCGCCCGCGAGGCCGGGCGGCTCGGCCGCGACCCCGCCCTCGGCGTCGACGGGCGGGTCGGCGTCGACCGTGTCCAGCACCCGCGCGGAGAACTCCTCCTCGGAGACCCGGTAGGCGGCGAGGTCGTCGAACCAGCCGGCCTCGATGTGCCACGTCGCCTGGACGTCGGTCTCGTGACGGAGGGCGGTCGCCTCCACGCGGGTCGGCGTTAGGTCGCCGGCCTCGACGAGATCGAGGAACGCCGTGCAGACGCGACCCATCTCCCCGTGAGCCGGCTCGGCGCCGGGCAGCGTCGTGGTGTAGACGACGGCGACGCCGCCGGGACCGACGGCGACGTCCGACACGTCGATCCCCTCGTGACGGAGCCGTCGCGCGAGTTCGGGCTCGTCGATGTGCACGGGGAGCGGTACAGACGCCGTGGCCTTACCGATTCCGGGGCGTCGCAGAACGGGACGGCGGAGCCGGAGGGCGGGGAGTCCATGTCAGAGGCACGGTCCCTCCGGCCCGTCGCCGTGTTCCACCTCGTGGTACCCGGACTTAATCGCTCGGTGAAGTCGCGTTCACCTCGTGTCCGCCGGCGGAACGGAACGGGTGGACGTGTCGCCTCCGATCGACATCGGTCGCCTTCGAACGGCGTCGGTCGCCTCCGAGCGACGTCGGCCGGCCGGCGCCGCCGTCGGACCGACACGCCGGTCCGCGGTCGACTCGCCGTCGATGCCGACCGGAGCGGCCGTCGCGCGACCGCCCCGGCGTCAGCGGAGGTCGTCCAGCGACATTGCCGCCTCCATGTCGACCGTGATCCACGCCGTCTCCAGCGAGTCGGGGTCGTACAGGGTCACCGACGAGGGCCGCTTCCCGTCGTCGAGGAGAAACCGCAGGTCGAACGTCGGGAGCTCCTCGAACCGCTCCTCGTCGAGCCTCGGCATCCCGTCGCTGCCGGTCATACCTCGATCCCGTCGTCCGCCGTACTTCAAGCTGCCCTCCCGATTCTCATCCGAGAGAACGCCGCCGGGGGTTTCCCGCGTCGCGACAGTCGTCGCCGAGAGTTACCACCCGCGGCGTGGTATCCGTCGACATGCTCGTTCACCTGCGACAGTACGACCGCGACGACGCCACCGAGTCGCTGCGCTCGGACGGCACTGTCGACCCGGACCGCGACCCCGACGACTACTTCGGCGAGGACGACCTCGAGGCCGAGGAGTGGGAGCGCGTCTCCGAGGCGGACGAGACCCTGCTGTCCCGGTCGGTGACGTTCGACGGCGTTACCGCGGTGTCGGTCCCCAAGCGGACCGACGGGGAGTCGCTCCCGGGACGGACGCTACAGCTCCGCGTCGACGGCGAGGAGCGCTACCTGTCGGACGCCGAGATCGTCGAGGTACAGGACGCGAACCCCTGATCCGGCCGCCTTCACCGATACCGTCCGCCCGGAGATCGGCGACCCGGTAGCGGCGGACGGTCAGCCGGCCGGATACGCTCCCGACGACGAGCGACCGAACGATCCGGCGGGCGTCGACGGGCCGGAGTCGAGCAGTACCGCGAGAAGCGGTCCGCGCCGCTCAGTCGTCGCCGAACATCTGCCGCATCATGGGGTGCATCTCCATGAGCTGTTCCTCGGCGATCTCCTCGTACAGCTTGTAGGTGATCGACACCGTCAGCAGGAGGCCCGTCCCCGAGACGCCCCCGAGGGTGCCGAGCATGTTCGCCAGCACCGCGAGCGCCCCGACGAGCGCCCCGCCGATGACCGTCACCTGCGGGATGTACCGCTCCATCACCTTCTCGATCACCTGCGGGTTCTTCCGGAAGCCGGGGATCTGCATCCCGGAGTTCTGGATCTGCTGGGCGGTCGACTCCGGCCCCATGCCGGTCGTCTCGACCCAGAACACGGCGAAGATGGCGCCGCCGATGATCATGAACGTCAGGTCGACGAGCACCCGGATGACGATCTGCCACGGCTCGGCCGCGACGGTGAACGCCCCGGTGAACCACATCCAGTCCTGCCGCGACTGGATCGGCGCCAGATAGTAGAACAGGCCGCTGACGGGTTGGCCCTGCGAGTAGACCCCGACCGCCGCCGGGAGGGTGACGTAGTTGTCGAGGATCTGGCCCAGGAACTGGATGTTCGCCTGCAGCGCCCGAACGAGGATCATCGGCAGGACGGACGCGTAGATGAGCTTCACCGGGAAGCGACCGCGGGCGCCCTTCACCCGGGCGTGACTCAGCGGGATCTCCACGCGGACCGACTCCGTGTAGACGACGACCGAGAAGATCAACACCGTGGTGAACAGCGCGAGGAGGTTGCCGGGGTCGAAAAGCAGCGACTGGACGAACGGGTCGAGCTGGATGCCGCCGGTAACGATCCCGTACCAGGCGGGGAAGAACCCGGTGACGCCGGTTCCCAGCGCGGGGATGGCGAACAGCCCGGCGACGAGCTGCTGGCTCACGCCGGCGATGATGAACAGCCCGATCCCGGAGCCGACGCCCCACTTCGAGATGACCTCGTCCATGAACAGGATGAGGACGCCGCCGACGAACATCTGCGCGAAAAGCAGCGTCCGCATGCCGCTCTCGCCGACCCCAAGCGTCGCCGCGAGCTGGCCGTCGACCGGGAGGTAGTTGCCGGCGAACACCATCGGCAGCCCGGTCAGACAGATCATCACGACCACCAGCAGCTTCTGGAGCCCCTGGTACAGGATCTGGTCGCGGGGGTCGTCCGTGTCGAGACCGAGCAGGTCCGCGCCGCCCAACAGCTGGAGGACGATCGACGCCGTGACGATGGGACCGATACCGAGCTGGAGGATCGACCCCTGCGACCCGGCGAGGATCGACCGGAACCGGCCGTAGAAGTCGCCGCCGGCCCCGCCCGTGGCGAGGCCGAACATCGTGACGTTCGTCAGGAAGAAGTACATCACGAGGATGCCGGCGGTCCAGGCGAGCTTCCGCTTGAAGGGGACGTGCCCCTCCGGTCGCTCGACCGTTGGCATCCGCGTGAGTAGGGGCTCCGCGGTCTCTTTCCAACCCATGTTGCGTGCACCTGGTTGGTCGGCATACCTTAACGCTTCGATCAGGCTCGCCCGGGCGAACCGCCGCAGGCGACGGCGACGCGCCGCTGAGCGCGTCCGTGAGTCGCGCCGGGCATCCCATGGCTCGGGGGGATCGCCGCCCGTATGGCCGGGGTAACCTGTCGCCGGAAGCGCGTGGGACTCGACGGGCGACTACCCGTCGTCGCCGTCGGCCTCGTCGTCCTGTGCGCGCTCGGCGCGCTCGCTCAGCTCCGCGGAGCCGCCGGCCTCCTCGATGAGGCGGCGCGCCTCCGCGGTGAACGCGTCCGCGACGACGTGCAGCTCCCCGCGGACCTGCCCGCCGCCGAGCACCTTCACCACGTCGACCTCGTGGCCGTCCTCGGCGACGTCGCGGGCGTCGAGGGCGTAGCCGTCGCCCTCCGCCTCCGCGACCCCTTCGGCCGCGAGCAGTCCGGCGTCCTCGTCGAGCTTCTGGACCGAGACCTCCACGACCTCGTCTTGAACGCCCTGCGGGCGCTTGAAGCCGTACTTGCCGAGCGGTCCGTACAGCTGCCGTTCGTGCTTCTTGCGGCCGGCCGCGCCGCGACCGCCCCGGTGACCGGCGCCGCGCCGGTTCTTGTGGGAGCCGCCGCCGTGGGTGCGGGAGCCGCGCTGGCGTCGTTTCTTGCTCGTCATTATCGCATCGCCTCCAGGAGCGCGTCGATGTCGTCGTGACGGCCGAGCGCGCCGCCGTTCTTGACGGCGTGTTTGATCCCGTCGTGTCCGCCCCGCGGGGAGTGCAGGCGGAGAACGGGGGAGAGGCCCTGCTCGCGGAGGGTCGTCTCCTCCTCGACCAGCGCCGTCGCCAGCGCCGACACGTCGTCGTGGTCGGTGTTGTCGGCCACCCACTCGTCGTCGACGTCGGCGTCGCCTTCGAGCGGCTCGCCGCGCCGCGCAAGCAGCATCTCGACGGTGTCGAGGTCGGGCTCGCCGAACGCGACGAAGTCGTTCACCTTGGCGATCATCCCGCGGTATGTGTCCTCCTCGGGCACCAGCGCGCAGTGGTTGATCGCGTGGATGTTGAGCATCTCCAGGGTGTCGCGCTGTGCGGCGGACATGTCGATCTCGCCGCGCAGCTGGACGACTGCCTGCATCAGTCCCCGCCCTCCGCTTCGCGCTGGACGCGCCGCGCCCGGTCGGGCGTGCGCGCCTGCGAGGCGTTCTTTAGGGCGTTGAACGTCGCCTTCGCGAGGTTGACCGTCGTCCGCGTGTTCCCCGTCGAGGAGGTCCAGGCGTCCCGGACCCCCGCCAGCTCGAGGATGTCGCGGACGGTCGGCGCCGCCGCGAGGCCCAGCCCCTGCGGGGCGGGCTGGACCTCGACCTCGACGGAGCCGGCCTTGCCGGCGGCCGTCCGGGTGAGGGAGTTGACCCCGCCGGCGGAGTCCTCCCACGAGCCCGAGCCGCGGTCGACCTCGATCATGTTGAGCTTGGCCACCTCGATCGCCTTCTGGATCGCGCCGCCCACCTGGTCGTCGCGCCCCTGCGCGTACCCCAGGTAGCCGTCGCGGTTCCCGATGGCGACGACGCAGCGGAACTTCACCCGTCGCCCGGAGTCGGTCATGCGCTGGACCATGTTGATGTCCAGCACCTCGTCCTCCAGGTCGGGGATCAGCTGGTCGACCAGCTCGTGCTCCTTCAGCGGGAGCCCCGAGTCCAGCGCCTGCCGCATCGAGGTGATGTCGCCCTCCTGTACCTTCCGGCCGAGCCGCGTGCGCGGCTCCCATCCGCCGTTTCTACTCATTGTCGAATTCCTCCGTCAGGGTCGCCCGAAGCTCGTCGAAGTGCTCGGGCAGGTCCGCCGCGTCGAACTCCCCGGAGTACAGCGGCTCGTCGAGCTGCTCGGCGTGGGCGGCGATGTGCTCGCCGCGGTTGCGCGACCAGTCCGCGAGGACGCTGTCGTTGTGGGGGATCTCGAGCCCGGCGTCGATCGCTCCTTCCTGCACCGCGAACGCCTTGTTGCCCGGCGTCGCGGTGTTCAGGCCGATGTCGAGGACGGCCTCCTCCAGGCCGGCCTCGACCGCCCGCAGTCCCGCGAGATAGCCCGTGAGGTACGCGCTGGGGAGGTTGCCCGTGGGGGCCTCCCAGCCGTACTCCGCGAGGTCCTCGCTGGACGCGGCCGCGTGCGTCTCGTCGCCGTCGGGTCCGGGGGTGATCAGCTGCGCCCTGACGTGCTTGTTTGACAGGCGCGCCACGAGGCGCGGCTTGCCGGATTTCAGCAGGCGCAACCTCTGGTGGTAGTCCGTCCGAACCTCCCGGCGACGGCGCATCGGTACCTTGTAGCGTGGTCCGGTCGCCATCAGTCGTCCTCCAGTGTTACGTCGTAGTTGTTCACGATGTACGAGTCGAGTCGGCGCACGTCCTCGAACTCCCCGCCGGAGGCCTTGTCGTACAGCTCGCGGTACTGCGTGCTGTCGAGGGGGCCGTCGTCGCGGAGCTCCCTGAGTCGTGCGCGCTGGGCGCGGATCCGCGCGATCCAGTCGTCCTTGGAGTCCTGTCGGCCGCCGGCTTTCCCCTTCCGGGAGCCGGCGCCGGTGCGGTGGCCGTACGCGCGCTTCGCGTCGCGCTCGCGGGCCCGGCCGCGGGAGTTCCCCTCGGCGTCGTCGGCGCGGATGTTGCCCTGTTCGATCTGCTCGCGAATGTCCTCTCGGGTGATCGCGTCCGCGAGTTCGTCCTGTGCCTCCGGATTGAGCCAGACGCGGCTCTCGCCGACGTCGAGTTCGTCGGCGGCGAGCCGGCGTTGTGCTGCCAGGTCGCTCATTCCTCGACCTCCACTTCCACGTAGGTCGGGTTCAGCACCCGGATCTCGCGGTCCTCGCACTCGTCCTCGATGGTCTCACGCTTGCGCCCGCCGACCGACGAGGCGATGCGGACCGCCTCCGTCGCGGGGTCGACCCCTTCGAGGTCGGCGGCGTTGTGCACGCGCACCTCCTCGAAGCCGCTGGGGTGAAGCCCGCGGGCGGCCGTCGGCGAGCGGTAGCCCGCCTCGACCGTCGGTCCCTTCCCGCCCATGCCGCGCCGCTGCTTCGACAGCGTGCCGCGCGGGCGGCGCCAGGACGTCGGGATCCGCTTCTTCTTGTGGTAGTCCTGCCGGTTGAACTGCGGTTTGCCCTCTCGAAGCTTCTTCGCGAGCGCGCGGGCGCGCTCGTCGTCGAGGTCGGGCGTCTTGTCCGCGTGGCCGCGGGCGCGAAGCTCCGTCTCGACCTCCTCGGGCTCCTCGTCGGCCTCGGGCTCGTCGTCCTCGATCTCCGCGTCGGTCTCCTCCTCGACCTCGAGACCGCCCACGTCTGCCTTGATGCGGGCCGCGAGGGCGTTCCCGACGCCGTCGACCTCCGCGAGCTCCGACTGGGCGGCGGCCTTGACGTCCTCGACGGACTCGTAGCCGGCCTCCCGCAGCGCCTCGGCCTTCGACGGGCCGACGCCGGAGACGTCCTCGAGCTCCTCGATCTCGTCGCTCATTTAGACATCACCCGCGGGGGTTCGCGTGATGTACACGCCGTCCTGAAACACGCGCGTGTCCTTGTCGGTCACGCGGGTGAGCTGTTCGATGCTGGCGGCCGTCTGTCCGACGTCCTCCTTGGACGGGCCGGTCAAGACGAGCTCCTCGCCGTCGATCTGTACGTCCGTGTCGCCGCGGATCTCCGCGCGCCGGGGCGCCGTCTCGCCGAGGAAGTTCGTGATGACGACCTCCTCGCCCTCGACGTCGACGTCCATCGGGAAGTGGGCGTAGAAGACCTCCATCTCGTACTCCCACCCCTCGGTGACCCCGTGGACCATGTTGGCCACGTGGCTCTCGAAGGTGCCGACGGTCGCCGTCGTCTGCCGGTCTGCGTCCTCGGGGTACTCGATCCGGACGGCGTCGACGGGTTCGCCGTCTCCGTCCGTCGCCGACGCGACGCTCTCGACGGAGACGCTCACGTCCGGGTACCACAGCCGACGCGTCACCGAGCCGTTCGGCCCCTCGATCGTGAGATCCAGGTGGTCGAGGTCGGCGGAGACGTCCTCGGGTAGTTCGATGTCTCGTTCCATGTTCAGTAGACGTATGCGATTACCTGGCCACCGACGCCCGCCTCGCGGGCCTCGTAGTGGCTCATGACGCCGTGACTCGTCGTCACGATGAGCGCGCCGTAGTCGCGCGCGGGGAGGAACCGCTTCTCCCACTTCTCGTAGCCGTCCGCGGCCACGGAGTAGCGCGGCTTCACGGCGCCGCACTCGTTGATCGCGCCAGTCAGTTCGACCTCGAACGTCCCGGCCTTGCCGTCGTCCACGAACTCGAAGCCGCCGACGTAGCCGCCGTCGTACAGCACTTCGAGCGTGGAGCCGATGACGTTCGAGGCGGGCCGGACCGTGTACTCCAGATGTCCGACGTCCTCGGCGTTGTCGATGCCCGACAGGGCGTCGGAGAGTGGGTCGTTTCCTGCCATCGTTATCGGTACTTCCGGAACCCCATGTCGCGGGCGATCTCGCGGAAACACTGGCGACAGAGGTTGATGTCGTACTTGCCGACCAGGCCCTGCTCGCGCTCGCAGCGGCGGCACTCGACCTGCTGGCCGGTGCGCTTGGCCGCGTGCTCGCCCGTCTCCTCGGGGCCGCTCGTTTCGATGTCTGCGTCGCTCATTCGTCGACCTCCACGTCGAACTCCCGTTCGAGGTACGCGATCGCGTCCTCGACGGTCATCCGGTGACCGTCCGGGATCGACCGCGTGACCTTGTCGCGCTTCGAGATCCGGTAGCCCGGACGGGTGAGCGTCACGGTGACGTCGAGTCCGTAGATGCCGATCTGCGGGTCGTACTCCTGGCTCGGGAACTCGGTGTGTTCGGCGATGCCGAAGCTGACGTTGCCGGTGTCGTCGAACTGCGAGGCCGAGAGGTCGGCGATCGGCAGCGCCGTCGCCAGGAACTCGTCGGCCTCGTCGCCGCGAAGGGTGACCTTCGCGCCGACCGGGTCGCCGGGACGGATGTCGAACTCCGCGATCGACCGATCCGCGGACGTCCGGACCGTCTGACTCCCGGTGATCTCCTCGAGGATCTCCTCGCCGTTGGCGAGCTCGCGCCCGCCCTGGCCGACGGCCATATGGACGACGGCCTTCTCGATGCGCGGCTCGCGCATCTCGTGGAAGTCGCCGTCCGCTCCGGTCTCACTCATTGCTCGTCACCTCCGTCGCCCGTGAAGTTCTCGTCGATGACGACGACGTACTTCTCGACCGTCTCGAAGCCGGTTTCGACGGCGTCGCCGTCCCCGTCCGAGGCGGTCCGTGCCTCGCCGTCCTCGCTCTCCTGTGTGACGGTCACGGCGTTGTCGCCGGAGCCGGCGGTGACGGTGATCTCCTCGACCGTGCCGATCTCGCCGGCGTGGGTGCCGGCGACGGCGGCGACGAGCGCGCCCTCCTCGTACGGGAAGTGGGCGACGATCTCTTTCGTCTGGTTGTCGACGACCAGCGAGTCGCCGCCGGCGTAGCTCCCGTCCTCGCTCACGAGGGTCGTCCCGTCGTGGAGCGTGTACTGGAAGTCGCCGCCTGTGACCTGCGTCTTGCCGGCGACCTTCCCCAGCCGCGAGGCGGCCGACTCCTCGTCGATCGGCGTCAGCGAGAGCCGGCCGCCCTCGCCGGGGAACACCCGGTAGTACTCCTCGCGCTCGTCGAACGCCAGGATGTCGAACATCCCGACCGGGCGGGCCTCGTCCGAGACCGCCTTCCCGTTCACGAGCACGGAGCCGTGGTCGAGCGCGTAGCGCGCCTCCTTGCGCGAGTCGGCGTACCCCAGCACGTCCCGAAGGACGATGAGCAGGGGCACGCCCGACTCGCCGTGCGGACCTGCGCCCGCCTTCACGGTGAACGTCTCCTCCTTCCGCTCGATCGGCCACGAGTTCGGGGCCGACAGTCGCTTCTGATGGTTGCTCATGTTATGCTGCCTCCTCGTCGGACTCCAGGCGCGCCTCCCGGCGGTCGTCGTCGAGATCCAGGTCGACGACGCGCACGTTCGAGGCGTCCAGCGGTCGGGGGGTCTCCTCCCCGTCGGCCTTCTCGACGGTGACGTCCTCGACGTGGATCGCCGACTCGCGGAGGTCGACCTCGATGACCTCCGCCTCCTCGCCGGCGAAGTCGCCGCGCATGACCTCGACGGTGTCGCCCGCGTTGACGCGGACGTTCCGCTGGCCGTACTGCTCCCGCAGGTCCTGCGAGAGCGTCGCGCGGACGAACTTCTGCCGCTCGTGGAGCGGCGCGTCCCGGGTCCGAGTGCGCTGTTTGTGCGGTTGTTCGCTCATACGATCTGTGTCGCGGTGGACGCGATGCTCCCGAAGCGTTCGGCGACCTCCCGCGCGATGGGACCTTTGATCTCGGTCCCGCGCGGCTCCTCCATGTCGTCGATGACGACGGCGGCGTTGTCCGCGAACTTCACGCGGGTCCCGTTCGGCCGACGGATGGGCTTGCGCTGGCGGACCACGACGGCCTCCAGCACCTGACGCCGCATCTCCGGCGTCCCCTTCGTCACCGAGACGGTGACCTTGTCGCCGACGCCCGCTTTGGGGTGGCGGTTCTTCGTACCCGAGTAGCCGGACACGGAGATGACCTTCAGCTCGCGCGCGCCGGTGTTGTCGGCGCACGCGACCAGCGAGCCCTTCGCGAGGCCCTGCGTGATGTCGGCTTTCATCGCCTCCATCAGGCATCACCGTCCGTGTCGAGCGTCTCGACCACGACGTGACTCTTCGTCTTCGATAGCGGCCGCGTCTCGGCGATGCGCACCTCGTCGCCCTCCTCGACGTCGAGGCAGGGGGCGTGGTGTGCCGGCACGCGGCTTCGTCGTTTCATGTACCGGTCGTACTTCGGCACGAACACGTCGTATTCGCGCTCGACGACGACCGTCCTGTCCATCGATGTGGAGGCGACCGTCCCTTCGAGCGTCTGCCCGCGCACGGAAAGCGATCCGTGGAACGGGCAGTTCTCGTCGGAGCAGGACTCCTCCGGTTCCGTTGCGTTCAGTCCGATTGCCATTAGTGATCACCCGCACGTTCCGTGCGGAAGGCGGGTCGTGAGAGCAGTCTGGCCCCATCCACCGTAACGGAGACCGCGTCCTCGCAGCCGCCCGACTGACCGGGCGTGACCCCGGCAGTTTCGTACTGTCCGTACCCCGCGGCCAGCGCGTGGGGCTCGGACGACGGAAGTTCGAACGCGGACCCGGGGGTCTCGCGATCCCCCGCGGCTTCATCTGTGACGGGCGACGCCTCGCCGCTTCGAGGCGCGCCCGCGCCGGGCTCGGTGCGACGGCGGCCCGCGCCGTCTCCCGATCCCCGCGCCGAGAGGACGAACCGGAACGTCGTCCCCTCCTTGGGCACCCGCTTGTCCCCCCGAGGGGTGCACACGACGAGCGTGCGCATGCTCTCGGACACGACGACGCCCGCGAGCCCGACGTGGGCGTCGCTGGCGGCGGCGACCACCCGTACGGGGAGGCCGCGGAGTTCGTGTCTCGTGAGCGTCTCGGGGGTGAGTGCCATGCGTGTTATTCGTCGTCGTCGATGTCGCCTTCCTCGCGCCGGATCGTCTCGATCCGCGCGATGGTGCGCCGCAGCTCGCCGACGCGGCCCGGATTGTCCGGGGCGCCGCCGGCCGCCTGCACGGCCTTCGCGTTGAGCAGCTCGGTCTCGAGCTCCTCCAGTTCGGCCTCGCGCTCGGCGGGCGTCATGTCGCGGATCTCCTGGACGTGAAGGATCGCCATCGGTTACGCCCCCTCCTCGTCGTCCGCGTCCTCGTCGGTCGTCTCCTCCTCCATCTCCGCCACGAGGTCCTCGGCCTCGGACTCGACGTCCTCGTCGAGCTCGTCGAGGTCGGGCTCCTCCTCGGCGGGTTCGGCGGTGACAGCGGCGTCGCCGTCGGCGGTCTCGTCGGCCTCGATGACCTCCTCGACGACCTCCTCGTCGATGACCTCCTCGGGGTCGGTCTCGACCGTCTCCGGCTCGCCGCCGGGCAGGTCGGGCTCCGTCTCCGGGACCGCCTCGTCGTCGACGTCGGCCAGCAGCTCCTCGACGCCCTCGCCGTCGGCGCCGGCCTGCTCGACCTCGGGCGCCTCGACGTCCTCGGCGATCTCGAAGTCGTCGGGCAGCGTCGCGCCCGGCGGGATGATCCTCACGGTCACGCCGATCGTGCCGAGCTTCATCACGGAGACGCCCTGTCCCTCGTCGACGACGTTCTCGGCGGGCTCGCCGTTGTGCTTGATGTAGCCGCGGTTGAACTTCTCGACGCGCGAGCGCGCGCCGGTGACCTTCCCGGAGAGGACGATCTCGGCGCCCAGCGCGCCCGCGTCCATGATCCGGTCGATGGTCGTGTGCCCCGCGCGGCGGAAGTACCAGCCACGCTCTAAGGCGTTGGCCAGCCGGTCCGCGACGATCTTCGCGTTGAGGTCGGGTTCGTCGACCTCCTGCACGTCGATCTGCGGGTCGTCCATGTCGAACCGCTCCTCCAGCTCGGTGGTGACCTTGCGGATGTTCTTCCCGCCCTTCCCGATCACCATGCCGGGCTTCTCGGCCTTGAGCACGATCTGCGTGCCCATGGGCGTCTTCGCGACGTCCATGCCGCCGTAGCCGGCGCGGCCGAGCTCGTCCTCGAAGAACTCGTTGATCTGGCTCCGCTGGAGCCCGTCCTCGATGAACTGGTGCTCGTCGGCCATCAGTCGTCGTCCTCCTCGATGATCATTTCCACGTCGACCTGCGGGGTGTTCCAGGCGCTGGCGCGGCCCATCGCGCGGGGCTTGCGCCCCTGCTGTTCGCCGACCTTGTGGGCGGCGACGTGCGCGATCGTCATCGCGTCGCCGTCGAACCCCTGCTCGTCGGCGTTGTTCCTGACGTTCTCGAGGAGCTTCAGGAAGTCCTTGGCGGCCTTCTCGGGGTAGCGGCCGGCGTCCCAGCCGTCGATGTCCGAGCGGTGACCCACGCCGGAGTTGTGCTGGCGGAACGGGACGGACCGCTCCCCGTCCACGACCGCGTGCAGGTACTCCTCGGCGTCGGCGACCGTCTCGCCGTTCAGCTCCCGGGCGATCGCCTTGCTGTGCTTGAAGCTCATCTGCCGCTCGCGGAGCATCCCCTTGGCGGTGGTCTCCGGGTCGGCGTCGACGCTGTAGCTGATTCCCATGTTACTTGAGGGGCACGAACTTCGAGGACCGGGTCGCGCCGATTCCGGCCTGACCGTGTTCCACGGCGTTTCGGGTCTGGTTGAACTCGCCGAGGTAGTGCCCGATCATCTCGGGCTCGATCTCGACGCGCTCGAAGTGGCTTCCGTCGTACACCTCGAACGTGAGACCGACGAACGACGGCAGGATCGGCATGTCCCGGACGTGCGTCCGGATCGGGTCGTTCGCCGTCTCCTCCTCCGTGGCGTCCTCGGCGGCCTCCAGCAGCTTCGTCTGCTGGACGCCGAGACCGCGGTCGATGGTTCGCCGCGCACGGGCGGGGAGCAGTTCCGCGACCTCGTCGAGCGCCATCTCCTGCAGCTCGTCGAGCGTGTGGCCGCGGTAGGTGAACTCACCCTCGCGACCGGTGCGGTATTCCGAACTCATGTTATCTGTCGCCACCTCGACCCGTTCGCTTCGAGGCGATGTCGCCGACCTTGCGTCCCGGCGGGGCGTCCCGCGAGACGGACTTCGGCTGTCCGGGGTGCTGGCGGCCGCCGCCACCGAACGGGTGGTCGACGGCGTTCATCGCGACCCCGCGGACGCGCGGGTACTTCGTCCCGCGGCTCCGCATCTTGTGGAACTTGTTTCCGGCCTTCACGAACGGCTTCTCCGTCCGACCGCCGCCGGCGACGACGCCGACGGTGGCGCGGCAGTCCGGGTTGAGCCGCTTGACCTCCCCGGAGGGGAGCTGTACGACCGTGACGTCGCGGTCGTGGGTCAACAGCGTCGCCGAGACGCCCGAGGCGCGGGCGAACTTGCCGCCGTCGCCGGGCTTGGACTCGACGTTACACACCGGAACCCCCTCGGGGATCTCCGAGACCGGGAGCGTGTTGCCGGGCTTGATCTCCGCGGAGACGCCGACCGACAGCGTCTCGCCGACGCTGACGCCCTCGGGCGCGAGCACGAGGCGGCGGTCGCCGTCCTCGAACCGCACGTCCGCGATGGGCGCCGACCGGGCGGGGTCGTGCTCGATGTCGACGACCTCGCCGTGGACGGTGTCGGCGTCGTCCTCCGCGATCTTCTTGTGCTGTTTGTCCGACTTGTAGCGGTGCGACGGGGCCCGGAACGTCGAGCCGCCGCGGCCGCGTCGTTGTCCCTGAATTCGTCGTCCCATCTCAGAACACCCCGATGCGGGAGGCGACTTCCTGTGCGTCGCTGTCCTCGTCGAGTTCGACCGTGGCCTTCTTCATGCCCTCCGGAGTGATCTGTGTCCGGACCGACTCGACCCCGACGTCGAACTGCTCGGCGACGGCGTCGGCGATCTCGGGCTTGGCGGCGTCGAGGTGGACGACGAACTGCAGCTTGTTCTGGAAGTCCATCTCGTCCATCGCCTTCTCCGTGACGAGCGGGTGGTGGATGACCGAGCTCATCGCTCCGCCACCTCCTCCAGCGCGCTCTCGGTGAAGACGGCGAGGCGACCGGCGTGCGTGCCGGGTGCCAGCTCCTCGACGTTGACCTCCCGGCCGGTCGTCACGTCCGCGCCCGCGAGGTTGCGCGCCGCCGTCGACGGCTCCTCGCCGGTCACGAACAGCACCGACTTGGGCTCGCGCGTCCTGCGGCCGCGGGTCGTCCCGCGACCGGCGCGGACCGAGCGCCCCTCGTCGGCGCGCTCGATGTCGTCGGCGATCCCGACGGCCTCCAGGAAGGAGACGACCTCCCTCGTCTTCACGAGCTCCTCGAACTCGTCGGAGACGACCAGCGGGAGCTCCGTGTCGTCGTCGAACGCGTGACCGCGCTCGGCGACCAGCTCGGCGTCGGCGGTGGCCGCGATGGCCGACCGCGTCGCCAGCTTGCGCTCCTTGTCGTTCAGCTTCTTGCCCTGCTCCTTCTCGGCCTTCGGCGGGTGGGCCTTGCGGCCCTTGACCGTCTGGGGCACGCGGCGACCCTGCCCGTTGGAACGGGGGACGTGGGCCATGCCGCGGCCGGAGCCGAACGACTCCGCGGGCGTGCG
Organism: Halobacteriales archaeon QS_6_71_20; assembly: GCA_003020945.1. Lineage (GTDB taxonomy): Archaea > Halobacteriota > Halobacteria > Halobacteriales > Haloferacaceae > Halobaculum. The sequence continues at coordinate 154,596 of PXRU01000010.1, forward strand.
CAGCCCGGCGAACTCGTCCGCGCCGTACGCCTGCTTTCGGTTGGCCTGGGCGGCGACGACGGCCCGCTTGATCAGGTCCGAGCGGAACTGCGTCTCGAAGACGTCGGGGAGGTCGACCTCGCCCGCGTCGTCGCCGTCCAGGTCGCGTACTGTTGCCTTCATTATCCTTGGTTCGATTCGGTGGAGACGTAGCGCACCTCGGGGTCGAGGCGCGGCTGGTCGTTCGGCCGGACGGCCGGGCGGAGCCGCAGGAGTCGCTGAGAGGGACCCGGAACCGAGCCCTTCACCAGCGCGTAGTGGCCGTCCACCTCGCCGTAGCCCTTGAAGCCGCCCTCGACGGAGGCGTCGTCGCCCTCGCCGAAGTCGATGAGCCGCTTGTTGAGCTCGGTCCGCTGGTGGTAGCCGGTCTGCCCCTGCTGGGGGACCGTCGAGCGCACGCGCGAGGGGTTCCACGGGCCGAGGTTGCCGATCCGGCGCCGCCACCCCTGGCGGGCGTGCTTGCCCTTCCGCTTCTGGACGCCCCAGCGCTTGACGGGGCCCTGGGTACCCTTCCCCTTCGTGATTCCCGAGACGTCGGCGTACTCGCCGGCGCGGAAGACGTCGCCGAACTCGTGTTCGCCGCCGTTCTCGACCAGTTCGAGCGCGTAGTCGAGCCGCTCCCGAAGCGAGCCGCCGCCGACGCGGGTCTCCATCACGTCGGGCCGCTTCTTCGGGACGTTGGCCATCGCCGCGGGCTCGGTGTGGGTGATGAACCGCAGGTCGTCGACGACGCCGTCGTCGACCAGCTCGCGCAGCCCCTCGGCGTCGCTCTCGAAGGTGTTCTCCGCCGGCAGGTCGAGGGTGCGGCCGAGTTCGTCGTGGAACTCGGTGGCCCACACCTCGGTGACCGGCTTCTGTCCGTACGGCGTGTCCTCGTAGGCTCGCAGGGCGACCGCCCGCATCGGGGGCACCTCCACGACCGTCACGGGGACCGACTCCTCCATCCCCTCCCGCGGGGAATCGGACTCGTCGTTCACCATGACGACGTGGGTCATGCCCGCCTTGTAGCCCGCGAAGCCCTGGACGCCGGCCGCGCCGTCGTCGTCGGGCCACGAGCGGATGCGGGGGACTTCGCTGCTCGCGCGCGTGCGCGGACCGAAGCCCAGCGAACCCTTGCGTGGTCTGCTTGGTTGTGGCATTGTGGTTTGGCTTACTCCGTGAGCGTGAGCGGCGAGAGCGCGGCGAAGATCGCTTCCTCGGTGCGCACCACCTCGCTGCCCTGTCGCGGAATCGCGTTCAGCCAGAGGTCGAACCCCGAGCCGTCCGTGGCGTCGGGGTCGACCGGGACGTTCTCGGGGTCGATCCCCAGGACGTCCGGGAGCCCCCTGCCGGGCGAGCCGAACGCGACGGCAACGTGTGTGTCGCGCGTGCGGTCGCGCACGTCTGCCAGGCGTGACACGGTGAGTGCCCGCCCGTGGCGTGACGTGGCGACCGCGGTTTCGGCGTCGGCGAGGGCGTCCTCCAGGTCCGACTCCGCCACCCGGAACCCCGGCGCGGGGTCGTCGGTGAGGCGGGCGCGGACCGGTTCTCTCGAAGAGACCCTGACGGTGACGCGCTCCCCCTCTGCGACCTCCCGTCCGGGAGGCGCGCGCAGGGAGATCGGGTGTTGCGTTCCGCAATTGACCCGAACGCGGCCTTCAGGTCCGACCTCGGTCACGATTCCCTCTCGTAGTTCCGACCCGTCGGGGCCGGACCGAGCGGGCCGCATCGGCGGGAGTACCCCCACGTGCCGGAGCTCGTCGCGTTTCCCCCACACCTCCCGACGGAGGTAGGCGGGGGTCGCACAGTACTCCAGCAGCGTGCGGACGTACTCGCCGCCTCTGCGGCGTTCGCCTTCCCGGTCGGGGAAGACGACCAACCGGTCCGCCCGGAAGACCGTCGCCGCGCGGGCGACGTAACCGAGTTTCCGCGTGGCCTCGCGGCCGTCCTCGGCCTCCCGGACGAGCGACGACGGAACGAGCACGTCGAGTCTCGCTCCGTTCATGGTCGCTGCACCGGACTGTACTCCGATGATCGGCGGCCACAGCGTAAAAGACTATTGAATCGTTCCCCCGCCGTCACGCCGTCACACACCCGTCATCGGGCGTTTCACGTGTGAACCACTCACGTGCCGGCCGTCGTCGCCGCCGCCGCTTCACCGTCCGCGACACGGGGTCCCACGGCGTCGCCGGAGGAACGGATTTATGTATTACCCTGCCGTTAGTGGCGAACGCGCACCGCCGGAAAGCCGGAGACGGCAGGCGGATGCAGGTACGCACTGGTAGTGTAGTGGTATCACGTGACCTTGCCATGGTCACAACCGGGGTTCAAATCCCCGCCAGTGCATCTCTTCCGACGGCGAACGAGCGAGACGCAGTCTCGCGAGCCGGTCCGTCCGTCCGATGTCGCCCGCGGGAGCTCGAAGTAACCGGAAGTCGCCCGACCCCGACGGGAAACGGGAATCGGACGGATGATCACCCTAGAGACGGCCTGTGATCGCCGACACGTGCGATCGCAGCGGGCCACACGCAGATCCGGACCGATAGGGTCCTCCTTCCGAGCGAACCCCGCCTTACGGACCAGGTACCGACAGTTGCATACCAGTTCGACGCAATGTGAAACAGTTAGAGTCAGCTCTTACCGGTGTGACCCACTTTCGGCAGGTATGGTCGAGCTTACAAGCGGGCAGGGGAGCAGGACGGAGGAGCACTCGCTGGACGCCACGTTCGCCTGTCTGGCGAGCGACGAGCGCCGCCGGATCCTTCGGCATCTGTCGGAGTCCGCGTCCGGATCGGCCTCGACGGCGGAGGTGACGGGGATGCTCGCCGCCGACACGGACGGGGAGGCAACCGAGGGCGAGCGTCGAGAGGCGGCGGCCGTCCTCCGCCATCGCCCCCTCCCGGATCTGACCGAGGCGGGCCTCGTCGACCACGACGTCGACGACGAGCGCGTCGCTCTCGCCGACCACCCCGCGCTGCGGGACGAGGGCGTCCTCGACGCGATCGCGGACGACCCTCCGGCGCGTTCCGAGTCGCTCGACGACCTCTTCAGGGCGCTCGCGGACGCCCAGCGGCGAACGGTGCTGAACGTGTTGAGCCACCAGGTCGACGTGATCCACGTCGAGACGCTGGCGCGGGAGCTCGTGGCCCGGGAGCACGACATCGCGGAGTCCGAGGTCTCCGAGGCGGATCTGGAACGGACGACGGCTCGCCTCCACCACGCCACCCTCCCTCACCTCGCCGCCGCGGAGTTGATCGAGTACGACGCCGAGACGGGCACGGTCGAGTACACGGGCCACCCCTCGTTGCGCGTCCCGTGGATGCACTCGGTGTTCCAGCCCGACTTCCGTCGGCTTCTCACCGGCGAGTCGGAGCACGACAGGATCGGCGAGATCGAGGGGCGCGAGCGGGTCGTCTCGTTCGGCCAGTCGATGGCGGAGCAGGCCGACGAGGAGCTGTTCGTCGTACTGACGAGCACGGGACTGCTCAAGACGGGCTGTTTCGCCCGTCTCCTGGACGCCGTCCACGAGCGCGATGTTGACGTGTACCTCGGGACGTGCGACCCGGTCGTCACCGAGTACGTCCGGGAGCACGCCCCGGAAGTCGTGCTCTGGGAGCCGGACACGAACTGGCTGAGCCTTCCCGTCGCCGGCGACAGAGTGGGCCGGCTGGTGATGGCGGACCGCGAGGCCGTCATGCTCGGGACGCTCACCGAAGAACAGTCCGACGATCGCCACGAGGAGGAGGCCATCATCGGGGAGCGGGAGCACGACACCCTCGTAACTCTGGTCTGTCAGCTGCTCGCTCCCCACCTCGACCGGATCGACAGCGACACCGACGATATCGAGGCCCAGATCCCGCTGTGAGGCGCCCGGGACGGGCGCGGCGGTCCGGCCCGACCGCCGGGTCGCGGGCGGCGGCTACGCTCCGGGGACGCCCATCGCGTCCGGCGTGACGACGCCGACCTGTGAGAGTCCGAACAGGATCAATACGGCGACGACCCACGCCACGACGCCGATGCCGGCGGCGGTACCCCACCCGCCGGGGTACTGCAGGTTGATCACGCCGACCCACGCGACGAGCATGAGGAGCGGCCCGAGGACGGGTACCCACCCGAGGAAGTAGCCCACGAGCGTGTACACGACCGCGCCGACGAGCGCGGTCAACAGCGCGCGCCTGTACCCCGTGTCGCGGTCGATGAGCACCTGTGCGCCGAGGCGGATCGCGACGGTCCCGACCAGGAGGCTCACGAGGAAGATGAGGACGGCGCTGAGGACGTACTCCGGGGAGAGGTCCGCCTGGAGGATGCCCCCGCCGAGAGGGCCGAGCAGGGGGACCGTCATCGGCGGTTCCCGTTCCCGTCCCGGCGGCGCACCGGGTTCCAGTCGAGGACGAGCTCCACCTCCTCGACGTTCTTGCGGACCCGGCGCGACCGCTCGGTCACGCTCACCTCCGTGTCGATCGTCCCCGGGGGCGAGAGGTCGACCGACTTGTTCCCGACGGGGATCCGGACCGGCTCCTCCTCGGCGTCCAGTTCGTCCGCGATGTGCCGGAGGTACTCCGCCGTCTCCGTCCGGCTCATCTCCCGCTCGTGGGACGTCGTCTCTGCCATGTGTGGCGATCGTTTCGGCCAGTCGATAGAAATATGTGATGCAGTTTATATTTCGTGTGGCACGTCGGCGTCCGGACGTCGTCCAGTTACGTTCGACGTGGCGACCGGAACCGCGGTTGCCGGACGCGATCGGGCGGCCGGACGACACGGTCGGCGTCGGCGGGATCACCGTGGCCCGGCGCCACGCCGTGAGCCAACGCTTATATCACGCCCGACGGACTCGCCGATACCATGGACGACGTCGACGACGTCTTCGTCGCACAGGTGATGTCGGAGGAACTGTACACGGTGTCGCCGGACACCCTGGTCGAGGACGCCGCGCGCGGGATGATGGACCGGGGCGTCGGCTCCGTCGTCGTCGTCGACGGCGACGAACTCGCGGGGATCCTCACGAGCACGGACTTCGTGCGGATCGTCGCGGAGCGACAGCCGAAAGACCGGACGCCCGTCTCCGAGTACATGAGCGGGGACCTCGTGACGACGAGCCCCGGCGCGGCGATCGCGGAGGCGGCCGCGACGATGCTGGAGCACGGCATCCACCACCTCCCCGTCACGGACGGCGACGACGGCGCGGTCGGGGTCGTCTCCACCACCGACCTCGCGGCGTACCTCTCGCGGGTCCCCTGAGTCGGCGGTCCGACCCCTCGCCCGCCCGTGCGACGTCGAGTTCGCTCGACCACCACCCGCCGATCACTGTCCGCGTGACGTCGGCCGCCGCTCGACCGCCGCCGACCGACGACCGGCGCACCGCTTTTCAGTCGAGCCGTCGTCGCTGCGAGCGTGACTGTCATCGCGCTGTTGAGCGTCGCGCCCGTGGTCGAGGGGAGCATGGCCGGGGAGGTCGCGAAGGCGGTCGACGCCCTCGAGGGGTTCGACGTGACGTACGAGACGAACCCGATGGGAACGGTGATCGAGGCCGACGACATCGAGGAGCTGATGGCCGCGGCGACGGCCGCCCACACCGCCGTCGACGGCGACCGCGTCTCCACCGTCCTGAAGATCGACGACAAGCGCGGCCGGGAGCAGCGCGCCCGCGAGAAGGTGGACGCGGTCGAACGGGAACTGGGCCGGCCGGCCCGCGGCGACCCGGAGTGACCGTATCCGGACGGCGGGACGACGCCGGCGACGCGCGGCCGGTGGCCGCCGGGACGGGGAGCCGAACCGCGGGCCGGAACGACCGACGAACGGCGGGGGCGACGCGTCCGCCGCGATCGTAAGGGGCCGTCCCGGAAACCGGGAACCATTACCCCTCCGGCGTCGAAGCGCCGCGCGTGCCCGAACGCAACGCCTTCTTCCGGCGCCTCCGGGAGCGCATCGACGCCCGCGACACCGTCGTCTCGGTGGGGCTGGACGCCGACCTCGACCGGATCCCCGAGCACCTCCGGGAGCGGGACCTGCCGCGGTGGGCGTTCAACCGCCGGATCATCGACGCGACCCACGAGTACGCCGCCTGCTACAAGCCCAACGCCGCCTTCTACGAGGACAGCGAGGGCTGGCGGTCCCTCCGCGAGACGGTCGCGTACGCGCACGGCAAGGACGTGCCGGTGCTGCTCGACGCCAAGCGCGGCGACGTCGGCAACACCGCGAGGAAGTACGCCGACCTCCTGGAGTACGTCGACGCGATCACCGCGAACCCGTACCTCGGCCGCGACTCCCTGGAGCCGTTCCTCTCCCGCGAGGGGAAGGGCGTGTTCGTCCTCTGTCGCACCTCCAACCCCGGCGGCGCCGACCTGCAGGACCTGAAGCTGGAGTCGGGCGAGCCGCTGTACCGCCGCGTCGCCGCGCTCGCGGAGCTGTGGAACCAGCGCGGCAACGTCGGCCTCGTCGTCGGCGCGACCGCGCCCGACGAGCTGGCGGAGCTGCGGGAGGCGGTGCCGGACCTGCCGTTCCTCGTCCCCGGCGTGGGCGCCCAGGGCGGCGACGCCGAGGCCGCCGTCGAACACGGCCTCGCCGACGGCGTCGGCCTCGTCAACTCCTCACGGGGGATCATCTTCGCCGGCGAGGACGGCGCGACACACGCCGGCTCGACCGATCGGGGGGTGGACTCGCGGAAGGCGGGCGACGAGTTCGCGACGGCCGCGGGGCGGGCCGCCAAGCGGCTCCGCGACCGGTTGAACCGTCACCGCGAGGAGTGAGCCGGCGGGGCGGTCGCCGCCACACGTGTCGCCGCGGGAGCAGGACCGTATTTATAGATCGAACGCCGACGTGGGTGCATGTCGATCGAGGGTGCCGCGGTCGTGCTCCTCGCGTTCCTCGCGGGCGGCACCGCGGTCGCCGTCGGGACGTACGCCTGGCGGAACCGCGGCGAGCCCGGCGCGACCTCGTTCGCCCTCCTGATGGCCGGCGTCGCCGTCTGGTCGCTGTCGTACGCCGTCGCGCTCGCCGTCTTCGATCCCGGCGTCCGAGAGCTGATCGAGGTGCCCCTGGAGGTCGGGAAGGCGCTGATCGCGCCGGCCTGGCTGTTCTTCGCGCTGGGGTACACCGGGCGCGGGGAGTACGTCACCCGGCGACTCGTCGCCGTCGTCGCCGTGGTCCCGGTCGTCACGACGCTGCTCGTGATGACCGCCCCCACACATGGGCTGATGTGGACCGACTACCGGATCGCGCCGACGCTCGGGACGGCGACGGTGCTGTTCGACCCCGGCGTGTGGTTCTACGTCCACGCCGTCTTCGGCTGGGCGGTCATCGGCGTCGGCACGGTGTACCTGCTGGAGCCGGTGCTCTCCTATGGCGCCCGCTACCGGGACCAGGGGGTCGCGCTCATCCTCGGCGCGGCCGTCGGCTTCGCCGCCCACGTGAAGTCGGTATTCTTCCTCCCGCCGCTGCCCGCGCTCGATCTCACGCCGCTGAGCCTCGCGGTCACCGGGCTGCTGTTCGGCTTCGCGCTGTTCCGCTTCGAGCTCCAGGGGGTGCTCCCGGCGACGCAGGTGCTCGGCCGTCGGGCCGCCATCGACGACGTCGGCGTGGGGCTCGTCGTCGTCAACGGCAACGGGGAGGTCGTGGAGTTCAACGCCGCCGCAGCCACCGTCCTCCGCGTCGACCCCGCGAGCGAGTCGGTCGCCGGCGAGCCGCTGTCGGCGTCCGCCGTCGACGTCGACCTCGACGACCCGGAGCCGCAACGGATCGAGCGCTCGGACGGCGACGGCTACCGCGCGTACGAGGCGACCGTCTCGACCGTCGCCGACCACCACGGACGCACCGTCGGCTACACGGTGACGTTCGCCGACGTGACCGACCGCGAGGCGAGTCGCCAGCGCCTGGAGGTGCTCAACCGCGTGCTCAGACACAACCTCCGCAACGACATGACGGTCGTCGTCGGCAACGCCGACCTGCTCGCCGAGCGGGTCGACGAGGACGACCGGCCGCTGGCCGACGCGATCAGCAGGCGCGGGGCCGCGCTCCAGCGGCTCGGCGAGAAGGCCCGCGACGTCGAGGAGGTGCTCGACGACGACGCCGAGGTGCGGACGGTGACGCCGGTCGGGGTCTGCCGGGACGTCGTCCGTCGCGCGCGCGACCCGTATCCCGACGCCGACATCGCGGTGGACGCGGCCGCCGAGCCGCGGCTCTCGGTCCGCAGCGCCGTGCTGGACGCGGTGGTGTGGAACCTCGTCGAGAACGCGCTCGAACACGGCGGCGACGACGTGGCCGTCCGGATCGCGGTCCGGGCCGACGACGACGGCGTCAGGTTCGTCGTCGCCGACGACGGCCCCGGCATCCCGGACGCGGAGCTCGAGGGCGTTCGCTCGGGGACGGAGACGGCGCTGAGCCACGGCAGCGGCCTCGGCCTGTGGGTGGTCCGGTGGGGGACGCGGCAGCTGGCCGCCGACCTGTCGTTCGACCGCCCCGGGACGCCCGGCACCACGGTGACGGTGACGCTCCCGCGGTCGGTCGTCGATACCGGCGACGGCGACGACGAGGACGACGCCGAGGCCGACGACGATTCGGGCAGCGCCGAGTCGACGGCCAGGGCGGACGCACCCACGGCCGAGGACTGAGCCCCGGCCGGCGGCGGCTCGAACTCAGCCGAGCGCGGCGGCACACTCCGCACAGAAGCTGTTCGCCGCGTCGTAGTGGTCCTCACAGACGGTCGCTCCGCAGCGGTCGCAGGAGAACTGTGCACGCGCGCTCTCACACATCTGACAGAGGCCGGTGACGCTCATTCGATTCCTCCGCGACGGCGTTCGGGCCGCAGCCACTTCGTCGCTCGCCTCGGACCGCGCTCCCGACGGGTCCGGCGCGGCGCGGTTCGGTCGAGTCCGATCCAGTTCGGGGCGATCACGGGCGTACGACCACCAGTCGGGCGCCGTCGCCGTCCCGACGGCGAGGGGTTTACGGTCCGGCGTCGTCGATACGGGGTGTGGACCGCGACGTACTGATACTCGGGATCGCCGCCGTCCTCGGGGGGCTGACGGCGACGCTCGTGACGGTGGGCGTCACGCAGTCGCCGTTCGTGCTCGTGGCGGCGCTCCCGACCGGCGCGGCCGCCTACTTCATGTGGTACCAGGCGTCCGGCCGGATGAGGGCGGACCTCCGTGAGCGCGCCGCCCGCTCGCGGGCACGTCCCGGCGCGGGCGAGTCCGCGCGGGGCGGCGACTCCCGGTTCGCCCGCGAGGCGCGCGCCCGGATGGGCGACGGCGGCCGGGTCGGCCCCGGCGGGCCGCGCGGTCGGGGACCGACCGGCGGCGCCGCGATGAGCGGGAACTCGGGAATGCCCGCCGGCGACGCCCGCCGGACGCTCGGCGTCGACGCCGGCGCGACGGAGTCGGAGGTGAAGGCGGCCTACCGCGAGCGGGTGAAGGAGACCCACCCCGACTCCGGCGGCGACGAGGAGGAGTTCAAACGCGTCAACCGCGCCTACGAGACGCTGTCGGAGGACTGACCCCGGCGCTCGCTCGTGGCTCGCGGACGCTCCGGTCGGGGTCCGGGTCGCCCGGGTTCCGGCTACCATCGGCCCCACCTCCGTCGACTCCGCCTCCGTCGGCTCGGGGCCTGCCGGCTCCGATCTTATCGGCTTCGATTCCGTCGGTTTTGATCTCATCGCCCGCCGTCGATCACCTGCCCGTCCGCACGGTCGTCCCGGTCGCGCTCTCCCCCGCGACGTCGTGGGGTTGTGTGACACACCCGTGGAAACCGTTATACTCGCCGAACACCATCCGCCGGCCATGGGCGCTGACCGGGCCGTGCTCCGGCGGACGATCGAGCGCGGCGAGGAGGAGGGGGGTAACGTCGAGTTCAAGACCCGCCTCACACGGGAGGTGCACCTCGCCGAGGGTCGCATGGAGTCGCTGGCCGCACAACTGCGCCACCGCGTCCTCTCGGGCGACGGCGAGGCGCTGTACGTGGTCGGAGTCACCGACGACGGCGGCGTCGCGGGGGTCGCCCCGGCCGCCTTCTCGGAGTCGATGGACGTGCTGTCGCTGCTGGCCGAGGAGGCCGACGCCCACATCCACGAGGTGGAGACGTGGGCCGCCGGCGACGGGGAGACCGACGGGATCGTCGGCCTGGCGACGATCCGCGAGGGCGCGGCGTTCGAGGCCGACGACGACCACATCGTCGTCGGCACCGCCGGCCACGTCGACCACGGCAAGTCGACGCTCGTTGGGACGCTGGTCACCGGGCAGGCGGACGACGGCGAGGGCGGCACCCGCTCGTATCTCGACGTCCAGCCCCACGAGATGGAGCGCGGGCTCTCGGCGGACCTCAGCTACGGCGTCTACGGCTTCGACGACGACGGCCCGGTCCGCATGGACAACCCCGACCGGAAGTCCGACCGCGCGCGCGTCGTCGAGGAGGCCGACCGGCTCGTCTCGTTCGTCGACACGGTGGGCCACGAGCCGTGGCTCCGCACGACGATCCGCGGGCTCGTCGGCCAGAAGCTCGACTACGGCCTGCTGGCGGTCGCCGCCGCCGACGGCCCGACCGGGACCACCCGCGAGCATCTCGGCATCCTGCTCGCGATGGAGCTGCCGACGGTCGTCGCCGTGACCAAGACGGACGCGGTGCCGGAGGAGCGCGTGCTGGCGGTGGAGCGGGAGGTGGAATCGATGCTGCGCGACGTGGGGAAGACGCCGCTTCTGGTGGGGCGTCACGGCGTCGCCGCCGCGGTCGAGGAGATCGGCGACGGCGTCGTGCCGGTGTTGCTCACCTCCGCGGTGACGAAGCAGGGCCTCGGCGAGCTCGACCGGATGCTGGAGGCGCTGCCGAAGCTCGCCGACGGCGCCGACGGCGACTTCCGGATGTACGTCGACCGCACGTACGACGTGAAGGGGGTCGGAGCCGTCGCCTCCGGCACGATCCGGTCGGGGGAGGTGGAGGCCGGCGACGAGCTCCTGTTGGGGCCGATGCCCGACGGCTCCTTCCGCGAGGTCGAGGTGCGCTCCATCGAGATGCACTACCACCGGGTCGACAGGGCCCGCGCCGGTCGGATCGTCGGCATCGCGCTGAAGGGTGTGAAGGAGGCGGAGATCGACCGCGGGATGGCGCTCGTTCCCCGGGAGACGGAGCCGCGTCCGGTCCGCTCGTTCGACGCCGAGGTGATGGTGCTCAACCACCCCACCCGGATCCGGGAGGGGTACGAGCCGGTCGTCCACCTCGAAACCGTGAGCGAGGCGGCCGTCTTCCGCCCCGAGGGCGGGCGGCTGCTCCCGGGCGACACCGGCGAGACGGGGATCCGGTTCAAGTTCCAGCCGTACCTCGTCGAGGAGGGCCAGCGGTTCGTCTTCCGCGAGGGACAGAGCAAGGGCGTCGGCACCGTCACCGACGTCCGATACGCCGACGAGTGAGGGGGCGACGTGACCGCGGGTAGCCCCTCCCCCGTCGCGCTCGACGGTCAGTCGCGCAGCGTGACGTAGGCGTTTCTGACCAACAGCGGGAGGTTTCCGAGGACCGCCCGCGGGGCACCGCGTCTGGCGCCGTCGAGCGCCCGTGTCAGAGCGTCCGCCGCCCCGCGGTGGACGCCGTCACCGTGTCCGACGAGGATCCGCTTCGGCGTGATCCCGCCGAGGGCGTCCGACGGCGGTGTCACCCGGAGGTGAGGCATCACCGCCAGTCGCTCCCCCGGGTTCGTGTGCGAGTCCATCGTCGTCAGCGCGTCCCCGACGACGAGCGTCCCACGGCCGGGGTGGTACAGTGCGATCTCTCGCCAGAGCCGGCTTACGACCGGCACGGCCCGGAAGCCGGTATCCGCGAGCCCGTCGGTGAACGCGGCGGTCGGCGCGTCGACGCGGAGATTTCCGAGGTGGTCGTGGACGAACACCCGGACGCCGTGTCGATCGGCGATCCGCCCGGCGTGGCGGCGATGGTTGTCACAGAGGACCACCACGCCCGCGACCGACCCGAGTTCGGCGAGTTCTCCGTCGAGACCGTCGGAGTCGACCGGGTCGACCACCCAGACCGAGCCGTCATCTCCGTCGCTTCCGCTCTCGTTCCCGCCTGCGCCCTCGCCGCCGGCCGCGCCGGCGACGATCGCGTGGGCGGCGCGCTCGAACCCTTCCTCGGGGTGGGCGGCCCACGAGAACCCGCGGTCCCATCGGTTGAGCACGGAGAGTCCGTCCCCAACCCCGGCTCCCTTCAGCGGCACGGCCGCATCTCACGACCGGCGGACAAGAACCCGGCGGCCGACGGCGACCGCGGCGTGCGGGTCAGCGAGCGTCACTCCTCGCCAGCGCCGCAAGCGACGGGGTCCGGACCGCCCCTTCCGGCAGCGGTCCGCGGTCGCCGACGACGACCGCGTCCATC
>PXRU01000011.1:0-15338 GCA_003020945.1 Halobacteriales archaeon QS_6_71_20
GCGTCGGAGTCACCGGAACCGCCCTCGGCGTCCGGCTCGGGCGTATCCTCGTCGGGCGCCCGCTCGTCGCCGTGGGACTCGTCGCTGTCCGATCCGTCGCCGTGGGACCCGTCGCCGTCCGCCGCCCCCTCGGTCCGGTCGTCGCCGAGGCGGTCGTCGATCAGCTCCTCCGGGTCGGCGGCGTCCTCGAACGGGTCGGTGCGCAGGCGATGGGGGAGCGCCCACGAGGCGGCCTCCCGCACGTCGCCCTCGATCGCGCGGCTCCGGCCGTCAAGCGCCGCCAGGGTCCGGGCCGCCCGCGCCGCGGCGATGTCCGCGCGGTGGCCGTCGACGCCGGCGTCGCGACACAGCTCGACGAGGTCGCGGACGAACGCGTCGGGGAGGGTCACGTCGGCGAGTCGCTCGCGGGCCCCGGCGATCCGCGCGCCGGGGTCCGGATCGCCGCCGGCGTCGTCGCTGTCGCCGTCGGCTCTCGTCCCCGTGTCGGCTCCGTCACGGCCGAGCGCCCGGTCCACCACGGCGACGCGGTCGGCCGTCTCCCGGAGTCCGGTCACGTCGACCGCCAGGTCGAACCGGTCGCGAAGCTGCGGCCGGAGGTCGCCCTCCTCGGGGTTCATCGTCCCGACGAGCGTGAACTCCGCGGGGTGGGTGCGGGAGACGCCGTCGCGCTCGACCGTGTTGCGGCCGGCGGCGGCGGCGTCGAGCACGACGTCGACGAGGTGGTCGTCGAGCAGGTTCACCTCGTCGACGTAGAGGACGCCGCGGTTCGCCCGCGCGAGCAGCCCCGGCTCGAACGACGCCGCGCCGTCGAGCGCGTCCGCGACCGACAGCGACCCCACCAGCGCCTCCCGCGTCGCCCCCAGCGGGAGCGTGACGAACGGCGCGGGTCGGCGCTCGACGGGGACGCACGCCCGCCGCCGGCAGTCGGGGCACTGCCGGTCGCGGTCGGTCGGCGGGCAGCCGAACGGGCAGTCGGCGACGACCCGGCGCCGCGGGAGATACCCCGCAAGCGCCCGCGCCAGCGTCGACTTGCCGGTCCCCTTCTCGCCGCGGACGAGCACGCCCGACAGCGCGTCGTCGACCGCGACGATCGACAGCGCCCGCTTCAGCTTCCCCTGCCCGACCACGTCGGCGAACCCCGCGCCGGGCGTCGATGGATTTTTACTCGCGCCTTCATCAAGCACATTTGACTTACAACAACGGTGATTTACAAACCTTATGACGACACTCGGCCTCTACACGGCGACGGAGAACGAACTGGGGTCGGTGGCCGCCGCGGCCGCCGAGACGGACGTGGACCTGATCGCGCGCTCGAAGGGCGACCTCGACGACCCCGCCGACGTCGACGCCTTCTGTGAGGAGCTCGAGGCGGCCGACGCCGCGGCGGTCGTCCTCTGGCTCCACGGCGGGACCGACAGCATGCCGGGCTACGAGCGGGCGGTGGAACGGTTCCGCGAGGGCGGGACGCCGCTCGTGGTGGAGGCGACGGGCGACGCGTTCGCCGACGAGGACGCCACCGCGGACCCGGCGGTGCTCGCGCGGGCCCGCGAGTACCTCGACCGCGGCGGCACCGCCAACCTCGCGAACCTGCTGCGCTACCTCGCGGACGCGTACGGCGAGGGCTCGGTCGCACACGACGACCCCGTCGCGCTCCCCTCGGAGGGCGTCTACCATCCGGACCACCCGGGCGCGAGCTACGAGGAGCTGACGGCGACGTTCGACCCGGAGACCCCGACGGTGGGCGTGTGGTTCTACGAGTCCCACTGGACCCACGAGAACACCCGGTACGTCGACGCACAGGTGCGCGCGCTGGAGGAACGGGGCGTCGACGCGCTCCCGGTCTTCTGTAACCCCGCGGGCGAGGAGGACGGCTGGGACGCCGAGCGCGTCACCGAGGAGTGGCTGCTCGACGACGGCGAGCCCGTCGTCGACGCGATGCTGTCGTCGTTCATGTTCGCCCTCTCGATGGACGAGCGCGGCCGCGACGCGGACGACGAGGGCGCGAGCGCCGAGGCCGTGTTCCTCGATCGCCTCGGCGTCCCGGTTCTCCAGACGGTGACGACGATGCGCTCGCGCTCGCGGTACGAGGCCAGCGACACCGGCGTCATGGGGTTCGAACTGGCCCTGTCGGTCGCGCTGCCGGAGTTCGACGGCAACGTGATCACCCATCCGATCTCCGGGAAGGAGCGCACCGACGACGAGGCGGGGATCGGCTCGGCGCCGAAACAGCACTTCCCGATCGACGACCGGATCGACCACGTCGCCTCGCTGGCGACCAACTGGGCGCGGCTGCGCCACCTGGAGGCGGCCGAGACCGACGTCGCGGTCGTCCTCCACAACTACCCGCCCAGCGACGACGGCATCGGCACCGCGTTCGGGCTGGACACGCCCGAGAGCACGGTGAACCTCCTCTCGGAGCTCTCCCGTCGGGGGTACGACCTCGGCGACGCCGACGAGGGGGACGGCGCCGCCCCCGGCGGCCCCCCGGCCGACGGCGCGGCGCTCATCGACGCGCTCACCGCACAGCTCACGCTCGACGACCGCTGGGTCGCGCCCGAGGACGTCCGGGAGCTGAGCGTCGACACCGTCGCGCCGGACACCTACGCCGAGTGGTTCGACGACCTCGACGACGAGTTCCGCGAGGCCGTCCTGGCGGAGTGGGGCGAGCCGCCCGACCGGCCGTTCGCGATCCCGGGCGTGGAGTTCGGCGACGTGCTCATCACGGTGCAGCCGCCGCGCGGGTTCGGGATGGACCCGAGCAAGGTGTACCACGACTCCGACCTCCAGCCGCCCCACGACTACGTCGCCTTCTACGGCTGGCTCCGCGAGACGTTCGACGCCGACGCGGTCGTCCACATGGGCACCCACGGCTCCCTGGAGTGGCTCCCCGGCAAGACCGTGGGCCTGGACTCGGCCTCCGCGCCCGACCGGCTCGTCGGCGACCTCCCGAACGTCTACTCGTACGTGATCAACAACCCGGGCGAGGGGACGCAGGCGAAGCGGCGGTCGTACGCCGCCGTCGTCGACCACCTCACGCCGCCGATGGCCAACGCCGGCACCTACGACGACCTCGCGGAGCTGGAGGAGCTGGCCGACCGCTACCGCGAGGCCGGCACGAACGCGGCCCGACCGGATGATGGCGAGCGGCTCGAACGCAAGATCCGCGAGACGGTCGACGACCTCGACCTGGCGGTCGAACTCGGGATCGCCGGCGACATCGGCGAACGGGTCGATGTCCGCGGCCCCGACGAGGCCGGCTCCTCGCTCGCGGAGGGGGCGGTCGAGGGCGACGAGGTGGACGTCGACGACCTCGTCGAGCGGATCCACGAGTACCTCACCGACGTGAAGACCACGCAGATCCGGATGGGCCTGCACACGCTCGGGGAGCCGCCCGCCGGCGACCGCCTCGTGGAGTACCTCGTCGCGCTCACCCGGCTGGAGAACCCCGGCGCGCCCAGCCTGCGCGAGTCGGTCGCGGGCGTCCTCGGCGTCGACTACGACCGGATGCGCGCGGAGCCGGGCGCCTACGACGAGCAACTGGGGATGACGTACGCCGAGGCGGCCGACCGCGTCCACGAGGCGAGCTGCGACCTCGTCGGGACGCTCGCGGACCACGGCTTCGACGTCCCCGACTCCGAGCGGGAGGCCGGCCCCGACGACGAGGTGAACATGAACCTCCTCGTGGTCGACGTGGACACGCTGGGCGACGCCCGCGCCCGCTCGGGCGCCCACGACGACCTCCGGGAGGCGCTGTCGTACGTCTGCGAGGAGGCGGCCCCGCGGGTCGGCGGCGCCCGCGCGGAGGTGGGCAACGTCGCCGACGCCCTCGCCGGGGGGTATGTCCCGCCCGGCGGCAGCGGCGCGCCCACCCGCGGCGGCGTCGACCTGCTCCCCTCGGGACGGAACTTCTACACGCTCGACCCCCGGAAGGTGCCCGCCCGCGCCGCCTGGGAGGTGGGGCGGGAGGTCGCCGAGGGCGTCCTCGAACGCCACCTCGACGAGGAGGGCGAGTACCCCGAGGAGGTCGGGGTCGTCGCGTGGGGGACGCCCACCGTCCGCACCCGCGGGGAGACCATCGCGCAGGTGCTCGCGCTGCTTGGCGTCGAGCCGGTGTGGTCCGACGCCGGCCGCGTGGAGGACGTGGAGCCGATCCCGCTGTCGACGCTCGACCGGCCGCGGATCGACGTCACGACGCGCGTTTCCGGGCTGTTCCGGGACGCCTTCCCCGCGGCGGCGGGCGTGATCCACGACGCGGTGGACGCGGTGGTCGACCGCGACGAGCCGCACGCGATGAACTACGTCAAAAAGCACGTCGAGGAGGAGGCCGAGGACCTCGCGGCGGCGGGCGTCGAGGACCCCGAGTCCGCGGCCCGCCACCGGGTGTTCACCACGAAGCCCGGCGGCTACGGCGCCGGGACGAACAAGGCCGTCGACGAGGGCGCGTGGGACGACCGCTCGGACCTGGCGGACGTGTACACGCAGTGGGGCGGCTACGCGCTCGGCACGCGCGGTTCCGTCACCGAGGCGCACGACGCGTTCGCCCGGCGGCTCTCGGGCGTCGAGGCGACGGTGAAGATCGAGGACACCGACGAACAGGACGAGTTCGACTCCTCCGACTGGTACGCCTTCCACGGCGGGTTCGTCACCGCCGTGACCGAACACGCGGGCACCGAGCCCGCCTCCTACGTCGGCGACTCCTCGGACCCGGACGACGTGACGGTGTACACCAACGAGGAGAAGGTGCGCAAGGCGATGCGCTCGCGCGTGCTGAACCCGCGGTGGCTCGACTCCATGGAGGAGCACGGCTACAAGGGCGCGGGCGACCTCTCCTCGACGGTCGACGTGGTGTTCGGCTGGGACGCCACCACCGGCGTGATCTCCGACGCGCTCTGGGAGTCGGTCGCCGAGGCGTACGCCCTCGACGAGCGGCGCCGCGAGTGGATGTCGGAGGCGAACCCGTGGGCCGTCGACTCGATCACCGACACGCTGCTGGAGGCGATCGACCGCGGCCTGTGGGACGCCGAGGACGACACCGAGTCGCGGCTGCGCGACCTGAACCTCCGCGCGGAGGGCGCGATCGAGGAGCGGGAGGCCCGCGACCCCGACGCGCTCGCGGGGAGTGCCGACGACGACTGACCCGACGACCCGGGGGACGTTCCCCCTCACCGTCACGAACCGCCACGATCACGAACACACTCACCGTCACGAACCGTTACGACCACGAACACACTCACCGTCACCATGAGCGACACACCGGACGCACGGACCGACGAGGAGCAGGGAGCGACCGACCACGAGGCGTACGCCGACCTCGGCGCGACGACGGAGGCGGCGATGGAGATCGCGGAGACGAGCATGGACCGCGTCCACGGGATCGTCCCGCAGGAGACGCTCGCCGACCGCCTGCGGGCGAAGGCGGTTCACGCCACCGGCGACCCGGAGTTCCAGCATCTCGTGCGCTTCGCCGGCGCCGACGAGTGTGAGCCGGTGCGGGCCGGCGCCCGCGCGGTGCTCGACGAGCGGCCGATCGTCACCGACATCACGATGGTGAAGTCGGGGATCACGGGCCGAGGGCACGACTGCGCGGTCCGCAAGGCGATCGGCAACGGCGCCGAGCTGGCCGCCGAGACCGGGATGACCCGCACCGCCGCGGCGGTGCTGGAACTCGACCGCGCGGGCGCCTACGACGACGCGATCGCGGTCGTCGGCAACGCGCCCACGGCCGCGCTGGCGCTGTCGGACTGTATCGCCGACGGCACCCGACCGGCCGTCGTCGTCGCGACGCCGGTCGGCTTCGTCAAGGCCGCCGACGCCCGCGAGCGCGTCCGTGAGGTGTGTGCCGACCACGGCGTCCCGGCCGTGACCAACGTGGGTCGCCGCGGCGGCAGCGGCCTCGCGGCCGGGCTGACGAACGAACTCGTCCACGTCGCCAGCGACGCCCGCGAGGGCGAGGTCTCGCTGGAGGTCTCCGGGGAGTCGGGCGGCGACGGCACGGAACCGCGAGACGGCGAGGCGGAGCCGTGACCGACGAGCCGGAGGCGGACCCGCCGGCGCTCCCGGACGACCCCGCCGAGGCGGCGAGCGCCGCGCCGGAGCCGCCCGCGGACGACACCCCGGACGGCTCCCCCGTCCACGCGGTCGGCATCGGCCCCGGGAACGCGGAACTGCTCACGCGGCGCGCGGGCCGCCTGCTGCGGGAGGCGGACGCGGTGGTCGGCTTCGAGACGGTCGTCGAGTACGTCGCCGACGAGACGGACGCGGAGCTGATCGCCTGCGGCTACCGCGACGAGCCGGCGGCGCTGGCCCGGTTCGCCGACCGCGTCGACGACGGCGCCCGCGGCGTCGCCATGCTGATGGGGGACCCGAACCACTCGGGCTACCAGTTCCTCGGGAAGGTCGAGGCGGCCGTCGACGCGCCCGTGGAGGTGGTCCCGGGGGTCTCCAGCGTGCAGGTGGCCGCGAGCCGCGCACGGACGCCCCTGGAGGACGCCGCCTTCGAGACGCTGCACGTCCGGGGCGACGTGACGCCGGCGATGGACCGACTCCGACGCGACGTCGGTCGGCGACACCTGATCGTCATCCCCCGGCCCTACGACCTGATGCCCGAGGACGTCGCCGCCGCGCTCCTCGCCGACGGCGCCGACCCGGGGCTTGAGGCGCTGGTGCTGGAGCGGCTGACCCACCCGGACGAGCGGGTCACCCGGACGGATCTGGGGTCGCTCGCGAACGGTGCCGGCGGCGACACGGCCGACGATACGGCGTTCTCGGACCTGTCCGTGCTGGTCGTGCGCGCCTGACCGTCGACTCCGGGGCATCATCCGCGGTCGCCGTCCCCGGGTCGTGCGAATCCGCGGGTGGGTTAACTGTCGGTATCCCGTCGGTAGTCGGGATGCGACTCGTCAGGACACTCGTTCCCAGGGAGGACGCCGACGAGGTGCGGGCCGTGCTCGACGAGTACGCGATCGACTACGTCGCCGTCGGCGAGACCACCCGCGGCGAGGGGGCGGTCCTCGTCGAGTTCCCCGTCCCGACGCAGGCCGTCGAGTCCATCCTGTCGGAGCTGCGGGAGGCCACCCGCACCGGCGAGTCGTACACGGTCGTTACCAGCGCCGAGTCCGCGTTCGCCGAGAACATCGACGAGATGGAGTCGCGGTTCGTCACCGGCACCGAGGAGGACGACTCCATCCCGACCGAGGAGGTGCGGGCGACGGCGCTGGACATGACGCCCAGCCCGCTCACGTACTACTCGATGACGACGCTGAGCGCGCTCGTCGCCACCGCGGGCCTGCTGCTGGACTCGCCGGCGGTCGTCGTCGGGTCGATGGTGATCGCGCCGCTGATCGGCTCGGCGCTCACCGCCAGCGTCGGCACCGTGCTCAACGAACGCCACATGCTGTGGGACGGCCTGCGGACCCAACTGCTCGGGCTGGCGCTTGCCATCGCCGCCGCGACGGCGTTCAGCTTCGCGCTGAAGTCGGCGTCGTTCCTCCCGCCGGCGCTCGACGTGACGACCACCCGACAGATCGCCAACCGCATCTCGCCGGGGCTGCTGTCGATCGTCGTCGGGATCTGTGCGGGCGCGGCGGGGGCGTTCGGGCTCGCGACCGGCGTCTCGGTGGCGCTGGTGGGCGTGATGGTCGCGGCCGCGCTGGTGCCCGCGGCCGCCGCCGTCGGCGTCGGCATCGCGTGGGGCGTCCCCGCGGTCGCGCTCGGGGCGTTCCTCCTCGTCGTGTTGAACGTCGCCGCGATCCACCTCTCGGGCGCGTCGGTGCTGTGGTATCTCGGCTACCACCCCGACAGGTGGACCGCCGGCAGCGACGACGCCGGGTCGCCGATGCGCTACGCCTCGGTCGCGGTCGTCGCCGTCGCCCTGCTCGCGGTGTTCGTCGTCGCCGGCTCGATCATCGGGTCGCACATCGTCTACGACCGACAGGTGAACGACGCCGCCGGGGAGGTGCTCGCCGAGCAGCGCTACGACGCGCTGGAGCTCGTCTCGGTGCGGACGGAGTTCGGCGTCCGCGCCCCGCTCTCGCCGGCGGAGAACGGGGAGGTGACGGTCGTGGTGGCCCGCCCCGCGGACGCGGCGTACCCCGACCTCGACAGGGCGCTCTCGCGGCGGATCGCGAGTTCGACCGACCGCACGCCCGTCGTCACCGTCGAGTTCGTCGACCGGCAGACGTACGCGCCCGACGACGCCGAGTGAGGCCGGACCGACGGTCGGGGCGAAACCGGACGCCCCGGTTCGGTCCCGACCCCCGAGGACCACGGCACGGCTGGCTCGCTTCACACCCACGATTAAGGCCCGGGAGACGGCACGCTGGGGCATGGACGAGACACCGGAACGCCGCCTCGCCGAGTTCGTCGCCGCGACCGAGTACGACGACCTCCCGGCGGACGCGCCCGCGACGGTTACCCGCGCCGTCGTCGACACCGTGGGCGTCGCTCTCGCGGGCGCCGTCGAGGGCGCCGGCGCGACCGCGGCGCGCTCGGCCGGTCTCGACCCCGAGGCGGCCGACGCGGCGACGCTGCTGGGCGTCGACGGCGACGGCGACCCGGCCGCGACCGCCCTCCGCGTCGGGACGGCCGCCCACGCGCTCGACTACGACGACCTCTCGTGGGCGCTTGACGGTCACCCGAGCGTCACGCTCCTCCCGCCGCTGTTCGCGCTGGCCGACGGCGCGGACGCGTCCGGCCGCGACCTCGCCACGGCGTTCGCCGTCGGCTTCGAGGTGGAGTGTGCGCTCGCCGGCCCGATCAGCCCGGACCACTACGAGGCCGGGTGGCACGCGACCGCGACGTTCGGCGCGTTCGGCGCGACCGCGGCGGCCGCGTCGCTGCTCGATCTGGACGCCGAGGCGACAGAGCGGGCGCTGGCCGTCGCCGCCTCGACGCCGTCCGGGGCGAAGCGCAACTTCGGGTCGATGACCAAGCCCCTGCACGCCGGGCTCTGCTCGCGGTCGGGCGTCACCGCGGCGACGCTCGCGCGCGACGGCATCACCGCCGCCCGCGACGCCGTCTCCGGCGACCGGGGGTTCTGGGACCTCTACGACCCCGACCCGGGCCGGACCGCCGCCGACCGCCGCGACGCCTTCGCGTTCGACCCCGACGGCCCGTGGGCCGTCGAGACCGAAGGCATCCACGCGAAGGCGTACCCCTGCTGTTACTTCACCCACACCGCCGTCGCCGCGACGGCGGCGATCGTCGACGACGGCGTCGACCCCGAGGGGATCGAGCGGATCGAGGTGCGGGCGGCCGGCGGCGCCGGCGACGCGCTCGCGTACCCGGACCCGGAGACCGGGCTGGAGGCGAAGTTCTCGATGGAACACGCCGTCGCCTGCGCGGCCGTCCGCGACCGCGTCGACCTGGCGGCGTTCGAGGCCGGGGCGCTCGAAGACCCCGCGGTCGACGCCGTCCGCGAGCGCGTCGAGTTCGCGGTCGAGCAGTCGCTCCCGTACGACTCCCACGAGTCGACCGTCCGCATCGTCACGGCCGACGGGACGACCCGCGAGCGCCGCCGCGTCGACCCGCCGGGCGTCCACGACGACCCGCTCCCCCCGGAGACGCGCCGGCGGAAGTTCCTGGAGTGCGCCGAGCGGGCGGTCGATCCCGAAACGGCCGAACGGCTGTACGACCGGCTCACCGACCTGCCGGAACTGCCGGACGTGGCCGCGACGCTGGCCGGGCGCGACAGCCGGACCGACCTGCCGTGACCGGACCGCTTATTCGGCCGCTGTCGGCATGTCCTACCGACGAATGGTACGCTCCGACACGGTCGAACTGACCGAGCGACAGCGGCGCGTCCGGGAGGCGGTCGGCGACGTCTGCGCGGAGTTCGACGCGGCCTACTGGCGCGAGCACGACGCCGACGAGGCGTACCCGCACGAGTTCGTGAACGCCCTCGCCGAGGAGGGGTGGCTGGGCGTCCTCCTGCCCGAGGAGTACGGCGGGAAGGGGTACGGCACCGAGGAGGCCGTGGCGATGATGTACGAGATCGCGAGAAGCGGCGCCGGCTTCAGCGGCGCTCAGACGGTGCACGCGGCCGTCTACAACTCCGCCCCGCTCGTGGCCTACGGGGACGAGGAGCTGAAGTCCGACCTCCTGCCGCGCGTCGCGAGCGGGGACGCGTGGATCCAGTGTTTCAGCCTCACGGAGCCGAAGGCCGGCTCCGAGTCGACGGCGATCACGACGCGGGCCGTCCGCGAGGGCGACGAGTACGTGATCGACGGCGAGAAGCTGTGGACCTCCCGCATCGACGTGAGCGACTACCTCGTCCTCGCCGCGCGCACGACGCCCCGCGAGGAGGCCGAGCGGAAGACCGACGGCGTCTCGCTGTTCCTCGTCGACATCGACCGCGGCCGCGAGGCCGGGTGGATCGAACTGGAGGAGATCGACAAGACCGCAAGCGGCGTCGTCTCCTCGTTTCGCGTCACCTACGACGGCCTGCGCGTCCCCGCCGACCGGCTGATCGGCGTCGAGGACGAGGGGTTCTACCAGGTGCTGGACGGCCTCAACGAGGAGCGACTGGTCATCGCGGCCGAGACGGTCGGCCTGGGCGAACTCGCCGTCGAGACGGGGGCCGACTACGCGAACGAGCGGGAGGTGTTCGACCGCCCGATCGGACAGAACCAGGCGATCCAGCACCCGCTTTCGGCGAGTCACGCCCGCCTGCAGGCGGCCAAACAGTACACGTTCGCGGCCGCGGGCCGGACCGGCGACGGGGACCGCAAGGCCGTCGGGGCCTGGGCCAACACCGCCAAGTACCTCGCCGCCGAGGCGGCCTTCGAGGCCGCCGACGCCGCCGTGCAGGCCCACGGCGGGCGCGGCGTCGACCGCGAGTACGACGTCGAGCGCTACCTCCGGGAGGCGCGACTCACCCGCCTCGTCCCCGTCACGCAGGAACTGGCGCTCAACTACCTCGGGGAGAACGTGCTCGACCTCCCCCGGTCGTACTGAGCGACGAACGATCCGAGTCCATCCACACGAACCAATGACCGAAGCCGACGCCGACGAAACGGACGACAGCACCGACGCGGACCGCCGCCTCGTCGAGGGCTGGCAGGGCCGCTACTACGAGGACTTCTCCGTCGGCGACGTGTACAAACACCCGTACGGACGCACGGTGACCGAGACGGACAACGTCTGGTTCACCAACCTCACGATGAACAGCAACCCGATGCACTTCAACGAGGCGTACGCCGCCGAGACGGAGTTCGGCGAGCGCCTCGTCGACGGCACGTTCGTCATCGCGCTCGCGGTCGGGCTGAGCGTCATCGACGTGAGCGCGAACGCGACGGCGAACCTCGGCTACGACGACGTCCGCCACCACGCGCCCGTTTACCACGGCGACACGATCTTCGCCGAAAGCGAGGTGCTGCACAAACGCGAGAGCGAGTCCCGCGACCACGTCGGCATGGTGACGACGGAGCTTCGCGCGTACAACCAGGACGACGACCTCGTCCTCTCGCTCGAGCGCACGCCGATGGTGCTGAAGCGGGAGTACGCCGAGCCCTCGGCGGCGGCGCCGACCGGGTGGCCCGAGGGGATCGGCACCCGGCCGGAGGACCTGGGGGAGTGACCCGCGACGACCGCGCGGCGGCGGCCGGCGCCGACTCCGACCCCCATGAGCGGGTCCCGGACGGGCGGCTCCACGGCGACCTCCCCGTCACGGACGCCGCGGCCGCCGCCGAGCACGTCCCCGACGACGCGGCGATGCTCGTCAGCGGCTTCGGCAGCGTCGGCTACCCGAAGGCCGTCCCGCGGGCGCTTGCGGACGCGGCCCACGCCGGCCGGGACCTCTCGCTGTCGGTCGTCAGCGGCGGCAGCGTCGGCGGCGACATCGACGAGGCGCTGGTCGAGGCCGACGCCGTCGCGCGGCGCTACCCGTTCCAGGCGCGGGAGGCGGTCAACGCGGCGATCAACGACGGCCGCGTCGCCTTCGCGGACCGCCACATCTCCTCGCTTGGCGACGACGTTCGCTTCGGCGGCCTGGTCGACACCGACGACAGCGTCGCCGTGATCGAGGCGGTCGCCGTCGGCCCGGACTGGCTGGTCCCCTCCACCTCGATCGGGCTGACGCACGCGTTCGTCGAGGCGGCCGACGCGGTGATCGTGGAGGTGAACGCCGACCAGCCGCTGGCGCTGTCGGCGTTCCACGACGTCTGCCGGAGCGGGACGCCCCCGGAGCGGGACCCGGTCCCGCTGTCGGCCCCGGACGAGCGCGTCGGGGGCCCGCGGATCGGGTTCGACGCCGGGAAGCTCCGTGCCGTCGTCGAGACGACCGGCCGGGACGCCCCCTACGAGTTCCGCGATCCGACGGACGTGGACCTCCGGATCGCCGACCACCTCGGCGACTTCCTGGAGCGGGAGGTCCGACGCTCCCGGCTGTTCGAGGAGTCGCTGCGGGTCCAGTTCGGCGTCGGCAGCCTCGGTAACGCCCTGATGGGGGCGCTCGGCGACGCGGACCTGGGCGACCGCGACCTGATCTACTACGGCGAGGTGCTCCAGGACGGCCTGCTGGACCTGCTGGACGCGGGAGCGCTCCGCTCGGCGAGCGCCACGTCGCTGGCGCTGTCGACGGAGGGGCAACGGCGCCTGTTCGAGGACGCCGAGCGCTACGCCGAGAGCGTCGTGCTCCGCCCCGGCGACGTCTCCAACGCCCCGGCGCTCGTCGACCGGTTCGGCGTCGTCGCGGTCAACAGCGCCGTCGAGGTCGACCTGTACGGTCACGTCAACTCGACGTGTCTCGGCGGCTCGCGGATGGTCGGCGGCGTCGGCGGCAGCGGCGACTTCACGCGCAACGCCCCGCTGTCGGTCGTCGCGCTCGGGTCGACGGCCGCCGGCGGCGACGTCTCGACGGTCGTCCCGAAGGCGTCCCACGTCGACCACACCGAACACGACGTGGACGCGGTGATCACCGAGTACGGCGTCGCCGACCTGCGGGGCACCTCGCCGCGAGAGCGGGCGCGCCGCCTCGTCGACTGCGCACACCCCGACTATCGCGGCGACCTCCGGGCGTACCTCGACCGGGCCGGCGAGGGCGGCGGCCACGAGCCGGTCGACCTCGATACCGCGTTCGACTGGACCGACCGCGCGTGAGTCGGTCGACGTCGGGTCGGCGGCGACGGCGGCGTTCGGCCGGCGGCCGACGGCCGACCGTGTGAGTCACGGTCCCGGAGCGGGTACCGACGACCGTGACGGGAGCCGACGACCCGCCCCCGCGGACGCTGCCGGTGACGCCGACCGTCCACGTCGAGTCGTTCGCCTCACACGACACGCTGACGTGGCAGGGCGACTCGCTCGCGGCGTTCCTGGGGGCGCTCGACGAGGTGCCGGCCGTCGACCCGGACACGCCGGCGGAAGTCGACGCGACCGACGCGGCCGGCCGGGAGCGTCGCTCGCTCGGAGGCGTGACCCCCCGCGAGGCGGTCCGGTACGTCCGCGTCGAGCCGACGGCGCCGTGGACGGCCGCCTGGGAGCAGCGGACGACGCCGACGGTGTCCGTCAGCGGCGCGCCCCCCGCGGCCGTCTGCCGGACGCTCCACCTCGGGACGACCGACTGCGCCGGCTGGCCGCCGGCGGCCGCGGACGCGATGGCGAGCCTGACGGGGAACGACGACGGGACGTGATGGTCGTCCGGGGCGGTCCCCGCCGGTGTCGAGCGCCTCCGCGCTCACCGCCGTCGTCGCCGGGTCGCGGACGGCTACCGTCGGCGGCGTGCGACGACCGCGGCGAACGGGTCGCTTCCCGGACGCTCGCGGAGCGTCTCCGTGTCGCCGAACCCCCTGGCGGCGTCGACGTACGTCCGCACGAGGTCCGCCCGTCCGTCCATCGACGCCTCGCGCCACGCGCGCACCGCCTTCGTCGGGAACATCCGGTCGGCGAAGCTCACGACGACCACGCCGCCGTCGGCGAGCACGCGGGCGAACTCGCGGAACACCCGAGCCGGATATTGGAGGTACTGGACCGACAGCGCACAGAGCACGGCGTCGACGGACGCGTCGTCGAGCGGGAGCGTCGGGTCGGCGTTCAGGTCCCGGAGGAACCACTCGTCGAGGCGGTCGTTCTCGCGCAGCTCCGCCGCGTTCAGCCCGTGCCCGACCACGCGCTCGTAGGTCGCGTCGGGGAGATGCGAGACCCAACTGCTCATCGCGTCGAGCACGCGCGCCCCCGGCGGGATCCGCTCGTCGTACAGCGCCCGGAGGCGGTCGAGGAACGCGTCGTCGGCATGCGTGACGAACCGGGGCCGGTCGTAGAACTCGCCGTCCGGTCGGCCGTCGACCTTCGAGCGCTCCGCGTCGGTGAGCGTCTCGTTCACGGACCGAACGTGGAGCCGGCCTGCATTGAATCGAACGCCGAGCGCCGACGATCCCGCCTCGAACGCTCCACCGGCGGTCGTCCGTCGATCGGACGACCCCGCGCTACTCGGCGGGGTGGCCGGGATGCGACTCCGGGAGCCGTTCGCGTCCGAACAGTCGCTCCCGGAGCGTGTCCGTCGTCGCTGTCGACGGATCGCTCGGCGCCGCGGGCAGCAGGCCGCGCGCCCGGAGCTCCGGGACGAGGTGTCGGCGCACGTCGTCGAACGTCCGGGGGACCAGCGGCGCCATGACCACGAACCCGTTGGCGCCGGCCGCCCCCCACCGTTCCAGCTCGTCGGCGACCGTCTCGGGCGTCCCCACCAGCTCCGCCGTGGGGTACCGCGCGTAGCGAACGGCGGCCTCCCCGACGGTCCAGTCCCGGTCGTCCTCCGTGAACGCCCGGAGCGCCCCCCGGATCCCGTCGGCGTCGATGTCCGAGAGCGGCGCGTCGAGGTCGTACCGGTCGTAGTCGTGGTTGAGGTGGTTCGACAACCGAACGAGTCCGGTCTCGGGGTCGATGGCGTCGACGACGCGGTCGCGGAGCCGTTCGGCGGCCGCCGCGGTCGGCGCGACGTACGGCGTGACGGCCGGGTAGAGGGCGTACGAGTCCGGCCGGCGACCGACCGCGGTCGCACGGTCGGCGATGTCCTCGGCGTGGGAGGCGAAGCCGTCGCGTGAGAGGTGAAACGAGAAGACGGCCTCCGCGTGACGGGCGGCGAACTCCCGCCCGCGGTCGGAGGACCCCGCCTGAAACAACACCGGCGTCCGCTGTGGGGTGGGCGCACACATGTGCGGTCCCGGGACGTCGAACGACTCGCCGTGATGGTCGACGAACGACACCGCGTCGGGGTCGGCGTACGTCCCCGTCTCCGGGTCCCGGACGACCGCGTCGTCGTCCCAGGACGCCTCCCACAGCGAGCAGCAGACCTCGAGGAACTCCTCGGCCCTGTCGTACCGCCGGTCGCGGGGGACGTACTCGCCGAC
>PXRU01000011.1:15373-38666 GCA_003020945.1 Halobacteriales archaeon QS_6_71_20
GTCGGCGAGTACGTCCCCCGCGACCGGCGGTACGACAGGGCCGAGGAGTTCCTCGAGGTCTGCTGCTCGCTGTGGGAGGCGTCCTGGGACGACGACGCGAGATCCGTCCAGAAGCCGAGGTCCGTGTACCCGTCCGGCTGGTCGTGCTCCGGAAGCCGCCACGCGTCCTCCACGGTCGGCGAGTGACTGCAGTTGAGATACGCGAACAGGTCGAACACGGCCCGAGCCTCGGGTGCGACCCGCTTAGTCCTGGCGTCGCCGACCGCCGACGTGGAACACGCGATATCGAGGTTCAGAGGGCTTCTGAGCGGTGTTCGGTCGGACAGCGATCGTCAGATATTACCCCGTAGAACCCCCTGTACTGTTTGATGGATTTCTCCCGGATCGGCGGTGCGGATCGGAGCAGACGGGCCGTCGTTTCCTCGATCGGTGCGGGCATCGTCGGCCTGAGTGGCTGTCTCGGCGGCGGCGACGGCGGCGGCGACGGCGGGGCGACCACGGGGACGGTCGAGTCGTCGGCGCCGTTCCGCAACCGGACGCTCCGCGTCTCCACGTGGAGCGGGGCGAACGCGACGGTGTTCGAGGAGGAGATCAAGCCGGCCTACGAGGAGCGGACCGGCGGGACGCTCGAGGTCGTCCCGGGCTGGTCGGAGATCCTCGCGAAGATCCGCGCCGCCCCGGCCGACGACCCCCCGTACGACCTGACCGTGACCGGCGACAGGCAACACTACCTCGGGGCTCAGTCGGACCTCTGGGAGCCGATCGACGTCGAGGGGCTCGACAACTTCGACCGGCTCAAGCGCCCGCTCGTTCGTGACGACCCGATCTCGGTTCCGATCGCGTACGGCGTCATGTGCCACGCGTACGACGAGTCGGCCGTCGAGGAGCCGCCGGGGCCGTGGTCGGACCTGACGACCGGGTCCGAGGCCGTCGCGCTGCCGGGCGCCTACTGGTCGAACGCGATGCAGATGGGCTCGATCGCCTCCGACGCCATGCCGTTCGACGACGAGCTGTACGACCCGGAGGGCCACGACGCCGTCTTCGAGACCCTCCGGACCATCGACGCCGAGAAGTACTACACCGGCGCCCAGGACATGTGGACGGCGATCCGCGAGGGCGTCGCGACGACGGGCCAGTACTTCTTCGCGTACTCACAGCGGAAATCCGAGACGTCGGACCTGCCGATCGGGGTCCGGGTCCCCGAGGAGACGACGGGGTACGTCGACGACTACCACGCCGTCCGGGGCACCGACCGGCTCGACATGGCGGCCGACTTCCTCGATTTCCTGCTGACGCCGGAGATGCAGGAGACGTACGCGGAGTCGTTCAACCTGGGAATGGCGACGACCGACGTCGAGTACCCCGACGTGACCGACGAGAACGTCCCGCTGACGACCGAGGAGCTGGAGAGCGTGTCGTTCCTCGAGTGGGCCGACCTGGCGGAGTACTCCGAGTCGCTCACGGAGCGGTTCAACCGGCTCAAGTCCGGCGAATGAGCCTGTTGGAACTGACGGGCGTGACGAAACGCTACGGCGACCTTACGGCGGTCGACGGGATGTCGCTGTCCGTCGACCGCGGGGAGCTGGTGTGTCTGTTGGGGCCGTCCGGATGCGGGAAGTCGACCACCCTCCGACTGATCGCGGGGTTCGAGTCGCCCGACGACGGCACCGTCGAGCTGGCGGCCGACGGCCGGCTCGAGGACGTCACCGAGCGCCCGCCGAACGAGCGGGGGACGTCGATGGTGTTCCAGGACTGGGCGCTGTTCCCGAACAAGAGCGTGATCGAGAACGTCGCCTTCGGGCCGAAGATGAACGGCGTCGGCCGCGAGCGGCGGCGGGCGAGGGCCCGGGAGATGCTCGACGTCGTCGAGATGGCCGACCACGCCGACGGCGACCCCACCGACCTCTCGGGGGGACAGAAGCAGCGGGTCGCGCTGGCCAGGTCGCTGGCCGTCGACCCGGACCTGCTGCTGTTGGACGAGCCGTTGAGCAACCTGGACAGACAGCTGCGTGAGGCCATGCAGCTCGAGCTGAAGTCGATACACGAGCGGCTGGACACGACGATGGTGTACGTGACGCACGACCAGGACGAGGCGTTCACCCTCGCGGACCGGATCGCCGTCGTCGACGACGGACGGGTCCGGCAGGTCGGTCCGCCGGAGGACGTGTACACCGACCCGGACACGCTGTTCGTGGAGTCGTTCCTCGGGACGTCGAACTTCGTCGACGTTCGGGTCGCGTCGACGTCGGGGGACACGGCGACGCTGGAGTTCCCGTTCGGCTCGCAGCTTCGCGGACCGGCCGGGGAGGGGGTGTCCCCGGGCGAGGAGGTGACGGCGTCGTTGCGGCCCGAGCACCTCTCGGTCGAGACCGACGGCGTCCGCGCCGACGGCGCGACGCGGTCCCGCGAGGAGCTGGCGTTCACGGCGACCGTCGACTCCCGGATCCATCGGGGCTCGCGGTACCGCTACGAGCTGACGGCCGCCGACACCTCGCTCGTGACCAGCCGACGGGTCGCGGACCGGCTGGCGGCGGAGCCGGGCGACACCGTCACGGTTCGGTGCGGCGCAGAACACGTCAACGTCTTCGACGAGGCGGGGAGGCGGATACGGTGAGCGCCGTCGAGCGCACGCGAGACCTCCTCGTCGGGCGGCCGGGCGCGGCGCTCGTCGCGCCCCTGCTGGCGTTCGACCTGCTGGTGTTCGTCGCGCCGTTCGGGTTCCTCCTCCGGATCAGCCTCTCGGGACGGGAGTCCGCGCGGGCGTACGCGGAGGGGACGTGGTCGACGGCGGGGTACCAGTACCTCGTCGAGCCGTCGAACACGCTGTCGTCGGTGCTGGGGTTCACCTTCGCGTTCGCGAGCGTCGTCACCGTGGTCTCCGTGGCGGTCGCGACGCTGTACGCACACGCCATGTGGCGGGCCGACGGCGCCGTGCGGGTGACGCTCGTCGCCGGGGCGCTGGTGTCGATGTTCACCGCGATCGTGGTGAAGCTGTTCGCCGCGGTGCTGGTGTTCTCCCCGCAGGGAGTGCTCAACACCGCACTCGTGGGCGTCGGGCTGCTGTCTCAACCCCTTCAGCTCGTGAACAACGGGGCCGGGGCGGTCCTCGGCCAGCTGTACATCGTCGTCCCGTACTCGATCCTCGCGGTGTACTCCGTGCTCTCGACGGTCGACGAGTCGCTGCTGGAGGCGGCACGCGACCTCGGCGCCGGCGGCCCGCGGGCGTTCCGCGAGGTGGTCGTCCCGCACGCGGTGCCGGGGATGCTCGTCGCCGGCGTGATCAGCTTCACCTGGAGCGTCGGCTCGTACGCCGCGCCGCTGCTTCTGGGCTCCGGGAGCGAGCGGACGGCCGGGATCGCGGTGTCGGACCTCCTGCTCCGGGAGTTCGACTGGCCGTCGGCCGCGGCGCTCGCGACCGTCGTCACGCTTTCGGTCGTCGCCGGGCTGGCGGCGACCCGCCTCGCGCTGCGTCGGTCGGGGGTGAACGCGGATGCGTAGCGACCGGGTCGCGACCGTCGGGTTCCGGCTCGCGTACGCCGCCGTGTTCGCGTTCCTCCTCGCGCCGGTCGTGGTCGTGGTGGCGACGTCGGTGTCGTCGAGCACCGCCGTCTCCTTCCCGCCCGAGGGGGTCTCGCTCCGGTGGTACGCGGCGCTGACGGCGAGCGACGAGTGGCTCCGCGCGGTCCGCAACAGCGCTCTCGTGGCGACCGGCACCACCGCCCTCTCGACCACGCTCGGCGTGCTCGGCGCCCTCGGCGTTCGCAGACTGGACGGACGGGCGGCCGACGCCGTCACCGGACTGGCGGTCGTCCCGCTGCTAGTTCCGGGCGTCGTGTTGGGGGTGACGCTGTTGGTGTTCTTCAGCGAGCTCGGCCGTCAACAGGAGCTGTGGACGGTCGTCGCGGCACACTCGCTGTGGGCGACGCCGCTCACGTACTCGGTGATGCGGGCGACGTTCTCCCGGTTCGACTGGCGGATCAGGGACGCCGCGCTGGACCTGGGGGCGACTCGCGTCGACGCGTTTCGGGAGGTCGTCGCGCCGAACGTGACGGCGGGGCTGGCCGCCGCGGCGCTGATCGCGTTCGTGGTCAGCCTGCAGGAGTTCGTGATGACGCTGTTCCTCTCGGGCCGTGGCACCCGGACCGTCCCGGTGGTCGCGTGGAACTCCCTCCGCAACTCGCTGGACCCGCTGGTGAGCGTCACCTCGACGCTGCTGGTCGGGGCCGTGTTGCTCGTCGTCGCCGCCGTGGGCGCCGCGATCGGCCTCGACCGCGTCGCGCGGGACGCCTGACCGGCGGCGGATCCCCCCGTCTCACACGCCGGGGGACAGGTACAAACCGCGCGTCCACCTTCCCCCGACGTGGGCCAGCGAACGCTCGGCGGGGCCGACCTCTCGCGGCTCCGTCGACGATACCGACACCTGATCGACACGGCACTGCCGCGGGCGGCTCGGGAGCGGGGCGACTGGCCGGTGTGTCACGACCACTGTTTCGCCCGGATCGTGCTCGACGACGTGTTCGGGGGCGCGTGGTACGACCACGTCGACGGACGCCCGGCCTACGAGCAGCTCCCGCCGTCGCGGCTCCGGGCGGCGATCGCGACGGCCGAACGGCTGCTCGAGGAGGGAGCGCCGCTCGTCGAGGAGCTGAACCGGAACTCGCTCGACTGGCGGCGAGAGGACCCCTAACCCCCCGACCGAACGCGTCCGACGGTCGAGCGCCGGCGACACGAGGGGAGAGCGGGGGTCGGCCGTCACTTCCGTTCGGGCTGTTCGGTCCCCGGCACGCCCCCGCTGGACAGGCCGAGGTTCTGCTTGAGGACGGCGACGGGCGACGGGCGGCCGGCGTACGTCTGAACGACGTACATCGCGATCGCGAGCAGCACCGCGGCCGTCTGCACGATCCGCGAGGGATACACCATCGCGAGCACGCCCGTGACGAGGAACGCTATCCGCGAGCCGACCGTCACGGCGTCGCCGAAGACGAACCGGTAGTTGATCCCGTGGATGATCGCGACCGCGCCGACCAGCGCGAACGCGCCCGAGGTGAACGTCGCCTGGTTGAACTCGGCGGAGACGATCTCCGGGTGGTAGACGAACGTGAACGGCAGGATGAAAAGCGGCGCGGAGATCTTGATCGCCTCGACACAGCTCCGCCAGAAGTTCGCGCCCGCGATCCCGCAGGCGACCGCCACGCACGTCGCGATGGGCGGCGTCAGCCCCGCGAGGATCGCCGCGTAGAACACGAAGAAGTGTCCCGCGAACTCCGGCAGGAAGAACTGGCTGATGAGCGTCGGCGCGACCAGCAGCGCGACGATGGTGTACGACGCCGTCGTCGGCATCCCCAGCCCGAGGACGATACAGATGATCATCGAGAGGATCGCCGCGACCAGCAGGACGCCGCCCGACAGGTCCAGCAGCGTCAGCGAGATGGCCGTCGGAACGCCCGTCGCGGTGAGGATGTCGACGACGCCGTTGATCGCCGCGAGGATGATCGTCACCGGCGCGAGCACGACCACGCCCTCGCGTGCGCCGTCGAGCGTCTCCCAGGTCGTCCGTCGGAGCGACTCGGCGACCGACTCCTCGGTGTCGCCGGCCAGCGAGTGGAACACGGGGAACAGCATCCCGGTCAGCAGCATCGCGACCGTCGTCCACAGCGCGGCGGTGCCGACGGTGACCTGATCGACGCCGAGCTTGTAGATGAGCACCAGAAGCGGGATGCCGTACTTCAGGCTCTCGGAGAGGAACTCCCCGCGCGGCATCCGGTCGTCCAAAAGCGTCGCGGGGTCGGTGTCGTCGAGCTGGGGCGCGGCGACGTAGTGGACCGCGACGAAGATGGTGAGCGAGAGGATGGTCGCGGGGATCAGCCCCGCGATGATCACGTCGACGTAGGTGACGCCCGTGATGAGCGACGCCATGATGAACGCCCCCGCGCCCATGACGGGCGGGAGCACCTGGCCGGCCGTCGAGGCGACCGCCTCGATGGCGCCCGCGGTCTCCGGCTTGACGCCGTTGCGCTTCATCAGGGGGATGGTGAACGAGCCGGTCATCCCCGCGTTGGCGGTCTGGCTCCCGTTGACGGAGCCGATGACGGCGCTCGACAGCACCGCCGTCTGGGCGATGCCGGAGTCGATGTACTTCGCCGAGCGGAACGCGAGCCGCATGATGAGGTCGAAGGCGCCGTACGCCTTCAGGAACCCAGCGTACAGCAGGAACAGCGCGATCCACGCGGCGACCAACTGTGTCAGGAAGCCGAAGAAGCCGTCGACGCTGATGACGACCGTCCGGAGGATACGCTCGACGCCGAGGCCGCCGTGCTCCAGCGGTCCCGGCGCGTACATCCCGAAGTAGCCGTACGCGAAGCCGAGGAGCACGACCGCGAGGAACGTCCCCCCGAACGACCGCCACGTCAGGTAGACGATGACGAGCGCGAACACCGCCGCCGCGGCGTACTCGTGCGGGAGCGCCCGCCCCGCCCGGTCGACGTACAGCGCCTGGAAGTTCACGACCATGTACACGCACGTGGCGATCACGTCCAGCGCCGACAGCGACAGCAGCGCCGCGTCGACCCGGTTGCCCGGGCCGTAGGCGCTCTTGAGGTCGGCCAGCAGGTGGCCGTTCCCGTCGCCGTCGGACAGCGCCATCAGCTCGGTGACGATGTACAACAGGAGGATCCCGCCGAGGAACGCCACCCCGTACTGGGCGCGCGCGACCGGGAGCTGCCAGGCGTAGAGGATGACGCCCGCCCAGAACAGCACCGAGAAGGCGATGAGGGCGTTCCGCATCGACACCGGCTCCGCGTCCCACGGACCCTCGCGGTCGAAGCTCACGTCGTCCACGGGCGCCGACTCGCCGTCGTTCGCGTTCGCTTCACTCATCGGGTATCACTCTCGATACGCGCGCCGGTCGTGCCGGCCTCCACACGGGTGGGGAAAGGCATTGATCGGTTCGATTGTACGGATCTATGGTGATAAATCTGCACGTCGGGGCGGAGCGGGTCGGTCGCTACCCCTCGGTCTCGCCGCGCGTCCAGTCGTCGTTCCAGACGTCGTTGGCCTCGAAGTAGTCCGCGACGCCCGGGTGAACCGGGAGGTCCTCGATGACGGCCGTCGTCATCGTCTCGGGGTCGGAGTGGTCGAGCGCGGTCGGGTCGGCCTCGCGGATGGCCTCCCAGTGCTCGCTGGAGAGGCGCGCGACCTCCTCGGTCGCGCCCGCGGGCACGTCCGGACCGAACGCCCACTGGCCGGCCAGCACCCACGCGGTCGTCGTGTCGGTAACGCCCGTCACCTCCTGCTCCCAGCCGTACGGCTCCAGCCCCTCCTTCTTGATGGCGCCGTCCACGTCGCCGATCGCCTGGTCGAAGTTGTCGTCGACCTCGATGACGTTCAGCCCGCCGCCGGAGCGGACGTCCACCTCCTGCACCCAGCTGGAGAGGGCGACGCCGTTGGCGCCGTAGATGGCCATCGCGTCCACGCGGCCCTCCTCGACGGCGCCCGCGATGTCGCTGGTGCCGACGTTGAGGATGTCGTTGTTCTCCCAGACGCCGGCCTCGCGGATGACCTCCTCGGTCAGCAGCCGCGTCCCGAAGCCGGGCTGGATCGGATAGATCGTGTAGCCGCCGTCCTGCAGGTCGGCCGTCGAGGTGATGCCGGACTCCTCGGTGGCGACCCAGTAGATCTCCAGGTTCGTGAACACGAAGCCCTGGTGGGGGATGTCGTCCACGGACTCGTCGGCGAACGGCCCCTCCTCGTTCATCGCCTTCGACAGGGAGTTGTTGTCGACGCCCATCGAGGAGACGTTGCCGCTGTCGTACTCGTAGAGGTTCGCGGTCCAGCCGTCGGTCACCTGGACGGAGATGTCGAGGATGTCGCTGTGCTGGCTCGCCGCGCGGGCCAGCGCCTGCCCCGCCTGCTGGGTGGAGCTCCCGGAGGAGGTGCCGGCGATGACGATCTCGTAGCTCTCGCCGCCGCCGCCCTCGCCGCCGCTGCCTCCCTCCTCGCTGCCGCTACCGCCGTCCTCGCCGCCGCCGTCACCGCCGCCGGCACATCCGGCGAGGGTGATGACGCCCATCGTTCCTGCACCCGCCAGTACGTCGCGCCTGTCGATGTCGTCACGAGACATGAACGTGCTGTTTCGCCAGTGGAGGTTTAACGGTGATGATCAGGGGTTTGTTGCCAGAAGTCCTCACCCGAGCGCGAGTAAGAACTGGCAGACCTTTCGGGGGCGGTCGCCGCGGCGACCCGGTCCGGGTCGGTCGCCGCCGGTCGGGCCTCTCCCGGGCCGACTGCGCCGTTCGCTCGGGAGTCGGTCGCCGGTCGCTCGGGGGCGGGCCTGGGGTCCGTCCACCCGCCTCGGCCGTCGAACGCGGCCGGCCGGCTACCCCTCGGTGGAGACGAGGACCGGGCGGTTCCCTTCGAGCATGACCCGCTGGGTGACGCTGCCGAACAGCGCCTTCCCGGCGGGGCTTCGCTCGCGGCCGGCAAGCAGAACGGCGTCGACGTCGCGCTGGTCGGCCTCCGCGAGCACCTCCGCGGCGGGGTCGCCGGCCCGCTCGGTCACCTCCGCGTCGACCCCCAGTTCCTCGGCGGCGTCGGCGACCGACCGGACCGTCCCGGGGAGGTCCCGCAGCGACGGTAGCTCCTCGTTCACCGACTCGATCACCGAGCGGCCCGCCTCGTCGGCGGGCGCGTCGACCGTCTCGTAGACGTGGACGACGGTGACGCGGAGGTCCTCGTGGCCGGGCAGCGACCGGAGCATCTCGATCTGGTCGGCGGCCCGCCCCTCGTCGTCGTCGACGGCGATGAGTACGTGGTACACCGGGGTGAGCTAGTCCGGGAGAGGCTAAATAGCTTGGTCGCCGTCGCCCCGGGTCGGGACGGACCGGCCGGGCGTCAGTCGGCGGCCGCGACGGTCGTATCGTCCGGCGGCCCCGTCGCCATCACCCGGACGACGAAGACGGCGCCGACGGCGGCCAACCCGGCCAGCAGGAGCCACCCCTCGCGGTAGCCGTACGTGTCAGCCAGCAGGCCGAACGCGGGCGGGGCGAACAGCGCCCCGCTCGTGAGCGCCAGCTGGCCGCCGCCGGTGGCCCCGCCCATCTCGTCGGCGGGGACGATCGTCGCCATACAGGAGTAGTACACGCCGGTGAAGCCGAGCAGGAAGAAGCCGAGCGCGACGAACACCGCCGCCGTGAGCGCGCGCCCGTCGACCACGGCGACGGCTCCCAGCAGGGCCGCGCTCGCGAGCGACTGCGCCAGCAGGATCGCGCCGATCCGCCGGGTCGGGTCGCCCGGGAGCGCGTCGCTCAGCCAGCCGGTGACGACGCGTCCGACGCTGCCGGACACCTGCACTCCGGCGAGCACGACGCCGCCGAAGGCGACCGACGCCCCCACGGAGTCGGCGACGTGGATGACGGTGTACCCCGTCGTCGTGAACAGCGCGGCGCCGAGACACAGCCCCGCGGCCGTGAGCGAGCGGTAGGGCGCGTTGCCCAGCAGGCCCCGGAAGTCCGGGTAGCTCGGCTCCCCGCCTCCGTCCCCGTCGCGGTACGCCGCCCAGAACGCGACGGCGACGACGGCGCCGACCCCGGCGGCGAGGTAGAAGCCCGCCTCCCAGAACAGCACGCCCGCGATCCCGGTCACGAGCAGGGCGCTCGCGCCGCTGCCGGCGGTGACGCCCACCTGCTTGATCCCGACCGCGAGGTTGCGCCGGCCGGGGGGCGTGTTGTCGAAGACGGCCTTGTTCGTCCCGGGCATCGCCGTCCCGTACAGCGCCCCGAGGACGAACGCGCTCGCGAGCAGCGCGGCGAACGACCACGCCCGGGTGACGAGAAACGCCCCGAGGGAGACGCCGAGCAGTCCGACCGTGAGCGTCCGGCGCTCGCCGAAGCGGTCGGTGAGCGCCCCCAACGGGAGGAGAAACACCGCGTACCCGAGCGTCAGCGCCGTCACGACCAGCCCGACGGCGGCCCCCGAGAGCGCGAACTCCGAGCGGAAGAACGGCGTCGCCGCGAACACCGTGTAGTAACAGACGCTGGCGGCGACCTGCCACGCGAACACGAGCGAGACGATCCGATACAGACCCATCCGTCGGCCCGATGGAGAGTCCGAGGGTAAAGCGCTCGGGTCTCGGTCGCGATCGCGGTCGGGAGCGCCCCGACCGCGCCTCACTCGAAGGCGTCGAGGCTGGCCTGTCCGCTCGCCTCGGGGGCGTCGTCCGCGTCCTCGCGGTCCGGGCCGCGACCGCGCCGCGACAGCGACAGCCGGCGGCGGATCGCCGGGTCCGTCGCCGCCTCGCTCGCCCGGTCCGCCAGCGCCGAGAAGCGCTCCCGGGCCTCGCGACGCTTCGCCTCGAACTCGACGACCGGTCGGGGGTAGTCCTCGCCGATCCGGACGCCGAGCTCCTCTTGGAGCGCCAGCGGCAGCTTCTCCGGCTCGTCGAGGTGTTCGGGCGGGACGGCCGCCAGCTCCGGCACCCATCGGTGGACGAACTCGCCGTCGGGGTCGTTCTCGCGGACCTGCTTTCGGGGGTTGTACACGCGGACGGCGGCGATCCCGGTGAGCCCGGTCTGGTACTGCCACTGCGTGTAGTTGATCGCCGGGTCGGCGTCGATCAGGTGTTCGTAGAAGTGGTCGGCGCCGATGCGCCACGGCTGTTCGAGGACGTAGCCGAAGAAGGAGGCACACATCGCGCGCATCCGGAAGTTGAGCCACCCGGTCTCCCGGAGACACCGCATCGAGGCGTCGACCATCGGGTAGCCGGTCCGCCCCTCCCGCCACGCGGCCACGAGCTCGGGGTCGTGCGTCTCCCGGTAGAGCCCGCGGAACACCGGGTTCACCGCCCGCTCGGTCCACCCCGGCCAGTCCTGGAGCTTCTGGGTGTAGTGGCGGTTCCAGTAGAGCCGGTCGCGGAACAGCTCCTTCCCGCGTCCCTCGGGGGCGTCCCGTTCCAGTCGGCGGAACACCTCCCGGACGGAGAGACAGCCGAACCGGAGGTACGCCGAGAGCCGACTCGCTCCCGTCTCCGCCGCCGCCGGCGGGGAGATGGAGCCGGGGTACTCGTGGATCCGGTCGAGGAAGCGGTCGAGCCGGGCGAGCGCGGGCGACCGACCGCCGACCGGCACGGACTCCTTCGCGGGGCACACCTCGTGCCGCTCCTCGACCGCGTCCACCCCGACGGCGGACTCGACGCCGTGGGCTCCGAACCCCGACGGCGCCGGCTCGGTCGGCTCGCTCCGGAAGTACGACTCGACGTGGTCGCCCCAGCCCTCGCGCGGGTCGTCGACGGCCCGGCGGAGGCCGTCGTCGTCGACGAACGTCACGCCGAGACGGTCGGCCGCGCGGTCGTCCCGGCGGGCGCCGTAGCGGCTCGTCGCGTCGGCCGTCGCCAGCACGTCCCAGCCGCGGTCGACGAACGTCGCGAGCACGTCCACCGGGTCGCCGTGCCCGAACACCAACGCCGTGTCGCGGTCGTCGTACTGCTCGGCGAGGTCCGTCAGCGACTCGTGGAGGAAGCGGCGCCGGGCGTCGCACGCGAGCGCCTCGTCGCCGTAGAACCGCGGGTCGAACACGAACGCCGGACAGACGACGTCGTACTCGGCCGTCGCCCGCGTCACCGCGGGGTGGTCCGGGACGCGGAGGTGGCGCCGGTGCCAGACGACGCAGGCGTCGCGGTCGTCCGCCCGCGGAACGGCGGGCGCGCCCGGGTTCCGCGCTCCTCCCTCCGTAGTCACGTCTCGTCGAAGGAACGCGACCGGAATAAGCGCACGGGCGGCTCGGGTACGGGCCGGCGGTCCGTCGCCCCGGTCCCGCGTGTGGCGGCCCCGCCGGCGGTTCCGGCCCGCGGTGACCACACCGGCGCTCATGTGGATGTCTGTGTCGATCTGCGAGGCTGAGTACGACAGTGACGCAGAAAAATCGGCTTCGGGTCCGTGAGTGTCTCACGATCACGGGACGAAACGTCACGACCAAACGTATATGGGCGCCGGCGGCGAACCCGGCGGCGGACGCAGATGGACCTGACCAGCAGCCAGCGGGACATCCTGAACACGCTCGTCAACGGGTACGAGACGTCGGACTCCCCGATGCCGGCCACGGAGATCGCCGAGGTGTGCGACCGACACGTCGGCACGATCCGGAACCTGATGCAGATGATGAAGTCGCTGGGTCTCGTCGAGGGGGTCCCGGGCTCCGAGGGGGGGTACGTCCCGACGGAGGCGGCGTTCGACGCGCTCGGCCGGTCGCCCGACGAGGGCGGCGAGACGCTGGGGCTCGCCCACGACTACGACCGCATCGACGTCGCCGTCGAGGCGATCGACTTCACGACCGTCCACCACCCCGAGAAGTGCCGCGCGCGGGTGTCGTTCCGGGAGTCGGTCGCCAGGTTCGACGTGGCCGACCCCGTCGTCGTGGGCCCCACGCCCAACTCCGGGCTGGTCATGGCCGGGCAGGTCGAGGCGACCGACGAGGGACGCAACGAGCTCCACCTCGACGTCGCGCGCCTGGAGGCGCCGTTGCGGGAGTGAGCGGCGGTCGTCGACGGCGAGACGCCCCCGGAGGCGGTCGGCCGACCCCGCCCGACAGCCGGTCGACCATCGCCGCGGGTTCGGTCGGGCTGCGGCGTCAGTAGTCACCGAGCACGCCCAACCGCCGCGCTCGGTTCGTGGCGGCCCGAAACACGACGTAGCCGAGCGCGAGGTAGCCGACGGCGACCCCGACCAGCAGCGCGAGGTCCGCGGGCGGGAACTCCCATAGTCGGATGCCGTCGACCATCGCCCGCTGGAGCATGCCGCTCCCGTGCGCCAGCGGAAGCACCGCCAGCCAGGGGATGTCGAACGCCGGCGCGGAGACGAGTACGACGAAGCCGAACTGCAGCAGGTTGAGCCAGTTGCCGATCCGCTTGTAGAGGACGGCGACCCCGCCGGCGGCGAAGCCGAGGCCGAGCACCGAGACGACGCTCAGCGTCGCGATCGCGACCACGGTGACGACGTCGACGCTGAGCCCGGTCCCGGTGACGACCACCATGACCGCGAGCACGACCGCGGAGGTGAGGAACGTCCGGACGACCGTCGCCGCGCCCTTCGCCAGCGCGACGGGGGCGAAGCCGAACGG
The DNA here is from genome assembly GCA_003020945.1 of Halobacteriales archaeon QS_6_71_20. Lineage (GTDB taxonomy): Archaea > Halobacteriota > Halobacteria > Halobacteriales > Haloferacaceae > Halobaculum. The sequence goes on from PXRU01000011.1 coordinate 28,481, forward strand.
GCTCGTGACGTGGCGCTCCAGCGTCCCCCACTGCACCTCGCTGCCGATGTCGTTGGAGATGGAGGAGTAGGCGCCGACCGACAGCGTCCACAGGAAGTAGCCCACGACGATCCCCTCGATCGAGTCGGTGAGCGCCCGTCCGGCGACCATCCGCCCCCCGTAGAACAGCACGCCGAAGAAGAACAGCGCGACGACGATCCCGCCGACGGCGTTCGCCGGGTAGCGCACGAACACCAGGTACTCGCGGTACAGCACGGCGCGCACGAGATGTCGGTACGTCGCCGGGCGGGGCTCGTCGTCGACCCCGGGATCGGCCGGCTCGGCGCCGTCGACTCGCTCCCCGACGGCCCCGTCCGTCGCCGCGTCGCCGTCGCGCGTACTCATCGTCCTCCCTCCTCCCGGGTCAGCGAGACGAACACGTCCTCGAGATCCGGCCGTACCGTCCTGACGGCGTGGAGCCCCGCGTCACGCGAGCGGAGAAATCCCAGCAGGTCGTACAGCCCGTCGCCGTCGACGGCGACCTCGACGCGGGTCGCGTCGCCGACGCGCTCGGCCCCGGTGACGTCGAACCGCTCGCGGACCTCGGCCAGCAGTTCGGCGTCGAGGTCGGGGCTGGTGACGCGGACGGCGTCGACGTCGTCGCCGCCCAGCAGCGCCGTGACGCTGTCGTCGGCGACGACGCGACCCTCGGACATGACGATCACGCGGTCGCAGACGGTCTCGATGACGTCCATATCGTGGCTGGAGAGGACGACCGTGAGGTCCTCCGCCTCGACCAGCCGCCGGAGCTCCCGCTGGAGGGTGCGGGAACTCTCGACGTCGAGGCCGAGCGTCGGCTCGTCGAGGAACACCACCTCGGCGCCGCCGGCGAGCACGCTCGCCAGCGACACCTTCTGTTTCATCCCCCGCGAGAGGTCGCGCACGGGCGTGTCGGCCTTCTCGGTCAGGTCCAGCCGGTCGAGGATCCGCTCGTGTCTGCCGGCCACGGAGTCGGGGTCGACGCCGTCGATCGTCGTGAAGTAGCGGAGGTTCTCCCGGACGGTCAGCCGCCAGTAGTCGTTGCGCGCCCCCTCCAGCATCGCGTCGACCCGGGCGTGGGCGGTCCGCGGGTCCGCGTGGATGTCGGTGCCGAGCAGCCGGACGGTCCCCTCGTCCGGCAGCACCATCCCGAGGACCGACTTGATGAGGGTCGTCTTCCCCGCCCCGTTCGGCCCGAGCAGGCCGACGATCGACCCGCGCTCGACCTCGAGGGAGACGCCGTCGACGGCCGTCACGGCGCCTGCGCCGCTCCCGAACCGCTTCGTGACCCTCTCCACCGCGACTGCGACCTCGCCGTCGCGCCGGTCGACCCCGTCCGTCGGGCGCCGTCGTCGGTCGCCCTCGTCGCTCGACCCGACAGCCCCGGTCGGCCGGGTCGCAGCGTCCGCGTTCGGACCCGTGCGCTTGCCGCTCCTCTCGCTCATTGAGCCATCGAAGGGCCCGAGCCGAAAAGCACGTTCGGCGATCCCGGGGCCGTCACTCCTCGCGCCCGTCCGCGACCACGACGAAGCCCTCGTCGTCGACCGTGACGTCGTACCCGTGGTAACTGAACGCGACCCGTCCGGTCGTATCGCGAAACAGTTCCTCCAGCGCTTCGGGGTCGATCACCCGGTACAACGGCGGGTCGAGCGTCTCGGGCTCGACACCCTCGTGGTCCGCGATACGCGAGAGTATTGACTCTGCCATGGAGGAACTCATCTCCGTTCATTACCGGCTTAGGGCTTGAATATCTTTTGTCATTCGGCTCCGTTCCGGTCGACGGAAACGACGCCAGGGCGGCCCCACGTTCGGTTCCGTCGGTTTCGGCGTCGCCGTCGACGCGTCGAGAGGACGGCGTCGGTCGCGACGACGGCGTCGCCGGCGGGACGTGACCGCCTCGGCGAGCCGAACCGCCCGCCGTGCCGGTGTAGGGTCCTCCTACCGAGGGAGACACCTCCGAGGTAATGGCCTCCCCGACGGTTCGTGCCGGCAGGGAGGGACGCGGAACGGTCCACCACGTCGCCGTCCGGACGCCGACCGACGACGACCGGGCGGCGATGCGGTCGGGGGTCGCGGGCGAGGGGTTGCGCCCCACCCGACGGATCGACCGCCACCGGCTCCGCTCCGTGTACGTCCGCGAGCGCGACGGCGTGCCGTTCGAACTCGCGGCGGACGGACCGGGGTACGCCGGCGACGAGCCGCCCGACGACCTCGGCAGCCGGCCGGTGCTCCCGGGGGAGTTCGCGGAGCGACGCGAGGAGATCGAGGCCGGGCCGCCCGACATCGCCGTCCCGGGACGGGCCCACGACGCCGACGCCCGACCGCGCCGGCGACGTCCGGCTCCGTTCACTCCGCTCGGTCCGCTCGGCCCGCTCAGTCCGCTCAGTCTGGCCGATCCGCACAGCCCGCTACCCCGGTCCTACCGGCGTAACCGGTCCAATAACAATAGTGACAACGGCCCGAGGAGCGGGCGATGCACGTCACCTATCTCGGTTCCGCGGCGGTGGTGATCGAGTCCGCCGACGTGGAGATCCTCTGTGACCCGTGGCTGCTGGACGGCGCGTACTACGGGTCGTGGGCTCACTACCCCGAGCGCGAGTTCGAGCCGGAAGCGTACAACGACGTCGACTACATCTACATCTCCCACGTCCACCCGGACCACTTCCACCCCGAGAGCCTCGAACGGATGGACACGGACATCCCGGTGTTGATCCACGACTACCGGTGGGACTACCTGAAGGAGGCCGTCGAGGACCTCGGCTTCGAGGCGGTCGAGCTCCCCCACGACGAGCGGACCCACCTCGACGGCGACACGCACATCAACGTGCTCGCGGCGGACGGCTGCGACCCGGAGCTGTGTGGCAACTTCTTCGGCTGCACGTGGTACGACTCCGAGGCCGACCGAACCGGGTCGACGCAGGTCGACTCGATGGCGGTCATCGACGACGGCGAGGAGGTCGTGGTCAACACGAACGACTGTCCGTACCCGATCGCGGAGCCGACCTGCGAGGCGATCACGCGCCAGTACGGCGACGTGGACATGCTGTGTCACCAGTACAGCGCCGCGCAGTTCTACCCGCAGGCGGTCACGAACTACACCCACGAGGAGATGATCGCCGAGCGCGACCGGGTGATCCAGGAGAAACACGAGCTCGCACTCAACTTCATCGACCTGTTCGAGCCGGACTACTACATGCCGTTCGCCGGCGAGTACGTCCTGGCGGGGGATCTGGCCGACCTCAACGAGTACACCGCGAACCCGCCCCGCATCGAGGCCAAGCGCTTCTTCGACGAGCACACCGCCGACGAGCACGAGTGCGTGTTCCTCAACTCCGGCGAGCACATCGACGTGACGACCGGCGAGCGGTCCGCGCCGTACACGCCCGTCGACCAGGACGCCAAGCGACGGTACATCGAGGAGGAGCTCGCGCCGCGCTCGTTCGCTTACGAGTCGGACCCCGAGCCGACGATCGACGAGTTCCGGGCGTACGTCCCGCTGGCGTACGAGCACATGGAGGGGAAGCGCGCCCGCATCGGCTACGAGACGGACACGACCGTCCTGATCCCGCTGGTCGACGACGTCTGCCTGGAGCTGTCGATGGACGGCTCCGGCTTCGACTACACCACCGACCTCGATACCGACGACTACGAGGACGGCTGGGTGAAGATGGAGGTCGACCCGAAGCTGCTCATGCGACTGTTCGAGGGACCCCACCGCGCGTACTGGGCGGACGCCAAGATCGGCTCCCACGTCGGGATCAGCAAGGAGCCGGACGTCTACGAGCGGGGGCTGTACAACACGCTCGGCTCGTTCCACGCCGACGGCGCCGACGTGCAGGCCGACGCCGGCGGCGGCGCGACCGTCGAGTCGGACTGACGCCGGCGACGCGCGCCCGACCCGCCGACGGTCGCCTCCGCCCCGTCCCGATCCGAGACGTCGACCGAGGCCGGGCGCGCGTCCGCCGCCGTCACCGATAGCCGAGGTGCTCGAGCTGTTCGGCGGTGTCGGCGGAGACGGCCCCGTCGGGCGCGCGGTCGAAGTGGGGGTCGTACGACCCGCCGTCGGTCGCGGTGGTCCGCACCCACGGCACCCGGCGGAGCGACGGATGGGGAACCCCGGTGGGGTGGCTGTACAGCCCGAGGTGGCCGAACAGTTCGCCGTGGTCCGCGGAGATCACGGTCCGCTCGGCGTCGACGTTCTCGAGCAGCGTCTCCACGTGCTCCAGCGCCCAGCGAAGCTCGTCCAGGTACGCCGACCGGACCGTCGCTCGGTCGCCGCCGTCGCGCAGGTGGTCGAACGGACGGTACTCGTGGGACCGGATCTCACCGCCCGTTCGCAGCGCACGGCTGCGGTACGGGTTGTGCGGAGGGAGGTAGTGGACGATCAGCCGGTCGAACGAGCGCGCCCGCCCGACCCGGATCGCGCGGTCGGTGACCACGTCCGGCGTGACGAGGCCGCCGTACGGCTCCTTCGGGGCGTACTCCGGGAGCGCGTCGAGCAGTCCCACCGACTCGCGACCGACGGTGGTCCAGTCGGTGAAGCGACCGGCGAACTCGCCTTCGAGCCCGCCCCGGCCGTCCAGCACCCACGGGACCCGCGGGTTCGAGGTGACGACGGCCGTCCGTCCGATCTCGTCGGCGAACTCCGGCGTGAACGTGTTCGCGGCCCACTCGCGCGTCGAGCTGCCGACGCTCCAGGTCGAGCCGACGTCGTCCAGGAAGTCGAACTCCCCGCGCAGCGACCGCAGGGCGTCCACGCGGCAGGTGTCGAGCAGCACGAGCATGTCCCAGTCCTTCGAGAACACGTTCGTCCCGAGGGGGAGCCGGGACGACAGTCCCAGCAGGGCCGCCTCCGCGAGGGGCTTGATCCGATCCGACTCGACGACCCGCCGCGTCAGTTCGCCCATCGGCCGTCCGGTTCCCGCCATCGGTATTGAGTATGGAGCGACTATCCGCCGGAGTCGGCCGAGCGACCGGGCCCGTCTCGCTCACTCCGCGACGACGATCACCCGGAAGTCGTCGACGTTCGTGCCCGTCGCGCCCGTCGAGAGGAGCGCGCCCGTTCCCTCAAGGAAGCCGAGGGCGTCGTCGTCGTCGAGCGCGTCGCGGGCGGCCGAGCGGTCGCCGACGGTGTCGGGACCGACCACCGCGCCGGCGTACGCTGTGCTGCCGTCCCGACCGTCGGTGTCGGCCGCGAGGAACGCGCACTCGCGGTCCCGGAGCGGCGACTCCGACGAGGCGAACTCGACCCCGGCCGCCAGCGCGCACGCCAGGTTCGGGCCGCCCTCCCCGTCGCCCGTCACCGTCACGGTCGTCTCCCCGCCCGAGAGCACGACCGCCGGCGGGCGAAGCGGGGTGCCCGAGGCGGCGATCCCCTCGGCGACGCCGGCGTGGGTGAGCCCGGAGTCGGCGGCCTCGCCCCGCAGGCGCCCGGACAGAACGAGCGGCTCGTACCCCCGTTCCCAGGCGGCCGCCGCGGCCGCATCGAGCGCGGTGAGCCCGTCGGCGAGCACGCGGGTCCGCACCCGCTCGAAGACGGACGAGCCGGCCGCGGGCGTCCCCTCGACCTCCCCGCGGGCGCCCCGTTCGAGGCGGTCGCGGACGCTCCCGGGGACTCGGTCGCCGGACGGGTCGTAGCGGTCCAGGGTCGCCAGCGCGTCGGCGAAGCCGGTGTCGTCGGGGGCGGTCGGCCCGCTCCCGATCACCCCGAGGTCGTTGTCGACGACATCGCTGAACGCCAGACCGGCGACCGTCGCCGGCGCGGCCGCGGCCGCCAGGCGTCCGCCCTTCACCCGCGAGAGGTGCTTCCGGACGGCGTTGATCTCGTGGATCTCCGCGCCGGCATCGAGGAGGGCGCTCGTCGTCGTCCGGAGCGCGTCCAGATCCACCCCCGCCGCGGGCGCGGCCAGCAGCGCGCTCGCGCCGCCCGTGACCACGGCGATCACGAGCGTCTCGGCGCCCGCGTCCGCGACGAGATCCAGCACCCGCGTCCCCCCCGCGACGCTCCCCTCGGTCGGGACCGGGTGGCCGCCGTACACACGGTCGATCCGGGCGTCCGCACCCGTCGGGTCGGCTCCGCCCTGTCCGTCCTGCCCGCCCTGCCCGTCCTGCTCGTCCTGCTCGTCCTGCCCGCCCGGGTTCCCGCCGCCGTCGACGACGACCACGCCGGCGTCGATGCGGTCGCCCAGCACCGACGCGAGCGCGGTCGCGACGCCGTCGGCCGCCTTCCCCCCGCCGACCACCACCAGCCGGTCGTACGCCGCGAGGTCGTATCCGTCGTCGGCGATCCGAAGCGTGTCGCCGTCGACGGAGACGGCGCGCTCGATCACGGCCCGCGGAAGCGCGGCCTCGACGCCGGCGCGGAAACAGTCGACGGCGGTCCGCTCGGCCGGTCCCGCCGGCTCCCCCCGCGCGTCGCGCTCGACGGCGACCGACCGCGGCTCGTCGCTCGTCATACGGTATCGAGTCCCGCTCCGGCGTATAACTGCTGCGGCCGTCCGGGGGATGGCGTTCCGATTGCTGAACCCTTTTGACCCGAAGCGTCGAACGGGACGACGATGACGGACCTCGACGACGTCGACATGGAGTTCGTCCGACTGGGCGACACCGGGCTCCGGACGAGCGAGCTCCAGTTCGGCACCTGGCGGTTCGGCAAGGAGACGGAGGAGGGGAACCTGGAGATCGGCGAGGAGCGCGCCCACGAACTGCTCGACGCCTACGAGCGGGCGGGCGGTCGCTACATCGACACCGCGGACGTGTACGGCGGCGGCGAGAGCGAGCGCTGGATCGGCGACTGGCTCGCCGACCGCGACCGCGAGCGGTACACGATCGCCTCGAAGGTCTTCTGGCAGATCCGCGAGGACGACCCCAACAGCTGGGGGACGAACCGGAAGAACGTCCGCCACCGGATCGACGCGCTGCTGGACCGGCTCGGCACCGACTACGTCGACGTGCTGTACATCCACCGCTGGGACGACGACACCCCGACGCGGGAGCTGCTGAAGACGCTGAACGGGCTCGTCGAGGACGGGAGGGTCCACTACCTCGGCGCGTCGACGCTGCGCCCCGACGCCTGGAAGGTCGCCCGCGCCAACCAGATCGCCCGCGACGAGGGGTGGGAGCCGTTCTCCGTGCTCCAGCCGCGCTACAGCCTCGTCGACCGGGAGATCGAGGGGGACTACCTGGAGATGGCCCGCGACGAGGGGCTGGCCGTCTGCCCGTGGAGCCCGCTCGGACAGGGCTTTCTCACCGGGAAGTACGACCGCGAGGACGGCCTGACCGGCGACTCCCGCGTCGCCGAGTCCACCCGGTTCGAGGAGGCGTACCTTACCGAGAAGAACTTCGCCGTCCACGACGAACTCGACGCCGTCGCCGACGAGGTCGGCGCCTCGCCCGCCCAGGTCGCGCTCGCGTGGCTCTCCCACCGCGACGGCGTCACCGCGCCCATCGTCGGCGCGCGGACCGTCGAACAGCTGGAGGAGAACCTCGCGGCCGCGACGGTCGACCTCTCCGGGGAGCAGGTGGACCGCCTCACCGAGGCGAAGGGCGGCCCGTACGCCGGGCTCTGAGCACGCCGACGAGTTCCGCGGCCCCGTGGCCGTCCGGATCGCCGGGTGTCGAGCCCGCCCGATCCGCCCCTGGAGCCGCCCCGGTCACCGGGCGTCGAACCTGCTGGACTCACCCCGTGTCAGATCCGTCGCGCGCGGCGTCGACGAACTTCGGCAGGTCGATCCCGGACACGAGCGCGGCGGCGTCGTCGTACGGCGTCCGCTCCCAGTCCGCGGCCGTCGGCCGGTCGACGCCCGCGCTCCGGAACGCCGCGTCGAGGAACGCCTCACGAACCGTCCGGTTCTCGAACAGCCCGTGGAGATACGTGCCCAGCACCGCGTCCGTGGCGACGCTGGCCTCGCCGAGCGGTCGCGTGACTCCGTTCGGGTCCGCATCCACGCCCGCGTTCGCACCCGCGTCCGGGTCCGCGTCAGCACATGTGTCCGCGCTTGCGCCTGTGTCCGCATCCGCGCCCGCGCCTGCGCCTGCACTCGCGGCCGGACCTGTCCCGGGCTCTGTCGGCGACGTCCGTCCCATGTGGATCTCGTAGCCGGCGGCCGTCCCGCTCGCGCCGGCGATCGGGCCCGCGCCGGCGACCTCGACGGTCACCTGCCGGACCCGCTTGTCCGGGGAGAAGCGCGTCTCCACCGGCAAAAGCCCGACGCCGTCGACGGACGCCGCGTCGCCGGTGCCCTCGACGGCGGCGTTGTGCAGTCGCTCGCCGAGGATCTGGTAGCCGCCGCAGATCCCGACGACCGGACCCTCGAACCTCCGGAGCGCCTCGTCGAGGCCGGCCTCCCGCAGCGCGAGCAGGTCGTCGACGGTGTTTTTCGTGCCGGGGATCACGACTGCGTCGGCGTCGCCGAGCCCGGCCGACAGCGGGAGGTACGCGACGCGGACGCCGGGCGCCCGCGCCAGCGGCTCCAGGTCGGTGACGTTCGAGACGTGCGGGAGCCGGGGGACGCCGACGGTCACCGACCGCTCGGGTCCGTAGCCGTCGTCGTCGCCGACGACGCCCCGTTCCCCGGTCGCGGGCAGCGAGACGCTGTCCTCCTCGGGCAGCCCCGGGTCGTCGTACGGGAGCACGTCCAGCACCGGGACGCCCGCCCGCTTCTCGAACGCCGCGATCCCGGGGTCGAGGATCGCGTCGTCGCCCCGGAACTTCGTGATGACCGCGCCGACGACGCGCTCGCGCAGGTCCGTGGGCATCAGCTCCAGCGTCCCGTAGAGGCTGGCGAAGACGCCGCCGCGCTCGATGTCGCCCACGAGGAGGATCGCCGCGTCGGCGAAGCGGGCGGTCTCGACGTTCGCGAGGTCGCGGTCGTGGAGGTTGATCTCGGCGATGCTCCCGGCGCCCTCGGCGACGATCACGTCGTGGTCGGCCGCGAGTCGCCCGTGGGCCGCGACGGCCGCCTCGCGGGCGCGCTCGAAGTGCTCGCCGTAGTAGGTGCCGGCCTCGAAGTGGCCGACGGCCTCGCCGTCGAGTATCAGCTGGCTCTCGCCGTCGCCCCGGGGCTTCAGGAGCACCGGGTTGGCGTCCGTCGTGGGCGCGATCCCCGCGGCCCTGGCCTGGACGTACTGGGAGACGCCGACCTCCCCCCAGTCGCCGTCGGGCGTCACGACCGCGCGGGCGTTGTTGCTCATGTTCTGTGCCTTGAACGGCGCGACGGCGACCCCCTCGCGCGCGAGCCGCCGGCAGAGGCCGGCGACGACCGTGCTCTTGCCGACGTGGCTGGCCGTCCCGGCGACGAGCAGGGTCCGCGCCATCAGAACTCGGTTCCTTTGCGGGCGCGGTGGCCCTCGTCGAACGGGTGCTTCACCTTGCGGACGTTCGTGATCAGGTCGAGCCGGTCCGCGAGGTAGTCGGGCGACTCGTGGCCCCCGGTGAGCACGAGTTCGAGGTTCTCCGGCTTCCCGGCGACGAGGTCGACGACCGCCTCGCGGTCGACCATCTCCCGGTTCGCGGCGTACAGGACCTCGTCGAGGATCAGCATGTGGACGCCGTCCTCGGCCGACCCGTCGAGCGCGAGCGGCGCGGAGAGGTCGGCGTCGCCGGCGGCCGCGACCAGCGCCTCGGCCCGGCGGAGGCCGCCGCGGGCGCGGGCCGCGTGTTCGTCCTCGTCGGAGCCGTCGGGCATCGCGTGCCAGCCGTAGTGGCCGGAGTTCTCGTAGCTGAACCCCGGCATCGCCGCGATCGCGTTGTACTCGCCGCGCACGTCCTCGACGGAGGCGGCGCCGCCCTTCATGAACTGGAGCATGTGGACGCGGTAGCCGTGGCCGGCCGCCCGAAAACCCATCCCCATCGCCGCGGTCGTCTTCCCCTTGCCGTCGCCCCACCACGCCTGCGCGAGGCCGAACTCCTCGGGCGCGCTCGCCCCGATCTCGCGCGCCACGGGGCTGACGCCCCGCCCGGGGGTGTTGGCGTGCGGGTCGCCGCCCTCCGCCGGGGTGCGGTCGCCGCCGACCGCCCCGTCGTCGCCTGCTCCGCTGTCGGTCCCACCCGTCTCGCTGCCATCGGTCCCACCCGTCTCGCCGCCGCCTCCCTCGCCGCTCGCGTCGTCGCTCATGATCGATCCGGTGTAGCTCCCGGGGCTTCGCTCCGTCGGTTCCCTCGGTCGCC
>PXRU01000011.1:38738-40945 GCA_003020945.1 Halobacteriales archaeon QS_6_71_20
CCGCGGTCACCGCCTCCCGAACGCAGGCCCGCGCGGCCGAACCGACGGGCGTCGCGCTCCCGGAGAACGCCGCCGGCTCGCCGTCGACGGCGCTCCCGACGACGACGGCGTCGCTGGTCGTCCCGGGGAAGCCGGACAGCGACAGCAGGGTCGCGGCCTTCGCCTCGGCGACGACGGCGACGAGGTTCGCAAGCGCCCCCGCGGCCAGCGACCGCGTCGTGCCGACGACGAGGTTGACCGTGCCGGTCTCATGCCCCGACCGCTCGGACCGGGGGGCGTCGCCCCCGCGGTCGGTCGTCGTCGGGGGATCGTCACCGACCGGGAGCGCCGCCGGGTTCGACAGCCCGACGGTGGCGTACGCGACGACCGGGCCGGCGCGGGCGCCCCGTGCGTGGCGGAGGTCCACCCCGGTTAACAGCGCGGGGCCGTCGGCCTCGAAGCCGGCGTCCGCGAGGCGGCCGTCGAGGTACGGCCGCAGGTCGGTCCGCTCCCACCCCTGGGGGACGGAGACGTTGTACGCGACGTCCCCCCGGGAGCGACCGCCGTCCCACCCGGTCGACAGCCACCGCGTCTCCGGGTTCGAGACGCACAATACGCCGTCCGCGACGGTCGCCGCGAACGCGTCGCCCGACAGCTCGCCGCCGGAGGCGGGGTCGGGGTCGGCGTCAGCCATCCGCCAGCACCTCGATCAGCCGATCGTTCTCGGCGGGCCGGCGGACGGCGACGCGGACGTGGCTGTCGAGCCCCCGGAACGTGGTCGCGTCGCGGATCGCCAGGCCGTGCTCGCGGGCGTGTGCCACCACGGCGGCGGCGTCGCGGTCGCCGGTGTCGAGCAGGAGGAACGGCGCGACCGACTCCGATACGTCGAACGCCGTCGACAGCGACTCGCGCAGCCGCTCGCGCTCGCGGCCGACCCGGTCGCGTGTCCGCTCGATGAACGCTGTGCGCGTCATGCAGTCGGCGCCGACGGACAGCGCCGGGGTTCCCACGTTCCACGTCCGGCGGGCGGTCGCCAGCGCCTCGCGGTGGGGGCCGGTCGCCGCGAGGAAGCCCGCGCGGATCCCCGGCAGGCCGAACAGCTTCGTCAGCGACCGCGCGACGACGACGCCGCTCGTGCCGGCCATCGAGGGCCGGTCGGTGAACCCGAGGAACGCCTCATCGACCAGCAGCGGGGTGTCGGCCGCGCGGCACCGCTTTGCCAGCGCCGTCAGCGCGTCGCGGTCGTAGCCGGTGCCGGTCGGGTTGTTCGGGTTACAGACGATCACCAGCGCGTGCCCGACGGGGTCGACGTCGCAGACCTCCCCGTGCGGGACGAACGACGGCTCGCCGCCCTGGAGCCGCACCTCGCGGGCGTACTCGCCGAAGCTCGGGGACGGGACGGCGACGGAGTCGCCGGGGTCGACCGCGAGGCCGATCGCGAGCCGCATCCCCGCGAGGCCGCCCGGGGTCGGGATCACCTCCGCGGGCGCACAGCCGACGTACCCGGCGGCGGCCTCGCGGTACGCCGAGGGCGGCTCCTCGGGGTAGCGGCGGGCGGCGTCGAACGCCGCGCGGTACGCCTCCCGGACCCCGTCGGGCACCTCCGGATTCGTGTTCGCGCTGAAGTCGATCACCTCGGGGTCGTCGCTGCTCCCGTGCGGTTCCCGGCTCGCGTCGCGTGCGGTGTCGAATCTCATGGGTTCACTCGGTGTCGGCTCGCGGGTCAGTCGCCGTCGTCATCGCTCCGATCGGTCGGGGGCCGCGCCGGGCTCGCCGGCCGCGACCCGCAGCAGCGCCGCCGCCACCCGTGCGTCCCGGGGTCTGTTCACGTTGACCGCCAGTCGGTCGTCCTCGACGACGAGCGTCTCCTCCCGCTCGCCGTCGGCGACGACGTTGAGGCCCGTCGGCGCGAGCTCGCGGTCGCCGACCGTTCGCGTCGTGTCGACGCTCGCGCCCAGTCGGCGTTTCCGCACCGCGGTCACGTGGACGGCCAGGGAGTCGCCCGAGAACGCCGCGCACACGCCGTCGACGGCGTCGGCCGTCAGCAGGGGGAGGTCCGCGGCGACCGTCAGCGTCGGCGTCCCGACCCGGTCGAGGGCGTACCCCAGGTCGGCGACGTAGCCGTCGCCGGGCGCGTCGACGACGGCCGAGTCGGACGCGCCGGCGGCACGCCCCGCGAGGTGCTCGCGCGTCGCCGGCGCGTGCGGCGAGACGACGAACGTCGTCCG
>PXRU01000012.1:0-37355 GCA_003020945.1 Halobacteriales archaeon QS_6_71_20
GCCGCCATCGGCGGACTGTACGCCGAAAAAAGCGGCGTGTTCAACATCGGATTGGAAGGGTTCATGATCTTCGGGGCGGTCAACGCCGTCGCGATCGCGCATCTCGTCTCGGGCGGCGGTACCGTTACACAGATCCACCTGTGGGTCGGCTTGGTCGGTGCTACGCTTATCAGCATCTGTTTAACAATCCTGTTTTCAGTCTTGGTGATCAAATACAAGGCTAATCAGATCGTCGCTGGACTGGCTGTGTGGTTTCTCGGGCTGGGATTTGGGCCGTTCACTGCAGTGCTGATCTGGGACAGTCAGTCAAGCGATACGGTCGGCCGAATCGACCGCATCGGTGTGCCTGTTCTGTCCGATCTGCCCGTCGTCGGTCGCCTCATCTTCAACAATTCGCCACTCGTTCTGATGACTATCGGGGTGGTCGGCCTCTCGTGGTACGTCCTGTACTACACCAGGTGGGGGTACTGGATACAGGCTGCAGGCGAGAACCCCACTGCCCTCGACACGGCAGGCGTAGACGTCAACCGGGTCAGATACGCGACAGTGATCTTCTCCGGGGCGATGGCCGGGCTGGCGGGGGCCGTGCTCTCTATCGGACTCACGACGAGTTTCGTCGGGAGCGGGCTAACGATGGTCGACGGTCGCGGTTGGATCGCTATTGTTGCCTACCTGTTCGGGAACTACAACCCGCTCGGGGCGTTCGGTGCAGCACTACTGTTCGGCGGTGCGGACATGTTCCAGGTGCAGCTCCAGACCGTCGGCATAGAGGTGTCATCGACACTTACCGGCCTACTCCCCTACTGCCTCGTCATCTTCGTATTGGCGTTCTACGGCAGAACGAGAATGCCGTCGAAGGTCGGCGAGCCGTACGATACCGAGTCGTGAGGACCCCGACGACCGACCCCATACGGCCGGACGAGACGCACGCCCGTGGCAGAACCGACGTCCCGTTTCCCCGAATTTCATTTCGCTTGCGGAATTTTATATACAACCACGAATCAGTCGATCCAATGGTCGAACGGGGCAGGGCTGACCGACAGTTCCGGCCCCAATGCCGCCCGACGACGGGGAGGTGTGGGACGTGTCGAACGTCCGGGCACAGTACGAGCCGTACCCGGACGACGTCGCGACGGTCAGAGAACGGGCGGACGCGGCCGGCAGCGGGTTCCGCTACGAGACGCGCGAGCACGAACCTCGGGCCAACCGGCGAGCGGGCAATCGCGACCGTCGCCGGCCGCTTCGACGCCGAGTAGCATCGCCGACACGATACTATCTGTATCGGAATCAGCTACCGGGATCCCGGTTCTGGTTCGGTATCGTCCGGTTCCACATGCTTTTGCGGGCCGGGAGCGTATTCCATCGTAATGGAATACGTCGCTCTCGTCGACGTCTACGACCAGTTAGCGGCGACTGATTCCAACAACGAGAAGCGGGATATTCTCGCCGATCTGTTCGCAGACGCGGGGGAGTTGCTTCCCCGGTTAGTGACGCTAGTTCGAGGCCGGCTCTGGCCGGCGTACGACCGCGCAGAGCTGGGCGTCTCGTCAAGTCTCACGCTGGAGGCGATTTTGCGCGCCACCGGGGCCGTCGAGTCGGACGTTCGTGATCGCTGGAAAGAGACGGGCGATCTCGGCGACGCAGCGGCCTGGGCTGTCGACAACGGCGGCCAGCAGACGCTGTTTTCGCAGACGCTTACCGTCGAGCGTGTCCACGACGAGCTTCGAGGTCTCGCTTCCTACCGAGGGACCGGGAGTCAGGACCGGAAGATCGACACGCTGGCCGGTCTGATCGCGGATGCGAACTCCAGCGAGGCACGCTATGTGGTTCGGACTGCGCTCGGACATATGCGGGTCGGTATCGGCGAGGGCACTATCCGAGACGCCATCGCGAACGCGTTTCTGGACGGCAGCGATGAAGCGATCGACACAGTCGAAAGAGCCTTTCAGGTCACGACGGATTTTCAGACCGTCGCCGAAACCGCGCGTGACGGTGGGTCCTCGGGGTTGAATTCGCTGGACGTTCGGACGTTCCGTCCTGTCCAGGTCATGCTCGCCGAGAAGGCGGAGTCGCTTGAGGAGGGCATCGCCGATGCTGCCAGCGATAACCGCGTTCTCTGTGAGTACAAGTACGATGGCTTCCGCATCCAGATCCACGTCGACGGCGACGAGATCCGGTTGTTCACGCGTCGACTCGAGGAAGTCACTGAACAGTTCCCAGACGTGGTTCAGGCGGTTCGTGAGGGCGTCTCTGCGGATCGAGTGGTCCTCGACGGGGAACTCGTCGGGTACTCACCCGAATCGATCGCGACCGCTGATCGTACCCCGGTCGTCTTTCAGCGGTTGTCCCGTCGTATCAAACGCGAATCGGATATTGAAGCACTCGCACGGGAGATTCCTGTAGTCGTTCATCTGTTCGACTGTCTCGCGATCGGGGAGTTACTTCTCGAAGCACCCGCGAGCGAGCGGCTCGAACGACTGAATGAAACCTTCGAGACGGTCCAACCGAGTCCCGATAGCTTACGAGCTGGCCTCGAACAAGCCCGTTCACGCTGGGTTACGACGAACGACCTCGACCCCGCTGAGAGTCTGTATCGGGATGCCCTGGACGCCGGTCACGAAGGACTGATGCTGAAGAACCCGAACGCGGATTACCAGCCGGGCCGCCGCGTCGGCCGTCTGCTGAAGCTCAAACCCACCATGGAGCCTCTGGATCTGGTTGTTTCGCGCGCAAAGTACAGCGAGGGGCGTCGCAGCGAGTGGCTCGGCCGACTGTATCTGGCGTGTTACGACCCCGAGGCCGACGCCTTCCACGAGGTCGGCCGCCTTTCGACGGGCTATACCGATGAAGAATTACAGAAGTTGACTGACCGATTGGAGCCGCTCGTCAGGACTCGCGAGGGGAGAGCTGTCGATCTCGAACACGAGGTGGTTCTCGAGATCGAATACGAGGAGATCCAAGAATCCTCGGAGTACGGCTCCGGCTTTGCACTACGGTTCCCTCGCTTCCTCGGGGTTCGGGAGGACTTAGATCCCGTCGACGCCGACACGATCGATCGCGTTGAGAGTCTCTACGACTCGCAGTAGGGTGTACGATAGCTCGATCGCTGCAGCAACGAAACTACCTTTCATCGGCGGTCCCAACGGCGAATAGTGACGGTCCAGTATCGAGACGGTATCGAGCTCACCCTCTCGGATGGCACACGCGTCGTTTGTGACGCCGATACCCCCGATGGAGACGTGAACATCGTGACTCATGCTCACGGCGATCACTATCCCGACGGCGAGGCCACGGCCGTTTGTTCCTCGCTCACGGCGGAGATAGCGACGGCCCGTCGGGACGATCCACTCTACAGGACGACCGATGACCGTGTCGAGCTGTTGCCGGCCGGCCACGTCGCGGGGTCGAGGGCCGCCTTGGTGACTGATCCGGACGGAACACGGTATCTCTACACGGGCGACATCTGTACCCGACCGCGATTCTATCTCGACGGGTTCGAGCCGCCGTCGGCTGACGTCCTCATCACCGAGGCGACCTACGGCGAACCCGGATACGTCTTTCCGGAGCACGATACGCTCATGGGCGACATTCGTACGTGGCTACGGGATACGGACGACCCGGTGCTACTGATGGGATATGCGTTCGGCCGCGCTCAGAAACTCCAACTGCTTGCGAACCAGAGTGACCGTGACCGGGTGTTCACGACGGATGCAGTCGTCAGGGTCAACGAAGCTATCGAGGCTCACCTCGATGTGACCTTTGACGTCCAGCGCTACGAGGACGAGACGACGCTCCAGTCCGGGGATGCACTGATACTCCCGATGACCAGTGGTCGTATCAACTGGATCGACAAGCTCGCCGAAGACACGGGTGCTGTGAAGGCCGGGTTCTCGGGCTGGGCCGTCGACCGCTCGTTCAAGTTTCGAGGCGACTACGACGTGACCTTTCCGCTGTCCGACCACTGCGACTTCGAGGAACTGCTCGATATGGTTGCGGCTGTAGATCCGGATCAGGTATATACGCAACACGGGTCAGCCGCGGAACTGGCTGAGCACCTGACTGACGAAGGGTACGAGGCTACGTCGTTACGTCGGAATCAGTTTTCACTCGAAGACTTCTGACCGATAATATTCTTCGAGGGTACTGGTAAAAGTCGGGAACATCTAACGCCTTCGCGGGCGACAGCGCGCTCGGTAGCATCTATCTGAAAGGCGGGGTGTTGTGCGCGGCTGTCGGTGGCGGCGTGAACATTCCGGCCGGCCTCGGCTGTATGGGTGTGTGTTATCTCGTCATCGGGACAGTCAAAGCGTACGGCTGCGTCTACGCCCCTTAGGTTCATCTGCAAGCGCGTCGAAGAAGCGAACTGCTGAGGCGGCGACAGGGTCTGTCCGGCCGCGGAGCCGTCGCCCTTGTCGCGGTGCTGTCCACGATAACAGCCGAGGGTGTCCTCCGGCTCCATGGTCGCGCTGCGGTCCTCAACAAGTCTTCCGAAAGAAACCGGTCGTCGCCGAGCCGGTCGTGGCGGGACGACCCGTACGAACGTCGTCGATCACACGACCGATGTTGCCGTCGGAGCCGAACGACTCCGGTACCGCCTCGATGCCGGACAGAGGAGATCCAGCGTGGATGGGTTCCGCGCTATTTCACAAGCATGGATCACGTTCTCTTTTTAATTTTTCTCGTAAGCTCTAAATACGAACCCGAATCACCGACGATCATGACCGAGCCGAGCGGCGACCGGCCGAGCGTGCCGGCGCCCGAACCGCCCGGGTCCGCCGACGCGTGGTACGCGCCGGACGTGCGGGCGCAGTACGAGCCGTACCCGGGCGTCGTCGCGACCGTCTCCGAGCGCCCGGACGCGGCCGGCAGCGAGTTCCGCTACGAGACGCGCGAGCCGAGCCTCGGACCGACCGGCGAGCGGGCGGTCGCGACTGTCGCCGACCGGTTCGACGCCGGACAGCATCGACGGCCGCTGACGCGGGCGGGCGCGGTGGAGCGGGCCGACGCCGGGTTCGAGCCGAAGTACGAGCGCGCCGTCGACCGCCTCGTCGACGCGACGCCCGCGCTGCGGCGGCGCGTCGACTACCACACGCTCCGGGAGTTCCGGCTGCTCGGCGCCGCGACGCCGCTCGTGCTCGACGACCGCGTCGAGGTCGCCGACGTGGACGGCGAGAACGGGCGCGTGGTCGTCCACACGAGCGCGTTCGCCCCCGCCGTGACCGACGTGTCTGTCGAGGCGCCGTACGTCGGACGGGCGGCCAGCGAGCGCCTGCGCACCTACGAGGTGGGGTTCGAGGGGTTCGCCGTCGACGTGGTGGTGTACCGCGACCGCCTGCTGGGCGAGGACCGCTTCGCCACCAAGTACGCCGTCCGGGAGCCGCCGCTGCTCCCGGGCGACGAGGAACTCGTCGCGGAGTGTAAGGAGCGCATCTGGGAGAGCACCGCGACGGAGGTCGTCGACGACCGCGCGGCGTTCGTCCGCGAGCGCGCCCGGCGGTTTCTCTCCCGGCGGCTCACAGCCCGCGACACCGGGGCGTGGCTGGACGCCGCTCGCTACCGGGCGCGGGCGGCGCTGGCCGAGTACGATCTCGCGGTGCCGCCGGTCGACTCCCGGTACGCGCCCGACCGGCTCGCGGACCTCGTCTACTATGTCCTCCGCGATTACGTCGGCCAGGGCGTGCTCACGGTGCCGCTCCGGGACCCGCATCTGGAGGATGTGGAGGCGAACCGCGTCGGCGAGCGGGTGAAGGTGGTGCCGCGGGCCGGGCTCGGCGCCGGGGGACGCGTCCCCACCAACCTGGCGTTCGAGTCCGAACAGGAGTTCGTCAACGTGGTCACGCAGTTGGCCGCGCTCGACGGGACGGAGCTGAACGCCTCCAACCCCTCCGCGAAGGTGAACGTCGACCTCGACGGGGTGCCCGACACGATCCGGTGTGCGGTGGCGCTGCCGACGATCTCCGCGGACGGTCCGCACCTCTCGGTGCGGAAGCAGTCGCCGGACCCGCACACGCCGGTCGACCTGGTGAACAGCGGGACGCTCCCGCCGGAGCTGGTGACGCTGCTGTGGCTGCTGTACGAGCACCGCGGCGTCGTCCTGTTCTCGGGACCGACGGGTGCGGGGAAGACGACATTGATGAACGCTCACACTCCGTTCATCCCGTTTGACGCGCGTCCCGTCTCCATCGACGAGGGGAGCCGCGAGGTGGTGCTCCCCCATGAGACGGGCATCTCGCTGACCACTCGCGAGCACGAGAGCGACTTCAAGCGCGTCACGATGGCCGACCTGATGACCGAGACGAACTACCTCAATCCGGACGTGGAGGTGATCGCGGAGGTGAACACCCCGGCGTCGTTCGCTACGTTCGGCGAGAGTTTGAATACTGGACACGGCGTGCTCGGTACGACGCACGCGGAGGACGTGGACACCCTCGTCAACCGGGTGATCGAGCAGGGGCTGCCGTCGTACCTGCTGGGGGAGATCGACCTCGTCGTCTTCCCCCGCGAGGCCGACGGAAACCGTTACGTGAGCGAGGCGGTCGAGCTCGCCGTCGACGACGAGTTCGCAGACTGCGCCGGCGGGGGCGGCGAGGTCAAGAAGGACGGCACCACGGTCCGGTGGAACCGGGTCGTCGACCGGGACCCGAGCGGCGAGTTCTCGCTGGCGTACGCCCACCCGGAGCTGGACGACACGGTCCGCAGGCTGGACCACCGGGTGTTCCACCGGGTCGCCGAGCGGACCGACCGGACGGTCGAGGCCGTCGAGCGGGAGTTCCACCGGAAACACCGGTACGTCAGGTATCTCCTCCGCGAGGACGTCACCGACTTCGAGGAGACGTTCGACTTCCTCGCCGACCTCCGCACGGACGAGGCCGCGACAGTCGAGCGCGTCCGCTGGCGGACGGAGGCCCGCGGCGCCGCGGCCGACGACGACGGCGGGAGTGGGGCCGCCGGGGACGGCCACGACGAGACGGCGGAGACCGACGCCGGCCGCGGGGCCGGCGGCCCGGCGGGAGGGTCCGTCGATGACTGAACACGCCGTCGGCGCCGCGTCGCGGGACGGCGAGTCCGCTCGGCGCGAGCGGGAGTCCGGGAGCGCCGCCGACGGGGCCGGCGACCTCTCCGTGCTCGACCGGGCGCTGTACGCGCTGTTCTCCCGGCACGCCGATAGCCGGCGACACGCCGCCGCCCGGAAGCGCTACCGCGGGGCGGCGATGCGGACGAGCTTCGACGTGTACGTCGCCCGGGCGTACGGGCTCTCGTGGGTCGTCTGTCTCGCGGCGCTCGCGTGGACGCTCGTCGTCGCCTCCGCGCTGCCCGAGGAGGTCGCCGAGGCCGTGACCGGCGCGCTCGCGGCGGCCGGACTCCCCGTTCCGGCGCTGTCGCGGCTCCACGCGGCCGCGCTCGTCGCCGGCGTCGTCGCGACCGGCGCGAAGCGCGCGACCGTCGCGCTCGCGGGCGCGCGCCTCCGCTGGCGGACGGCCGCCCGGCGCAACGACATCGAGCGGACGCTCCCCGGCGCGGCGCGGTACCTCCACGCGCTCTCGTCGGGCAGCGACGGCCCGCGGGCGATGCTCCGGCGGGTCGCCGGCAACGACGCCTACGGCGAGACGGCCGTCTCGATCCGCACCGCGCTCACGACCGCCACGCTGACGGGGAGCCTGAACGAGGGGCTCGGACGGGTCGCCAGGGACACGCCCTCCCGGGACGCTCTCGCGCCGTTCCTGCTGAAGTTCCGCGAACACGCCGCACAGGGCGACGACGCGCTCGCCGCCTACCTCCGCATGGAGGCGCGGATGCTCGGCCACCGCAGCGAGCGCGCCCGCGAACGCAACGCCGACCTCATGGAGCTGATCGCGGAGCTGTTCGTCGTGCTGCTCGTGTTGCCGGCGCTGTTCGTCATCGTGCTCACGGTGATGAGCGTGCTCGCCCCCGGGCTGTCGGCCGAGGTGTCGACGCCGCTGGGCGCGACGACGAAGCGAGCCGTCGCGGTGTACGGCGCCGCGGCGTTCGTCCTCGTCGTCGGCGCCGTCGCGGCGGCGGTCGTCGTCGACCTCCGTCCGGCCGACCAGCGGACCGGCTATCGGGCGCCGCGGGACCCGGCGGCGCTGGTGCGCTCGACGGGCGACAACCCCGCCAGCGCCGCCGTGACGCTCGTCCCGCTGGGCGTCCTCGTCGGCGGCGGTCTCCTCGGGGCCGGCGTCGACCCGGTGAACGCAGCAGTGCTGGGCTACGCCGCGTACGCGCTCCCCGTCGGCGCCGTGGCGCTGCGCCGGGCGCGCCTCGACGACGCGAAGGACCGCGAGATCGCCGAGTTCGTCCACGCCGTCGCCGGCCACGTCGCCCTCGGCACGCCGTTCGCCGACGCCGTCGACCGCGTCGCACGTGACGTGGATCTCGGTCCGCTCACGCCCGACGTGACGGACCTCGCGTTCGCGCTCGGGCTGACGAGTCGCCGGGAGGAGGACCTCCGGACGAGCGCGCTCGACCGCTTCACCGACCGGGTCGGGACGCCGCTTGCCGCCCAGACCATCGGACTGCTCTCGGGCGCGCTCGACGCCGGCAGCGACGCGGAGGCGGTGTTCGAGACGCTGCAGGCGGAGGTGGGGCGGCTCCACCACGAGAAGCGCTCGCTCCGGGCGAACATGACCGTCTACGTCGTCGTCGGCTGGACGACGGCGCTGCTGGTCGTCGGGATCGTCGTCGCCGTGAACCTCACGGTCCTGGACGGCTTCGCCGACCTGGCGTCGCTGTCGACCGGCGGCGGAGCGCTGGACCCGACCGCCGTCGACCTCGCCCGGGACCGTCGCCGGTTCTACGTCGTCGCCCAGGCGACGGTGTTCGCCTCCGGCCTGTTCGCCGGCGCGGCCGAGCGGGGCGGCTACGCGATGCTGCTGCACTCCGGCGCCCTGGTGACGGTGTGTTACGTCGTCTTCGCGGTCGCGGGGGTGCTGTGACCGTGAGCCGCCCGAGCGCCGGTGGTGACGGGGACGGTGACCGCCGAGCGCAGTCGCACGTCGTCGGCGTGGCGATCCTGCTGGCCGTCACCGCCGTCTCGATGGCGGGCCTCACCGCGACGGTCGGCACGGTCGTCGAGTCGAACACCGCCGGCGTCGACGCCGACCGCGTCGCCGCGGACCTCGATGCCGCCCTCGAACCGGTCGCGGTGACGGGGCGACATCGCGGCACCGTCTCCTTCACCGGTGGCCGGCTCCGCACCGTCGACCGCACGGTCCGGGTGGCGAACGCGAGCGGCGAGGTGCGCGCCGTCGAGGTCGGCGGACTCGTATGGACCGACAGCGACCACCGCGTCGCGTTCGTCGCCGGCGCGGTCGTCCGCGGTCCGCCGGGCAACGCGGTGCTGGACGCGGCGCCGCCGCTCGCGAGTTCGCCCGGGACGACGGTGCTGGGGCTGGGCGTGCTCGGCGACGAGCGCGTCTCGTTCGCCGGCGGCGGGCGCGTCCCGCTGTCGACGCGGGTGACCCACGACCGGACCGCCTACGGCGACGGGAGCTGGCGGATCGCCGTCGAGACGGCGACGCCCCGCCCGTGGCGGGAGTTCTTCGAGCGCCGGGGCGCCGTCACGAGCGAGCGCGACTTCGACGGCGACGGCGTCGACAGCGTCGTCGCCGAGTTCCCCGGCGACCGGGAGTTCCACCTCGTCGTCCACCGCATGCGACTGGAGGCCGGCCGATGAGCCGGATCGAGAACCCCGATGGAGACGCCGAACGACGGGCCGACAGAGCGGTCACGCCGGTCGTCTCGAAGTCGCTCGAGATCGGACTCGTGCTCCTGTTCGTCGCCGGCCTCTCGACGGCGCTGTACGGCGGCGCCGTCCCCGACTACCGCGACACGGCCGGCGACCGCGTCGCCGAGCGGACGGTCGCCGGGGCAGCGACGGACGTCGAGCGCGCGGTCCCGCCGCCCGCAGCGTCGGTTCGGGTCCGCCAGCGCATCCCGCTGCCGGCGACGATCCGCGGGGCGGACTACCGGGTCGTCGCCCGCGGGGGCGCGCTCGCGCTGGAGCACCCGAACGACGCGGTCGGTGCGAACGCGCGGCTCGCGCTCCCCGACCGGGTCGACGGCGTGACCGGGACGTGGCGAAGCGGCGCGACGACCGTCGTCGTCGTGACCGGCGGCGGCGGGAACGTCACCGCGGAGCTGGTGAACAGATGAGCCCCGAGCCGCGGAGCGGCCAGGGGCGGAGGCGGGCGCAGGCGAACCTCGCGGCCCTGGTCGCCGCGCTCGTCGTACTCTCGGCGACGGTCGGCGTGACACTCGCGCTCGCGGACGGGGCGCTCGCCGCCGCGGACCGGCAGCCCGGCGACCGGCGGGGCGCCGCGACCGCGGAGCGACTCGTCGAGGTCGCGCCGCCGCTGGCGGGCGCCTCGTTCCGGGTCCGGGTCGACGGGGAGCCGGTCGTCGAGCGGGGCGACCCCGTCGACGGGGTCACCCTCCGACGGATCGTCCTCGTCGCGGCGACCGAGGAGCGCACCAGGCGGACGGACGCCGGCGAGCGTCTCACTCTCCCCCGTCGGACCGACCGGATCCGGCTCGACTTTCGGAACGCGAGCGTCGAGACGGTCCGCGCGAACGGCCGGGTCGTGCTCCACCGGCCGGGCGGCCTGCGGGGGGAGGAGACGGTCGCAGTGTCGCGGATCGAGACGCTCACGCTGGCGTTCGACGCAAACGCGACGGGCACCGTCACCGTGACGTCCGTCCCCGAGCGGACGCGGAAGGCGACGCTGGAGGTGACGGTCGATGCGTGAGTCCGGTCGCGACAGTCCTCATCGGCCGGGGCGGACGAGGCGCCGCCACGACCGCGGTCGCGGCCAGCTCTCGCTCCCCGTCGTCGAGGCCGCCGTCGGCGTCGCGTTCCTGCTGGCCGTCGCCGCGTCGTTCGGGCTGGCGCTGCCGGCGCCGGCGACCGCGGAGGCACAGCTCGACGCGTACGCCGACGACGCCGTTACGGTGCTTTCAGCGGAGCCGCCCCGCCACGCCGGCGGCACCCGTCTCGACGAGGTGGCGCGGTCGCCGGCGGCGTTCGACCGCGAGCGCGACGCGCTCCGCGACCGGGTGCGGCGCATCCTCGACGACAACCTCCTGTTCCGCGTCGAGACGCCACACGGCGCGGTCGGACACGAGCGACCGACGACCGTGTCGACCGGGCGCGCGTCCGTCACGACCGCCGGCGGCGAGGTCGTCCTGTGGGTGTGGTACGTGTGATCCGGAGCGTCGACGGCGGCGCCCGCGACGGGAGCCGCGACCGCGCGCAGCTGGTGCTGCTGGCTGCCGCAGTCGCCGCCGCCGCGCTCGTGCCGATGGCGCTGGCGTACCTCTCGCTGGGCGCGCATCCGGACGTGGCCGCGGCCGCCGACCGCGACGCGCCCGGCCGGGACGCCCTCCGCGCGCTGGACCGGGCCGCCGCGAACGCGTCGGCCGGCGTCGGTCGGCACGCGTGGACGGATCGCGGGGCGGCCGTCGACGAGTTCGACGCGGCGTTCTCGGCGGATGTCCGCGGGATCGAGTCCGCCCGTCGCTCAGAGGCGGTCGTCGTCGCGGTCGAGCGGAACGGGAGCGCCGCGTCGGTGTGGGCCGAGGCGAACTGTCCGCGCGGCCCGAACCGCGCGTTCGGCGACTGCGACGTGATCGACGGCGTGGTCGTCCAAGAGCGGGCCGGCGAGGCGACGCTGCTGGCGGTCGCGCTCGACGTGCGGGTGACCGACCCCGAGGGGGTCGCGGAGCTGACGGTCGTGGTGCGGATTCGATAAGGGGGGCGGCACCGGAGCGTTCCCGTACGGCGCGACCGTCCGCCGACACATTCGAAGGCGCCGGAACGACCTCGCGGCGGCGACGGCGATGGCGATCCTCGGACGAGTCCTCACGCCTGAGGGCTCGGGGGCGGGCCGAGGGCGTCACCCCTCGAACGGGTCCGAGAAGTCGCCGCGAACTAATGGGGGTCGACCCCGTGTGACGCCGGCAGCGATTTGCCGTCCGGGCACGTATCGCCGGTACCCTCCATGGTCGACGACGACGCCGAGCGGGCGCTGTGGGCGTGGACCCTTCCCGAACTCGCGGCCGTCGGCGTGCTGCTGTGGCTAGTCGCGGACGGCCTGTTCGGGGGCGGATCGTTTCTCGCGTCCGCGTCGCGGTCGCTCCGGCTCGCCCTGCTGACGTTCCTCGCGACGGAGTTGGCGATCCCGGCGTTGGTGTATCTTGATATCCGCCGGCTCGCCGACCCGCCGGACAGCGTCTGGGTCCACGCCGCGGCGATGCCGCTGGTGAACGTCTTCGGCGTGGTCGCGTACCTCGACTGCCGGAAGCGACGTCGCGAGGGGTGACGGGACCCACGAACCGCCGGGTTCGTGACCCCCGCGACCGGGCACGGGGTGGGGCGAACCGGGGTAATACCCCTCACTCGCGGTCGACGACGGTCCCGTCCTCGCCGGTCCCGCCGGCGGCCGCGGTCCCCGTCGGACCGCGACCGTGCTCGAACGGGCCGGTCTGTCCGACGCGGGGCGAGGGGTCCGTCTCGATGGTCACGACGAGTTCCCGCGGGCCGTCGCCGGGTTCCCGGACCTCCGCGGTCGAACACCAGTGGTGTGCGTCGGCGATCAGCCCGACCGTGGGGAGGTACATCCCCGCCTCGGCGTGGGGGATCGACCGGCCGTGTTCGAGCACGTCGTCGCTCTCCTCGGGGGCGACCCCCGCGTCGACGAACGCGAGCCGGAGGCGGCCGGCGCCGACGTCGATCCGGACCGCGCTCGTCTCCGTCGCCCCGACGAACGCGAAGGCGTTCTCGAACAGGTACTCGACGCGCGTCGTGTCCCCGACCAGCGTCCCGTCGTCGTCGACCGACACCGTCGCCCCGGGCGCGTCGAACTGCGCGCACGTCCGCCGGACGTCGATCCGCTCGTAGGTGGTGACGCTCCGGGAGTGGTCGAGCGTCGACAGGAGGTTCCCGACGACCGT
This sequence comes from Halobacteriales archaeon QS_6_71_20, assembly GCA_003020945.1. Taxonomy (GTDB): domain Archaea; phylum Halobacteriota; class Halobacteria; order Halobacteriales; family Haloferacaceae; genus Halobaculum. The sequence goes on from PXRU01000012.1 coordinate 12,970, forward strand.
GTCGATGCGGTCGGCCGCGTCGACCGCGCTGTGAACCGAGTCGGCGTGTGACTCGTCGTCGAGCTCCCCTACGACCGTGTCGAGATGGCCGACGACGATCGCGCTCGTGTTGCGGAGTTCGTGGGCGACCGCCTCGCCGATGTTCTCCAGCTCGCGGTTCTGTCTGCGGATCTCGGCGAGCTGCTGGGACTCTTCGGAGACGTCGAACAGCACGACGGCCCGGGCGAGCTGGTGGGGGCCGAGCGTGACCTCGCTGATCGAGGGACGGTAGATCCGCCGCGTCCCGTCGAACGTGAGCGCGACGTGGTCGCGGTCGCCGGCGAGCAGTTCACGGAGCACACGAGGGAGCGCCTCGACGGGTGTCCCGGCGAGGCTCCCGGAGTCGGCGAACGCGTCGAACCGGTCGTTGGAGTCGATCACCTCGTGGTCGCCGACGACCGCGACGGGAAACTCGACCTGTTGGATCAGATGCTTGCGGGCCCGTGGAGCCACGTTGCCGAGCCCGCTGTCGGTCGTTCGAGCGAGCGCGAGCGCGAACAGCGCTACCCCGATCGGCTCGTAGAACGTGTCGACGGGGAATCCCGGGCCGTACTGCGAGTACACGGTGAGGCCGAGCGGGACCGCGAACAGGCCGAAAAGCGGCACCAGTCCGCCCCTGCGCAGTTCGGAGGTCCGGAACAGGTCGTAGAGATAGTACATGCCGACCCCGGAGACGACGTACGCCAGCGCGGTGACGACCCAGTGGACCCATCCCAGCTCGATCGCGAAGTGGGGAAACGGCGTCTCGACCGTCGTCAGTGTGAAGTACAGCCCGTGAACGGGGTTGGTCGTCTTCAGGGCCGTCACGGCCAGGAGAGCGACGGCGCCGCCGGCTCTGAACCGCGCGTCCAGATGGAAGTTCCGGCCGGTGACCGCCGAGACGAACACGAGAAACGCCGCGACGGTGAACAGCCCGACGACGAGACTCGCTATGTACAAACCGGCGGCGGTCCGCTCCGTCCCGGCGACGATCCGGACGGCCTCGAGCGTCGACCAGGCCGCCGAGAGCCCCATAAACGCGAGGAACCACCGCCCCGCCGTGCCGCCGATCGACGCCCGAACGGAGAGCGCGACGAACGAGATAACGGCGGCCGCCGAGAGGTGAACGCCGACGTACGCGATCTGCAGACTCTCCATGCCCCGGTGCGTGAGTCACCACTCATAAGAGCCTTTCTGACCGATTATCTATATATTCGAATACAGTATCGGTACTGTCAGGTTCGACGGCGAATAGTTGGAGAAATGAACGGATCGGCCGTCGGTCCCCGTCCGGTCACACAGCATGGTCGGGCGCGGCGAGTTCGTGGCCGCCGGTCGAACAGAGCGACCGTGCCGGCGGGACTACCCGCGCAGCAGCTTCAGCACCTCGTCGACGACGTCCGGGTCGACGGCGACCAGGTATCGACGGCCGACCGAGAGCGTCGTCTCCGGTCGGGCGATCCGGCTGCCGTCGTCGTCGGAGATGACGAGCGTTCCCGTCGGGAACCGAACCGAGCGCAGCTCCTTCCCGGCGGCGGGCGCCCCGTCGGCGACCTCGATCTCCATCACCTCGACGTCCCCGGTCACGTCCGCGAGCGCCTTGATCTCGCTGCCCGCGATGCGGTTGGCGGCCACCCGCGCGCCGGCGTGTTCGGGGAACACCGCCTCGTCGACGAGCCGGGAGTAGTCGTCCGCCTCCGAGCGATCGATCCGTGCGACGGTTCTGACGCCGGACGCGAGTCGCTCGGCGGCCATGCACACGGCGAGGTTCAGCCCCGCCTTGCCGGTGAGCGCCGCGACGACGTCGGCGTCCGCGACGCCCGCCTGATCGAGGACAGCGGGGTCGGTCGCGTCGCCGTGGATGACGGTCGCCAGCCAGGCGTCGGCGATCTCGTCGACGCGGTCGCCGTCGGTCTCGACGATCGTGATGTCGTCGTCGCGGTCCGCCAACAGCTCGGCGGTCTGGAACCCGACGCGACCCCCGCCCGCGATGACGACGTCGAGTGCCGGCATCTCAGTCGTCCTCCCGGGGAGTCGGCGTCGGCTCCTCGCCGACGCTGCGAGCCCGTCTGAGTCTGTTCAGCCCGAGATACGCCGCCCCGCCGGCGACGATCCAGCCGACGCTCAGCCCCAGCGCCAGCGGGTCGGTCCGGACCAGATACACGACCAACACGACCGTCAACAGGAGGTTGAGCCCGATCCCCAAAAGCGGCGGGAGCGGGTAGAACGGGACCTCGTACGGCCGGTTCATCCGCGGCCGCTCGCGGCGGAGCTTGATCGTGGCGGCGTTGACCGCGACGAACGACAGCAGGAAGAACAGACTCGACATGTTGCCGGCGCTTCGGGTGGGCAGGACCACCGACCCGAGCATCACGACGGCGCTGAGGAGGACGGCCGCGAAGGGCGTCCCGAAGCGGTAGTGGATCCGCCCGACGGAGGGGAGGAGCTGACCCTCCCGCCCCATCGAGAACGCGACCCGTGAGGAGGCGATGACGACGGCGTTGAGCGCCGTCAGCGTCGAGAACACGGCACCGAACACGATCAGCGCGCCGCCGTTCCGGATCACCGGCAGCCCGGTCGGCATGAACGACGTCGCGGCCCGCGCGATGCCGGCCTCGCCCGCCGCCGCCAGTCCGGACGCCCCGAGCGTTCCGACGGCGATCGTCACGACGGCGATGTAGACGACGACCGTCGCGGCCAGGCTGACGAAGATCGCCTTCGGAATGTTCTCCCTGGGGTTCTCGACCTCCTCGGTGACGGTGGTGATGAGGTCGTACCCCTCGAAGGCGATGAACGTGAGCCCCATCGCCGGGAGGAGGCCGAACGCGGCTCCGTCGCCGGTGAACAGCGGCTGGAACTCCGCGGAGGAGAACGCCGGCGAGAACGCGCCGAACGCGACGAACACGCCGAGGATGGAGACCTTCACGACGGTAAACACCGTCTCGACGCTCCCGCTTGCGGCCGTCGAGGCCGCGTTCAGCCCGACCAGCCCGGCGATCGCGACGACCGCAAGCAGGAGACCGGCGCCGATCTCCACGTCGAGCCCCGGGACCGCGACCGCGCCGATCTCGTCGGGCGGCGGGGTCACGCCGTAGACGTGCAGCAGCTCGATGAAGTTCGGCGCGAACCCCAGCGCGTACAGCGCGCCGGCGATCATGTACGCGAACCACAGCATCCACCCCATGATGAACGACGCGAGGTCGTCGAACGTCTCCCGGACGAACGCGTAGCCGCCGCCGCTTTTCGGGATCGCGGCGGCCAGTTCCGCGTACGAGAGACCGGTGAACGCCGTCACGACTCCGTTGAGGACGAACACGAGAACCGCCGCCGGGCCGGCGATCTCCGCGGCGAGGCCGGTCAACACGAAGATGCCGGCCCCGATCATCGCCCCCATCCCGATCATCGTCGCGTCCACCAGCCCGAGCTCCGCACTCGGCTCCCGGTCGCCGCGGCTGCTCATGTGTTCGTCCCCCGTTCGCTCCGGGACGGTACGTCGTGACCGTGCGTCGACTCGTCGGAACCCGACACGCGTGATAATTGGTAACGTGTGACGATTATTAACCCTACCGCACGCCGAGACGAGTGCATCCGCCCGTGAGCGCGGACGTGCCGACGGATCGCCCGGAACGACCGAGGCTCGGTACGGTGCCCGAGGGGGTTCCGCGGCGGCAGGCGCGGCACAACAGCTAAGCAGGCCGGCGTCTGAACTTCACGAATGGGCATACGAATGGGCATGGATCTCCGCGTCGTCGTCGTCGGCGGTCACCACGTCGGCTATCACGCCGCACGGAAGCTGACCGACCGCGGTCACGAGGTCGTCATCGTCGAGAAGGACCAGCGGCGCGTGGAGTATCTGAGCGACCAGTACATCGGGACGGTCATCCACGGCGACGGGGGTCGCCGGAGCGTCCTTCGTCAGGCCGGACTCGACCGGAGCGACGTGGTCGCCGCGCTCACGGGGTACGGCGCGATGACCAACGTCGGGATCTGTACGATGGCGCGCGACGTAGCTCCCGGGATCGACACCGTCGCGCGGATCGACCACGGCGACGCCGACGAGTACACCGGGATGGTCGACAGCGTCGTCTACCCGGAGGAGTTGGCCGCCCACGCCGCGACCAACGAGATCGTCTCCGTCGCGGACGGCGGCGTCCGGACGATCGAGGAGGTCTCGGCGGACCTGGAGCTCGTCGACGTGATGGTCGACCCGGGCGCGCCGGCGGCGGGAAAGCGGTTGGCGGACGTCTCGTTCCCCCGCGGTTCCGTCGTCGTCGCGGACCGCGAGGGGAACCAGCTTCCGGGCCCCGAACTGGTGTTGAACCCCGGCCGTCGCTACGTGCTCGCGGTACACGCGGACGTCAGCGACGAGGTCGTCCGCCTCCTCAGGGGGTGACGGCCGGTCCCGCGGCGGGGGCGACGGGCCGACGAGGCGTCACCGCCGGGAGACGGCGTCGTACACGCCCGGCACGTCGGTCTCCTCGGCGGAGACGACGATCTCCTCGCCCTCGGCGGCGGGTTCGTCGGCGACGACGGTGACGGCCTCGATCGGGTCGCGGCGGACGAACGCGACCAGCCGGTCCAGCCACGACGGCGCCCCGCCCGCCCGGCAGACGAGCAGGTAGCGAGCCTCCGCGAGGTCGCGGACGGCCGGCTGGAGGTCGTACTCGTCGAGTTCGTCGGGAGCGACCGCGTGGAGCACCTCCCCGCGGATAGTCTCGGCCACACCCCCGAACGGCGCTCCGACGCCAAGGGCCCGTCGGTTCAGTGCTGTGGGTGTCGATCCGTTCTTCGGTCGCGGTCCCGAACGCCTCCGCCGTGAACCACGACCGGATCCACGCGCGGGAGCCGACCCACAACCGGGACCGCTGGTCGGTCGGCCGGGTCGAGGCGATCGGCGAGCGCGACGGCCACTGCGTCGTCACCGTCCGTCCCGAGGGCGACGGCGATTCCGTCGAGCTCACGGTGACGCTCGCCGTCCGCGACCTGTTCGTCTCCCGGCTGGACACCGACGGCGCCGTCGAGTCCGCCGTCGGCGAGCGCGTCTGGTACCGCCAGCGCGGCGGCTGACGGGCCACCCTCGCAGTCCGCAGGGTCGTCGCCGTCCGCGTTCCACCCCCACGCCGGTGTCGTCCGCGTTCCGCCCTCGTCGCCGCTCAGTCGGGGCTGGTCGGGGCCGCGCCCCCCACGGCGACGGTCGCCGTGATCGCGACGGCCGCCGTAATCGGTCCCTACGAGGGAGACGGACGCCGCTACGTGCTCGACTGCGGGGACGAGCGGCCCGGTCGGGACGTCGCAGCTCCTCGGAGACGAGTGCGGCCGCGGTATCCATCCGTTTCGAGCCAGTGACGAGCGCGCTCGCCGCTGCGATCACCCGGCCGATGATCGGTGTGAGGGTCGAAACCGATCCGTATTCGAACGTAATCGACGGTAGTGTGCAGCCACTGTGAAACATTGATTTGCGGCTACTTACCCGACAATTTAAGATGCCCCTTCTCGTGCTGCTCACTCGCAGGCGAGTGATCAATGGGGGGATGGAGCACACGCGGACGCGGACAGCGTCTGCTAACGGCAGCTGTGGTATCGATACTGACGATCTCGCTCGTGGCGTTCGCGGGGACATCCGCGGCGGTCGACGCGAGCGTGACCGGTCCCGGCGAGGTGACCAGTCCCGGGACCGTCGACGTGCAGTCGGTCGTGGACGTCCGTGGGAGCGAGGACGTTCGGATCGAGAGCTTCACGCTCACCGTCCGTTCGGCGGGGTCGCCGGGCGAGGAGGTGGCCGTGACGGTCGGGCCGAACGGGACGGTCCGCTCGGTCGCGCCGGAACGCGGCGTGGCCGGCGAGGGTGAGATCCGGATCGCCCAGCTCCGCCGGTCGCTGAACGTGACGGTGAGCGGAGCGACCCCCGACTACGGCTACGGCTATGGGTACGGCTACGGCGACGTGTCGATCACGGTCGACGCCTCGTTCAGCTCGACGGCGCTGAAACACGGCGAGTACGAGCTGTTCCTCTCGGTGAACACGCCGTCCGCGGAGGACCAGTACCGGTCGAGCGCGGAGACGTTCGAGGTGCTCGTGCCGGGCGAGGGCTCGCCGCCGGACCGCGGCGAGGGAACCGACGCCCGCGGCGGCCCCGCCGACGGCCCGCGGCGCGGCGGGGTGCGGTGACCCACGAGAGCGAGACTGACGACCACATGTTCGACACAGACACGCTCTCGGACGGGCGACTACTGACACGTATCGCCAGACGGGTCCGGAACGTGGGCGCCGACGAGCTGGTCCGCCACGGCGGCCTGATGGCCGCGGCGACAGTGGTCGCCGGCGGATTCAACTACGCCTATCAGGTCGCCGTCGGGCGCGTCCTCGGCGCCGAGGCGTACGGCGTCTTCGGCGCGCTGTTCGCGCTGTTTTTCCTGCTGCAGATCGTCGGCCGCGGGGTCCGGTTCAGCGCCTCGCGCTTCGCCGCCGAGCTCGACGGCGCCGACGAGCGCGCCGCGTTCTACCGCGGGTTCCTGCTGCGGTCGGCCGCGCTCGGGGTGGTCGGCTTCGGCGTGCTCGTCGCCGCCAGCCCCGTGATCGCGGACTTCCTCGGGCTCGACTCGGCGGCGCCGGTGACGGTCGTCGCCGCCGCCATCGGCGTCGAACTCGTGTTGACGGGCAACCAGGGCACCCTGCAGGGACTCCAGCGGTTCGCCGCGCTCGGGGGGTTCAAGACGATCCAGGCGGGGGTGAAGTTCGCGCTCGGCGTCTCGCTCGTACTCGCCGGACTCGGCCTGTACGGCGCCTTCGCGGGGGTCGTCCTCGGGTCGGCGGTCGTGCTCGCGGCGTCGACGGGCTACCTGCTGTGGCGGCTCGGCCGGCCGGCGGCCGAGACGCCCGCCTTCGACTACCGGCGGGCGTACCGGTACGTTCTGCCCGCGGCGGTGGCGGGGTTCTGTCTGACGGTGCCCGCGAACGCGGACGTGGTCCTCGTCAAGCACTTCTTCCCGACCGCCCGGAGGCGCTGTTCGACCGGGCGCTGGCGTACGCCGCGCTGGTCGGCGCCGGCGGCGCGCTGGTGTACTGGGTCGCGGCCGAGCACGTCCTCAGGCTGGCGTACGGCGCCGAGTACGTCGCCGCCGCGCCGCTGGTTCGCTGGTACGGCCTCGCGGTGTCGGCGGTCGTGCTGGCGATCGTCGTGCTGAACTTCGAGCTCGCCCGCGACCGGACGGGGTACGTCTACCTGTTCGCCGCGGGGTCGGTCGTCGAGCTCGCACTCGTCTGGGCGTTCCACTCGTCGCTGATCCGGGTCGCCCAGATCGTCATGCTGTCGAACGCGGTGCTGTTTCTGATCGGGTTCGCGACGGTCAAGCTCGATCTCGATCTCCGAACGGTGTTCGACCTATGAGCGATACAACTACTGCAGTCGATCGCGCGAGCGGGGCAGCCACGCACGAACACGCACGCGACCGATCCGTCGTCGTCCCGGTGTATCGGGAACGGCCGGCGGTCTGGACGGCGCTCGTCGACCGCCTTCTCTCGCGGGGCTGGGACGAGGTCGTCGTCTGTCTCGACGACCCGGACGAGCGGACGCTCGAAGCGGCCGCCCGGGTCGAGGCGACCGACGAGGTGAGCCTCTCGGTCAGCGACGCTCGCCGGGGGAAAGGCGGCGCCCTCCGGGAGGGACTGTCGGTCGCGAGCGGCGAGATCCTCGGCTACGTCGACGCCGACGGTGCCGTCTCGGTCGACGCTCTCGACGAACTGTACCGCGCCGTCGAGCGCGGCGAGACGGCGGTCGCCGCCGGGTCGCGCGACGCCGGCGACGCCGGCCGACGCGGCCAGTCGGCGCTGCGACGGGCGCTGGGTCGCGGCTACCGACTGCTCGCGCGCGGCCTGACGGGCGTCCCGGTCACGGACTTCCAGTGTGGCGCGAAGGCGCTTCACGCCGACGTGTGGACGGCGGTCGCGCCCGACGTGACGGAGACGGGCTTCGCGTTCGACACGGAGCTGCTCGCACACGCCCACCGGCGCGGCTTCGACGTCCGGGAGATCCCGATCGAGTGGCACGACCCCGGCGAGAGCGACGTCGACGTCGGCAGCGACGTGCCCGACCTGGTGCGGTCGCTGGTCCGGATCCGGCGCTCCCTCGGGGCGGTGCCGCGGTCGGTCGCCGACGGCGGCGGCCCCGGGTCGACGGCCGGGCGCGCGGCCGACAAGGGCGATCCGGGAGCCGAGCGCGTCCGCGACGGGGACGCGGGCGACGCCGACCCGACGCGGATCGCGCTGGTGAGCTCGCACCCCCCGAACCGCGGCCACCTCGCGGAGTACGGCGAGGAGCTCGCGCGGTCGTACGCGGAGCGCGAGGACGTCGAGGTGACGGTGCTGTCGCGCCGGACCGAGCGCGCCCCCGAGTTCGAGGGGTACGGCGGCTACGAGGTGCGGCGGATCTGGGAGCGCGACTCCGTCGCCTCGGCGTGGCGGCTGGTCGGCGAGCTCCGGGCCGGCGACTACGACGCCGTCCAGTTCAACGTCCACATGACGTACTTCGGGACGACGAACGCCCACCGGTTCCTCGGGCTCGCGCTGCCGCCGCTGTGTCGGGCGGCGCTGAACGTCCCCGTCGTGACGACGCTGCACGACCTGCTGGAGGTCGTCGAGGACGACCACGTCGACGACACCGTCGGCGCGCTCGAACGGGTCGGCGCCCGGGCGGCGACCCAGCTGGTCCTGCTGTCGGACGCCACGACGGTCACGGCCGCGGAGTACCGGGACGTGGTCGCCGAGCGCTACCCGCTGGGCGAGCCCGTCCACGTGCCCCACGGGACGTTCCAGCGGACCGACGGCGGGACGGGGGCGCTGGAGCCGCCGCTGCGGCTGCTCGTGTTCGGCTTCCTCGGCCCGACGAAGGACGTCGAGACGACCGTCGAGGCGTTCGCCGAGGTCCGCGAGGCGGTGCCCGACGCCGAACTCGTGATCGCCGGCGGCTCCCACCCGGACCACCCTGACCACCGCGAGCGGCTGGAGTCACGTTTCGGCGACGAGCCCGGCGTCACGTTCACCGGCTACGTCGACGAGGACGACCTCGACGACGTCTGGCACGAGGCGACGGCCGTCCTGATGCCGTACCACACCTGCACCGGCGTCAGCGGCGTGTTCCAGCTGGCGAAGTCGTACGGGAAGCCCGTCGTCGCCTTCGAGACCGACGGAATGTGCACCTCGACGGTCGAGACCGGCGGCGACGCCGCGTTCGTCGAGCCGGGCTCGCCGACGGCGCTGGCCGACCGGGTCGTCGACCTGTGGGCGGAGCCCGAGCGGCTGGAGGCGCTCGCCCGCGCCAACGCCGCCGCCGGCGACCGGGTGACGATGGCCGAGACGACCGACCGGATGCTCGAACTCCTCGCGGACCCGTCGACGGCGACCGCCGGGGGTGAGGAGGCGTGACGGGGTCGAACGACCCGGCGGCGGGGAGCGAGCCGACGGCCGCGCCCGACGCGGACCGCGACTCCGTGCTCGACGACGTGACGCGGGAGCTGGTTCAGCGGCTCCCGTGCGGCGTGAAGCGGCTCCTCGCGGTGCCGTACAACCACGTCCAGCGGGTCCGCGCCGACCGGTCGTTCCGCCGGCGCGCCGCGTCGTTCGAGTCGCGCACGCCCGCGCCCGACGCGCCGCGGCACGTGGTCTGTGTCGTCGTCGACGCGCTCCGGGCGGACGCGGTCGATCCCGAGACGACGCCGTTCATGGCGGCCCGCCGCGCGGGGACGGCGCTGACGCCGTCGCCGTGGACGTTCCCGGCGGTGACCTCGCTCGTCACCGGGCGGTACCCCCACGAACACGGGTCGATGCGCCGCTCGGACGACGCCGACCGCGGGGCGACGGACCTGGTGATCCCGCCGACGCTGCCCGACGCCGACCGCACCCTGCCGGAGGCGTTCGCGTCGGCCGGCTACGAGACGTACGGCGGGTTCGCGTTCCACATGCCCTTCTTCGCGCTCGGGGGGCGGTTCGCCACCCACCGGGTGTACGACGACGCGCCCGCGGAGACGGTGCTGGACGACTTCCGCGACTGGCTCGACCGACGCCGCGACGGGCGGACGTTCTCGTACCTCCATCTCGCGGACCTCCACGAGCCGGTCGACCCGCCGGCCGAGTGCTGGAACCGGTACGACGTCGACGACTCGATCGAGGGGATCCGTCGGTGGCGCTTCCGGGAGACGCCCGACGTCGGCCCCGAGGGGGAGCGCTACCGCGAGCACCGGCGGCGGCTCTACCGGGCGGCCGCCGCCCACGTCGACGACCGCCTGGCGGCGCTCCGGACGGCGCTTCCCGCGGACGTCGCGCTGCTCGTGACCGGCGACCACGGCGAGGCGCTGTGGGAGCGGTCGGCGCTCGACGCGCGGACGTTCGTCGACTCCCGGCCGGCCTATGGCATCGACCACGGCGGCACGCCGTTCGAAGCGGTCGCCCGCGTGCCGCTGGTCGCCGAGGGGCTCGACGTCGACGCCGGGGGCGGCCCCGCCTCGCTGGTCGACGTCGCGCCGACGCTGCTGGACGCGCTCGGCCACGCGGACGCCCTCCCCGCGACCGGCGTCCCGCTGACCGACGGCGTCCCCGAGGACCGGGTCCCGCTGGTCGAGGCCGCCCGCTACGGCCACGAGAGGAAGGCCGCCTACCTCGACGGGTGGAAGCTCGTCGTCTCGCGCGGCGACGACGCCGCCGTCGGCTTCCGGCTGCCGGCGGACGGCGACGGCGCCGCCGCGGAGGCCGAACTCCCGCCGGACGTGCGCCGCCGGCTGTACGACGCGCTGCCGGCGTGGCCGGACGGGACCCACCCCGAACGCCACGTCTCCGGCATGGCTCGACGGCGCCTAGAGGACCTCGGCTATGTGTGAGGCCGCGCCGGCGACCGCGCCCACACGCTCCCGATCCCGGAGGCGGAGTCGTCCCCGCGGCCGCGCCGACCCGACCGCCGGACGGCCGACCGACCGAACGCGCCTCGGATTAGGGAGCCGCTGATGTCGCCGGACGACGCGCCGTGGGAGCGGTACGGGCTCGACGCCACGAGGGCGACGTACGCCGTCGGAGTCGCCTGTTTCGCGCTCGTGTACGGCTTCCTCCTCCGGGGGATCGCCGTCGGCGACCTGTACGCGTTCGGCGACTTCCCCCCGTACTACGGCGCCCGGGCGTTCGAGAAGTTCCTCGGCACGTGGCACGGCGGGGGGCTGGGGTTCCCGTACGTGTACAACGTGATGCCGGCGTACCTCGGCGCGGTGACGAGCCTCGGCGGGGCGCTCGCGCAGAACGCGTTCTTCATCGCGCTCGTGCCGGCGGGCTTTCTCGCCTTCCTCCTGTTCTCCGGCCGGTTCGTCGAGCGGCCGAGCGCCCGGCTGCTGGCGGCCGGGCTCTACGCGATCAACCCGCTGACGATCGCCGAGTTCGTCAACGGCGGCGTGAGCGAGCTGATCGGCTACGTCGGGTTCCCGCTGGTCCTCCATTATCTGTACGCCGTCGACGACGGCGGCGGCTGGCGGGCGGCGCTGAAGGTCGGCGTCGTGTTCGGGGCGACGGCGGTCGTCCCGTGGCTCGTGTTCTGGATGGTCGCCCCGTTCGCCGCCCGCTTCGCCTACCGGGCGCGGCGCGAGCCGCGGAAGCTGGCGCAGTTCGTTGCGGCCGGCGGGCTGGGCGTCGTGCTGTCGCTCCCGAACGTCCACCACATCCTCCAGCGGGTGACCGACGGGGACGCCGGGACCGCGGTGCTGTGGGACACGCTGCGGTGGAACTACGCGACGGCCGAGCCGCTTGCCGTCCTCCGGCTGGCGGGCAACCACGGCACGATCGCGATGAACGAACTGGGCTACAACACGGACCCGATGATGGTCGTCGGGCTCGTCGTACCCGCGGTCGCGCTGCTGGCCGTCGGCCGCGAGCGGTTCAGGGTGTTCTACGCGGTGGCGGGCTGCTGTTGGGCGTTCATCGTCCTCACCGGGATGGGGATCACCTACCCGCTGTTCGAGCACGTCCCGCTGCTGCTGACGGTGCGGAACCCGGTGAAGCTCCAGTACCCGATGCTGCTCTCGCTCAGCGTGCTGTTCGGCGCCGGGGTGGAGACGCTGTTGACCCGCACGTCGACCGCGGACGCCTCGCCGCTCGGGGACATCGACCTCGACGCGGCCCGCTCCCGGGCGACCGCCGCGGGCGATCCCCTGCTCCGGGGCGCTCTCGTCGGACTGTTGGTGCTGTCGCTGCTCGCGTACGCGATGCCCGCCGCGGGCGCGTACGGCCTCCAGGAGAGCCGCGGCGACGAGTACGCCGTCCCCGAGGGGTACGACGAGGTCGCCGGGGAACTGGACGGCCGGGCGCTGTGGGTGCCGTACGGCTACACGACCCAGCTCCGCCTGCGCGACGTCCACCCGAGCCACGTCGGCGTCAAGAGCGGCGGGGTCGCCCAGGGGATCCCGAACGCCGGGTACGTGACGGGTGTGTTCGAGGACCTGGCGGCCGGCGAGCCGGTCGACGGCCGCCTCCGCGACCTCGGCGTACGCTACGTCGTCGTCGAGTCCGACCCGCCGGACGACTACGGCGCCGGCGCCCCGCGCGTGCGGTCGAAGTGGGGGTCGCCGTGGCTGTTCGGCGACCCCTCGGCGTTCCGGTCCCGGTTCGCCGACTCCTCGGCGTACGAACTCGCGTTCGAGACTGGCGGGTTCACCGTCTACCGGCTGACCGGCGACATCGAGCGGGGGCGAACCGTCGAGAAGCGGGGACTCCATGCGGTCGTCTACCCGACGGAGACCGACGTCGAGACGGTCGGCGAGAACCGCCTCGCCAACCCCTCCTTCGAGGAGGGGCTCGACGGCTGGTGGACGCCCGCCGACGAGTCGGGACGGGAGACGCGGCTCGTGAACGGCGACGACGGGAGCGCGGTCGAGCTGTCCGTCGAGGGCGACACGGAGCCGCTGCCGGTCGCACAGGCGACCGACGTCCGCGACCGCGCCCCCTACCGCGTCGGGGTCGACGCGACCGGCGACGGCGTCGCCACGCTGTACTGGTACGACGGCGAGAAGTCGCCCGACTCGCTTGTCGCCCGCGAGGTCGTCCCGCTGTCGGCGTTCCCGCGGACGGTGACGGCGAAAGGCGACACGCTGTCGGTCCGGATCAAGCCGAACGCCTCCGAGACGATCCGGGTGCGCGAGGTCGGCGTGGCGCGAACCACCTACCCCGCGAGCACCGGGTTCACCGCGAACGCCGAGAGCGTGCCGGGCGCCGTCGTGGACGGCCGCGACGACCCGCCGGAGAACGCGACAGTCGTCGCGGCGAATCTCGGCCCCGAGGCGGCCGCGGCCGCCGGCGCCGACGTGCGGATCGTCGACGCCGAGACGGCGCTCGACGGGAAGCCGGCGTTCGACGACCGCTTCAGGCAGGGGGCCGGCGTACTGCTCGACGGCGACGAGCGCCCGGCCGGCGTCCCGGACGAGGCGCGCCTCGTCACCCACGAGACGCCCGAGGGCACCGTCCTCGACTACTGGGTCGTCGGCTCGTTCGACCGGACGCCGGTGACGCTCCTCCGGACGTCCTACGACGAGCGCTGGGCGGGCGACCCCGCCGGCGACCAGTTCCGGGCGCAGGGGTGGGCCAACGGGTTCACCGAGACGACGCCCGCCGAGGTGCGCTGGACCGGCGGCGGGCTCAGGGGCGCGGTGGTCCGCGTGTGGCTCGGCGCGTGGGCGCTGACCCTCCTGGGGCTGGTCGTCCCCCCGGCGGTCCGTCGGCGCCGCGAGCGCGACGCCGAACCCGAAGGGGAATACGACCGCGAACCGACGGACGTACTGTGACCGACGGCCGCGGCGGCGGAGGGGGGCGGGGCCGCGACCGGCCGGCGTGGGGACGGCTCCGCGCCCGCCTGGTGGAGCGGAGCCGCCGGGACGAGAACCGGATCGCGGCGCTGGCGTTTCTCGCGGTCGCGGTCGCCGCGTTCCGCCCGACGCTCGGCGGCGGGTTCCTCCTGCAGCTCGACGCGGTGTTCGCGCCCGACGCCTCCCACCTCCGGTTCGCGCTCGACTCGAAGGGCCCGCTGTACTACGGGCGGCTCCCGTTCGTCGCGCTGCTTGACGCCGCCGCGCTCGCGCTCCCGGCGTGGACGATCCAGCGGGCGGTGTTTCTCGGCGCCGTCGCCGGCGCCGGCTACGCCGGCTACGCCGCGGCGACGACCGCGCTCGATGCCGGAACGGCCGGCGATGACGGCGGGCGGTTCGAGGCGCGGCTGTTCGCCGGGCTGTTGTACGCGGTCAACCCGTTCGTCTACGTTCGGCTCCTCGCCGGCCAGTGGTATTTCGTCCTGGGGTACGCGGTCCTCCCGCTCGCGGTCGTCGCGTTCCACGCGTACGTCGCGGGCGAGCGCGACCGGCCGACGCGGGCGCTGGCGTGGGTGACGCTGGTCGCGGTGTTCGACCCCCACGCGGCCGTCCTCGCGGCCCTCGCCGGGGGCACGACGCTGCTGGCGACGCTGCCGACGGCCGGCCGTCGGGCGCTCGCCCGTGCCGGCCGGTTCTGTGCGCTCGCGGTCGGCGCCAACGCCTACTGGCTGCTGCCGGCGGCGACGGCCCTGCTGGCGGGCGGCTCACAGCTCTCGACGGTGGGGACGGCGGACCTGGTCGCGTACTCCCCTCGGGGGAGCGTGCTGGGCGACGTCCCCCTGTCGGTGAGCATGCTGTACGGCTTCTGGCGCGGCGGGTACCTCTATCCGTTCGACGTGGTGCCGCTGTGGGCGGTGTTCGGCTGCTTCCTCGCCTTAGTCACGGTCGCGGTGTACGGCCTGATCGACGACGGCGACCCGCTCGCATACGGTCTGGCGGGCTGTGCGGTCGCCGGCGGAGTGCTCGGGGTCGGCGTCGCGGTGCCGGCCGTCGCCCCGCTGTTTCGCGCCCTCGCCGCGATGCCGGTCGGGGCGGGGATGCGCGAGGCCGGAAAGTTCGTCGCGCTGCTGGCGCTCGCGTACGCCCTCCTGGGCGCCCGCGGCGTCGACCGTCTGCGCGCGGACGTCGACGCCGTCCTGGCGGACCGGGGGACCGCCCCCGGCCGCGCCCGCCCGGTCGTCGCGCTGTTCGTCGTGCTCGTCCTCTCGGTCCCGCTGGCGTACACGGTCCCGATGGTCGCCGGGTTCTCGGGCGGGTTCCAGCCGACGGAGTACCCCGACGACTGGCACGCCGTCGACGACCGCCTCGACCGCGACGACGGCGAGTACCGCGTCCTCTATCTCCCGTGGCACCAGTACCTCCGCTACGACTGGGCCGGCGGCACCGTCGCCTCGCCCGCGCCGCTGTTCTTCGGCCCCGAGGTGGTCGCGAGCCGCGACCCGGACCTGGGCGTCGGGAGCCAGGCGACCGACCCCACCCACCGGCGGCTCGGCGAACTGCTGGAGTCGCCGCCCGAGGCGGGGTTCGGCCGCCGCGTCGCCCCGCTCGGCGTGAAGTACGTCGTTCTCTCGCGGACGGCCGACCACGAGCGCTACGGCTACCTGTACGAGCAGTCCGACCTCGCGGTGGTGTACCGCGGCGAACAGCTCGTCGTGTTCGAGAACCGGGCGTTCGACGGGAGCGACCCGGGATCGTGGCCGCCCGCGGGTCCGGCGGTGCCGTGGCGCTCGCTCGCCGCCGGGGCAGCGGTCTCGGCGGCGACGGTCGCCGCGCTCGGGCGGCTCGGCGACGGGTGGCGCTGAGCGATCGATCGGAGCGTCGCGTCCGGGAGCGACCGAACGGCGGCGGTCGACCGGCTCATTCGGACCGCCGAGCTCGTTCGCGAGGTCAGCGACACGCCGGACCGGCTCGTCGACGCGTCGGCGGTCCCCGGGTCGACCGACGAGGCGCGCTCGCGGCCGATCGCGACGCCGAGGAGCGGGTCGCGGCGTTCGGGGAGCGATGCCGGCGGCCGGAAGGCGACGACTCCGCCGCCGAGGTCGCCCCCCGCGAGCATACGGAGATGCGGCAGCCGACGCCCCGGCCGTCGCTGGAGAGTGTTCGGTCGCGCCTCCTCGCGCAAGTGTCGACGGAACCGGCCCGGAACGCGGGGGGTCGGCTCAGTCCCGGGGGTTCAGTTCGACGTCGCCGTCGAGCGTCCAGTGGGCCCGGTCGGCGTCCTCGCCGGTCCGGCTCGGGACGTGGACGTCCATGTCGGTGAAGCGGATCGTCTGGGAGCCGCCGGCGTCGATCTCGTCGTACACCCGGGCGACGAGTTCCGGCCAGTTCTGTGTCGCTTCCGCCTCCGTGTCGGCGTCGTTCTCGACGCTCATGTAAGTCGCACTATGAGCCTGGAACACAAAAATACGCGGTCGTCACGGGCCTGCTCAGGAGACGAGCAAGCTGGTCAGTAGCTGACAATGACACGGGACGAGCCCAGCGGTCCCACGGAGGGCGTCAGAGCATGCCGTGTCCGTTCCACACCGACGACGAGGACCCGGTGCGGACGGGAGAGGAACAGCCGAGCGACGGGACGACGGACGCCGCCGACCGCCGCGACCGGGGGTTCGACTGCCGGGAGTGCCTGAACTCGGCGCTCACCATCGACGGACCGGCGGCGGACGTGCGTCTTCCCCGTCGACGGCGCCGGAGTCGACACGGCGCTCGGCGGGACCGACGGCGACGTGCGCGTCCGGTTCGTCGCGAAGCGGGCCGCCGACGGTCGCCCGGTACGGGAACGGCGCCGATCGACCCGAGTGAGACGGGACCGCGGCGGTGAGTCTCGGGGGACGCCCCCGTCTCACCGGACCGTGACGACCGTGAGCGACGACAGCGCGACGCACTGGAGCGCCCGCATCGCCAGCACGGTCGACTGCACGGCCGTCGACCCCGCGTACAACATCCCCATATCGAAGAAGAAGAACAGGGCGACGGCGTTCTCCACGAGCAGCACGAGCGCGAAGCCGATCAGCCCCAGCGTGAGCCGCGTGCGGAACGTGCGGTAGTTGCGTCCCCAGACGACGAGAAGGGCGATCAACAGGACGACGTTCAGCCCCGAAAGGGCGCTCGCGGCGGTCATCATCGGTGTCATTCCGGTCATGGTCAGTCGGTGATGTCGGGGTCGGCGTCCGTCCGGACGTCGGTCGTCTCGCGGCGTTCCGGCCGTGCGTCCGCGTCCCGGTCCGCGCCGAACCCGGTCTCGGTTCCGCCGACGTCGACCTGTTCGGTGATCCGCTCGAACGCCTCGCGGTGGCGCTCGAACCGGTCGGTGAGGAAGTACAGCTTCCCGTAGTCGCCGCCGCCGGCCTCGACGACGTCGTGGTCGATCAGCATGTCGAGGTGGTGGCGCGCGGTGTTGTAGTCCACGTCGAGTTCGTCGGCGATGCGGTTGGCGTTGCGCGGCCGCTCGTCGAGGAGCCCGACGATCCGCGTCCGGTTCTCCCCGCCCCGCGTGCCCGCCAGCAGATACCACAGCGCCTTCTCCATCTGTTCGTTCCGTGTCGCTCGGCGGCGTCGGCATAAGTGGTTCCCGAACGGGCGGGAGCAGTGCAGTGGCGTCGACCGGGTCGCCCGCGCGGGCTTCGACCGCGCGGTCACGGTCGGACGGTCCGTTTCACCCAGCCGGAGGGGCCGCTGGGGAACGCGTCGGGCTCCTCGGCCGGCTGCAGCGTCCCGGTGCCGTCGACCGCTCGGACGACCACCTCGTGTTCCCCCTCCGGCGGGTCGTACCGCCGGACCCACTGCCGCCACACGTCGTCGCCCGGCAGCGACTCGGAGAGGTCGGCGTCGCTCCAGGTGTCGCCGCCGTCGACCGACACCTCGACGCGGTCGATCCCCCGGGTGCCGGCGTAGGCGTGGCCCCCAACGGCGTCCGTCACCGGCCCGCCTCTAGTCCGTCGGTCGAGCCGCCCGTCGGCCGCCGACGGGCCGGAGGTCGTGTCGTTGTCGAGCGTCGCGATAGAGGTTGCATATGCCGTCGCACGGCGGCGCCACTCATAGAGATTGGTCGAACTCCGGCCCGGATCCGTTCGAACTCCGTACAAACTTCGGCCGGATCGGCGGGAGGGCCCCGCGGTCGGTGCGAGGTGAGAGGGGACGGGGCGAACGCGTCCGCCGCGTCCGGCTCAGTCGTCGGCGGGTGCGGCGCCCGCGGTCGACCCGGCGCCGGCGACGGCGCGTTCGTTGTCGGCGACCCACCGCAGCAGCAGGAACGAGAACACGTACTTCGCGAAGATGTCGAGCGCGGAGTACGCCCACGAGGTGAGGCCGACCGACTGCACGAGCGCCAGCCCCTCGACGCCGACCGCCCACACGACGGGATACCCCAGCCAGAGGACGACCGTCAGCACGCGCAGCGTGTCGAAGATCTCGCCGGTTCCGGCCGCGGTCGCGGCGGCGGACCACTCCGTCAACAGGGCGTAGAGGACGACGAGGAAGAACGCACAGCTGATCCCGTAGAACACCCAGCGGAGCAGGTACGACGAGGTGACCAGCGCGGCCGCCAGGCCCGTGACGCACATCCCGATGTCGGCGGCGATCACCGTGAACAGACTCCCGAAGTCGACGTCGGCCAGCATGCCGAGCGCGAGCAGGATCATCGGCGTCGACAGCGCCCACGTGAGATACCGGCCCCACTGGCTCAACACCTCCTCGCCGGCCAGCGCGTGGCCGGCCGGCATCTCGATCAGCCCGACCGTGAGCCCGGAGACCAGCCCGGTGTAGCTGGAGACCGACACCAGTGGGATCATCAGCGTCGCGCCCCAGATCAGCCTCGCCCGCGGCGACGTCACCCGTCGACCCATGTACACGAACAGGAGGATCGAGAGTCCGGCCAGCGCGATGTTCGCCCACAGCGAGGAGCTGAGCAGGAGGTCGCCCTGGATCTGCGAGAACACCTCCGACTGTGTCACCTGAATCGGGATCGATCCGACCGATAGCTCGGCTGTAGCTGACATGCGATCGGGCTTCGAGCCGAAGTCATATGAAACCCGATTGGTTGCATATAGCTTACGGCCGAGGTCGAGGCCGGCGACGGGCCCGGGGACGCGCTCCGCGGGGATCAGGCCGACATCGTCGACAGCCGATCGCCGACCTCGATATCGACGGTGGGGTCCGCCTCGAGCGCGTCGAGACACGCCCGACAGACCGCCCGATTGCGGAACGATCGCGGCGGAGAGACGTCGCTCGCGCGTACGGCCGCCTCGCCGCCGGTGCAGGCACGCCAGATCGAACACTCGGATGACATCACGTGTGGTAATTAGTGACACAGGTTAATAAGTGTCCTTGCCGTATTGCTTCATCGGCGGGTTTCGAAATCGGACGGGGCGACAGCCGAACACGAACACGCTGAACCTCGGTGTGACGGAGGAATCGTATAAACGTACGGCCCGAGCGTGTCGGCTCCGCACTCCCACGCATCCGTTATGCCTCCCGCCGCCGTACGTCGGGGCGTAATGACGAAAGCGGCAGTCATCGTCCTGGCGGGCACGGAAGGGCACGAGAACCTCGGGCGGATCGTGAACGGGCTGGAGACGGCCAAGGAGTTCGCCCGGAACGAGGAGGACGAACTGGAGCTCGTCTTCGACGGCGCGGGGACGCAGTGGATCCCCGAACTGGAGGACGAGGACAGCGACTACCACGAGCTCTACCGGGCGGTGCGCGACGAGGCCTCGGCGTGTGACTACTGCGCCGACGCGTTCGGCGTCGACGAGGCGATCGACGACGCCGGCGTCGTCCAGCTCGACGACCACGACGGCCACCCGAGCATCCGCAGCCTCGTTGCCGACGGCTACGAGGTCATCACGTTCTGAGACCGCCGCCGGTCGCACCCCGGTCTTTGCCGTTTCTTCGAGTCGCCGTCCGCCCGGGAGCCGCCGGAACGCACAGACCCCCTGAGGGCTGCTCCGAGTTCCAATATATAACTCCGTCGCCGACTCGTTCCCCGACCGAACGACCGGCGCGGAGTGTTGCTGTGGGGACCTGAACCCGGAGACGCATGTCGACCACGACCGAGACGACACGCGAGACGGAACAGGGGCCCGGGAACTGGCGTGCCGGCGTCCTCGGCGGCGTCGCCGGCGGTCTCGCGATGGGCGCGCTGGTGCTCGCGATGAACGCGGCGACGCTCGCGGTGGCGATCCCATCGTTATACGGGCTCGCCCCGCCGGCGAGCCCGGGAGCGGGGATGGTCGTCCACGTCTCCCACGGCGCCGTGTTGGGCGTCGTCTTCGCCGGGATCGCCGGCGTGGCCGGCGTCGAGTCGACGGGGCGGGCCGTCGGCCTCGGCGTCGCGTGGGGCGTCGCCACGTGGGCGGTGTTCGCGGCGTTGGTCATGCCCGTGTGGCTGAGCGCCGTCGGCTCGCCCGCCAGTGTAGTCGGGGCGGACCTCCGGCGCGCCGCCGCCGCTCGCGTCGCCCGGCGCTGCCGACTACCCGTCCCTGAACACGGTCCACTGGGTCGCCGACTCCGACTCGGCGATCCCCTCCCCCTTCTCGCGGCTGAGGTCGTCGATCCGCGCCGCCGCCGCCGCGGCCCACCGGAGGAACGACTCCCGGAACCGTCGCCGGACCGTCGCCGGCGACTCGGGCGTGTACACGTACACGTCGCCGCCGCGGTCGAGGATCTGCCGGCGCTTCTCGACGACGCCCAGCGCCGCGAGGTGGTTGAGGTGGCGCGCGACGACGCTGCGGTCGTAGTCGA
Source organism: Halobacteriales archaeon QS_6_71_20 (assembly GCA_003020945.1). Lineage (GTDB taxonomy): Archaea > Halobacteriota > Halobacteria > Halobacteriales > Haloferacaceae > Halobaculum. The sequence goes on from PXRU01000012.1 coordinate 33,612, forward strand.
CGCGCTCGGTCAGCTCCGCCACCGTGAGCGTGCCGCCCTCCATCACGCACAGACAGACGTCCAGCTCCGCCGACGACATCCCGTATACCGCCCTGAGGAGCTCGTCGAGCTCCGGCTCGGCGAACGGCTCGCCCGACTCCCCGTGCGCGCTCGGCGTGGCGTCGAGCGGCTCCATCGGCGACTCACAACACCTGATCTCGCCGGTCCCCAGGCCGACGTTGCCGCAGGTGCTACACTCGACCAGCCGGGGGGTGTCGTCGGCCGCGTTCATACCCGATCACTCGGCGACCGGGTGATGAACGCCACGCGGCCGGGCGACGACCGCGAGCGAGCGTCCGACCGACGACCGCGAGGGCCGACGCGGCGCTGCGCGGGGTCGCTCGGACCGCGAAAAGAACTCGGCGTCTGCGGGACCGTCGTCGCGACCGCGACGCGGGCGGGCGCGTTACTCGTCGCCGCCGTCCGCGACGATTTCCACGTCCTCGGCCGGCTCGTGCGTCTCCTCGAACTCGACATCGTCGTCCGGCTCTTCCTCGGTCTCCGTCGTGAACTCGTACTCGCGCTCGGATCGGTGGCTACCGAAATGGCACATCGGGTTTCACCCATGCGAGGGGTAGTCGTGACAACAGTTAACAGTTGTTCGTATCGAGCGGATGAGACGTATGCCGGTGTCGCGACGCCGGGAGCGATGTCGCGCCGACGCGGTCGACGTCGCCGGGGGTGCGGCGGTCGGCGGCCGGCGGTCGCTACCAGCCGGAGAACTTGTCGCGACGGTAGAGGTCGAGTTCGCTCACGGTGTCGGTCCCCTCCTGGGAGAGACAGAACCGGATCCCGTCGGCGATCGCCGTCGGGTCGGTGACCTCTCCCTCGTCGAACCGCTCCTCGAACGATTCCCCCTGTTCGGAGGCGAACTCGGTGCGCACCTCTGTGGGGTTGACGACGCTGACGGCGACGCCGTCCTCGCCGACCGACCCCTCCAGGCTGTGGGCGAAGCCGCGCACCCACCACTTGGTCGCGGCGTACACGGGGTTGCCGGGCCGGGGGTACTCGCCGGCGAAGCTGGCGACGAACACGAGCGTCCCGGCCGACTCCCGGAGGTGGGGCAGCGCCGCCCGGGCGGCGTAGAACGCCCCGTCGGTGTTGACGTCCATCATCGCGCGGTAGTCCTCGTCGGGCATCGACCCCACGTCGCCCGCGAGACCGATCCCGGCGTTGGCCACGAGGCCGTCGAGCCCGCCGAGCGCGTCGACCGCGGCCGCGATGAACCCGTCGACCCGGTCGCTATCGGTCACGTCGACGGGGATCGCCTCGACGGTCACGCCGTGTTCGTCGCGCAGTTCCGCGGCCAGATCGGCCAGCCGCTCCTCCCGACGGGCGCCGAGCGCGAGGTCCGCGCCGGCGGCCGCGAGCGTCCGCGCCGTCGCCGCGCCGATGCCCGAACTCGCGCCCGTGATCGCCACCGCGTCGCCGTCGATGTCGCGCATGGTCGGGCCGTCGGCCGCCCCCTCGAAAGCCGTTTCCCCTCGGGGAACCGGTCCGACCGGGGCCGGGCGGAATCCCGCCGCGAGGACCGGCGGACCGACTGCGCGCGTGACCGAACGGGGAACGTGCCGTCGACCGTGACGCCTCGGTCGGCGACCGGCGACGGTGCTCGCCGGTTCGGCGGGTGAGTCGACCGGGAGAGGCGACGTATAGCCGAAACGGACCGAGAGCGGTTCGTAAACTATCTCGCCGCCTCTCGAACGGTCGTGAACTGGGGGACCGGGTGCGATCGGATCGCGAAAGGGTCGTGAACTCCCCGTGAACGGAGCGAACCGTCCCCAACGGTGTTCCCCTTATACGTGGCCCCGGGTCGGTTGTGAAAGTACGCTCGCCCTATGTCCACCACCGACCGAACACCCTCCGCCCCCGTCGTCGACGACCGCCTCGACCCCGACCGCCTCCGCTCGCACGTCGCGGGGTACGCGACCGGCGCCGCCCGCCTGTTCGCCCGCGGCGGCCGCGCCGCGGCGTTCTGGCTGGCCGCGCTGCTCCCGCTGACGTACCTCCCGATGGTCGCCGCCGGCACCGCGACCGACCGACCCACGCTGCTGGCGGCGCTGTTGGCCGCCCACGCGGCCGCGCTCGTGCTCGGACGGGGCCACGCCGTCGACCGCTCGGCGGCCGCCCCGACCGACGACCGCTGACGCCCCGTCGCAGCCGACGCCGCGGCTCACTCTCCCCCGCCGTCGCGGCCGAGGCGGCCGAGCCGTCGCCGCTCCTCCCTGAGGATCCGCTCCCATGCGCCGAACAGCGCGGAGTTCAGCCGGTAGCTCGCGTTCACGTCCCGGACCCACGCGTCGTCGGCGAACAGGAGCCGCTGGAACCGACGCACGTCCGACGACAGCGAGTCGCGCCGGCCCGCGTAGTACGCCGCCGACTCCCGACGGGTGCGCTCGACGAGCGTCGCGGGGACGGCGACCCCCGCGGCGCGGGCCACGTCCGCGAACCACTCCGTGTGCAGCACCGCGTCCGCCAGCAGGAACGACGCCTCGAACGCCTCGCGCCCGCCGGCGTCGCGGACCGCCCGGACCGCGTCGGCGCCGACGGTCAGCTCCGCCGGCCGCGAGAACGACGGCTCGACCGGTCGGTCCTCGCCCTCCGGTGCCCGCGCGAGGAACGGCGCCGCGACCCGGCGGAGCCGCCGGCGGGCCAGAGCGACGGGGCCCGCGAGCGCGAGGCGGTACCACCGCGGCGTGTACGCGAGGAACGGCGGTCCGAACTCGGCGTCGCCGAGGTACGTCGCGGCGACGACCCGCGCCGTCCCCGGCGACAGCGCCGTCTCCCCGGCGCGCAGCGCCGCGACCGTCGCGTCCGGCTCCGCGAGCGGGTCGGCGCCGTCGGCCCCGACGCCGGCGCGGTCGAACCCCATCCCGTCGGCGACGCGGTCGGCGTACTCGGCGCCCGCGCGGAACCAGTCGGCGAAGTCGGCGACGTCCCCGGCGGCCAGCAGTCGAAGCAGCGTCACGACCCCTCGGAGACGCCGGGGTCCCGTAGCTGTCCCGGTCCGCGTCGGGCGGTCGGTCCGCCGGCTCCTCGGCGCCGATCACTCCTCCAGGTGGTCGGTCAGCCCCCACTCGGCGGCGCGGGCCTCCGCCTCCGCCCGGGCCTCGGCCCGGACCGCCTCCACGCGCTCCTCGTCGGCGAGAAACGCCGCGAGCGCGCCGTGGTCGCCGCCCGGCCGGCGCCGGTCGTCGTCGGCCGCCTCCCGGGTGCGGGCCGCGAGCGCGTCGGCGTCGGCGAGTTCGCGGGCCGGCGCGTCCGGCGCGACCCGGAACGGCGCGACGGGGTCGGCGTCGTCCGCGTCGGCGCCGTGCAGCGACGCCAGCGCCCGGTCGGGGAGGCGGTAGCTCTCGACCCGGGCGGGCTCGGCGCCCGACAGCGCCGCGAGCGCGGCCGGGCCGTCGGCGTCCCCGCTGCCGTCGTACGCGAGCACCGGCACGCCGTCGTCGAGGGTGATCACCGCCGCCGCGCCGTCGCCGCCCAGCAGCGCCTCGCCGGGCTCGACGCGGAGGTAGCCGGAGAGGCCGTCGTCGAGCGCCGCCGCGAGCGGGTCCGCGAAGGCGGTGGCGACGCGGGCACGGACCAGCTCCCCGCGGTCGAGTCGACCCGTCGCAAGCGGCACGGGCGCGGCCGGGAGGTCGGTCATGGCCGGTCCGGGACGACGGCGCTGCGGAAGCGGTCGGCCACGTCGCCGGCGGCCCG
>PXRU01000012.1:37403-110461 GCA_003020945.1 Halobacteriales archaeon QS_6_71_20
GGCGCCGAGCGTCGGCCCCTCGAAGTAGCGCTCCGCCCGCTCGTCGACGGCGCCGAGGTCGCCGCGCACCTTGTTGAACAGGACGCCCGCGACGCCGGTGCCGTAGGAGCCGGCGTACTCCTGGACCTTCAGCGCGTCCGACAGCGCCGGGATCGTGGGCTGGGTGACGACGACGACGCGGTCGGCGAGCACGATCGGCAACACCGCCGACTTCGAGGCCAGCGTCGCCGGCGAGTCGAGCAGCAGCACGTCCGTGTCTGCGGCGAGTTCGGCGACGACCGCCCGGAGCCGGGCGGGGTCGGACCGCTCGAACGCCGCGAGGCTGGTGCCGCAGGGGACGACCCGCATCCCGTACCGGTCGTACGTCGCGTCGGCGACGTCGACGGCGGCGTCCGGGGCGGACCCCTCCGGCACGAGCAGGTCCTGCAGCGTGACGGGGGCGTCCGCGAGGCCGGCGTGAAACAGGAGGTTCGCCATCCCCGTGTCGGCGTCGACGACGGTGACATCGTGCCGCTCCGAGAGCGCCATCCCGACCGCGAGCGTGGTGGTGGTCTTCCCGGTCCCACCCTTCCCGCTGGCTACGGCGAACGCCTCGACCATACGCGACCTGTGCCGGGTTCTCACTAATACGTTCGGATCGGCGCGCGTGAAATCTACCCCGTCGCCGCCGTTTTGTGTCGTCGGCACGTACCGTTCGGACGGGTGAAACGATGCCGATACATCCGTACGACCCGACAGAGGACGACTCGCCGTCCCGCCGCCGGCCGGACATCGGCGAGATCGTCGACCGGATCCTGAACGACGGCGACCGGACGCCGGGCGACGCGTAGCCGTCCGGTCGTCCGCCCGTCGGCCGACGCCTCCGTCAGCGATAGCCCAGCGCCTCCAGTCGGCGCTCGATCGCGTCCGGTGCCGCCTCGGCTCCGTCCCCGTCCTCGGCGTCGGCGTTTCCGTTGCCGGCGGCCGAGCCGTCCGACAGGAGGGCGAGGCGGTCCTCCGTCGCTCGCCGCAGTTCGGCGCGCGTCGCCTCCGGCACCGCCGAGCGGTCGACCGGCTCCGTCTCGCCGGGGTCGGCGTCGCGGTCGAACACGCGGACCTGGCCGTCGCCGCCGCGGAGGTAGCTCCACCGACTCGTGCGCGCGGCCACCAGCGGCGTCCCGTCGCCGAGCCGGCGGGGGATCGGCTGGCTCGTCACCGACTCCCCACGGACCGCAAGCGAGGTGACGGGGCCGCGGTCGGGCGGCTCGGCGTCCGCGACTGTCGGGAGGAGGCTCTCGCCGGCGAACGCCGCCGGCGGCTCGACCCCGAGCGCCGCACAGACGGTCGGCGGCACGTCGCGGAGGGGGACGGGCGCCGGCTCCCGACGGGCGGGCGCGCCGGGGTGGTCGACGACGAGGGGGACGCGGACGAGTTCGTCGTACAGCTTCGGGTAGTGGGCGAGGTGGCCGTGTTCGAGGAACTCCTCACCGTGGTCGCCCGCGAGTACGACCGTCGTCTCCTCGCGCAGCCCGGCCGCCTCCAGCTCCTCCAGCACCCGCTCGACCGACTCGTCGATCTGGCGGACGGAGGCGTCGTACAGCGCGCGCAGCGTGCGCAGCGTGTCGTCGCTCACCTCCCTGCCGAGGCCCGCGCGGAGGTGGCCCAGGAGGGTCTGCAGCGAGCCGACCTCGCCGTCGGTGACCGCGCGGACGTGTCGCGGCGCCGGGACGTACGGCGTGTGGGCGTCCATGTAGTGGATCCACAGAAAGAACGGCTCCTCGTCGGCGGCGACGGAGTCGACGGTGTCGAACGCCTCCCGCTCCAGCGCGTGGAGGTGGGAGGTGTCGACGGCGTGGCGGCGCTCGCGCCCGCGCAGCTTCGCGGCGGCGTTGCCCAGCGGCCAGCCGAAGTACTGCACCCAGCCGTTAACCGTCGGGTGGGTCGTGAGGAAGCGGCCGACGGGCGTGCGCGCGCCGTCGAGGAACGACTCGAACTCGTCGAAGCCGCGGTCGTAGCCGTAGTGGGCGGTGAGGAAGCCGTTGCCCGCGTTGACGCCGGCGGTGCGGACGCCCGCGGCCGACAGCGCCTCCGCCAGCGTCGGGTCCGTCGCCGGCCCGGGCGTCGACGCGTCGGCGAACACCGGGCGGGCGCCCAGCAGGTCCGGGAACGAGAACGGCGTCCAGTTGCCGCCGGCGATCGCCGTCTCGAAGGCGGTGCCGCGGCGCGCCAGCCCGCGCAGCGTCGGCGTGTGGGGGCCGAGCGCGTCCGCACGCAGCGAGTCGACGGTGATCAGCAGCGCGCCGCGGGACGGTGAGCCTCCAGCCGGTTGCACGGCGGAGAAGGAGAGTGCGCGAGCCTAAGGCTTTCCATGACGGACGCCGACGGCGGCGGGGCCGGGGGGTCCAGATTACGACGCCCTCGAACCCGGTCGTCGAGCTGCAACACACGCCGCTCGCTCGCGCCGCAGTGGGAACAGACATGACAGCAGACGGGGTGTCCTTCCAGGTGCCGTCTGCCACTCCCTGCCCTCGTCGGTGTGGCCGCACATACCATGGCATTGCACGTGAACGATGCTGTCGGGTGTTCGATACGTCGAGGCAAGAGTCGGCGGGTTACGCCTCGTCGAACAGCTCGTCGACGGCGTCGCGGGCCGCGCGAGCGGCCTCGTCGGCCACCCGCTCGGGGTCCACGTCGGGGTCCGTCGGCGGGTTGACATACACGTCCACGTCGAGCACGCCGTCCTCGAACGTGACCGTCACGTCGAAGTCACGCAGCTCCGACTGTCGGTAGCGGTCGAGCACGAGTCCCTCGGCGGCCCGAGAGGCGGTCGCGACGACCGCCTCGTCGGTCGGCTCGTGCCGCTCGTCGCTCACGGCTTACGCGCCGCCGGCGCCCGGGCCGCCGGGGCCCATGCCCGCCGGGCCGCCGCCCGCGCCGCCCTGCAGCATCTGCTGGAGCTCCTGCTGGAGCTCCTCGAACTGCTCTTGCACTTTCGTCTCCTGGGAGTCGAAGCGCTCGGCGCGCATCTCCAGGGTGTCGACCTTCTCGTCGAGGTCGTCGTAGGCGGTGTCGTAGTCGGTCTCGACGAGGACCTCGCCGACCTCGCGGTACATGGTGGCGTCCTCGTCGATCTCCTCCATCGCGTCCAGCGCGGCCGACGCCTCCGTCAGCGAGGACTGCGTGGACTGCTTCTGCTCGGCGAGCTGCTGGGCCTGCTCCTGCAGGTCCTGGAGCTCCTCGATCTTCTCCTGTGCTTCCGGCGGCAGATTACCCTGCATACTCAGACGGTCGGGCTTCGGGGTGAAAAGCCCGGTCATTGGGAGCGTGGGCGAGCGAAGCGAGCCCACGATGCGAGCGAGGAGTGGAACGACCCGCGAGCGGTGCGAGGGTGAGCGAGCGAGCCCTCGATACGAACGACGAACGGTCGCGAGCGAACCCGGTTCGGCGAGGTGGCCTTCGCGTCGCCACGGTCGCGGCCCGGCCGCCCTACCGGTCGGCGGCCGCCGCGACTGTCTCGGCGGCCGCGGGCGCGGACGGTCACCTCGACGGTCGCGCCGTCGCGGGTCGCCGCGGCGGTCGAGCGGTCGTCGTCGATCTCGCCGACCTCCACGCGGACCGCCTCGTGGACGGCGCGGGCGCGCCGCCGGTCGGGTTCGGGAAACGAGAGGACCGCGCAGTGGTCGTACGCGTCGGACACGGCGTCCGCGTCAGTTGACGTCGACTTCCTTCACGACGGGCGCGCGCTCCTTGAGGAGCACGCGGTGGCCGCAGTACGGACACCGGACGCCGCCGTACTCGTCCAGTTCGACGTCGCGCTTGCACCGGGAACACTTGTAGCTCATCTGTGTGGGTGGAGAGAGTTACTCCTTGTCGCTCGCGTCGTCGCTCTCGTCGTCCTCGTCGAGCACCTCGCGGATGCTGCGGCGGACGGAGCGACCGCCCGGCGTCTCCGGGCGGTAGGCGCCGCCGGTGAACTTCTCGCCGGTCTCCTCGTTGACCCACACGCCCGTGCCGAGGCGCTTCACGGAGTCGCCGTCGACGGTGGCGCTTTCCATCTCCGCTTCGATGTCGGAGACGCGCTTGCGGGACACACGCCCGTATCGCGCGCCGAACCGCCCGGCGCTGCCGACCGTCCGCGCTTTCTGCTGTTCGGCCATATATGACCGGATTCGCCGCTCGGCGTCAAAAACCCCGCGACTTCCGCCCATGCGCGCTGCCGGCCCGAGAACGCCGTCGTCGGCGGCGACTCGGGCCGCCGGTTCTCGGGCGCGGATGTCGATCGGGTCAGCCGTGCCCGTCCTCGCCGAAGCCGGCGTCGGTCAGCACCTCGTTGAGGGCCGCCCGCACCCGCTCGCCCGTCTCGCGGTCGCCCGCGGTCGTGACGACGCGGTTCTCCTGGACGCTGGAGCCGTCTCTGAGCAGCAGCCGCACGTTCCCGTGCTGGTCGGCGCGGGTCACCTTCGCCCGGAGCCCGCTCTGTGATCCTTGCCCGCCCGCGTCGATGGGGCCCGGGATGACCTTCTTGACGTGGGGGTGCTCGGCGGCCGTCAGCACCGCCTTCATCCCGGTCCGGTCGCCGATGAGCGTCGAGTGCGACCCCCCGAGCTTCTCGCCGGGGGGCATCTCCACCGTCGCCAGCGCCGGCTCGCCGCGCCGCTCCAGCACGGCGCCGACGGGGTCGTCGTCGGGGACGCGGTAGAACTCGTAGTGGAGTTGGGCGCGCGCCTCGCGCAGCGGGTCGCGCTCGCCGGCCGCGTACACCGTCTCCGGCCGCTTGCGCCGCGCCTCGTCGGCGACCCGGCCCGCGAAGTTCCGGAGGTACATCGTCGCGGTGCGCTCGCCGTCGTCCGGCACCGCCGTCACCGTCGTCTCCCCCAGGACCAGCGACGACGGGTCGAAGTCGTCGCCCGTCCGCTCCGGCTCGAAGCCGATCATCGTGAGCGTCGCGCGGCGGTCGCCGAACTCGATCACGACGCTCTCGCAGTTGGCGGCGTCACAGGAGAGACAGTAGTCGCCCGGCTTCTCCAGGGGGGTGCGACACCGCCGACAGTTCATGCGGGAGGAACGCGCGGCGCGTGGATAAGCGCGTCCGTTCGGCTCCGGTCCCCGGTCAGCCGGTGCCGTACTCGGCGACGGTCCCCAGTCACCCCGTGCCGTACTCGGCGACGGTCCCCAGTCACCCCGTGCCGTACTCGGCGACGGTCCCCAGTCACCCCGCGCCGTACTCGGCGACGACCTCGTCGGGAATCTCGACGCCGAGGCCCGGTTCGGTCGGCACCCCGACGGTCCCGTCCGCGAGGTCGAGGCCGCCGACCAGCAGCGGCTCCAACAGTGGGAAGTCGGTCACGTCCAGTTCGAGCCACCGGGCCGTCGGGGCGGTCGCCATCGCCTGCATCGTCGCCGCCAGCCCCACGCCCGTCGCGAAGCAGTGCGGCGTCGGCACCACGTCGAACGCCTCCGCGAGCGCAAGCACCTTCCGGGTCTCGGTGATCCCGCCGCACCGCATCGCGTCGGGCATGGCGTAGTCGGCGGCGTCGGCCTCGAACAGTTCGCGGAACCCCCACTTCGTGAAGCGGTTCTCGCCGGTCGCGATCGGCGTGTCCAGCTCCCGTCGCAGCGCCGCGAGCCCCTCGACGTCGCGCGGCTGGAGCGGCTCCTCGTACCAGTACACGTCGTAGTCGGCGAGCATCCGGCCGACGCGGCGCGCCTCGGCGCGGTCGTAGCCGCAGTTCACGTCGACCATGAGCTCGGCGTCGCCGATCGCCTCCCGCATCGCGGCCACCCGGGCCTCGTCGGCGTCGCGGCCGCGGCCGAGGTGACATTTCACCGCGTCGAAGCCGCGGTCGACGTACCCCGCCGCGCGGTCGGCCATCGCGTCGGGGTCGTCGAAGAACAGGTCGCTGGCGTACGCCCGGAGCCGGCCGTCTCCGGCGGCGGTGGCGTCGGCGTCGCCGCCGAGCAGCCGGTGGACCGGCGCGCCGAACTGCCTGCCAGCGAGGTCCCACAGCGCGATGTCGATCCCGCTGGCGGCGGCGATCCGTTCGCCCCGCGGGTGGTCGTACAGCGCCTCGGTACACATCGTCGCCCAGTGGCGCTCGACGTCGGTCGGGTCCGCCCCGACGAGCGCCGGGGCCAACTCCGCGTCGATCAGCCGCTCGATCGTCGCCGGCGCGGGGCCGACCGCCTCGCCGATCCCCCGGCTCCCGTCGGCCGTCTCCACGACGACGAGCGCGGCGGCGCGCCGTCCGATCGACCGGTCGCGGGAGAGGCCGGCCGGCTCATCGAGGTCGACCGCTAGCGGGACCGTCCGGATCTCTCTGATCTCCATACGCCGGGCCACGCTCTGGCCCGTGTTAACTGTTGACTCGGCAACGGGCCGCAGCCGGCGCCCGTGCGGGGCAGGGGGCCTCGACGCGACCGATCAACGCGCGACGACCGCGACCGTCTCCGCGAGGCCGTCGGGGTCGTTCCGGGGTGACCGCTATAGCCGCCCGGGATCACACTTCAGGTACTCCCGCAGCAGCGCCGTCGCGTACGAGCCGGAGGGGAGCGCGAACTCGAACACCGGGTCGCCGTCGCGTTCGGCGACGGTCAGGTCGGTCCGCACCACGACCGCCCGGCGGGTGCCGCTCGACCCGAACTCCCCGGGGAGCTCGAAGTCCCCCGGCGTCACGTCCAACTCCCCGAGCACGTCGCGCTCGATGGCGCCGGGCTCGCCGTCCGCGAGGTCGGTGTCGGTCCCCACCAGCGGCGCGGTGACGAACGCCCGGCCGCGCTCGCAGTGGCGTGCGAGCGTGTCGACGCGGGCGCCGGTCGCCCGCTGGAGGCGGTCCATGTCCGGCTTCGGGAACGACACGTCGCGCTCGAGGAACGCGACCACGTCCCCCTCGACCGGGCGGGTGAACGGCAGGCCGCGCCGGAGCCGCTCGCTACAGATCCGGTTGAACACGTACGACTGGGCGGCGTTGACGAACAGCCGCTGGAGGTTCGAGGGCACCGCCTCAAGCGCCGCCCGCGGGTCGGCACCATCCGCGAGTCGGTGGAGCATCGACCGCTCGTAGCGCAGCCGACCGGGCATCGCCTCCAGGGCGGCCTCCCAGTCGGGGTCGGCCGCGCTCGCCTGGTCCTCGACGACCTCGCGGGCGCGCCGTGACCCCGCCGGCTCTGCCTCGTTCGGGTTGCCGCAGTACGCCAGCACCGCGCCGCGCCAGTCGCCCCGTACCGCCGCGAGGCCGACCTCGTGGGTGACCGGCCGACGGCTGCCGAAGCGCTGGTGGCCGAAGTAGTTGGGCACGGCGACCGCGACGGGGCTGTCGTCGTCGCCGTCGAGGGCGTCCGGGCCGTCCTCGACCGCGTCGCCGAGCGCGTCCGGGTCGGCGCCGGCGGCGAACGCCCGGAGGGCGGCGGTGATCGGCGCGGGGTCGCCGTCGCTCTCGCGGACGCGGATCTCGAACTCGTTGCCCGCGAGGTCGCCGAACGTGAGGTCGCGCCCGACGCGGCCGAGCACCTCGACCTCGGCGCCGTCGAGGTCGGGGATCGCCTCGGGCTCGGCGTCGCGGACGGTGAACAGCTGCGTCGTCACCGCGTGTTTGTCCTTCGTGCCCGCCCACGAGACGCGCTCGCGGCTGGCGCCCACGGCGTCCGACAGCGCGCCCGCGAAGTCGTTCGTGTCCCACCCGCGCAGGGTAGCCCGCAGGAGGAGACACGGGTACGAGCCGGCGTCGGCGTCGAGCGGCTCGGGCTCCATCCGCTCGCGCTCGCGCACCCGGAAGTCCTCGGGGGCGACGCGCAGGCGGCCGCCGATGCCGTCGGCGTCGCTAACGTAGCGATCGACGCCGGTCGCCCGCTCGCGGGGGTGGGCCTCCCGCATCAGTACAGCGAGAGGTCGCCGGTCACCTTGTCGACGGTCGACTCCTCGCCGGGGCCGACCGCCAGCGTCGTCACCGTGCCGGAGTCCAGTTGCGTGCGGCCCGCATCGCGGATCACCGCGTGGGGCAACCCCTCGCGCCCGGCGCGGTCGGCCAGCTCGAAGACCTGCGACTCGCCGGCGGCCTTGAGGACCACCTTCGTCTGTCCCTCCCCCTTCCAGGCGCGGCGGGTCTTCGCGCCGGTGTCCTCGTACGCCGACAGCGACGCGTGGGCGACCTGTGCGGCCAGCTTCCCGGTCCCCATCCCGAGGTCCGTGCGGACGACGACGGCCTGCTTCGTGCTCATACGTCGCGTCGGCGGGGGCCGCGGAAAGCGCTTCGGGAGCGCGGCCGACGGAGCGGAACGTCGGCGCTCGGGGGTGACGACCGCTGGGGGAGCGGCCGCTCCGCGAGGCCCGCCCGGTCGAGAGGGATAAACGGTCCTCCCGAGTGCGCTCACCCCGCACAGGCCGCGGAGGTTCAAGCGTCCGAACGCCCTATTCGTACGTGTGAGCATCAGAAACGACGGCGCCGGCGACCGCCCGACGAACGGCTCCTTCGCCGACCACGGGATCCCCGACGGCCGCATCCTCCTGACGGGCGCGGCCCGGGCGATCGGCGCGCCGCCCGAGGAGACGGCGGTGGTCGACGACCTCCTGCTGGCGACGGTCGCGGCCGGCTTCCGCGAGGCGTTCGCGGCCGCAGCCGGAGAGCGACCGCCCGACGACGTGGAGGCGGCGATCGACGACGCGGTCGCGTGGACGCGCGCCGAGGCCGCCGGCGAGCGAGTGCACCTGCGCGACCGGCTGCTGCCCGCGTTCTACCGCCGGCTCGACCGGTTCCACAACGCCTACCACGACGGCGACGGCCCCGTCGTGACGGTCTGAGGTCGGCCGATCGACGGGAAGGACAAGACGTTTCACGGAGCCGAGATAGCCGCCGGCGATGGCAGGTCCCCGCACGCCCCTCCTCCGGCCGGACAGCTACTTCGGTGCCCACGACGGCTCCCCGCCGTTCGCGCACGCCGCGGCCGCCGTCGCCGTCGTCACGCTCGTCACCGCCGGCGGTCTGGCCGTCCTCCTCGGCGAGTTCGCCGCCGCCCTCGACGTGCCCGTGACGGTCGACAACCCCGCGTATCCGGGCGACCGGTTCTGCGAGGACTCGCCGCTCGACGACACCCCCTCCGGCTGTGGCGAGCCCGCGACCGTCGAGCGCGAGGCGGGCGCGCTCGTCGCCGAGGAGCTGTCGTGGCTTCCGCCGGCCGCCGTCGCGCTCGTGCCGCTGGTCTGGCTCCTCCAGGGCGCGGTCCTCCACGCCGCGAGCGCGCTCGCCGACGGGAGCGGGTCGTTCGGCGACACGCTCTCGGTCGTCGCCTGGGGGATGGTCCCGGCGCTCGCGCGGCTGCTCGGGATCGGCGCGCTGGTGGTGTACCGGCTGCGGACGACGCCGCTGCCGGACAACCCCGAGAGCGCGATCGCGGCGCTGCAGGCGTCGATCGCGGGGGTCGAGGCGGTCGGGATCCTCGCGGCGGTCGCCGTCGCGCTGTGGGGCGGCGCGATCCGGTCGTACGGGCTGGCGGCGGCGCGGGACCACTCACTCGGGGAGGCCGCGGGCGTCGTCGCCGTGCTCACGCTCGTCGGGCTGGTGTTGGAGCTGGTCTGAACCGGAGCGCACGCGCCCGGCGGGAGGGAAGCTTTACGCCGCCGGCCGCCCCCCCTCACAGCATGATACTCTCGGACACCGACATCCTCGCGCGGCTCCGGGACGGCGACCTTGTCGTCGACCCGCTCGACGACGTGGACACGCAGGTCCAGCCCGCGAGCGTCGACCTCCGGCTGGGCTCTGAGTTCCTAGAGTTCCGGCGGACGAACATCCCCTGCATCCACCCGAACGACGCCCGCGAGGTCGACGAGTACGTCGACGAGACGCACGTCCCCGAGGGCGACGACTTCATACTCCACCCGGGCGACTTCGTGCTCGGCACGACGAAGGAGACGGTCGCCATCCCCGACGACCTCGTCGCCCACGTCGAGGGTCGCTCGTCGCTGGGGCGGCTCGCCATCGTGGTCCACGCATCACTCCCGGCTGACGAGGAGGTGTTCTTGTGGACTCCCGACGAGGGCTTCGGATTCTACGAGATCGGTGACATCGTCGAGAACGAACGGTCCGCGCGTGCCGTCTCGTTCGACCCCCGGACGCTACGGATCGGAACACATCGGGTGTCGGATCACATCCGGAACCCGACGAAGCGGATCTATCGGGTCACGCTCGAATCCGGCCGGGAGGTACTGGTCACGAAGGATCACAACCTGTTCACGTTGGACGAGGACGGCGGCGTAGCCCGGATCGAAAGCGAGAACGCCGAGGACGAACTCGTGATGGTCCCCGACAGGCTACCGGAGCCTGCGGCACCCGAGCGAGAACTCGATCTGATCGACCTGTTCGATCCAAACGAGGATGACATCACGGTGTACGCCGCCGACGGGCTCGGAGAAGTCGACTGGTCGGACGTGCCGAACGGCTCTCGACGCCACTACGAGGGGCGTGCGAGCGCACCGATGAGTGCGACCTGCCTCTCGTCGCTGCCGTCGACCGCGGAGATCGCGTTCAAGCAGAGCGGGGTCCGGCTTCCGCGGACCCTACCGATCACGACGGAACTGGCTTGGGCGCTCGGGTTCTACATCGCCGAGGGGTATCGACGGCGGAAACACATCGTCGTGGGTAATACGAACCGAACGTACCTCGAACGGTTCGCGTCGGTGTTCGAAGAGAGCGAGGTCGAGTGCTCGTGGTACGAGCGCGACAACGGGATGACGATCCTCACCGTCTGCTCCGCGCTCTGGTCGAAGGTGTTCGACGTACTAGCCGGTTCGGGGTCGGAGAAATCCGTCCCGGATCGGGCATGGAACTGGTCGAACGAGACACTGGAGGCGCTCTATCAGGGATTGATCGACGGGGACGGCCACAGCCGGGAGAGACGGAACACGCTGTACACGGCCAACGAAGAACTCGCTAACCGCGCGATGTATCTCGGCGCGCGCCTCGGCCTCTTGAACTCCGTGTACCACCGCGAACGGGAGACCTACATCGAGATGAGCGACGTGACCGTCGAGAGCGAGGAGTGGGCGGTGGACTTCAGCGAGAACGGCTACAAGCGAGGGCAGTACGTCCCGACGCCGAGCGCACTACTCGAACGGTATCGTGCCCGCGCGAACCTCACCATGGCCGAGGCGGCCGAGCACATGGGATACTCGTCACCGAGTAGCGTCTCGAACATCGAAAACGAGGAGTGGGAGTCGACCAAGCGTGAGACGCTTCGTCGGTTCCGTGACTGCTACCGCGATCACGGCGTCGACACGACGAGGCTCGATCAAGTGATCGATAGCGACGTTCGGTTCGAACGGGTCGGATCTGTCGAGGAGACCGACCGCGTGGAGCCGACGTACGATCTCGAAGTCCAGCCGAACGGTCGGACGATCGAGAACTTCATCGGCGGACGTGGAGGGGTCTTCCTGTCGAACACCGCCGGGCTCTGCGATCCGGGCTACCGGGGTCAGATCACGCTGGAGCTGTCGAACCTCGGCAACGCCCCCGTGGCGCTGTCGCCCGGGATGCGCATCTCCCAGCTCACGTTCACGGAGCTGTCGACGCCCGCGGACCGGCCGTACGGCGCCGAGCGGGGGTCGAAGTACCAGGGACAGACCGGACCGCAGGCGTCCCGGATCGGCGACGACCCCGAATTCGCAGCACGGGGCGCTGACGGAACGGTCGACGAAGCGGACGACGACCCCGACGGCGGCCGGGAGGAGGGGCCGTGAGGTTCGTCGAGGAGGTCGTCGTCGAGGAGTTCCTCCCCACGGTGCGGTCGATGCTCGCCGAGGAGCTGCGCGACCGCGGCCTCACCCAGCGGGAGGTGGCGGACGCGCTCGGCATCAGCCAGTCGGCGGTGTCGAAGTACGCCCACGGCGACGTGGCGACGAACGACCGCGTCGCCGACGATCGCCGCGTCCGGGAGACGGTCGAGCGGGTCGCCGCGGGGCTGGCCTCGGGCGACGTGAGCCGGGTGGCCGCGCTGGTAGAGCTCGAGGTATTGGTCCGCCGGCTGGAGGCGGGCGATCTGCTCGCGGACCTCCACGAGACGGCGATGCCGGAGCTGGCGGACGCGGAGTACGACTTCGCGGTGCACGACCCCGACAGCCGGCTGCGCGACCGCGAGCGCGCCCGCTCGTCGCTGCGCCGGGGGCTGCGCACGCTCACCGCGGCGTCAGGGTTCGCGGGGCTGATCCCCAACGTCGGGTCGAACCTCGCGGAGTGCGTCCCCGACGCCGCCGACATCGAGGACGTGGCGGCCGTCCCCGGGCGGGTGTTCGACGTGAAGGGGACGGCGACAGTGCCGGGCGACCCCGAGTTCGGCGTCAGCGAGCACGTCGCGGGCGTGTTACTGTCGGCGCGGGCGGCCGGCGTCGACGCCCGCGCCGCGGTGAACGTCCGCTACGACCCCGACCTGGTGGCCGCGCTCGCGGACGCCGGCGTCGATGCCGTCGAGTTCGAGCCGCGCGACGGGAGCGAGACGCGTCGCGCCTCGAACGCGAGCGGGGAGCGGGGCGACGCCGAACGGAGTAAGGCCTCGATGCGAACGGAGAGCGAGCGCGGTCGAGCACAGCGAGACCGCGACAGCGAACGGGAAGCGGAGCGACCCGTGAGCGGAGCAAGTCGTAAGCAAAGCGACCCGGGAGCGGGCGAGACGGACGCCGACACGGCCGACGACCCCGTGCGGGCGGCGCTCGCGGGCCGCGACCTCGGCGACGCAGACGTCGTCGCCGTCTACCAGACCGGCGGCGTCGGCGTCGAGCCCGTCCTCTACGTGCTCGGCCCGGACGCGCCGACGGTCGCGCGGGTCGTCCGCGACGCGCTGCTGTAGCCGTGCGCGACGGCCTCCTCCCCGGTCTCGACCGGCTCGCGGGCGGGGACCCGGCGTCCGCGCCGGAGTTCTACACCCGGGTCGCCGGCGTCTACGACGCGCTCGCCCGGCACGGCCCGTTCGTGGGGCGGCTCCGACGGGCGCTGGCCGACACGCTCGCCCCCGAGCGGGGCGCGACCGTCGTCGAGTTCGGCTGCGGCACCGGCGCGAACCGGCCGTATCTGACCGAGCGGGTCGGCCCCGCGGGAACGTACGTCGGCGTCGACTTCGCGCCCGGCGTCCTCCGGGTCGCCCGCGAGCGCGGCCGCCCGCGGTCGACACCTGGGCGGGAGTCGTCGGCTCCGGCGGACGGGTCGCGCTCCTCGACTTAGCGCGGACGACCAAGGCGGGCTGGCGCGCGCTCAACCCCGCGTTCCGGGCGTTCGTCCGCGCGGGGTCGCCGCCGGGCACCGCCCAACGGCTGGAGCGGTCGCCCGCCGCCGTGCAGGACGAGCGCGTCGCCGCCGCACACCGCCGGCTCCGAGCTCGCTGCCCGGACGCGACGTCCCGGACGCTGCTCGGCGGCTTCGGCCGCGTCACCGCCGGCACCGTGGAGTAGCGGTCGACACCGCGCGTGGATGGGCACTATCGAGGGGTAGCTGGCGCTACTGTGGAGTGGCTGGCGCTACCGAGGAGTAGCTGACGGACTCCCCGCGAGCGCGGACAGTAGGCGGCCCGCGCTACCCCCGGTTCGCGCGCGCCTCGCGCACCCCCCTCCCGTCGCGGACGAGGTCCTCACAGCGGGGACACACCCGCGGTCCCGCGCTCCCGTCCGGCGCGAACACGCGCGCGTACCGATCGGTGACCATCGACTCACAGTTCTGGCACTTCCGGCCCATACGGCCCGCGTTGGAACCGCCCCGTTATAATTTCTTGGCTCGGCGTGAGAAATCATATCGTCGCCGGCCCGAAACGGGCGGCGGCGACGCCGGCCGCGACGGTCGGGGACGGCCCTGCACGCGCGCCGGACGGGTTTATTCGCGCGGAGCCCGTCTCGATCCGTATGAGCGACGTGACGAACATGCTCGTCGACGGCGAGTGGCGCACCGGCGTACGGCGCGACACCGGCGACTCCGGCGAGTTCGAGCGGACCGAGACGAGCTTCCGCGACTGGATCGACGGCTCGGTCCCGGCGCCGGGCGCCGACCCCGTCGACAACCCCCGGTTCCCCGCGGAGCCGGACCGCTATCACGTCTACATCTGTCGGGCCTGCCCGTGGGCCCACCGCGTCGCGCTGACGCGCTCGCTGACGGGGCTGGAGGACGCGATCTCGCTGTCGCTCACCCGGCCGGAGCGCTACGACGAGGGCTGGGAGTTCTCCGAATCGGAGCCGGACCCGCTGTACGGCGCCGACTACCTCCGGGAGATCTATCGGCGCGCGGACGACGACTACACCGGGCGCGTGACGGTGCCCGTACTGTGGGACAAGCGGGAGGAGACGATCGTCAACAACGAGAGCGAGGAGGTCATGCGGATGCTCGACACCGCCTTCGACGGCCTCGGCAACGGGGTCGACCTCTGGCCGGAGGGGTACCGCGAGGCGGTCGACGAGCGCATCGCCGACATCTACCCGCGGATCAACGACGGCGTCTACCGCGCCGGCTTCGCGAGCACGCAGGCGGCGTACGACGAGGCCGTCGACGACCTGTTCGAGGCGCTCGACGAGTACGAGGAACTGCTGAGGGAGCGTCGTTACCTCGCCGGCGACCGCCTCACCGAGGCCGACGTGGCGATGTTCGCGACGCTGGTGCGGTTCGACCACGTCTACCACACCCACTTCCGGTGCAACCGCCGCGGGATCCACGAGTACGAGCACCTCTGGGCGTACACGAGGGATCTCTACCGGACGCCCGGCGTCGCCGAGACGGTGAACATGGACCACATCACCCGCCACTACTACGGCTCACACGAGAGCCTCAACCCCAAGCGGCTCGTGCCGACCGGGCCGGACATCGACTTCACGGAGCCGCACGAGCGCGACCGGCTCCCGGGCGGCCCGCCCGCGGCGCTGACGCCGGACGCGAGTGCGGACTGAGAGGCCGGGGCGCGACCGCCGTCCGTCGACCCGGCCGGGGTGCCCGTCTCGTCCGGATCCGGTCAGTGCGAGCGCACCCGCTCCGTCTCCCGGCCGACGACCGACCGGAGCCGGGAGAGCTCCGCGGCGAGCGGCTCGCGGACGACGACCGCGAACCCGGCCGCGATGACCGCAAAGCCCGCGAGCGTCGACGGGGAGACGGTCTCCCCGAGCAGCGCCCACCCGCCCAGCGTCGCGACCGCCGGGACGGCGTAGAAGACGAGGTTCGCCCGGATCGGCCCGACCTCGTCGAGCAGGCCGAAGTAGGCGACGAACGCGACGGCCGTCGAGCACACGCCGACGAACCCGAGCGCGGCAAGCGCCGGGAGCGTCCACGCGGCCGCCGACGGCTCCTCGCCGGCGCCGACGCTCGCGAGGTGACACAGCAGCGCCGCGGCGGGCACCGCCCACGCCGTGCGGACGGCGTTGGGCATCGACGAGTCGGCCCGCCTGACGAGCACGCCCCCGAACGCGCCGCTGCCCGCGGCGGCGACGACCGCGACCGTCCCCGCGAGCCCGCCGCCCAGCAGCGTCGCGGGGTCGACGCCGACGACCAGCGCGACGCCGACGAACCCGAGCGCCACCCCGACGGCGTCGCCCCGCGAGAGCGCCTCGTCCGCCAGCAGACCCGCCGCGAACGCCGGCGTGAGGATCGGGTTGAGGCTGTACAACACCGACGCCACGCCGCTCGTGACGTGCTGCTGGCCGAGGAAGATGAACGCGTTCGTCAGCCCGACCGCGAACACCCCCGCCGCGAGCACGCCCGCGACGTCGCCGCGGGTGCGGGGGAGCCACCGCTCGCGGGGGTACGTCGCGGCGACGTACGCGGCGAGCAGGACCGCCCCGACGTCGAACCGCAGCGCCACGAACAGCAGCGGCGGGAGGTCCGCCAGCCCGACCTTCGCGGCGACGAACGTCCCGCCGAAGCAGACGCTCGCCGCCGCGAACAGGCCGAGCAGTCGGTACCCGCTGCGCGCCACGCTACCGCCTCCGCCGGCACGCCGGTCCGTCCGGCCGGCGCTCCGGACACACGTTCGACACTGTCACTGACTCCGGGTAGGAGAGGGAGATATCTGAGGCTGTCCGGAAACCGCTTCACAGCGCGCTCCTCCGGGCCGTTTCGTGGGGTCTTCACGCCGTGAAACGGTTTCGCGAGACGAAAACAGCTATCCGTGGACGACCGGAACACGGAGCATGGACTCGGCGCTCGAAGAGATCGAGTTCCTCGCGTTGTCGGCGAACCGCGTGACGGTGCTCGAACGGCTGGCGGAGGCGCCGCACACGCGGGTGGAACTGGCGGAGGCGACCGACGCCTCACAGCCGACGCTGGGGCGGATCCTCCGGGACTTCGAGGGGCGTCAGTGGGTCGCTCACGACGGGACCGCGTACGTCGCGACGGCGACCGGCCGGCTCGTCGCCGAGGAGTTCCGCTCCCTTCGCGGGACCGTCGAGACGGAGCGGCGGCTCAGACCGGTGATCGAGTGGCTCCCGACCGAGGAGATGGCGGTCGACCTCCGGCGGCTCGCGGACGCACGCATCACCAGCCCCAGCCGGACGCGCCCCAGCGCGCCGGTCGACCGACTGCTGGAGCTGATCCGCGACGCCGGCCGCGTCCGGATCGTCTCGCACGCGTTCAACGAGGCGAGCCTCGACGCGATCCGCGAGCGGGCGGTCGACGGCGAGGGACCGTTCGCGTTCGAGGGGGTGTTCTCGCCGGCCGCGCTCGACGCGGTGGCGCGCGACGACCGCCTCCGCGACCGGCTCCGCGAGCTGGTCGACGCCGACCGCGCCGAGATCCGCATCCACGACGGCCCCGTCCCGCTCGCGGTGACGATTACCGACGACGTCGTCCACCTGCTGTTGCGCGACGACGGGGGGCTGTTGCGTGCCGCGGTCGACTCCGACGACGAGGCGGTGCTGGCGTGGGCCGAAACGGCCCACGAGCGATACTGGAGCCGGTCACCGCGGGGGCGTCCGCCTCGGGGGTGCGGGCGGGACGTTCGCCTCGACACTCCGGGCGGGACGTTCGCCTCAACGCTCCGAGCGGGACGTTCGCCTCGGCGCTCCGGGTGGAGGTGCCGGCCGGTGGCTGTGACCGCCGACGGTCGCCGACCCCGCTTCCACACATAGGTTGAAGCGGCCGGCCGCCGACCACGGAGTGTGCCCGACCCCACCGCCCGCGTCAGGAGCTGCGACCGATCGCGCATCCGGGTGATGTTCGACCTCGCGCAGGAACTCGAACGCGAGGGGCGCGACCTCGTCCGCCTGGAGGTGGGCGAGCCGGACTTCGACACCCCCGAACACGTCGTCGACGCCGCCGTCGCGGCCGCCCGCGGGGGCCACACCCACTACACCTCAAACGCCGGCCTGCCCGAACTCCGGGCGGCGATCGCCGACACCCTCGCCCGCGAGTACGACGTGCGCCACGACGCCGACGGGATACTCACGACCACCGGCGGGATGGAGGCGCTCCATCTCGCGGTGCTCGCGACCGCCGACCCGGACTCGGAGGTGCTCGTCCCCTCGCCCGCGTGGCCGAACTACTGGACGCAGGCGCGCCTGGCCGACGCCGTCCCCGTCGAGGTGCCGATGCCGGCGCCGGACTACGATCTGGACGCCGACACGCTGATCGCGGAGATGGACGACGACACCGCGGTCGTGATGCTGTGTTCCCCCTCGAACCCGACCGGCCGCGTCGCCGACCCCGGCGAGGTCCGGGCGGTCGTCGACGCCGCCGCCGACCGCGACGCGTACGTGATCGCCGACGAGGTGTACGCGAAGCTCACCTACGACTGCGACCCGCGGGGCGTCGCGGCGCTGACGGGCCACCCCGACCACGTGCTCACGGTCGGCTCCTGCTCGAAGACGTACGCGATGACGGGCTGGCGCGTCGGCTGGCTCGCGGGCGACCCCGCCGTCGTCGACGAGGCGACGAAGGTGCGGGAGTCCACGACCGCCTGCACCGGCAGCGTCGCCCAGCACGCCGCCGTCGCCGCGCTCACCGGCCCGCAGGAGCCGGTGGAGACGATGTACGCCGCCTTTCGCGAGCGCCGCGACTACGTCGCCGACCGCCTCGCCGACATGGACGGCGTGACCGCGCCCGAACCGGAGGGCGCCTTCTACGCGTTCCTGAACCCCGACACCGAGGAGGCGAGCCTCCCGCTGGCGAGACGACTGTGCGAGGAGGCGGGCGTCGTACTCGCGCCCGGCGACGGCTTCGGCGAGGCCGGCGAGGGACAGCTCCGGCTCTCGTTCGCCAACTCGATGGCGCGACTGGAGGAGGGGCTCGACCGGATCGAGGCGGCGCTGTAGCGGCGTCAGTGCGGCGACCCGGGACGGCTACCGCATCAGCTCCCCGCCGTTGACGTTCAGCGTCTCGCCGGTGACGAACCGCGCGTCACGGAGGTACGCGACCGCCTCGGCGATGTCCGTCGGCTGGCCGTAGCGGCCTACCGGGATCTCCGCGAGTTCCGCCCGTTTCTCCTCGGCGGTCCGGTCGCTCGTCATGTCGGTCTCGACGTGGCCCGGCGCGACGGCGTTCACCCGGACCTCCGGCGCGAAGTCGCGGGCGTGACTCTTCGTCACCGACAGCAGCGCCCCCTTCGAGCCGGCGTAGTGCACCTCGATCGGCGCGCCGGTGTACGCCAGGATCGAGGAGACGTTCGTCACCGAGGGGGTGGGGTCGGCGTCGCTCTCGCGGAGGTGCGGGAGCGCGGCCTTGGTGACGGCGAACACGGAGTTGACGTTCACGTCCATCACGCGGTCGAAGTCCGCAGGATCGAGGTCCGCGGTGTGGACGTGCTGGTCGATCCCGGCGTTGTTGACGACATGGTCGAGGCCCCCCAGCTCCGCGACCGTCTCGTCGACGAGGCGGGCGGCGGCGTCCGGGTCGGAGACGTCGGCCCGGACGACCGTCGCCTCCCGGCCCCGCTCGCGGACCGCCGCGGCGGTCTCCGCGGCCGCGTCGGCGGAGGTGTGGTAGTTGACCGCGACGTCGTGGCCGTCGGCCGCGAACCGCTCGGCGACGGCGGCGCCGATACCCCGGGAGGAGCCGGTGACGAGTGCGACTGACACACCGGACCGACGGCCGAGCGGGACTTGGGCGTTGCCGTCGCGGCCGTCCGTCGAACGCCGGCGCCGGCGCGCGTCCCGCCGGCGGACCTATCTCCCTCGAACGCGTACGTCCGCTCGTGTCGAAGCGTTCCGCCCGCGGCGCCCTCGCCCGCGTCCGGACCGCCCTCGGCGACGCGCTCGCCCGGGTAGTGCCGCGGCCGCGCGTCGTCGACTGGGCGATCGCGGTCGCCGTCGCCGTCGAGGTCGCCTCCGGCCTCTACTCGTTCACCCGGGGCACCCCCGACGGCGCGTGGGTGTTCTGGCTCCACTCGGCCGTGGGGCTGACGCTCGCGGGGCTGGTGGCGTGCAAGCTGTGGCGGGTGCGCCGGCGCGTCACGAGCGCGGCGGCGTGGGACCGCTTCACGCCCGTCTCCGTGCTCCAGGCGGTCGTCACCCTGGTCGTCCTGGGAACGGGCGTGTTCTGGGTGCTCGGCGGCAACGTCCCGATCCTCGCGTGGACCACCCTCAACCTCCACGTCGGGCTCGGCCTGCTGCTGGTGCCGCTGGTGCTGTGGCATCTCCGGGGGCGCTACCACTCCCCGCGGGCGGTGGACGCCGACCGGCGGGCCGCGCTGCGGGCGGGCGCGCTGCTGGTCGCCGGGACGGCGGCATGGCGCGCGACCGAGGCGGCCGACCGCGCGCCGTCACCTCGTGGGTCGCCGACGACCCCGACCCGGTCGACCGGGGCGAGTGGACCCTCACCGTGGGCGGGCTGGTCGAGGAGGAACTGGACCTCGCGTACGAGGCGGTCGCCGCCGGCGGGCCGGACGTGACGGTGTCGGCGACGCTCGACTGCACCTCCGGCTGGTACACCCACCAGCGCTGGGGCGGCGTCCGCATCGGCGACCTCCTCGCGGCGGCGGGCGCGAGCGACGACGCGCGCTACGTCCGGTTCACCTCGGTGACGGGCTACCGCTGGTCGCTCCCGGTCGCGGAGGCCCGGGACGCCCTGCTTGCGACGCACGTCCGCGGGGAGCCGCTGTCGCACGGCCACGGCGGCCCCGCGCGTCTGGTGGCGCCCGACCGCCGGGGGTTCCAGTGGGTGAAGTGGGTCGAGTCGGTCGAGGTGCGCGAGCGCGGCGACCCGACGCAGTGGCTCGTGACGCTGATCTCCGGGTTCGAGTAGCGCGTCGCCGAGCGAACGACCCGAGCGAGGCGACAGCCGGCGACGGTGAGGTCAGTGAGCCGAACCGCCCGAACGGACGTTCTCGGGGGTCCGACCGAGGACGGCTCGTTCACTCCTCGTCGCCGCCGTAGGCGGTAGCGTCAACGGCAACACCGTCGGCATCGACACCGTCGACCGCCGCGGCGTCGGCGCCGCTCGGACTGACGAGGTGGACGTGCCCGTCGGACGCCACCGCGTCGGCGACGCTGGCGGGGAAAAACGGCGCCTCGGCCGCGCGCAGCTCCGGGAGCGTCCGCCAGTACGCCTCGTACTCGAACGGGTCGTCGCCGTCGCCCTCGACGCCCGCGAACCGTTCGCGGTCGTACAGCGCGCCGTCGGCGAACGTCGCCTCGCGCACGACCGCGAACTCGTGGCGGGCGTCGCCGTCCCACTCGAACAGGTTCTCGACGGTGCAGACCGTCGGGCCGGCCTCGACGGCGACGCCCAGCTCCTCGCGGAACTCCCGCTCCAGCGCCGTGTCGCTGGGTTCGCCGGGGTGGATCCCCCCGCCGATGAAGCGGTGGAAGTGGGTGTCGTCGGTTCCCGGGAGTCGCTGGACGAGGTACTCGTCCGTGTCCGGACGGGCGACGGCGCCGAGGGCGACGCCGCGGATGTCGGGCATGATCAGCGTGTGATCCGTGGGTGAGCGTAGTGATGTTGATCCGTTCGTGTCCGTCGGGACGACCGCACCCGCGACAGCGACCGCGAGCGTCCCCGTTCAGCCCCGCCCGAGGACAGAACGGGGATCGTTCCGGCGGCGCTCCGGATACCCCCTTCCCCGGACGCCGGACTCGGAGACGGGGTGTCGTGGTCGTCGCCGCCGGGGTCACCCGAGGTCGCCCTCGCGGATCGCGCGCTCGGCCTCCGCCAGCGCGGCCTCGCGGTCGAACGCCTCGACGACCTCCCGGATTTCCTCGTCGCTCGCGTCCGCGAGGTCGCGAGCGTGGCGAGTGACGTTCGGCACCGCCCGAATGATGTTGTCGACGACGGGGACAGCGGCGACCTGCGCCGACCGGCTCATGGGGTTGAGGTCGATCACGATCTCGGTCTTGCCCATCGCGCCTAACGCCTCCGCGCGGTCGCCGTCCTCCAGCGGAACGACCACCACGTCGGCGTCGGCGATGCCGTCGGCGTCGACCGTCGCGCGCTCGTGGCTCAGGCCGGGGATCCGGCCGTCCGCCGTCAGGCCCTTCACCTCGCTCGCGCCGTGCTCGCGGAGGTGGTCGGCGATGGCCGCCATGCGCCCGGGCGTGCGGTTGAACAGGTTCACCTCGACGTCGGCGTCCGTCGCCTCCGCGAGGTCGACGACCTCCCCGGGCACCAGCGCCGCGACGTTGCCGTTCACGGAGACGACCGGGTGCTCCGCCAGCAGGAGGTGGGCGGCCGCCGCGCGGGCGGCGTCGTCCGCCGAGGGGAGCGTCTCCTCGCCCAGTAGGTAGTCGAACGCCTCGCCGCGCCCCTCCGCGATCAGCCCCTGTTTCGAGGTGATCCCTCGCTCCACCCCGCGCTCGATACGGTGGCGGGTGAGCAGCGACTGGCGGCGGGGGTGGTCCTCCGGGATCTCCGACTCGTGCTCGGGGTCGGCGGGGACCTCGGGGTCGCTCGGGACCGCTGAGTCCCCGTCGCCGTCGACGGAGCCGGAGTCGGGCTCTGGGTCGAAGTCGGAGTCGGGATCGGCCGCCTCGTCGGTCATACCCGGGACTCGTGGGTCCGACGCGAAAAGCCCACCCGATCCGTCCCGGCGGCCCTCGCCGACGGCGGGCTACCCGTCCCGCGTCAGGGTCGCCCCCGTCGAGTGGATCGAACACGCCTCGGCGTCGTAGCCGGCGTCCGACAGGCCGGTGCCGAGCGCGTAGACGGTGCGACCGAGCATCGCCATGGAGGCGAGGCCGCCCTCGGCCTCGACGGCCTCGACGGCCTCGGCGACCTCCGGGACGAGCAGGCCGGCCTCGTCGGCGAACTCCCGGCCAGCCGCGAGCAGTTCCGGCACGCCCGGGCGACGCAACAGCCGCGTCAGCGCCGCCTCGCCCGCCTCGCGGACGGGAGCGAGATCGCCGCCGAGCACGCGCTCGGTCGACAGCTCGCCGAAGGAGACGTACTCGACCCGGGGGCGGGCGGGCACGCCGTCCATCCGACCGTCCCCCGGCGCGCCCGGCTCCAGCCGGATCGGGAGGCCGCCGCGGAACTGGCCGACCACGTCGCCCAGGCCCGTCCCGGCGGCCGCCTCCGCCGTGTGGGCGACGCGCACGAGGTCGTTCTCGGTGCGGCCGAGGTCGAAGACGGCGTCGGCCGCCAGCGCAGTCGCGAGCGCGGCCGCCCCCGAGACGCCGAAGCCCGCCCCGACCGGCACGTCGCTTTCCACCTCGACTTCGGCGGCGGCGTTCAGCTCCGACAGCACGCGGTCGACCGGCTCCATCTCGGCGGGAACGCCGTCGAGCAGGAGGTCGGGGTCGGCGGTCGCCTCCCTCGTGCCCGCGGCGGAGCGGGCGTCCCCGCCCGCTCGGGGGGCGGTCCCGGCGTCCGGCGCGTCCTCGGGCGCGCGCACCGTCACCTCGACGCCGTCCGCCAGCGCCAGCCCCGCCCCGCGGGAGCCGGCGCGGGCGGGCGTCCGGTCGGGGTACGGCGCGAACAGGGCGGTGACGTGCCCCGGCGCGAACGCGGTCGCCTCGTCCATATCCGGCGAACCGGCGGGGCGCGAGTATGGGTTTCGGTTCCGGGCGCCGCCGCCGGACCCGCGGGATTTCGTCGCCGGCCGCGGCCCCTCCTCCCATGGAGCACGTCGTCGACGACCTCGGCGACTCGCTGCAGCCGACAGCCGTGATGCGCACCTCACCGAGCCGCTTGGCTGTTCGGACCTCGCGATCGACTACTACGAGCTAGGGCCCCCGGCGACTCCGTCGCGTTCGCATACCACGCCCACGGGCTGCAGGCGGGGGTGTTCGCGTCCTCTCGGGCACCGCGACGTGGGTTGTCGGTCCCGAGCCGGACGCGGACGCCGACGAGGCGGACGGCGACCCCGACGGCCCCGGCTCGGTCGGCCTTGGCGCGGTCGATCCCAGTGAGAACGGGCGCGTTCGGCGATCCGGCGGACGAGCGAGGGCCGCGGGGGACGCGGCTACGGCGAGAGCCGCTGGCGGTCCCGCGGGAAGAGGACGGCCTCGCGGATGTTGTCGAGGTCGAGCATCGTCACGAGGAGGCGCTCGGCGCCCATCCCCCAGCCGGCGTGGGGCGGCACCCCGTAGCGGAACATCTCCGTGTAGTAGCCGAACTCCTCGGGGTCGAGTCCCTGCTGCTCGAACCCCTCGATGAGCCGGTCGTAGCGGTGTTCGCGCTGGCCGCCGGAGACGAGCTCCATCCGCGGGTGCATCATGTCGAAGCCGGTGGACGTCTCCTCGTCGTCGTCGTGGTCCTTGATGTAGAACGGCTTCACCTCGGAGGGCCAGTCGGCGACGAAGTAGTGCTCGCCGACCTCCCGGCCGAGGATGTGTTCGGCCTCCGTCGAGAGGTCGTCGCCCCAGACGAGGTGCTCGTCGAGCTCGCCGGTCGCGTTGACGCGGTCGAGCGCGTCCCGGTAGCTCAGACGGGGGAACTCGCCGTCGGGGACCGCGAACTCGTCGGCGAGGCCGAGCGTCTCCAGCTCGTCGGCGCAGTCGTCCGCGACGGCCTCGTAGGCGGCCGTCGTCACCGCCTCGGCGACGTCCATCGCCTCGGTGTGGTCACAGAAGGCGCCCTCGAAGTCGATGGAGGTGGCCTCGTTGAGATGGCGCGGCGTGTTGTGTTCCTCGGCGCGGAAGATCGGGCCGATCTCGAAGACGCGTTCGAGGTTGGAGCCGGCAAGCAGCTGCTTGAACAGCTGCGGGCTCTGGTTCATGAACGCCTCCTCGCCGAAGTAGGAGACGGGGAACAGCTCCGTGCCGCCCTCGGTGCCCGTGGCGACGATCTTCGGGGTGTTGATCTCGGTGGCGTCGTGCTCGCGGAACGCCTCGCGGACGGCACGCTGGACCGCCGAGCGGATCCGGAAGATCGCCTGTACCTCCGGCTTCCGGAGGTCGAGCGTGCGGTTGTCAAGCCGGGTCGGCAGCTCCGCGTCCACCTTCCCGGAGGGGTCCAGCGGGAGTTCGGGGTCGGCGGCCGCGACGACCTCGATCGCCGTCGGGACGATCTCGACGCCGGTGGGGGCGCGCGGCTCCTCCTCCACGTCGCCCTCGACGCGCAGGACGGACTCGCGGTGGGCGTCCAGCCCGGTCTCCACGAGCGCGTCGTCCATCCCGTCCTTCTCCAGTTTCACCTGGATGCGCCCGCGCTTGTCCCGGAGAATGAGAAAGGCGATGCCGCCCAGGTCCCGCGTCTCGTGGAGCCACCCGGCGACGGTGACCGTCTCGCCGGGGGCTGCGTCCGCCGTGTAGGTGCGTCCGTGCATACGGTTCGGTTCCGCCGCGAGGGTTTAAACTCGGTCGATCCGTGCTGTCACGCCTCCGCAAGGCATATCCGGCGCGACGGCGCGGCGAGCGTCACTCCCGCCGGGGTGTCGAGTCGTACTCGCTGGCGCCGAACAGTCGCCGGCAGGCGCCGTAGCCCAGCATGAACATCCCCGGGACGACCGCGACGGCGGCGACCGCCCGCTCGGCCGGGGGCGCCGGCACGAGGAGGTACACCGCCGCCCCGATCGCGAGCGCGACCGCGAACGGGCCGTACCGCACGGCCGACGACTCGCCGTCGAACGTCCCGATGCCGCTTTTCGACTCCGCCCCGTCTCCGTGATCCGTCTCCTCCGACATCGACGGATCGTGGGGCTCCAGCGGCCTAAATCGCGCGGCCGCCGCGATCGAGAGCCGGCGGGCCGAAGCGGGCGAAGCCGGAGAAGCGACCGGGAGGAAGGGAGCCGAGCCGGGGCGAGAGGCGGGAAAGATGAAGAGCGGACCGAGCGTGGAGCGGGCGCGGCTCAGACGTCGGGCGTCCCGGTCTCCGCGTGGGCGTCGTTCGCGCCCTCGACGGTGTCGCGGACGGCGTCGCTCCCCTCGTCGTGGAGGAGGTCCCCGACGACGACGGTGTCGGACACCTCGCCCATGGCGTAGGCGTCGTCGTAGTCGTGGACGCCGCCGCCGTAGAAGAGGGTGGCCTCCTCGAGCGCCTCGTGGGCGGCCCGCACCGTCTCGCGGTCGCCCAGCGTGCCGGAGTACTCGACGTAGACGATGTCCTGTCCGAACATCCGTTCGGCGACGCGGGCGTACGCGCCCACCTCGTCGGGCGCAAGGTCGCAGTCGGCGGACGTGAGCCGGGCCGCGGAGGCGTCGGGGTTGAGCACGATGTACGCCTCCGTGTGGGTGCGCGCCCAGTCGAGGTCGTCGGCGATCCGCACCCACTCCTTGTGGGCGCCGGTGATCCAGAACGGCTCGCCGGCGTTGAACACCGTCGGGATGAGGTAGCCGTCGAGCGCCTCGTCCTCGACGACGACCGCCGGGTTCGACGGCTCCTGGTACAGCGGCACGTCGTGGGCCTTGCACGCCTCGATGACGCGGGTCGCCTTCTCGGAGGTGACGTCGAGGGTGCCGCCGATCTCGACCGCGTCCGTGCCGGTGCGGCAGGCGTCCGCGAACGTCTCGTCGCCGTACAGTTCCTTGTCCGGGTCGATCTTCAGGACGTGGTCCCACTCGGCCCACGGCGCGCTCATGTCGACTATGGGTGGTGTGAGGACGGGTAAAAAGGGCGTGGATGCGGGAGAGAGGCGATCGTCGGGGGAATCCGACCTACGCTGTCGAGATACTCTCCCGTAACGGTGCGTCGTATTCGGGCGACAGCGTCCGTCGGAGGGTCGGTCCGGAGGGCCGCGGCTGAATATACGTTCAGTCAGTCATAAACGTACTGCTGTTCGGCGACGCCGAACGGGACCCGGTTCGGTCCCCCGCGGGGGCCGCCCGCCGGGGACTCACTGCCCGTCCGCGATCGAGACGACCGGCCCCTCCCCACACTCCGGGCAGGCCTCGTGGTCCGTCCGGAACCGCTCCTCACACGCCCGACAGCGGTAGTCCGCGCTCCGCTCGGCCTCCCGCTTCGCGTCCTGTTTGAACTGTTCGACCGTCCGCCCGATCCGTTCGAAGAACCCCATCGGTCCCATGCATTGAGTACGACCGGGGAGAAAAGCGTTGGCCGGATCGGCGCTCCGGCCGTTCGAGGGGCGGAACGCGAGCGAACTCCCCAGCAAGCGAGCGAAGCGACCGAGCGGGCCGACGACCGGGCGGCGGCGATGTCGCCGAATCCAGGGAGGAATGTGTCCGACTCGCGCTCTGTCGAGGGCCGGCGAAGCCGGCCCACGGCGTAGACGGCGGGTGCTAGTCCGCCTTCGCCTGCCAGTCGCGCACCGTGTCCGGGCCGACGCCGTCGACCCGGTCGGCGAGCGCGTCCGGCTCCATCTCCTTCAGCGAGGAGACGTCGTCGACGCCGGCGTCCTTCAGCTTCTCGGCGGTCCGCTCGCCGATGCCGTCGATCGCCTCCAGCTCGGAGTCGCCCCGCCGGGACTGGAACTCCCGGTAGTTGCAGATCGGACAGCCCAGCTCCCACGGCTCCTCGCCCGAGTGGACGACCAGATGCGGGAGGTCGTGCTCCTCGCAGGTCCCGTCGGTCACCTCGATCTCCCCGCGGCGCGGCAGCGGCAGCGAGTACTCGCAGTCCGGGTAGCGGGTGCAGCCGACGAGCCGGGAGCCCGAACGGAGCCGCTTGATCGCCAGCTCCCCGTGTTCCGAGGGGTCGCTCGACTCGCGGCTCACGGCGGTCGCCGCTCGGTCCTCCGGGGCGCTCGGGTCGCTCGCGCCTCGCTCCCGCTCCTCGTCTCCGTCCGCGGCGCCTCGGGCCGCGCTCTCGCCGCAGTCGGGGCAGACGCCGATCACCTCGTCGTCCTGTTCGTCGGCCTCGTCGGCCTGACACTGCGGGCAGCCGTGGACGAACGTCTTGCGTCCCGCCAGCATCTTCACGTGATCGAGGCCGTGCTCCTCGCAGTCGTCGTCGAGGATGAGCGGCTTCCCGGTCGACGGCAGCGGGAGGGTGTACTCGCAGTCCGGGTAGCCGTCGCAGCCGACGAAGTACGAGCCCGAGCGGGACTTCCGCACCAGCAGCGTGTCGCCGCACTCCGGACACGGCCCGAGCTGTTTGTCCGCCTTCAGCGACTGCTGGAGGTGGTCGCCCACCGCCTCGCGGGAGTCCGCGAGCTCGTCGAACACGGCCGCGAGCATCTCGCGGGACTCGTCGGCGACCGCCTCGAACCTCTTCTCGCCGGCCGCGATCGCCTGCATGTCCGCCTCCAGCTGGGCGGTCATCTCATCGGAGACGATGCGGTCGGCGAACTCCTCGCTGGCCTCCACGACCGCCTCCGCCAGCCCCGTGGGGCGGGGCGGGTCGCTTTCGATGTAGCCGCGGTCGTACAGCTTCTGGATCGTGTTGTGTCTCGTCGACTTCGTTCCGATCCCGAGGTCCTCCATCGTCTCGATGAGCCGCGACTGGCCGTACCGCCGCGGTGGCTGGGTCCGTTTGGCCGCCGAGCGCGTCTCCGTGACCGACAGCGTCTCCCCCTCGCGCACGTCCGGCACGAAGCTCTCGTTGGTCGAGAGGTACGGGTACACCGCGTGGTACCCCTCCTCGACGAGGCGCTTCCCGTTGGACTTCAGCCGCAGCGGGCCGTCGTCGATGCCGACCGGCTCGTCGGCGTCCGCGATCTCGGTGACGACGCGGAGATGCTCCCACTCGGCCTCGGGCGCACACGTCGCGAGGAAGCGCCGCACCACCAGCTCGTACAGCTCCCACTCGTCGTCGGACAGCTCCGAGGGCGCCGGCAGCTCGCCGGTCGGGTGGATCGGCGGGTGGTCGGTCGTCTCCTCGTCGCCCTCGGTCGGCTCGACGTCGTCGAGCCCCAGCAGGTGCTCGGCGTCGTCGCCGAACCGCCGACCCGCCGACAGCTCCTCCAGCAGTTCGCGCTCGTCGAGGTCGTCCGGGTAGACGGTGTTGTCCGTCCGGGGGTAGGTGATGAAGCCGGACGTGTACAGGTCCTCGGCGGTGCTCATCGCGCTCTGTGCGGAGTACCCCTGCGAGGAGGCCGCCCGGATGAACTGCGTCGTGTCGAACGGCGCGGGCGGCTCGTCGGTCCGGTCGCGGCGCCGCACGGAGGCGACGGTCCACGGCCTCGTCCCAGACGCGCTCGGCCTCGGTGCCGTCGTCGCCCTCGTAGAAGAACTGCGCCTCGAACGCCTCCTCGGGGTCGGCGGCGCCGGCCGGCGTCTCGCGGTCGTCCGTCCCGGTCGCGGCGTCCGGCCGCTTCAGCAGGTCGGCGAACAGCTCCCAGTAGTCCTCGGGGTCGAACGCCTCGATCTCCCGCTCGCGGTCGACGATCAGCTTCAGCGTCGGCCCCTGCACCCGGCCCACCGAGATGAAGTCGTCGCCCAGCTGGCGGGCCGACAGCGAGAGGAACCGCGTGAGCGACGCCCCCCAGATGAGGTCGATGATCTGGCGGGCCTCCCCCGCGGCCGCCAGGTCGAAGTCGATCTCGTCGCGGTCCTCGAACGCCGCCCGCACCTCGCGCTCGGTGATCGACGAGAAGCGCACCCGGTCGACGGGGACGTCCTCGTTCACCTCCCGCACCAGCTCGTACGCCTCCTTCCCGATGAGCTCCCCCTCGCGGTCGTAGTCGGTCGCGATGACGACCCGGTCGGCCTCCCGCGACAGCAGCCGCAGCGCCCGGACGATCCCCTCCTGTGTGGGGCGCTTCCGGACGGGCGCGTCGATCAGCTCGACCGGCTCGACGTCGCGCCAGTCGTCGTACTCCGGCGGGAAGTCGACCGCGACGACGTGGCCCGAGAGGCCGATACAGCGGGTGCCCCCCCAGCGGTAGATGTTGACGCCGGCGCGCCGCTCCGTGTCGAACTCCCCGTTCGAGAGGATCTCCGAGAGGCGCCGCGCGGCGTTGTCCTTCTCGGTGACGATCAGTTCCATCAGTTGCCGGGAGGTATGCCGAAACCCCGGGTAAACCTTTCGCGGTTCGGCGTGGCGACGTCGCGGCGGGGCGCCACGGCTACTCGTCGGGGACGTCGTCGGCCACCTTGTGCAGATGCCATCGGTCGTACAGCAGGTCCACGTTGGCGCCGTCGGCCGCGCGGGGACCGGGCGCGCCGCCGTCGCCGGCGCCGACGCGGAACTCCACGGGCGCCCGCCTGCCGGCCTCGGTGGGCGTGTAGAACGCGTACGGGTCGTCGTCGTCCGTCTCGAACAGCGGCAGCGACTCCCCGCCGAGCGGCCCGGCGAGCTCCAGCCGGAGCGTCCCCCCGTCGCGGGCGACGGACGCCCGCTTCAGGCCGCGGTACGACGCGTACTCGCCGGTGAGCCGGTCGAACCGGCGGCGGCGCTCAAAGAACGGGACCGCCTCGGCGGGCTCCCGGCCGAGCGCGCACGCGAACACGCCCTCGCCGAGCCGGGCCAGCGGGTACGTCGGCGACGAGTTCGCGGCGACGACGACGCCCAGGTCCGCCGCCCGCGAGAAGCCGACGTACGCCGAGGAGACGGCGATCGACCCGGAGTGGCCGACCAGCTCCCGGCCGCAGCAGGACCGCCGACGCCACCCGAAGCCGTACGCGCCCGCCGGCGTGTCGACCCGCCCCTCGGTGAGCGTCGCCGCCGTCTCGGGCGGGACGACCTCCCGGCCGTCGACGCTGCCCTCGCCGAGGAACAGCCGGACGTACGTCGACAGCTCCGACACCGGCGCGAGCAGTCCCCCCGCCGGGCGCGACAGCTCTCGGGTGGGCAGCGACGCCGCGACCAGCTCCTCGCGCCCGCGACCCCCGTCGCCCGACGCGCGTCTCCCGTCCGGTCCCCCGCGGAGGTACGGCGTCGCGTGGTCGTCGTCCATCGCGAAGGCGGCGTCGTCGAACGTCGTCCGCTCCATCCCCAGCGGGTCGAGCACGTGCTCGCCCACGTAGCGGTCGTACGGCCGCCCGGTCGTCTCCTCGATCACCCACCCGAGGAGGACGTACCCCGCGTTCGCGTAGGCGAACCGCTCGCCGGGCGCGCCGACGCGCTCGTCGGTCGCGCCGCCCGGTCCCGGGGCGCCGACCGCGTCGCCGACGGCACCGATGTCCTCGCGGCCCATCGCTCCCTCCAGGTGCGCGCGGAAGTCCGCCTCGCTCGCCATCGGCAGCGTGTCCGTATCGCGGCGGAGGCGTCGCCCGATGAGCGCCTCGCTGGTCCCCAGCGACGGCAGCCCCGAGCAGTGCGACAGCAGGTGGCGCAGCCGGATCGCCTCGCCGCGCTCGTCGTCGCCCAGATCCACGTCGAGGTACGCCGAGACCGGGTCGTCGAACTCGAGCATGCCCGCCTCCCGGAGCTGTGACAGCGCCAGCGCCGTCACCGATTTCGTCACCGACCCGACGCCGTACAGCGTCTCCGGCGTCGCCGGCCGGTTGCCGGCCAGGTCGCGCGAGCCGAAGCCGTCGGCGTACACCGTGCCCGTCTCGTCGACGACCGCGACGCTCACGCCGGGAAGTCGGTCGCGGCGCATCGTCCGCCGGCAGAGAGCCGCCGTCCGCGAGCGCGCCGTCTCGTCCATACGGACGGGTCGGCCCGGCACGACTTCAAGTCGGGGTCGGCGGCTGCGAGCCGGCGCCCGACGCGTCACCGCGTTCGGGGCGTCGTGGCTCCGCTTCCCGAAGGGGTATGCCTCCGGCCGCCCCGCGGTGGGGTATGCCCGAGACCGACCGCGACCTCGCGTGCATGACGTGGGAGGAGGTCGGCGACGACCTGCTGGCCGCCGACGGCGTCGTCGTCCCGACCGGGAGCACCGAACAGCACTCCGTCCACCTGCCGGTGTCCGTCGACTCGCTGCGGGCCGACCACCTCTCGGCGGCGCTGGTGGAGGCCGCGCCCGACCACGACCTCCACCTCCTGCGGGCGCCGACGCTCCCGTACGGCGACTCCGCCCACCACATGCCGTTCCCGGGCACCGTCACCCTCTCGCAGGACACCTACCGCGACGCCCTGATCGACATCGGCGCCTCGCTGGCGGAACACGGCGCCGAGCGGGTGGCGTTCCTCAACTGCCACGGCGGCAACCGGGAGGCGCTGTCGCTCGCGACCGACCGGCTGAACCGCGACCACGACGTCGCCGCCCACTTCGTCCACTGGACGGACTTCGCCCGCGAGGAACTGGAGGACCGCTTCGGCGAGGGGTGGGGTCACGCCGGCGACCACGAGACGAGCTTCGTGGAACTGGTGCGCGAGGACCTCGTGCGGACCGAGAGGAAGGAGCCGCAGGACGCCCGCGAGCTGCCGGAGACGCGGTCGTACGCCCGCTTCTCCGACGTGAGCGAGCGGGGCGGCCTCGGCGACCCGACGAACTCGGACCCGGAGTTCATGGCCGAGGTGATCGAACACACGACCGACCGGATCCTGGCGGCGCTGAACGAGGACATCGAGAACGGCTGGTGAGGCGGCCGACGGACGCGACCGCGGTCGCCGCCTCGACCACGGGTCGGGGGCGGACCACGCGGTCCCCGGACCGTCCGTCGCGTACGGGGGAGGAGGCGGATCGCGGCCCGGGACCGCCCTCGACATCCGTGGGAACCGACCCATCGGCGTACCGGGAGCCGCCCGCCCGACGTCTCGGGGGACCGCCCGGCCGCGACCGAGCGCGGGGGATCGACTTTGCGGCTCCGCGACGTAACGGCCGCACGAATGCTGCAGAGCTTCTTCGACCCCGGTCACGGGTTCCTCTCGTCGCCCGAGGAGGTCGCCGTCGCGGTCGCGGCGGTCGTGGTGTTCACGCTCGTCGGCGGGGCCGCCGAGTACCTCGGCGACGCGAAGGGGGGTGCCGTGATCGGAGCGCTCGCCGGCTTCCTCGTCGTGCTCCTCGCGTGGGGGTCGCCGGTGCTGGCGGACGAGTGGCACTACGCGGTCGCGGTCGCGGTTCCCGTCGCCCTCGTCGTCCTCCGGTATCGCGGCCGAGGGGAGTGACCGCCCGCCGCCCCGGCCGACGCCGACCCGCCGCCCGCCTCAGACGTGCCGGTCGAGGAACTCCGCAATCGCCTCGAACTCCGTGATCAGGTTCTCCCGCGAGGTGGTGTGGTGGCCCTCGTCCTCGAAGATCAGCGTCTCGACGGGCACCCCCCGCTCGCGGACCGCCTCGGCGACCTGCTCGGCCTCGCCCACCGGCACGCGCGGGTCGTTGGCGCCGTGCTGGACGAACAGCGGGCACCGAACCTCGTCGATGCTCGTGAGTGGCGAGACCGACTGCAGGAACTCGCGGTCGTCCGCCAGGGAGCCGTACTCGGCCTCGCGGTGGCTCCGCCGCCACTCGCCGGTGTTCTCCAGGAACGTGGTGAAGTCCGCGATGCCGACGAAATCGACCGCCGCGGCCCAGAGGTCGGGGTACTCGGTGATCGCCGCCAACACCATGAACCCGCCGTACGAGCGGCCGTAGGCGACGATCCGGTCGTCGTCCACCGCGGATCGCCCGTGGAGCCACTCGACGCCGGCGGCGACGTCGGCCACCGAGTCCATCCGGTTTTCTACGTCGTCGAGGTGGCCGTATGCCCTTCCGTAGCCCGAGGAGCCGCGGACGTTCGGCTCGAACACCGCGTACCCGCGGTTCAGGAAGTACTGCTTCGTCGGGGAGAACCACGGCCGGCGCTGGTGTTCGGGCCCGCCGTGGATGTCGACGATGGCCGGCACACCCTCGCCGTCCGGGGCGGGGTCGGCCGCGTCGACGCCCGGCGGAAGCGTCCAGTACGCCGGGATCTCCCGGCCGTCGAACGTCTCGAAGCGGACCGTCTCCGGCTCGTGGAACGCCGACCCCGGGAGGCCGTTCCGGCCGACGGGCGTCCAGTCCGTCGCGTCGCCGACGCCGTCGGCGCCGACCGCGCGGACCCGGACGCCGTACGGCTCGGTCGGCGACGTGTGCGTGTACGCCAGGCGCTCGGCGTTCGGACCGAACGTGAGCCCCGCGACGACCCCGTCGACCGCCGGCACCTCGACCGGGTCGAGCGTCGGGGAGGCCGGATCGCCGGCGAGCGTTCCGGCGTGCAGTCGGGAGTAGCCCCCCTCGTTGACGGCGTACGCGAGCCGGTCCGTCGCCCGGTCGTACGCGAGCGCGTCGACGTCCCACGCGTCCGTCCCGGGCTCGCCCGTCGCCTCGTCGTCCCCCGCGACCGGCGTGACGTCGCCCGAACCGAGTGAGACGCGACCGACGTAGGCGGTGTCGCGGCCGCGGTTCGTGACACAGAGGAGGCCGCCCTCGCCGTCGAAGCGGACGTGCGAGTACGTCGCCTCCGAGTCGTCGGAGAGCCGCGTCGTCTCGCCGGAGTCGAGGTCGAGGACGAGCAGCTCCTCGTCGTAACTGGAACGGGGGTTCGAGAGCACCAGCCGGTCGCCGTCGGGGCCGAACGCCGCGACGTTCAGCCAGCCGCCCGGGCCCTCGTACACGAGCCGGGGATCGCCCCCGTCGACCCTCTGCACGTACACGTCGAACCGGCCGTCCGCCTCGCGGTTCGCGGTGTACGCGACCCGCTCGCCGTCGGGGCCCCACGCGCCCCAGGCGTGTTTCGACGCGGGGTCGTCGGTGAGGGGGCGCTCGCCGCCGGCGTCGAGGTCGTGGCGGATCAGCTGGTCGCGCTCGTCGCTCCCGCGGTCCATCGCGTACACGAACGACTCGTCGGTCGGCGAGGCCGCGAGCGCGGAGACGCGCTCCTCGTGGGGCGTGAGGCGCTCGGGCCAGGCGCCCGGCACGTCGGCGGTCCACACCTGCGGGGTGCCGGAGGTGTCCGCGAGAAACAGCAGGCGACCCGCCGGGGTGAACGCGGGCGAGTCGACGTGTTCGACGGCCAGAAAGCGGGCGATGCCGTAGTCGGCGTCGCGGTCCCCGTCCGAGCGCGTCGTGTCCGCGGTGTCGGTCATGCCCGAACGCCCGGCGGCCCGCGGCTAAAGCGTTGGCGAGGCGGCGAGCCGTGGACTGACCGCGGGTCGCCGCCGGAGCGGCCGCGGGCCCGAATCCCGGGGTCGGCCGCGATCCCATCGGGGCCGCCGCAGAGCACTTCACCTCCCGTCCGGTGGCGACGACCCCGGCGACGCTCCTCGGAGCAGCGCCGCCGCGGCCGCTCGGTCCTCACTCGTTCAGTCGCTCGCGTAACATTGCGTTCACGTCGTCGGGGGCGGCATCACCTGCCCGACGAGGAAGTTGATCGCGCCGCCCTCGCCGGCGTGGTAGTCGTCGACCGCGTCCGGGTTCTCCGCGATCGCCGCCGCGACCGCGTCCGCGACCTCGTCGTCGTCGGCGGTGCCGAGCCCCTCGCGCTCGATCACCTCGTCCGGGGGGAGTCCCTCGTCGAGCATCGTCCGGAGGACGACCTCCTCGGCGTTCTTCGTGGTGACCTCCTCGGTCGCCACGAGCTCGATCAGCCGCGTGAACTCGTCGAGGCGGTCGGTGACGTCCTCGACGGCCATGTCGCGGTAGTTCAGCTCCCCGAGCAGGGTGTCGGCGACCCACGCGGCCGCGAGGTCGGGGTCGAACTCCGCGGCGACGTCCTCGTAGAAGTCCGCGACCGCCTTGCGGGAGGTGAGCTTCGAGGCGGCTTCCCCGTCGAGGTCGTACTCGGCGCGGAAGCGCTCGCGGCGGGCGTCCGGCAGCTCCGGGATGGCGATGCGCTCCTTCCAGTCGGACACCTCCAGGGCTGGGAGGTCGGCCTCGCCGAAGTAGCGGTAGTCCTTCTCCGCCTCCTTCGAGCGCATCGAGACGGTGTTGCCGTGTGTCTCGTTGTAGTGACGTGTCTCCCGGGGGACGGCCTTCCCGCGCTTGAGCAGGTTCTCCTGGCGGTTGCGCTCGTAGCTCAGCGCCGTCTCGGCGCCCCTGTGGCTGGAGATGTTCTTCACCTCGGTGCGGTTCGCGTCCTCGAGCACCGCGCCGTCGACGTCGCCGTCTGCGTCGACCTCGTCGGCGTCGACCATCGAGAGGTTCGCGTCGATGCGGAGGCTGCCGTCGCGGCCGGCGTCGAACACGCCGAGGTACTCGAGCACCTCCTCCAGCTTCTCGAGGAACGCGCGGACCTCCGAGGGGTCGCGGAAGTCCGGCTCCGTGACCACCTCCATCAGCGGCGTGCCGGCGCGGTTGTAGTCGATCAGCGAGTAGTCCGCGCGGTCGACGGAGGTGGTGCGCACGTCGAGGTCGGCCGGCCCCTCGCGGACGTGGCGCAGGCTCCCGGGGTCCTCCTCCAGGTGGGCGCGGCGGACGGTCACCGTGCGGCGCTCGCCCTCGTGGGAGAACTCGAGCTCCCCGTCGGCACACAGCGGGGCGTCGTACTGGGTGATCTGGAAGTTCTTCGGGAGGTCGGGGTAGTAGTAGTTCTTCCGGTGGAACCGGGTCCGCTCGGGGATGTCGGCGTCGAGCGCCTTCCCCACCTTGACGGCGGCCTCGACGGCCGCCTCGTTGCACACCGGGAGGGCTCCGGGGAGCCCGAGACAGGTGGGACAGACGCGCGTGTTGGGCTCCTCGTCCTCGGCGGGGTCGGTGGCGCACCCGCAGAAGACCTTGGTGTCCGTCTCGAGTTGGACGTGGACCTCCAGCCCGATGACGGGCACCAGCTCCGCCCGTTCGGCTGCTCGTGCCATCGTCGGACCCGGGTTCGCGTCGCCGCAGGTAAAGCCTGACGGGACGGTCGTACGGCGAACCGGGGCGTGGTCCGTTCACGGAACTGGTACGCAGACGGATTCGATCCGTCAATAGGGTTAATCAGACTACACGCAGAAAGACACCCGCATGGATTCGCTAAGCGAGATATTCTCGCTGCTCACGGAGGAACGTCGCCGGTTCGTGCTGTACTATCTCGACACCGCCGACGAGGGCGTCTCCGTCGACGAACTCGCACAGCAGGTGTACGAGTGGGAGGAGGACCCCTCACGCGAGGAGATACCCGCCGAAGCGTACAGGGAGACGATGATCTCGCTCACGCACAGCGACCTTCCGAAGATAGACGACGCCGACCAGGTCACGTTCGACCGAACCAGCGGAGAGATCCGGATCACGGACATGTCCGCCGAGGCGGAGCTG
Organism: Halobacteriales archaeon QS_6_71_20; assembly: GCA_003020945.1. GTDB lineage: Archaea > Halobacteriota > Halobacteria > Halobacteriales > Haloferacaceae > Halobaculum. The sequence continues at coordinate 73,671 of PXRU01000012.1, forward strand.
ATCCTCTCGGTGAGCGAGGCCATCGAGCGGCCGGACGGTGCCTGCGACATCGTCGCCGAGAAGCTCGGATGAGCCGGACGGGGGAATACGTCCGCGGGGCGGTTCGAGCCACGGCTGCGTCGACCGGACTCGACTACCGCGCGTACAGCTTCGCGCCCAGCAGCCCAGTCGGTCGTGAGCGGTCCGTCGGCGACACCGCGACGTACGGGCGGTCGACGGGGCCGAACACGTCGACGACGCGCCCCACGACGTCGAGCGACTCGTCGACGACCTCGCGGCCGAGGGTCACGGGCTCGGCGCCCGCGGAGGCGCGCACGACCGCTAGCCCCTGAGCGGTGCGGACGACCTCGCCGACGCGCTCCACGGGTCAGTCCCCGCGAATGACGCCGAGATAGGCCCCGACGGCCTGCACGAGGTCGTTCTTCGCGGTGTCCTCGGTCCCGGTGACGAGCACGCGCCCGCGGGCCTCGAACTCCCGGCTGTACGCCACGTCGCGTTCGATCCGGGCGTCGTAGCCGACCTGCTGGACGGCCTGCGCGATCTCGTCGACCGTCGGCCCGGGGACTGCGAGGTCCTCGGGGACGCGTCGCCCCTCGGCACGGCTGTGTGCCGCGTCGAAGTACGCGGGCCAGAGGACGTTCTCGACCATACCAGAGGGGCGACGGCCGCGCGGAAAAAGGGTGCTATCGTGGGCCGTCGTCGCGCCGCCCTCGGCGGGGACGAGCGGGGGCGGGGGATCGCTCCACGTCGGCCGTGTCACGCGGCGGCGGCAGCAGTCGACGGAGGGTCGCGTCGCCTACCGCGCGCGCCGCGCCAGCAGCGCGGACGAAAGCACCGCGAACAGCGCGGCGACGACGCCGAAGCCGGGCGTCGCGGTCGACGTCCCGTCGGCGTCGGTGGTCCTGGTCGACTCGGCCTGGGTGGTCGTCTCAGGTGTGGCCGTCTCGGTCGCGGTCGCGGTCTCGGTCTCCATCGAGGCGGCGACCTCCTGGCGGCTCCGGAACTCCGCCTCGGCGGCCGCCTCGGGGTGGAACCCCTCGGTCAGCGACCGTACGCCCATCACGACCGAGCGGGGGGCGGGCTGGTTCATCCAGCTGCGGTTCACCTCGACCACGTCGTCGTTCTCGACGGCCGGCGTGCTGGCGTACGGCTCCTGGCCGACGAGGTACGCCGAGAAGCCCGTGACCACGAGGTAGTCGGGCGCGAGCTCGACGACGACCTCGTCGTTGACCTGCGGGTAGCCCGTGAGGTTGCGCTCGGCGGCGACGTTCGCGCCGCCCGACACCGACACCATCGCGTCGATGAACGTCTCCGTCCCGGCGACGTAGCCGCCGCCGAGCGGGTAGATCACCCGGACGTCGTCCACGTCGGCGGTCGCCTCCGCGGCGGCGTCGACGTTCGCGTCCATCCACGCGTTCGTCTCGGCGGCGCCCGCACAGTTACCCGTGAGGCGACCGATCCGCGTCGTCTTCTCGCGGACGTCCTCTATGGTCGTCGCCGCCGGGAAGTGGAACACCGTCACCCCGGCGTCGCGCAGCGCCTGCACCGTCTCGGCCGAGGAGGCGTTGGGCGCGAGCACGAGGTCGGGGTTCGTGCCGACGACCGTCTCGACGCTCACGCCGAAGCCGGCCGCCGAGACGTTCTCGCGCTCGTCGGCGCCCTCCAGGTAGGAGGCGTACTGCGTCACGCCGACGACCTGGTCCTCGCCGCCGATCTCCCACATCGTCTGGGCGGCGCTGGGGTTCAGCGTCGTGATCCGCTCCGGCCGTTCCTCCAGCGTCACCTCGGTCCCGGTCGCGTCCTCCGCGGAGTAGGGGTAGCCACAGTCGGCCTGCGTCCGCGCGAGCGAGTCGGCGTCGGCCGACCCCGCGTCCGCGGTCGTCGCGTCGACCGGTCCGTCCTGCGCCGTCGCCGTCGCCGCCGCGGCCCCGACCGCCGGGACCGCCGCCGAGACGGCGAGCACCAGTGCCATCAGCAGCGTCAGCCGCGATCGTCCGTACACACCGTGGAGCACCCACGAAGACAATAAGTACTTACCTACTGCAACCGGCTTTGCGGTCGTGTCACACGAGTGGCGACGCGCCGCGGCGTACTCGGCGGTCCTCGCGGCGGCGACGGCCGTCGTCGTCACCGTCAGCGCCGGGATCGGGCCGGTCGCGATCCCCGCGGGGACGGTCGTCGCGGTCGTCGCGAACGCGGTCGCCGTCCCCGCGAGCGTCGAGTGGGTCGGCGCGGCCGGCGGCCCCGCGACCGCCGGACTCCCGCTTCGCGTCGGCTTCACGCACCCGTTCTCGTTCCCGGTGTCGGGGACCCACGAGGCGATCGTGATGCGGGTGCGGCTCCCGCGGATCCTGCTGGCGACGTTCGTCGGGGTCGCGCTGGCGGCCGCCGGCACCGTCATGCAGGGCTTCTTCCGCAACCCGATGGCCGACCCGGGGATCATCGGCGTCTCCTCGGGCGCCGCGGTGGGCGCGGTGGCGTGGATCGTCGCTCCCTCGGCGCTGGTGGCGCTGCTCGGCCCCGTTCGCCCGCTGCTGGCCGACGGCGTCGGCCTCCAGATCGCCGCCTTCTGCGGCGCACTGGCCGCCGGCTTCGGCGTCTACCTCATCGCGAGCCGGGACGGGCGCACGCCCGTGGCGACGCTGCTGCTGGCGGGCGTCGCCGTCCAGACGTTCCTCGGCGCCGTCGTCTCGTATCTCCTGCTCCACTCGGGGGAGTCGATCCGCCGGGTGACGTACTGGCTGATGGGCCACCTCAGCGGCGCGAACTGGGGTGAGGTGGCCGCCGCCGCGCTCGTCGTCCCGCCGCTGACGGTCGCGCTGTTCGCGTACGCCCGCGACCTGAACGTGCTCCTGCTGGGGGAACGCGACGCCGTCGCGCTCGGCGTGAACGCCGAGCGGAGCAAGCGCGTCCTGCTGGCGGTGTCGTCGGTACTGACGGGCGCGGCCGTCGCCGTCTCCGGCGTCATCGGCTTCGTCGGGCTCATCGTCCCCCACGGCGTCCGCCTCGTCGTCGGTCCGGACCACCGGGTGCTGCTCCCGACGAGCGCGCTCGCGGGCGGGAGCTTCCTCGTCGCCGCCGACACGGTCGCCCGCGCCGGCGTCGCCGAACTCCCGGTGGGCATCGTCACCGCCGCCGCGGGCGCGCCCTTCTTCCTGTACCTGCTTCGCACGCGGGAGGTGTACTCGCTTTGAGTTCCGACCCCGGAACCGGTTCGGCCGTCGACCCCGGACGGACCGGGGGCGGCTGCGACGGTCCCCTGATCGCCGTCCGCGACCTCGTCGTCTCGCGGGGGGGCGAGCGCGTCCTCGACGGCGTCTCCCTGCGCGTCGACCGGGGGGAGCTCGTCGGCCTCGTCGGCCCCAACGGGGCGGGGAAGACGACGCTCGTGTCCGCGTGCAACGGGACGCTCGCGCCCGACGCCGGCGTGATCGAGCTGAACGGGCGCGACCTGACGACCCTCTCGCATCGCGAGACGGCCCGCGTCGTCGCCACCGTGCCACAGGAGACGAACACGGCCTTCGAGTTCAGCGTCGAGGCGGTCGTGGAGATGGGGCGGACCGCGTACGTCTCCCGGTTCGGGACGACGACGGCGGCCGACCGCGAGGCGGTCCGCCGGGCGATGGAACGCGCCGAGGTCGCGGAGTTCGCCGACCGCTCGGTGACGACGCTGTCGGGCGGAGAGCGCCAGCGCGTGCTGCTCGCGCGGGCGCTCGCCGCCGGGACGCCCGCGCTCCTGCTGGACGAGCCGACCGCCAGTCTCGACATCAACCACCAGCTCCGGACGCTGGAGCTCGTCCGGGCGGCCGTCGACGGGGGGAAGGCCGCGCTCGCGGCGATCCACGACCTCGACCTCGCGGCCCGCGTCTGCGACCGGCTGGCGTTCGTCAACGACGACCCCGCGGTCGGCTCGCCGATGGTGACGGCGCTGCGGGACGGCCAGCGCGGGCGCTCGCTCGGGGGGACGGCCGGCGGCGGCGATCGCGTTGATGCCGACGGCGACAGCGGTGACGGCAGCGACGACCGCGACGACGGCGGCAGCGACCACGCCGGTGCCGACGACGGCGACGACGACCGCGCCGGCGACAATGACGGCGGCGACGGCGACCGCGCGCCGGAGCCGGACCGGTAGCCCTTTTCGCGCGGCCGGCCGAGACGGGGTATGCCCACGCCGTGCGTCCGCGCGCCCGTCGTCGAGGGGGAGGCGACGCGGGAGACGCTCGCCGAGGCCGGCCTGCTCGACGGCGACCGCGAGATCGCCGTCGAGGACGGCGAGATCTTCCTCCCGGTCGTCGACGCCGACGCCGCCCGCGCCGCCGGCCACGAGGTCGTCGACCGCGACACCGCCGAGCGGACCGGGCCGCGGCCCCCGGCGGAGATCCTCGGCTTCGACCCCTCCTACGGGCGGCTCGGCGACATCGTGATCCTCGACGAGGACGACCCCGAGCGCGCCCGGGCGATCGCCGACGCGATCGTCGAGTCGGACGTTCCCTGCGAGACGGTGGTGAACCGCGCCTCGGAGGTGCGCGGGGAGTACCGCGTCCGCGAGTGGGACCTGCTGTACGGGGAGCGCACGGAGACTGTCCACCGGGAGTACGGCCACGAGTTCGCGCTCGACATCGCCGCGGTGTACTTCTCCCCGCGGCTGGCCACCGAGCGCCACCGCGTGGTCGAGCGGGTCGCGGCGGGCGAGCGCGTCGTCGACATGTTCGCGGGCGTCGGCCCGTTCGCGGTGCCGGCGGCCAACGCCGAGCGCAACGGCGTCGCCGACCGGGTGACGGCGCTTGAGGGCGACGTGCGCGAGACGACCGCCGGCCGCGACGGCTGGGCCGACCGGGTCGTGATGAACCTCCCGCACAGCGCCGACGCGTTCCTCGACACCGCGGTGCGACTCGCCGGCGACTCGTGTGTGCTCCACCTGTACGACATCAGCCACGAGGACGACCCCTTCGGCCCGAGCGAGCGGGCGGTCCGGGCCGCGGCGGAGCCGGAGGGGTACGAGGTGGAGCCGCTGACCCGGCGGGAGGTGCGCTCGTACGCCCCCCACGAGGTGAACGTCTGTCTGGACGCGCGGATCTCCCGGACGGAGTGACCGTGCGACCGCGGGCCACGGCGTCGCGCAGTCGGAATCCTTATTCCCGTCATGGCAGTATCGGGGAGTGCACGCGCCGGTGTAGCTCAGCTGGCAGAGCGATTCCTTCGTAAGGAATAGGCCGAGGGTTCAAATCCCTCCACCGGCTCTCCTGACCGAGCGAAGCGAAGTCGAAGTGTTCCTCGCGGAGGATCTGAATCGGGGAGAGGAGCAACGCGGAACGACCGTGGTTCATCCCTTCGCCGGCTTCCCGCAGCGAGTCCCGGCGTCCGGTCACGGCGCACTCGGCGACGCACTCTCCGACGTCGCCGAGCCCCGAGACGGCTTCGCAGCCGACCCGACGGTGCCGTTCACACGGGAGTCGCCCCGACCCGGCCTCCGCATCCGCGCCGCTCGAAACGCGACGCCGGCTCGACCGAGGACGGCCGCGGCGAGGTCGGAACGCCGCCCGAGGCGGGCGTCCCGCGAGACGTGCGCCGTAGGAGGTGTACTCAGTTCGTCCGCGTCGAGTATTCCGTCCACGGACTGTCGCGGCCGACCGTCACGCACCGGTCCTCGCTGACCTGGATCTCCAGGTCGTCGATCCGAAACGAGACGCGCACGTCACGCGCGCCGCCCCCGGAGGCGCCGTCGAGCAACGCGTCCAGCGCTTCGGGATCGAGGAACTCGTACAGCGGGTCCACGTCGTTCGGATCGATCCCCTTCGCCGCCGCGATGGCCCGGACGACCCCGTGAGACAGCGGCTCGCTCTCGGCGAAGGTCAGCTCGAACACCGGTTGATTCGGATCCTGAACCCAGATCTCGCCGTCGGTGTCGACGGTCACGCGGTGTTCGTGATAGACGAAACTGACCCGGGTGAGACGCTCCTGCCGTCGGATGAGCGCGTCGAAGACGATCGGGTCCATGACGGACTCGATGGGTTCCAACTCCTCCGGGTCCGTGCCGGTCACCTCCGAAAGCGAGGAGACGATGACGCCGCTCCCCGACTCGGAGTCCGGATCGAACGTAGTATGATACCCCTCGATCGGGGACCCACGCTCGATCTCTTGACCTTCAGTCATGACTCCGCTATCGCCGTGCTCTCATAAATGAATTTCCTGTAATTTTTATTACCTATGGCCAGATCTACAGGATCGGGCCACCTCGCTGCATATGTAGCACCGTCGGTCGGACGAATTCGAAGAATACGGGGGTCGATCTGCTGATCTGATACCGGTTCCGTCGGCTATTCGTCCTCGTCGTCGCCGTCCTGCTCGTTCATCTCCTCCGCGGCCTCCGAGAAGTAGAAGTGATTGAACGGCTGCACTTTCCGCTGTTTCATGACCTCCGAGCTGTCGACCTCGACGCCGAGGTCGTGGATCGCGTCCGTGATGCGGACGACGTCTTTCGTGTCGCGGCCCACTACCTCGACCCGGATGTTTCGCCTCCCGGTTATCATCTCGCGGACATCTACGACCCCTTGGACGTTCAGCAACTGCTCGACGACCTCGCCCCGCTGTTTCGGCGGGGCGGTGATGACGAACATCAGGTGAAGCGGCAGGTTGGCCGACTCGTAGTCGATATCGGGATGGTACCCCTTGATGATCCCGTCGTCCTCGAGCTGGTCGATGCGGTTGCGGATCGTGCTGGCGGAGACGCCGGTCTTGTCGGCGATGTCTCCCGACGTGGTGTTCCGGGCGTCCCGCTGGAGCATGTAGAGGATGCCGCGGTCGACGTTATCCAGATCGCGCGCCATAGGCGGAAGATGCATATATCGGTACAAAGTAGCTACGAAACGACGCGTTCCGGTCGCGTTCCCGCGCGCGGTTCCGCCGTCAGACCGTCGTCGAACGTCCGTGTCCGGCGATCTCGGCCGACCTCGCTCGAACCGCAGCTCGGGCGGCCTCGACCCGGGACCCGTATCCGACGGCTCCATCGCGGGCCCGTACGTGATACAGTCGATCGCCCCGGGAGTCGCCACGGTGGGGGCGGCCCGGGTCGCGGGCGATCCGCGGGCTCCGACTGCCTCCGTAGCGCGGGCGTCGGGACCACTGGAAGTCCGATCGGGGCGGGTCGGGCCGGAACGAAACCGGGAAGCGCCGCGCCGACGTTCTCCCGGTGTGCTCAGCTTCGTCGGGCTCGGCCTCTGGGACGAGCGCTCGGTGACCGTGGAGGGGCGCGAGGCGCTACAGTCGGCCGACCGGGTGTTCGCGGAGTTCTACACGAGCCGGCTCGCGGGCACGACCGTCGAGGAGCTGGCCGACCACCACGGCGTCGACATCGAGGTCCGCGACCGCGCGGGCGTCGAGCGGGAGCCGGGGCCGGTCCTCGACGCCGCCGCCGACGGCGACGTCGTCTTCTGCACCGCCGGCGACACGATGATCTCGACGACGCACGTCGACCTGCGGGTACGGGCGGCCGAGCGCGGCATCGATACGCGGGTGATCCACGGCGTCACCGCGCAGTCGGCCGCCTCGTCGCTGACGGGGCTGCAGAACTACCGCTTCGGCAAGGCCGTCACCCTCCCGTTCGAGTACGCCCACGGCGCCGACGGGACGCCCGCAAGCGTGCTCGACGGGATCGCGGCGAACCGCGAGCGCGGCCTCCACACGCTCGTGTATCTCGACATCAAGGTCGCCGGCTCCTCGCCCGCGGGCCCCGCCGAGGGCGAGCCCGACGAGTACATGGCCGCCGACCACGCGGCCGCGGCGCTGGCGCGCGACTGGGAGGAGGACGCCGTCGGCGTGGCGGTCGCCCGGGCGGGGAGTCCGGAGCCGGTCGTCGCCGCCGACGCGCTCGGGGCGCTCGCGGACCGAGAGTTCGGCGACCCGCTCCACATGCTCGTGATCCCGGGGGAGTTACACCACCTGGAGGCGGAGGCGCTGGCGGAGGTGGCGGGCTGTCCGCGGGACGTGCTGCCGGGTGAAGAGTGAAACACGGCGAAGGTCGAACCCGGATCCGGCGATTACCGTTGTCTCGATCGAGCGTGAACGGGAGGCCGGGTCAGTGGATCCGCTCTAACAGTCCGTCGAAGTCCGAGTCGAAGCTCATGATCGAGTCGATCCCGCGCGAATCACACAGCGATATCGAGACCGCGTCGGTGAAGCTCAGATCGTGGTCCGAGAACCGCTGAAACGTCCGCCAACCGGTTTCCACGTCGTCGGCGTCGAGCGTGACGAGTTCGAACACGGACGGAAACGGCTCCGCTCCGAGGATCCGACGGCCGATCGTCGTCGCCGACTCGACGGAGCGGGTACGGCGTCTCGTCAACGTAACCGCTTCGTTGACTACGTACTCGCTGGTGTACGGCACCCCGTACTTCCCGTCCAGTACCGACTCCATCAACTCGACTGCTCGATCGTGTCGTTCGGCATCCGTATCGTGGTGAGCGTAGAACACACCGGTGTCCACGAAGACGGTCACTCGTAGAGGATATCGTCGATGTCTTCCTCGGAGGTTGTCACGCCGGAGGCGGTCGTTCCCTTGTGGAACGCATCGCGTTCGTCTTCGTCGAGCGGGACACGTTCGGGACGGAACGAGTCGACGAGCTCCGTCTTCGATTCGACCGCACCGTCGACAAGCCGTGCGAGGAGTTCCTGCTGTGTGACCCGTCGTCCGGTCTGCAGCCGAACCTCCGCCCGAAGACGTTCGAGCCGCGATTTCGTCTCGTCATCGACCTTTACCGATGTGGACATACCGAATAGTAGCGGTTACCACCGAGTAAACGTTTCCACTAGGGACCCCGCTACAGCTCGTTCGGGCCGTCGTGATCGCCCGGCTGTCCCCCGTCGGCCCGAACCGGCTCCTTCGGAAGGTCCAACGACTCCAGCAGGTCGTACTCCTCCTTGGTGACCATGTACAGCACGTCCTCGATCACGGTGACGAGCTCGGGCAGCTCGCGGACGACGAGGTAGGTGATCCCGACGAGCGCGACGACCGCGAGCACCTGCGAGATGACCCGGTCCGAGAGGAAAAACGACACCATGTACGGGTCCGAGGAGCCGAACAGCAGCAGCACCTCGTCGACGAACAGCTGGAGGCGCTGGTTGCCGAAGGTGACGCCGATGAACGTCGTTCGAGCGATGTTCAGCGCCCAGATGATCGGGATCGAGACGGCAAGCGCCCGGAGCTTCCGGCCCAGCGGGGCCCGAACCGCGGCGATCAGGCCCGCGAAGATGGCCATGCTCCCCAGCCCGGTGCACGCGAGGACGATCTCGAACAGGAGGCCGTGCCCCTCCGGCGTGACGAAGCGGTAGGCGTTCCGGTAGCCGAGGATCGGCCCCTCGACGAGCTCCGGGTGATAGCCGAACTGCGCCATCGCCCAGCCCGTCTGAGCGGTGACGAGCGAGATCAGCCCGCGTTTCAGCGGCTCGACCGTCTCGAACGGGAGGTACACCAGCCCCATCGCGGCGACCGCCCGCGAGAGCACGTACAGCGAGTCGCGGCCGTTCCACAGCAGCCAGCCGGCGTACAGACACGCCGGCACCGCCGCGAGCGACAGCGCGCCCTCGACGTAGCTCTTCTGGGTGAACGCGAAGTGGGGGAACAGCGCCAGCCAGAAGCCGGCGAACAGCCCCCAGCCGCCGGTCGCGAGCGCGCGCTCGGGTGCGACCGCGAGCGCGTCGAGCCTGCGGCGGAGCGCGGCGAGCGCGTCGTTCTCGACGGCGCGGCGGCGACGCAGCCACTCGACGCCGGCGGCCGCGACGAACGTCGCGATCACCGTCCACCCCAGCAGGTCGGTGAGGGGACTCGCCATTCGTTCGGGGAACGGCGTTCTCGGATAAAGCCCTTGTCGTCTCGCGTGTTGCGAACGCGAGGGCGGCTACGCGTACGGGTCGTCGGGGCCGTCCAGACGAGTGACCCCGTCGATCACGTCGAAATCGTCGTCGAACGAGTAGAGCCACTCGATGCTCTCGCGTTCCATGTGTGCGACGAGCGTCGCGTCGCCGAACGCGATCCCGTCATACGTCTCGAACAGTTCGACCGCGCGACGGAAGTCCGCCTGCGCGGAGTGGACGAGTTCGAATCCAGCCGAGTCGGAGAGGCGGGCCCGGAGGTCGACGGCGATGTCGTGTCGGTGCCGTTCGTGAATCCAGTTCAGCGACTCCAGTAGTACGTAGTCGGTAACGCGGGCGGCCGGGAGGTCGCCCCGATCGATGCCGAGGACGATGTCCGTTGCGCGTCCGTGGCGATCCCCGGCACCCGTGTCCTTGTAATCGATGAGGACGTTGGAATCGACGACGGCGCGAGCCATCAGGTGTCCTCCGGGAACGTGGAGTCCGCCTCGCACCCGGCTACGTCGTGCGTCTCGAGACAGTCACCACCCATGTCCGCCTTCCGATCGTCGTCCCCGAACGCGCCGTAGCGTTGTCGAACGATCCGGACGGACAGCCCTCCCTCCTCGTCGACGTCCCATCGGAGTTTGTCGCCCGCCTCGATGTCGAGCCGGCGGCGGAGCGACGCCGGGATCGTCACCATCCCGCTGTCGCTGACCGCCGTTTCCTCCGGGGACTTGTCGGTCGCCATGTGTATCGGTACGGATCGGCACCGTATACATGTTGCGCCACATGTGGTCGACCGTCGACCCAAGGGCACTGTCGATCCGGCCGGCCGCGATGGCCGTCGCTGGTCGGCGAAGCGCGTCGAAATAATAGGTCCACGTGAAGCGGGACGCGACCGGGTTACGGGCTCGGGAGATCGACATCGTCGGGGACGAGCGAGAACCCCAGCGTCCGGAAGTCGCTGTCGAACGCGAACACGTGGTCGACGTTCCGTTCGCGGGCGAGCACTCCCGTCACGTGGTCCACGAACGAGATCTGCTGGTCGTCGAAGCGACCGAACTCCGCACAGACCGTCTCGAACCCCGATCCGTCCGGATGCAACACCGTCACCGTCGACGAGTCCCGAACTCGCCGGAGCGTCTCCACGGCCTGCGCGTGGCCCGCCTTCCGGAGCACGAGCGTCGCCAGTTCGCCGAGGACGTAGCCGGTCGTGTACATCGGGCGAAACCGGAGGTCCCCGGCAGCGATCGCGTCCATGACCGCGCGGGCCCGCTCGTGTCGAGGAGCGTTCTCGACGAAGTGAGCGAAGAACGCCCCCGTGTCGACGAACAGCGGCGTCGTTCCGGGGCCGCTCATCCGTCGGTCTCGCCGTAGAGCACGTCGTCGATCCCGTCCTCGTCGACGGGGTCGTCGACGGCAAACGAGGGCGCGGCGAACAGCGGGTCGTCGGCGTCCGCCTCCTCGGCGGTCGGGTCCGTATCCGTCGCGTCCCACCAGACGACGGTTCGACTGCCGAGCGTGACCTTCTCCAATCGTCCGTCCTCGGCCAACCGACGGAGCCGACGGTAGGCGGTCGACCGGTCGATTCCGAACCGATCGGCCACCTCGCCCGCGGTGTGAAACGGTCGTCCCTCGGCGAAGTACCGGACGACCGCGTCGTCGCCGATCTCGGAGTCGAACCGTCCGCGCTCGTCGCGGTCGGTGTGCTCGGACATGCTCGATCGCGCTACCGACCGTACAGTCCGTACACTAATAGGTGTGTCCGTCGGGATGCTGCACACGACGTAGTGTTCGGGATGACGGCCGACCGTTCGGGCGCGAATCCCGACGAGGGAGGCCACGTCTCGGACCGCTCGACCCGGAGAGACCGAGTGCCGTCGCTGGTCGGTGAAGCGCGCGAAAGAATGGGTCCGCGTGAAGCGGAACGCGACCGGGTTACGCCCGGTCAGTCGTGATTAGTTATCCTGACGGCGAGCCGCCGGCAGCGCGGCGCCGAGCAGGGCGACGACCGCGAGGACTGCGCCGAAGCCGGGCGTCGACGTCTCGGTCGGGTCGTCGGTCCCGGTGCCGGTGGCCGGCGGCTCCTCGGAAGCGCCTCCGGTCACCTTACCCGACAGTACAGGCGCTCGGGCGCGGTCGACAGCGTTCGGCCGCTAGTCGGACACGTACAGTTCGACGGTCAGTTCGGTCACTCCGGCCTGCTCTCGGATCCGGTTCACGAAGTCGCGCCGGTCGTCCGTGACGACCGGTTCGTCGTACTCCAGCGCCGTCGCCGCGATGGTCGCGTCCGCGGTCCCGACGCCCGTTCCGTTCGGATCGGCCGCCTGAGTCCGTCCCTCGATCCCTCCGGCCCGTTTCGCGATCGACGCCGTGAGATCGACCTGTGGAAGCCCGTCGAGCAGGCGCTCGAACTTCTCGCGGTTGTGCTCAGTCTCGGTTCCCTTTCCGACGGCCACCTATAGTTCGAGCATCACAATCGGGGAACCCGCCTGATCCGGCCGTCACGTTCGAGCTCGCGTGCCTTCTCGATCGCCTCCGGTCTGTTGGCGTCGATGTCGATCAGAAAGTTCGTATCGAGTACCGCCACCTACGGCTCTCCGTCCGAAACCTCCGCGGCCTCCTCGGAATCGGAGCGTGCCGTCCGTCTCAGCGTCTCCTTCCGCGCCGCCGCCGTCTCCTCGTCGTGCGGTTCGTCCTCGTCGGCCAGATCGAGCAGCGAGACATCGCCCATCAGCCGGGTGATAGCCTCCGAGACCGTCTCGTCGTCGCGCTTGTGCGCCCTCACTCGTTCGTACACCTCCTCGTCGAGCCGCACAGTTCTCGTTCCCATGCGTATATATCCGTGAACGACGGACTTGACTGTTCGCCCCGCCCGGTCCGTCGACCGGGAGTCGACGTATCGGCGTCGACATCACCTCCCATGGACCGGTATCCGGCCGGTCTGCCGAGATCGAGCGAACGCCGTCCGGAAGAGTGGCCGTCGCTGGTCGGTGAAGCGCGCGAAAGAATGGGTCCGCGTGAAGCGGAACGCGACCGGGTTACGCCCGGTCAGTCGTGGTTAGTTACTCCTGACGACGGGCCGCCAGCAGCGCGGCGCCGAGCAGAGCGATGACCGCGAGGACCGCACCGAAGCCGGGCGTCGACGTCTCCGTGTCCTCGGTGGTGTCGGTCTCGTTCATCGGCTCGGTGGTCGTCTCGGTGACGTCGGTGGTCGTCGTTCCGGGCGTCGTCGTGACGTCGGTGGTCGTCGTTCCAGGCGTCGTCGTGCCGGGCGTCTCCGTGTCCTCCTGCGCGACGACCTCACCGTCGGCGCTGGCGAGCTCGGAGTCGCTCCGCACGCTCACGGTGAACGTGTCACCCTCGGACTGCTCCGAGAAGTTGAACGTGCCGTTGAACGTACCGTCGGCCTGGACGGTCGCGGTCTGCGTGTTGAAGAACCGCGGCTGCGTGTCCTCCGAGGAGCGGACGCGAATGGTCAGCTCCGTACCGGGCGCGAGATTGGTCGTACCGGAGATCGCCTCTCCGTCAGCGGCGGTGACGTTCACCGGGTCGCTGTCGAGGCTGGTGTCGGGCGACTCGACCTCGAAGGTCGCGTTGACCGACTGGTGATCAGCCTCGTCCTCGGAGTCGAGGAGACGGTCGTCGACGACCGTGAACTCGGGCTGGTACTCGTCGCCGTCGCTGAGACTGGCCGAGTCACCGTCCTGAGTGACGTTGAGGTTGCTCGAGCCAGTGTTGACCGCAATGTAGTAGACACCATCGCCCTCGACGACGGTGACTGCGTCACCGGAGCTGAGGACGTTGATGACCTTCGGGTCGCGGTTCTGGACCGGGTTCGCCTGCTCGACCGTGAGCGTGACGGCGCCTTCCTGAATCGCGGCCGTGAGGTTACCGTTGGCCTCGATGGCGCCCTCCAGACCAGTCGCGCTGACCTGGTGGACGACGTAATCGCCCGCGGTGATGGTGTCGTCCTGCGTGACGGCACCGTCCTCAACGAGCGAGTTGATGTCGCTCTCGGTCACACCGTCCTCGCCGTCGGCGTCGAGGTCGGCGCCACCGGGCGCGGTCCACAGCTGCATGTCGTCAGTGGAGCGCTCCTCGATGAAGAGCGTGCCAATGTCGTTCGGCGACTCCACTGTATCCGACGGGCTGCTGGATGTGCTCGTGTAGATCGTGTACTCGCCGGTCGCAAGGATAGCGGAGATACTCTCGCTGTCCTCGACGGTCACGGAGTCATCGCTGTCCTCCGTGGAGGCGATCACGCCCTGCGAGCTGTTGCCAGCCGTGTAGGTGTTGAACTGAACGGTGACCTCGCCGTCAGCGTCGCCGTCCGCACCGTCCTCGACGCTGATGTTGGCCTGGTAACCGTCCTCTTCGCTGTCACCGACGATGAGGGTGCCGCTCGTCGCGGCGCCGTTCATCTCGACGGTGACATTCGCGACGTCGCCCTGCGCGACCTCGACGTTGCTGTTAGCGAAGGACGTCTCGCCGGCACCGACGTCGTTCACCGTGATCGAACCGGTGTCCTCGACGCCCGTGTCCGTCACCTCGAACGTGAGGTTGTAGTCGCCGCCGTCGATACCGGAGAAGTTGGCGTCAGCGGCCTGACTGCCGCCAGTGACCTGCAGTTCGACGCCGTCGTCGTCGTCGCCGGTGTCGACCGCGCCGAAGTTATCGTCGAAGATGTCGGCGAGGTCTTCATCGGAGAGACTCTCCGAGGTGACGGTGACGTTGTAGTCGTCAGCGCGGTTCGTGGAGTCGAACTCGATCTCGACGCCGGTCGTGCCGTCGTTGTCGACCGAGTCGCTATCGAACGCGGCGCTGAAGTCCTGCTCGCGGATGGTGAACGTGATGTCCGCGTCGGACGGGTTCTGACCGTCGTTCGAGATGAAGTAGGTCGTACCCGCGTCCAGCCCGGATGTGGAGACGTTCACGAGCCCGTTATCGCCGTCGCCCAGCGATCGGACGGGCGACCCCGTGTCCGAGTCGACGCGCTCGTAGAGCTGGTAGCCACCATCGGCGGAGTTGTTATCGTTGAAGGCCGCGTCGTACGAGGCCGTCTGGCCCGCGAAGACGATGCCGCCGTCGTTGAAGTTGGTGTCGTCGTCGGTGTCAACGACAGTCAGCGTCACACCCGTCGACCGAGTGTCGACCTCGGTGGTGCCGTCAGCGTCTACGTCGCTCCTGGCACCGATGTCGACGGTCGTGTTCTGATTGACGCTCGGCGCCTCAACGGAGTCGATCGTGAACGAAACGTTGATCGTCTCGCTCGCGTTACCGTTTGAGTCGTCGAACGTGATCGTGACCTCGTTGTTCGTCGTGTCAAGGCTGGACCCGACGTTTGTCGTGCCCTGGCTGCCGGACTCGTTGCCGGTAACAGCCTCGTTCGTGATCGACGAGGAGTTCAGGTCGACAGCGTTCGTGAACTCGACGGTGACGGTACCACCGGAGGTGTTGTCACTTAGGTCCACGTCATCGATCACTAGCGTTACGTCGTGAGAGTTTGTAGTCCCTTCATCCACGGAACTGGGATCTAGGCTCCCAGTCGCGAGTGTAGGGGCCGCAGCAGCCGTTCCTGTAAACGCGACAGTGCCAGCGAAGACGCTGAACACCATCAGCGCTGTCAGGACCAGCGCGCGGATCTTGTCGTTGTGTTCTGTCATGGTTTGGTTAGGTCGCACTGCATCCGGCGACAACACGCTTCGCCCGGGCCTGCTCCAGAACGCCCGCGAGGCGGACTCGGCGAGGGGTACTCGTTGCTGTCACCATGGGTAGGGGTACGGACGTACCCTGCATCGGACCTTATAAATCTCTTGTGGTACTCGACCCGCCGCGTCAACGCTTCACACACCCGAAAACGGCTCCGTCGGACGCTCTCGCCGATTTGGGTTTAAATACTTTGTGTGAAAAGGGGAGCGGACTATGAGCGCCGCGGCGACGCCGACCCGCCGGACCGGGGGTGTCGCGGCGCGGTCGGGCTCGCGCGCGGTCCCGAGCGACGCAAGGGGATTCAGGATCGGGCCGTCGGCTGCGGGCGGCGTTTCCGTGCGTCGTCGCGCGGGTGCGCCGCGGGCGACCCGGTCGAACGGCGCCATCACGCCCGGGACGGACCCGCAGTCGCCGTCGTTGGGGGCGAGCCCATCGCGCCGGCGTCACCCTCCTCCCCCACAAACTTGAGGTAATGCGGGGGGTAGCACTCGATATGGGCGAGTCCACCCGCGTCACCGAGAAGGGGCAGGCGACGATCCCGAAGTCCCTCCGCGAGAAGTACGACCTGGAACCCGGCGACGAGGTCGTCTGGGTCGACACCGACGAGGGCATCGTCGTGAACAAGCGCACGCGAGCCGGCGGACGCGGGATGCTGCTGCCCGACGACACGTCCGACGAGAAACGCGAGGCGGTCGCCGAGGAGCTGTCGCGGCGGCTCCGCGACCGCCGCGACCGCGACTACCGAGAGGCCTGAGGTGGCGACGTACACCGCCGACGCCGTCGCGCTGCTCGTCTACCTCGTCGATGCGCTTCCCGAGACGACCGATCGAGTGTTCGCGGAAGCCGAAGCCGGAGGACGGTCGTACAGGCACCGAGTACGGCACTCGCGAAAGTGTTGTACGCCGTCGGCCACGACAAGGACGTTCGAGGCGTCAGGCTCACCGGAACGACCGAGGACGCTCGTCGTGCCCTGATCGAGAACGGTCCCGTCTCGGTCGCACCGATCGACGACGCCGAGCTGGTCGAATACGCGCGGATCACGGACGAGTTCACTATCCACGACGGCATTGTCGTCGCCAGCCACCGAGCACGGGACACGGACGCGATCCTCACGACCGACGGCGCCGTCCGGGACGCTGGGTATCGGGTGCTCTGGGACTGAGTGCCACGGAGGACACACACCGTGTATTCCGGCGCAGCAAGTGTGTCGTCCGATGCCTCGGCGTTGAGCGGCGACCACTCGTCGCCGACTACTGCGGGGACCTTCTCGCGTGGCTCCCCGGCCCCGGCCGCGCGGGGCTCCCCGTCGGCGGTGGACCGGTCCCCTCGTCAGCCCCCCGCCGTCGCGTTCTCCGCGACGACCACACCGTCGGCGGTCGCCGAGAAGGCGGCCCGGTCGACGCTCACCTCGAAGGCGTCGCCCGCCGACTGCTCGCTCAGGTTGAACGCGGCCGCGAACGTGCCATTCTCGGCGACGGCGACCGTCCGCGTGTCGCTGAACGCGGGCGTCGTGTCGTCGGTCGACCGGATCGAGACGACGACCGCCGTCCCGGGCGCGACGGTTGTCGTCCCGGAGATCTCGGCGCGCTCGGCGGCCGTCGCCGTCACGATGTCGCTGTCGTTGCCCGCGAAGCCTCCCTCGGCCGCCTCCACCGTGACGTTCGCGGATGCGGTCTCGCCCCGAGCGGCGGTCCCGTTGCCGTCGGCGCCCGCGGCGTCGCCGTCGAGCAGACGCCGGTCCCGGAGCGTGAACTCGGTCGCGACCGTGTCGCCGTCCTCGAAGGTGATGTTCGGGTCCGCGAACGCCGCCGCCGGCACGGCGTCGTACTCGAGGACCACGTAGTAGGTGTCGTTCCCGGCCGCGACGACCGTCAGCGCGTCGGCGATCCCGGTGTCGTCGGCGAGCGCCTCGGAGACGTTGACCGTCGCGGGCGGCCGGTTCAGGTCGGGCGGTCGCTCCTCGTAACGAAGGTGCAGCGCCGCGTCGTCGCCCTCGGGGGCGGCGACGGCCGCGAGGAACGCGTCGGTGACGTCGCCGCCGGTTCCGTCGGTCCCGAGCAGCCCCGAGAGGCCGGGCGCGGTGACCCGGTGGACGAGGACGTCGCTGTTCTCGCCGGCGGGGTCGACCGCGAGCGTGTCCGTCCGCGTCAGCGTCCCGTTCTCGACGGCGTCGAGGACGGCCGCGGTCGCGTTCCCGTCGCCGGCGGCCGTCTCCCGGATCGTCTCTCCGGTCTCCGGCGGCGCCCGCCACAGCGCCTGGCCGGGCGGGTCGCGCTCGGCGACGAACAGCGTCGCGAGTTGATCCGGCGTCTCCCGCACGGCGGCCGGGTCCTCGTCCGTTCCGACGGAGACGACGTAATCGCCGGCTTCGAGCAGGCTGGACAGCTCCGTCTGGTCGGTCGTCCCGTCGAACTCGACCTCGTCCGCGCCGACGCTGTCGCCGGCGACCCGGACCGCGTCTGCGTCGGCCGAGGTGTTGCCGGCGGTGTACGTGTCGAACGCGACCGTTACCTGACCGTCGTTGTCACCGTCGGTCACAGTGACGTTGGCCTGATACCCGTCGGCACGCTCGTCGCCGACGAGCACCGTCGCCGTCCGAACGGTGCCGTCGAACTCGACGGTGAGCGTCGCCACGCCGCCCCGCGGGACGGTCGTGTTCGTCCGCGCGAGCGACGCCTCGCCGGCGTTCTCGACCGTCACGGACGCGGCGTCGGCGGCGCCGGTGTCGACGGCCTCGAAGGCGAACTCGGACTCGCCGGCGTCGACGCCGGAGAGGTTCGCGTCGATCGCCCCGCCGACGTCCTCGATGACGATCGACTCCTCGCCGGCGATCCTCGGCTCCTCGGCCGCGAACACGACGGCGAGTTCGCCGGAGTCGAATCCCTCGGCGGAGACGGCGACGTCGAACTCGTCCCGGTTGGAGTCGACCGCGATCTCGGCGGTCGTGTCGCCCCTGTTGGCGACCGACTCGGCCTCGAACGACGTCGAGAGCGTCTGCTCGACGAGCTCGACGGTCGCGTCGGTCGTCTCGCTGACGTTCGGTCCCCGGAGGAAGTACCGCCCCGGCCGGAGGTCGGCGGTGTCGATACCGACGACCGCACCCTCGTCGTTCGTCCGGACCGTGCCCCGGGACGTGCTCGCCGTGATCTCGGTGCTGTCGGTGGCGTCGACCGAGCGGAGTCGGTACTGGCTGTTCGGCTCCAGCCCGGTGACGTTGAGCGTCTGTCCCACGTAGACGGTGTCCGTCTCGGAGCCGTCGACCTCGTAGGTCGGCGTGTTCGGTTGCTGCGTCGTCTGCGTGGCGAGCCCGCCGGCGGAGGCGGGCGTGGCCGCGGACGGTGTCGCCGCCGCGGGCCCGGCAAACGCGACGGCACCGACGCCGGCGGCGGTGATCGTGAGGGCTGTCAGAAGGAGCGCACGTATCGTGTTGGATCCTGTCATGATGTGGTAGGGTCGTGGTGTCCCGGGGCGGCGACCGTACCCGGGAGTCGATCGGCGGTTCGCTGCGCGGACGAGTCGGCGGCGGACGGCCGCGAGGCGTCTACTCGGAACGGCATCGATGATCGGAGCGTACGGGCAGACGGCCCGGGCGACCGAAACTCTTTGTCAACGAATGGATACATTTAGCGACGGTTGCGTCGCTGCGAGCTACCGGTTACCTTCGGGTGGCGGCAGGGTCGGTACACGAGACCGGGACACCGGGACGGACTGGCACGCCGAGACGGGACCGGCATACTGTGACCATCGCCCACTCGCCCGGGCGCCCGCGCGACGCGACGTCACGCTCCGGCGTCGGCGACGAGCCTCGGGGACATCGCCGAGTTGAGGAGGGGGCGACGCCACGGAAACACGAGGACCGACACCGTGGCGAACCACGTCCCCGACCGAGTGCTGGAGCGGATCGACGCCTTCGGCGAGGGACTGCTGTACGGCGACCCGCCGGACGTGGCGGGGGAGCTCCGCACGGATCTCCGGGTCCGGATCCGTGCGACCGGCGACCGCACCGCGACCTGCGTGTACCTGACCGAGCACACGCGCGCGCCGACGACGTTGCGGGGACGGGGCTCGTTCGTGACGACCATCGTCGACGCCGTCGACGAGCGACTGCGGACGTGGGGCGTCGAGCCGCCGCCGGCGTATCGGTACGTCGACACCCGGGACGGGACCCACAGGTACGAGGGGGAGTTGCGCCTCCCCTGATCCCCGGTCCGGGATCGACGCGCGCCGGGGGCGGGGGCAGTTTCACCACGACCCCGGCCGAACGGGTTGGTATGACCGCGAACCGGGCGCCGGTGGGCGTCCCCTTCGGCCACGAGTTCCGCGACGCCGCCGGCGTCCGCCTCCACGTCGTCGCCGCCGGCGACCCCGCGGACCCGCTCGTCGTGCTGCTCCACGGCTTCCCGGAGTTCTGGTACGGCTGGCACCGACACGTCGAGCCGCTCGTCGAGGCGGGCTACCGCGTGCTCGTGCCCGACCAGCGCGGGTACGGTCGCAGCGGCAAGCCCGCGGGCGTCCGCCCGTACCGGATCACGGCGCTGTCGCGCGACGTGGTCGAGGTGATCCGGTCGGACGGCTACGAGTCGGCACACGTCGTCGGCCACGACTGGGGCGCGGCCGTCGCGTGGGACCTGGCGCTGCGCCGTCCCGAGCGGGTCGACCGGCTCGGCGTCGTCAACGTTCCCCACCCCACCGCGTTCCGCCGAACCCTGCTCGGGAACCGCGAACAGCTGCGCCGGAGCTGGTACGTGTTCGCGTTCCAGCTGCCGTGGCTTCCGGAGCGGGCGGCCGCCCGCGACGACTTCGCGCTGTGGACGCGGGTACTGACCGAGAGCGTTCCGGGGGGGACGTTCGACGACGCGGATCTGGACCGCTACCGCGCCGCCTGGGGCCGGGAGCGCGCCGCCCGGTCGATGGTGAACTGGTACCGGGCGCTCCTCCGGTACCCGCGACCTCCGCCGCGCGAGTCGGTCTCGGCGCCGACGCTGATCGCGTGGGGCGAGCGCGACGAGGCGCTCGTCCCCGAACTGGCCCCGCGGAGCCTGTCGTTCTGTGCGGACGGCCGGCTGGAGCGGTTCCCCGACGCCGGCCACTTCCTCACCCACGAGCGGCCGGACGCGGTCGCCGACCTGCTCGTCGACCACCTCGGCGGCGAGTAGCGCGGGACGCTCCGGAGGGCCGAACGGAATCACGGCCGGAGAACGGCCAGCGGGTCGGGTTCGGCGCGCGGCGACCGTGGTGACGGTCCGTCGAGCGGAGAGCGGTCGGCGATCGGGCGAGCGCCTCCGGCCTCACGGCGTCGCTTCCACGGCGTAGCGCGCGATCGAGTGGCCACAGGCGGGGCACACGTCCGTCCCTTCCCCGGCGTTCTGTCCGCAGTGTCTACACTCGTAGTGGTCATCGCCGACGTCCAGTCCGCAGTGGCTGCAATCGTAGCTGTCGATCCGGCCACCCCAGGGTTGTGCTAACAGGTTCATCCCGTGTCAGTGCAGGATGGGTTCACGGTTAATACCGCGTGGTCGTTTCGTGCTCCGGCGGCGCCGCCCGGGCGATGCAACCGGCCGAAACGGTGCCGAGGGGAACACGACCGACCGTTGCAGACGGTTTCACGGCCGCGCCGTCGCGAGGTTCGATGGAGTTCGACCGATCCGATATGGAGGGGCGCAATCCGACGTGGAGGGGCACGGTCCGACGTGGAGGGGCGAGAAGGTCGCGTGCGCCGGGTGCCCGGTCAGCGCTCGATCAGTTCGATCTCGTGGCCGTCTTGGTCCTTCGTGAACGCGTAGTTGTGGTCACACGACGCCGGGTCCCGGTAGTCCTCGGACTCCCGGGTCAGTACGGTCTCCCAGTCGTCCTCCAGGTCGTCGACGCGGACGCAGACGTGGCCCCACGCGTCGCCGAGGTCGTACGTGCGCCCGTCGTAGTTGTAGGTGAGCTCCATCGCCATCGCCTCCTCGGCGGCGCCCTCCGGCTTCATGAAGTAGTTCGCGAAGGAGTCCGCCTCCCAGCGCCCGGTGTGCTCGTACTCGAAGGTGCGCGTCCAGTAGCCGAGCGCCTCCGTGGCGTCCTCGACGCGGATCATCGTGTGGTCGATCGACCAGCGAGCGCCGTGGTCGCGCTCGACGATCTCGATCTCGTGGCCGTCGGGGTCCGTGACGAACGCGTAGCCGGGGTTCTCCTCGGGCGGGCGGTAGTCCTCGACGCCCCCGTCCATCAGCTCGTAGTACGCCTCCTCGACGTCCTCGACGCGGACGGCGATGTGTCCCCAGCCGTCGCCCATCTCGTAGGTGTGGTCGCCGTGGTTGTAGGTGAGTTCGAGGATCGCGCCCTCCTCGTGCATGTCCTCGGGGCCGAGGAAGTAGTTCGTGAAGTCCCCACCGTCCATCTCGCCTTTCACCTCGTAATCGAGGTGGGTCGTGTACCAGTCGATCGCCTCCTCGTCGTCCTCCACCCGCATCATCGTATGGTCGAGCGTGTACGCCATACGGAATCCACCGGCCGCGCGGTCGAAAAGGATACCGACGGCGGATGCGAGCACCTCCCGCCGGCCGGGGTCAGTCGTCGAGCGCCTCGGCGGCGTTCTCCCGCGGTTCGTACCCCAGCAGGCGCATCGTCTCGGCGATCGAGTGGACGCGGTCGTCGTTGCGTGACACCGCGTTGACCGTCACGGGGTTCTCGGGGAGGTCCGCGGTCGCGGCCTTCCGGTGGACGTCGCGACAGTCGGCGGGACCGAGCCAGAGCGCGCGGGCGAACCGCGCCTCGTCGGGGGCGGCGTCGTCGACGACCTCGCGGAGGTCGGCCGCGCTCATGTACCAGCCGATCCGCAGGTTGACCACGTCGAGGCCCTCGCGGTCGGCGTACAGGGTCGTCAGCGCCTCGCAGGCGGCCTTGCTCGCGCCGTAGAGGGAGTCGGGGCGCGGCGGCGCGTTGGCGCCGACCGTCCGGACGGGTCCCTCCGTCATGCGCTCGGGGGTGGCGCCGCCGGAGTTGTACGCCCCGACGGCGTGGTTCGAGGAGGCGAACACCACCCGGTCGACGCCGTTCTCGACGGTCGCGTCGAGGACGTGTTTCGTCCCCCGGACGTTCGTCTCGACGGCCGTCTCCCAGTCGGCGTCGACCGAGGAGGCGCCCGCGAGGTGGACGACGACGTCGAGGTCGTCGAGCGTCGCCCGAACCTCGTCGGCGTCGGTCACGTCGAGCAGTTCGGCGTCGATGTCGTCGTGTTCGGAGTGGGTGAACGCGCGGAACTCGTCGGCCCCGTCGAAGGCGTCGAGGAGTTCCCGGCCGACGTCGCCCGCCGCGCCCGTGAGTCCGATGCGTGTCACGGCGGACGGTCGCCCGCGAGCACCGTAACGGTTGATCGCGGTTCCGGCTCCCCGGGATCGCGGGCGGGGCGATCGGGGGTCAGATCCCCGACGGCGCCACGTCGCACACGTCGCGGAAGGCGCCCTGGACGACCTCCGAGAGCGCGGGGTGGACGTGGATCGTCTCCGCGATCCCCGTCGCGTCGGCGCCGGCCGCGACCGCCGTGCTCACCTCGTGGATCAGCGTCGACGCCTCGGGGCCGACGACGTGACAGCCCAGCACCGCGTCGTCCTCGCCGACGAGCACCTTCACGAACCCGCCATCGTGGTCGAGCGTCGTCCCGAGGGCGGTGTCGTCGTACGCGAAGGTACCCACCTCGTAGCTGCCGTCCTCGAGTTCATCTTCCGTCTTCCCAAGGCTCCCCACCTGTGGGGAGCCGAAGATCGCGTGGGCCATGCCCGGGTACTCGACCGGCGACTCGCCGTCCCGCACCGCGTTCTCGACGGCGTACTTCGCCTCCGTGTCGCCGGCGTGTTTGAACGGGTAGTTGCCCGCGATGTCGCCGATCGCGTACACCCCCTCCGCGGAGGTACGGAGGTACTCGTCGGTGTCGACGTACCCCTCGTCGGTCGTCTCGATCCCGGCCGCGGAGACGTTCCACGTGTCCGAGTTGGGGCGTCGACCGATCGCGAGCAGGAGGCGGTCACCGGACACCTCGATGGTCTCGTCATCGTCGTTCTCGGCCGTGACCCGTTTGCCGCCGTCCGTGTCCTCGATCGCCGTCACGTCGTAGCCGAGGTGGACGTCGTGTTTCCGACGGTATACGTCGGTGACGTGGGCCGCGATCTCGGGGTCCTCGCGGTCGACGAGGACGTCGCTGTGGTCGACGATGACCACCTCGGCGCCCATCTGCGAGAAGAAGTGGCTCAGCTCCGCGGCGATGTACCCGCCGCCGACGACCACGAGACGGTCGGGGCGTTCGGACAGCCGGAGGGCGTCGTCGCTCGTGAGGAACTCCGTCTCCTCGGTCCCGTCGATAGAGTCGGGGACTATCGGCCGGGAGCCGCCCGCAAGGACGACCCGCTCACCGGTGATCCTGTCTCCGCCCGACTCCGCTGTGCCGGAGCCGTCGCCGGCGTCGACCTCGACGGTCCGCTCGTCGACGAATCGGCCCTCGCACTGGTAGAGGGTGACGCGCTCGTGGTCGCGTGCGCGCTCGGCTTTCGCCTCTGCGGCCTCGCGTATCGTCGTCCGAACGTCGTCGACGATGCCCGCGAAGTCGATCGCGTCGACGGACGCCTCGACGCCGAGGGAGTCGGCCCCGCGGATCGTCTCGGCGACATCGGCCCGACGGATGAGCTTCTTCGAGGGGTTGCAGCCGCGGTTGAGGCAGGTTCCCCCGAGTCTGTCCCGCTCGACGAGCGCGACGTCGCTTCCCGCCTCGGCGGCCGCCGAGGCGACGATGTTGCCCGTACCACCGCCCAGAACGACGAGGTCGAAGTCCGACATCTGCGGGTCCGGCGGCTACGGCGCGCGGACGTTTCGGTGTTCCGTGAGTTCCCGGCCGGCTGTTTTTCAGCCGGGAGCCGGTATGTCGCTCATGCGCACGGTCCCGGCTCCGAGCGTCGTCCCGGTCGCCACCCCCGGCCGCCCGGGGAGGGAGGTCGAATGACCGAGGACGCCTACACCCCCATCGAGGAGTACGGCGTCGTCGGCAACCTGGAGACGTGTGCCCTTGTCGCGCCGGACGGGTCGGTCGACTGGTTCCCCGTCCCGCACGTGGAGTCGCCGAGCCTCCTCGCCGCGGTCCTGGACGCGGAGGAGGGGGGTCGGTTCCGGATCGCTCCCGCCGACCCGTTCGAGACGAGTCGGGCGTACCGCGAGGGGACGAACGTCCTCGAAACGACGTTCGCGACGGCCGACGCGACGGCGACGGTCACGGACTTCCTCCCGCCGGCGGGGCGGGTCGACCACCCGAAGACGGTCCTCTACCGGAGGGTGACCTGCTCGGACGGGCCAGTCGACCTCGACGTGGAGTTCGATCCCCGGTTCGACTACGCTCGCGCGGAGACGACGACGGTTCGGACGGACAGGGGGGTCCGCGCGGCGGGCGACGGGAAGCGGACGCTGCTAGAGAGTCCGGTCGACCTGCGCGTCGCCGACGGGCGAGCGACCGGCGACCTGACCCTCGGGGCGGGCGAGACCGCGTGGTTCCTGCTGCGGTGTGCCGGCGCCGAGGACGCCTCGACCGACCCCGAGGCAGCACTGCGGGCGACGGTCGACTACTGGCGCGACTGGGTCCACAGCTGCGGGGACGGTCCCGGCGAGTGCGCCTTCGGCGGGCCGTGGCACGAGACGGTGGTGCGGTCGGGGCTGGTCCTGAAGCTCCTGACGCACGCCGAGACGGGCGCGTTCGCCGCCGCCCCGACGACGTCGCTCCCCGAGGACGTCGGCGGCGTCCGGAACTGGGACTACCGCTACAACTGGTTGCGCGACGCCGGCTTCGCGATCCAGGCGCTGTTGAACCTCGGCCACGTCACGGAGGCGGAGGAGTACTTCGAGTGGTATCTCGACCAATGTGGCACCGACGACCCGGCCGATGTCCGGCCGGTGTACGGCCTCCACGGCGACACCGACCTCACCGAGCGTGAGCTCGACCATCTCGAAGGGTACAGGGGCTCCCGTCCGGTCAGGGTCGGGAACGGGGCCGCGGAACAGACCCAGCTCGACGTCTACGGGGAGCTGCTGCTCGCGGTCGACGAGATGCGATGTCACGGGCACGAGCTCGGCCGCGACGACTGGACGGCGGTCCGCGATGTCGTCGACCACGTCGTCGAGGCGTGGGACGACCGCGGCGCCGGCATCTGGGAGGTCCGCGGCGGCGAGGAACAGTTCGTCTTCTCGAAGGTGATGTGCTGGGTCGCCCTCGACCGGGGGATCGCGATCGCGACCGAGACGGGACGGGAGGCCCCGCTCGACGCCTGGCGGGACGCCTGCGACCGCATCAGGGCGAGCGTCATCGAGAACGGTTACGACGAGGAGCTGGGAACGTTCGTCCAGTCGTACGGCTCGGAGACGGTCGACGCGACGGGGCTGCTGATACCCGTCGTCGGCTTCCTCCCGTTCGACGACGACCGGGTCCGGGGGACCGTCGACGCGGTGGAGCGGCGACTCGCCGAGAACGAGGTGTTCGTCCGCCGGTACGACGGCGACGACGGCCTGCCGGGGTCGGAGGGGGCGTTCGTCCTCTGTTCGTGCTGGCTGGTCGACGCGCTCGCGCTCGGCGGGCGCGCCGCGGAGGCGCGCGACCGGTTCGAGTCGCTGCTCTCGGCGGTCGGCCCCCTCGGCCTCGTCGCGGAGGAGATCGACACGGAGACGGGCGAGCACCTCGGGAACTACCCTCAGGCGTTCAGCCACATCGGGCTGATCAACAGCGCCCTCCACCTCGGACTCGCGGAGGGGCGTGACCCGCCCGGGCCGAAGCCGATGGGCGCCCGTCTCGGCGACCCGATCCTCCCGGAGTGAGAGGGCGCCCCGACGGACACGCGAGCAGTCCGGCTCGGCCCCGGTAATTCTCTTGCCAGTGCGGAACGCTTTGGGGGCTCGACCCGGTTGGGCCGGCCGTGTACTCCCGACACCACGCGGCGGTCTCCGCGGTCGTCGCCGGCGGGCTGGCCGCGACGCTCCCGCTCGGGGCGAGCACCTCGACCACTTCCTGGTCGCCCGTCTCGTCCGCGGCGACTGGGCGAACGCGCGGCGGGCGCTCGCCGACCCGCGCGCGGCCGTGCTCGACCAGTCGGCGCTGTTCGACCCCGGCGACCTGTGGCCGCTCCAGCGGCTCCTGAGCCACGCGGTCGTCGCCCCGCCCGCGGTCGCCGCGGCGTGGGCGGTCGGCGGCGTCGCCGCCGGCGCCGACGCGGGTGTGACCCCGGAAGCGGCGGCGCTCTCGCTTGCGGTCGTCCTCTACGTCCACGTGCTCACGGACCTGATCTGGGACGTGTGGCGCCAGGAGCGGTACCACGACAGCGTCCGCCGCGTCGCCGGCGACGACGCCGTCGCGACGGACGCGGCCGACCCGACGGAGTGATCGCGCCTCACGCCACTGTCCACGCGCGGTAGCGCCACGCGGCGACGCCCCACAGGGCGAGCGTCCCGACGGGGTAGCCCGTCCGCAGGGGCTGGAGGCCGAACCGGACCGCCACGGAGGCGTTCACCGCGCCCGCGAGCACGAGCAGGCCGGCGGTGACGCGGGGGTCCTCGCGGTCGGCCAGCCCTGTCGCCGCTGAGGCGACCGAAAGCAGCCAACAGCCCGAGGCGAACGCCCACCGCCACAGCTCCGGGGTGCGCGAGAGGTCGAAGTACGTCGACAGGGGGCGGGCGTACACCACCGGGGTGAACGAGAGGCCGCCCCACGCGAACCGGAGGAACGGGACGCCGCTGTCGGCGAACGTCTGTACCGACCACGGCACGACGCCACAGACGAGGACCGCGACCAGCACCCGTTCGGGGGTCGCGCTCAGGAGTCGCGCCGCCGCTCGCCGACCGGGGAGACGGGGGTCGGACACGGCTACTTCCGCGCGACGATCCGGAGCACGTCCTCGTCTGCGAGCTCGTGGCCCCGACCGACCTGCTGGTCGTCGTGTTTCGCGGAGGCGCCGGTGACGCGGGCGAACTTGAACCGCTCGTCGAAGCTCCCCCCGAGCTTCGCGCAGGCGTCGCCGACGGTGTCGCCCTCCCGCAACACGAGCGGCTCCTCGCGGTCGACGCCGCGGCCCGGCTTGTCCATGTAGATCCGGATGAGCCCGAGTCGCTCGAAGACCCGCTGTTTCAGCGCGTCGAGCCCCTTCTCCTCGGCGGCGGAGATGAACGTCGCCTCCTCGGGGTCGATGCCGTGCTCGCGGAGGTCCTCGTACACGGTCGGCAGGTACGACTCCTCGATGAGGTCGGCCTTGTTGACCGCGACCATCGAGGGGAGGTACTCCCGGTTGTCCATCACGCCGTCGATGAGCTCGTCGATGGTGAGGTCGTGGGGGATCGTCACGTCGGCGTTGACGAAGCCGTGCTCCCGGAGCACGTCCTTAACTGTGCCCTCGTCCAGCGAGACCTCGTCGCCCATCGTCACCCGGATGCCGTCCTTGTGCGTCTTGCGCACGGAGATGTTCGGCGGCTCCGTGTCCAGGCGGATCTTGTTCTCGTACAGCTCGTGGGCGAGGCGCTCGTACTGGCCGATCTCGAACACCGAGAGGAGAAACACGACCAGGTCCGCGGTCCGGACGACCGACAACACCTCCTTCCCGCCGCCGCGGCCGCCCGCGGCGCCCTCGATGAGCCCGGGGACGTCGAGGATCTGGACGTTCGCGCCGCGGTACTTCAGCATCCCGGGGTTGACGTCCAGCGTGGTGAACTCGTAGGCCGCGGTCTCGCTGTCGGCGTTGGTGAGCGCGTTGATCAGCGTCGACTTGCCGACGGAAGGGAAGCCGACGAGCGCGACCGTCGCGTCGCCAGTCTTCTCGACGGCGTAGCCGTGGCCGCCGCCGGAGGACGACTGGTTCTCCAGCTTCTCCTTCTTCTGCGCGAGCTTCGACTTCAGGCGGCCGATATGGGCCTCTGTGGACTTGTTGTACGGGGTCTCGGCGATCTCCTCGCGGAGGTCCTCGATCTCGTCCTCGAGTCCCATCGCTAGACGCTGGGCCGTCCGCGCGCCTAAACGCTTCCCTTCGGCCGTCCGGCGGTGCTCTACGCCAGGCGCCGCGTCGGGGCGTATCGACGGGGGCGACCCGACCGGCGGCGTCGCCGCCCGCCGGCCGACGAGAACCGCCGCGTCGGCCGCCGTCACGACGGAGCGGACTTCGATACGACTATTATCGGGTCGTCCCGAGCAGTCGATACCGACGGCAATGCCGGATCCCTCCAAACTCCGTGACAGCACGCAGATCGTTCTCCCGTGCGACGAACTGGACGGGCTCCGGCCGACCCTCGACGCCGAGTTCACCGTCAGCGTGACCGCCGACGACGGCTGGTGCCGGATCATCGGCAGCCCGGTGGAGATCAAGCGGGTGTCGGAGTTCCTCGCGCGTCGCGGCGTCACGCTCCCGTGAGCGACGCCGGTCGGCGCGGCCGCCGCCCGTCCCCCGACGGCTGCTCGGCCGGGGACGCCCGGTCCCGCCGTCCCGCCCCGCCGACCGACCGCGGGAACGGGCTTTTGCGCGTCCGAGCCGTACCACGCTCGCACTCCCCGCGATCGCCTCGACGGGAGCGGACGCGACGACGGCCCGCGGCCGTCGGCGGTCCGGGGCGACACCGACTATGACACGACACACGACCGTCCTCGTCGTCGGGGGCGGGGCGACCGGCGTGGGAACGGCGCGCGACCTCGCGGCCCGCGGCGTCGACGTGACGCTCGTCGAGCGGGACGGGCTCGCCGGCGGCACCACCGGACGCTCACACGGCCTGTTGCACAGCGGCGCGCGGTACGTCGACTCCGACCCCGAGGGGGCCGTCGAGTGCATCGAGGAGAACCGCACCCTCCGGTCGATCGCCGGGCGCTGCATCGGCGACAGCGGCGGCCTGTTCGTCCAGCTCGCCGACGACGATCCCGACTACTTCGACCGGAAGCGCGCCGGCTGCGCGGACCGGGGCATCGAGACGACGACGATCGACGGCGACGAGGCCCGCGAGCGCGTCCCCGGCCTCTCGGCGGCCGTCGAGCGCGCGATGGTCGTCCCCGACGGGGTGATCTACCCCTCGCGGCTCGTCGCCGCGACCGCCGCCGGCGCCGCCGACCACGGCGCGACGGTCCACACGCACGCCCCCGTCCGGGGGATCGACGTCGAGGACGGCGCGGTCGCCGGCGTGACCGTCGGCGGCGAGGTGGACGACACGATCCGGGCCGACTACGTCGTCAACGCCACCGGCGCGTGGGCCGGCGAGTGTGCGGCGCTTGCGGGCGTCGACGTGGAGATGCGGCCGACCAAGGGCGTCATGGTCGGCGTCGACTACGAGGGGCTCGGCCCGGTACTCAACCGCTGCCGGGAGCCCGCAGACGGCGACATCGTCGTTCCCCACGAGTCGCAGGTGGTTCTCGGGACGACCAGCGTCGCGGTCGACGACCCCGACGGGTACGACCGCGAGGGGTGGGAGGTCGACCGCATGGTCGAGGAGTGTGCCGAGCTGCTGCCGGCGGTGGCGGAGCGCCCGGTGGCCCGCACCTACTGGGGCGTCCGCCCGCTGTATGCGCCCGAGGAGGCGGCGCGCGGCACCGACGACTCCGCGACCGGCGACGAGCGCGGCATCTCGCGGGGGTTCGTCCTGCTCGACCACGCGGCCGAGGGCGTCGAGGGGTTCGCGAGCGTCGTCGGCGGGAAGCTCACCACCCACCGGCTGATGGCCGAGGCGACCGCCGACCACGTCTGCGACGCGCTGGGCGTCGACGCGGCCTCGACCACGGCGACAGAACCGCTCCCGGGTGCCGACGACCCCGAGCGGCTCGACGCGTTCGTCGACGAGTTCGACGCGGGCGCGCCCGCCGACGAGGACGTGCGCGCCGGACGGTCCGGCGGGGCGAGCGCCGACGACTGAGCCGGGGGGACGCCGGCGGTCCCCGAAGGCGCGAGCGGACGAACGGGCGAGTCGGCGAGAACGTCACGGGAGCCCGCCCCTCGATGGCGGCCGCGGTGACGCGACCGACAGGCTTTGGACGGACTGTCTCCTGGTGTGGGTATGGACGAGAACCCGGGGCTGAGCGAGGAGTACCGGATGGCGAGCCCGTGGCCGCTGTTCGTCGCGCTGGGGCTCCCCATCGCGGAGGTCGGGATCCTCTTCGGGCTGGTGCCGCTTGCCGTCGGCGGGCTGGTGCTGTTTTGCGGCGCCATCGCGGGGATCCTCCGGGAGGCCGAGTACGCCGCCTCGGGGTGGCGCGCGTTGGCGGCGCTGTCGCTGGTCATCGCCGGCGGCGGGCTGGCGCTGCTGTACGCCGACGGCGCGACCGAGTCGGACCTGGTGGTCCGGGCGTACTCGATGGTCGGCGCGGGCGTGCTCATGTTCGTCGGCGGCGTCGGCGGCGAGCTGTTCGCCCGCGATGCCGAGCCGGCGATCTGACGGCGACCGGCGCGGCGCGAGTCCGTGGCCCGGACGCGACTGGGCGAATGGACAAGGTATTAGGTCGGGCTCGGTAACTGGCGGGTATGGCAGATATCTTCGACAAGGACACCCTGCTGGACCTGACGGTCAACGTCATCCCGCTGGGCATCATCCTGTTTTTCGTCGTCGTGTTCCTCGTCGTGGACCCGTTCAGTGGGCTCGGCGCGTACGGACAGGTCCTCTCGATGGGGCTGCTCGTGGTCCCGTTCGTCGCGCTCGCGATCCTGACGTATGTCTCCGGAAAGGCGATCGCCGGCGACGAGAAGCGCGCCGAGGTGTTCTTCCAGGGCCAGGCGACGATGGAGGGCGCACAGACGAGACACGAGGCGGAAGCCGAGGTCGAGGGGGAGGGCGAGCAGTCGGCCAACGACGCCGAGGCCCGGACGGACGCCGACCTGGGCGTCGACGACGGCCGCGGCGACGACGAGGCCGCGGGGACCGAGGACCCGGACGCCGAGAGCGAGGCGGCGGACGGCGACGGCGGGGCGGCGAACACCGACGACGGGGCGGCCGGGGAGGCCGAGGCGACCGACGAGCCCTGACCGATCGCGACCTCCGGGCGACCGGGGAGAATCGACAGCCACCGGGGCGGGGCGACCCGAATCTTTCTTGTGTATTCGCTGCTGAAACGCATTTATGGAGATAACCGGCCAACTACTGCTTACCGTGCTCATGGGGGCGTTCCTCCTCGGCGTGGCAGCCTTCCTCGCGAGGGTCGAGGAGTGGCGTTCGTACACGCCCCTGGGCGCCGGCGGCGGCGCGGTCGGCGAGTCCGGCTACGGGCACGCCGAGAAGCCCGCAGGGCTCATCCGCTGGTTCACGACCGTCGACCACAAGGACATCGGGCTGCTGTACGGCGCGTACGCGACGATCGCGTTCGTCGTCGGCGGGCTGATGGTGATGCTGATGCGCGCGGAGCTCACGACGCCCGCGACCGACGTGCTGGGGTCGGCGACGTTCTACAACTCGCTGCTCACCAGCCACGGCATCACGATGCTGTTCCTGTTCGGGACGCCGATCATCGCGGCGTTCGCGAACTACCTCGTCCCGCTGATCATCGGCGCCGACGACATGGCGTTCCCGCGGATCAACGCCATCGCGTTCTGGCTGCTCCCGCCGGCGGCGCTGCTCATCTGGGCCGGCTTCTTCCCGCTGCCGGACGTTCTCCCCGCACAGACCGCCTGGACGATGTACGCGCCGCTGTCGGCGGGCGTCGGCAACGGAACCCAGGCGAACGTCGGGGTCGACCTCATGCTGCTGGGGCTGCACCTCTCGGGCGTCTCGGCGACGATGGGGGCGATCAACTTCATCGCGACCATCTTCACCGAGCGCGCCGAGGAGGTCAGCTGGGCCAACCTCGACATCTTCTCGTGGACGATCCTCACCCAGTCGGGACTGATCCTGTTCGCGTTCCCGCTGCTGGGCAGCGCGCTGGTCATGCTGCTGCTGGACCGCAACTTCGGGACGACGTTCTTCGCGGTGGAGGGCGGCGGACCGATCCTCTGGCAGCACCTGTTCTGGTTCTTCGGCCACCCCGAGGTGTACATCCTCGTGCTCCCGCCGATGGGGATCATCAGCTACGTCCTCCCGCGGTTCGCCGGGCGGAAGCTGTTCGGCTTCAAGTTCGTCGTCTACTCGACGCTTGCGATCGGCGTGCTCTCGTTCGGCGTGTGGGCCCATCACATGTTCTCGACGGGGATCGACCCGCGGCTGCGCGCCAGCTTCATGGCCGTCTCGTTGGCCATCGCCATCCCCTCGGCGGTGAAGACGTTCAACTGGATCACGACGATGTGGAACGGGAAGATCCGCCTGACGACGCCGATGTTGTTCTGTATCGGCTTCGTGAGCAACTTCGTCATCGGCGGCGTGACGGGCGTGTTCCTCGCGTCCATCCCCGTCGACCTCGTGCTCCACGACACCTACTACGTCGTCGGCCACTTCCACTACATCGTGATGGGGGCGATCACCTTCGCCGGGATGGCGGGGATCTACTACTGGTTCCCGCTGGTCACCGGACGCTGGTACCAGCGGAGCCTCGCGAAGGCGCACTTCTGGCTGTGGATGATCGGCACCAACATCACGTTCTTCGCGATGGTGCTGCTGGGGTACGGCGGCATGCCGCGGCGGTACGCCACCTACCTCCCGCAGTTCGCCACGCTCCACCAGGTGGCGACGCTGGGGGCGTTCATGCTGTTCGTCGGCGGCATCATCTGGATCTACAACGTGTTCGTCTCCTGGATGGAGGGGGCGCGCGTCGAGTCCGGCGACCCGTGGCGGCTGGAGGCGACGAACCTCAACACCGCCGAGTGGGACTGGTTCGACACCAAGCGCGAGACCTCGCTGGCGGCGACCGACGGAGGCGAGGACGTGCAGACGGACGGCGGTCAGGAATCGCAGCGCGATTCCTGAGCTCGCCGGAACTCGTTCCGGCGTAGGCGAGGTCGTCGACGACGCCGACAACGAGTAACGCCGCGGTTCGCCTCGTTTCTCCCGCCTCGACGTTCTCGACCGTGTTTCCGTGCGCTCGTGGCTCCGACCCTTCAGCGGCGCGTCCGCCGCCGTGGAGTGACACACGACGGCCGTATCGGGGCTCCGTCCGCGACGTATTGGGGTTACGTCTTCGACGCATCACAGTCCCGTCCGCAACGCGTCACAGCCCCGTCCGTGACGGGCCGAAGCGGGCGTCGTCGCCGGCGCGGACGGCCGTTTACTGTAGAACGAGGATCAGGCCGGTCGCGAACATGAGCAGGGCGATGCCGCCGAGCACGATCCCGAGGAGGTCCTTGTCGCTCACACCGGACCTGGGGGACGCGGGAACAAAACTCCGCCGTCCCGGCGGCCGCGAGCGCAACCCCTATTCGCGGCCCGACCGGATCGCGGATGTGACTGCCTCGACCGAGGCCGACGCCGACGACGCCGGCCGGAGCCGGTTCGACGGCCCGCGGCTCGTCCTCACGCTGTACGCGCTCCTCGTCGCCGTCGGCGGCGTCGCCGGCGTCCTCGTCGCGACGTTCGTCGACGGGGTCTCGGCCCCGGAGCTGTACGCCGTGGTTCCCCTCCCCCCGACGGCGCTCGGCTTCGCCGTCTACGGCGCCGTCACGATCGCCACCGTGCTCGGGGTCCCCCTCGCGCTCGTGGTCTACGTCTCCCGGCGGATCGACGACCCGAACGCCGTCGAGTAGCGCCCGGCTCCCGGGACCGACCCGTGCGCGCGGCGACGGCGGCTCGGCGTCGAAGCCCCGTCGGTCGGGAAGTAGTCCGGCGCTGAAGCCCCCAGCGATCGGGGGGCGGGACGGCCGCCGTAAGGACTAATCCCCGTCCACAAGACGTGCAGGTATGTACAACGTCGTACTCGGCGTCGACGAGGACGAGGAGCGTGCACGCGCTGCCGCCCGCGAGATCACCGAACTCCCCGGCGACGGGGGCGACATTCACGTGACGGTCATCCACGTGTTCCAGGACAACCCCAGCGGCGCCTCCGCGACGCAGGTGGCGTCGGTCCGGGAGGCGACGGACGTCCTCGAGGCGGCCGGCCTCGCCGTGGACGTGACCGAGGCCAGCGGCGACCCCGCGGACGCGATCATCGCGGCGGGCGAGGAGGTCGAGGCGGACCTGCTGGTCGTCGGCGGTCGGAAGCGCTCCCCCGCCGGGAAGGCGCTGTTCGGCTCCGTCACCCAGACCGTGATCCTCAACGGCGGCCGTCCGGTGATGGTCACCGGCGTCGTCGACGGCGAGTAGGCCGCCCGACCCGCGGCCGTCACCGCTTCTCCCGACGGTCCGGGCGGTCGACCGGCCGCCCACAGACGTAAACTCGTGGGCGAAGTAACGACGCGCACCGCATGCGAACCCGGCGGGTCCTCCTGGTCGGGATGCTGCTCGCGTCGGTCGTCGTCGGCCTGCTCGTCGGCGTCGGCCCGTCCGACCCCAACACCGGAAGCGACCCCGCGAGCGAGCAGTTGGTCGCCCCCGAGGAGACGGGGAGCCACCTCTGGCCGTACACCAGCCGGAGCCGGTCGGTCGACGACCGGACGCTCGCGATCAACGTCGTCGTCCGCGCCGAGCCCGACGCGCTCAGACAGGCGCTGGTCTCCCGGTCGGACGGCAACTGGACGGAGGTGGAGCGCGACGAGGCCGTGGCCGCCGACGCGTCGCCGTGGCAGGACGCCCGCGGGGCGTCGCGCTACACCTACGTCGCGCCCGACCGCAACACGACGGGGACGTGGGTGCGGGCCGACTACCAGCTGAGCACCGGCGCGTATCTGGGCCGCCGGGTCCACATCCGGGCGTACCCCGCGCCCTCCGGCAACTGGACGGCGATCCAGGCCCACGAGGAGTACTGGGACTGGTTCCGGCTGCGCCACAGCGTGACGGGGATCCGCCCCGGGTCGGCGTACCTGGAGCGCGACCTCCGCGACGAGCCGTTCGTCGCCGCCGTCGCCCGCGAGTACCACGGCCTCGACGGCGGCGGCGGCGACGGCTGGATCACGGCGATCGAGTTCGCCGTCCCCGCGCTGCTGGTGGGCGCCGTC
Source organism: Halobacteriales archaeon QS_6_71_20 (assembly GCA_003020945.1). Taxonomy (GTDB): domain Archaea; phylum Halobacteriota; class Halobacteria; order Halobacteriales; family Haloferacaceae; genus Halobaculum. The sequence continues at coordinate 109,202 of PXRU01000012.1, forward strand.
GGAGCCGGCGACGTCGTCCTCGACGACTGGCGACGGGGACTCGTCGACGTCGCGCTCCCCCTCGCGCTCGCGGCGACGCTGCTTGGCGTCCGGTCGCTCGGGCTCGCCGCCGAGAGCGTGGTCCCCGGCCTCGACCCGCGCGTGTTCGCCGCCGGGCTGTACCCCGTACTCGCCGTGGGCCCGCCGGCGCTCGTCCGGTGGCTAGCACCCGGACGGCCGGCCGGCCGGGCCGCGGTGCTGGCCGGCGGGGGGTTGGGCGCCGGCGTCGTGCTCGACCTCGTCGGGGTGGGCGTCCGCGTCCTCCCGATCCGGCTCGCGATCCACCGGCTGGGACTGTGCTGTGCGCTCGGGCTGTTCGCGCTCGGCGTCGCCCGGGGGGACCGGCGGTCCGCGGCGGCCGGGCTGGCGGCGTGGGCGGTCGCGCTGGCGGTGGCGCTGGGCGGGTACGTGTGAGGCCGCGCCGGGCGCTCAGGCGTCGGCGCGGGTCGACCGATACACGACGACGCCGTCGTTCTCGTACACGCGGGTCCAGCCGTCGGCGCGGGCGAACGAGCGGACGAGCCGCCCGCCGCCGGTCGTCGTCTCGCCGCGGACCGTGTACCGGCCCCTCGGGACGTAGACGTGCGTCGGGGAGGCGTTCGCCGCGCCGGCGACCCGCTCGACGCAGGCCGCGCGCTCACACGTCGACAGCGCCCGGAACGACGCCAGCTGTCGCCGGTAGGCCCGCGCGTCGCGCCACTCGACGCCCCACGGCCCGATCAGCAGCGTCCGGTCGGTCAGGGCCGGAAGCCACTCGGCGGCGTCGCCGACGGCGACGAACGTCGCGCCCGGCGGCGTCTCGGCCGCGATCCACGCCATCGCCTCGCGGTCGTCCCCGTCGATGAACTCCGGGGTCGAGGCGTCGCCGCCGAGCGTCGTCCCGTAGCCGAGCGCGGCACCGCCGCCCGCGGTCGCGACCAGGAGCGTCGCCGCCGCCAGCGCCGCGCGGCCGTCGGGTCCGGCGACTCCGACAGTTTCCGCGGACCCGTCGGACGCGTCGGAGCCACTGACCCCGTCGGATCTGTCGGAGCCACCGACCCCGTCGGGCGCGTCGGATCGGCCGACGACGGCCGACCACGGGAACGGACCGTCCGCGATCCGGGCGTCCGGGAGCCGGTCGGCGGGAACCCGTCCCGCGAGGTCGACCGCGACCGCGGCGAGCGCGACCGCGCCGACGGCGTGAACGAACCGCGGCTGCGCGAACAGGAGGCGGGCGGCGAC
>PXRU01000013.1 GCA_003020945.1 Halobacteriales archaeon QS_6_71_20
GGTCGTCTCCGACGACGCGGCGGCGGCCGCCGGCTCCGGCGACGCCGACGTGACCGCCGCGCTGCGGGCGGGGGTCGACGGCGCCGGCGACGAGGGCGACGACCCGGACGAGTACGACGTGATCGGCGACGCCCGCGCGGGCGACGCCCGGTTCGCCGGCGGCGACGTCCAGGCGTTCATCGGCGCGTTCAGGGAGGCCCTGCGATGAGCGACGAGCGACCGGTCGACGCGACCGAGGCCGTCGGCGACGCGGCCGCACGCACCGCGGTCGTGGAGACGACACACGCCGACGACGCGGCGGCCGCGACGGTCGCCGCGGCGCTCTCGCCGGACAACACCGACGAGATCCGGACGACGAACGAGGGGCGGACGGTCGCGACCCGCGTCGAGCGGGGGACGACCGGCGGCCTGCTCGCCTCGGTGGACGACTACCTCGTGAACCTCGACGTGGCCGACGACGCGGTCGCGCTCGGGCGGGGAAGCGGCAGCGACACGGCGGCCGCACGCGACGCGGCCGCAGACAACGACGCGGACGGCATCCGCGATACGATAGACGACGCGAACACACACGACACATGAGCGAACGATCAGTCTCACGACAACGACAGGGGAAGCGCTGGTACACCGTCCTCGCGCCCGAGCAGTTCGACCGAGCCGAGCTCGGCGAGACGATGGCGGAGGAGCCCGAGCAGGTCGTCGGCCGCACGGTCGAGACCACGCTCGGCGAGATCACGGGCGACCAGGGACAGGACAACATCAAGCTGATCTTCAAGATCACCGACGTGGGCTCGGACGCGGCGTACACGGAGTTCATCCAACACGAGCTCACGCGGGACTACCTCCGGTCGATGGTCCGCCGCGGCGCTTCGAAGGTCGACCTGCACATCACCGTGCGGACGACCGACGACTACCGCGTCCGGGTCAGCCCGGTCGCGTTCACCACGAAGAAGGCCGACCGCTCCCAGGAGCAGGCCATCCGCCAGATCATGATCGACCTGGTGGAGGAGGCCGCCGAGGAGCGCGCCTTCGCGGAGCTCGTCGACTCCGTCGTCGAGGGGCGGCTCTCGTCGGCGATCTACGGCGAGGCGAAGACGATCTACCCGCTGCGCCGGGTCGAGGTGCAGAAGCTCTCGCTTGAGGCGCGCCCCGAGGAGATCGCCGCCGAGGAGGAGGCCTCCGTCGACGTGGCCGACGACGACGTCGCGGTCGACGAGTAGGCTCGCCCCGCGGCGATCGCCGTTCTCCCCGGTCCCGTAGATCCGCCGTCAGCGGCGTCCGGCGGAAATCGCGGCTCACGACGACAGAGAGTCAGAAACGGGCGAGTGACCGCGGAGCGTCACATTCTAGTTATATATTCTACCGTATCCGAGACAACCGTCGAACGAACGGGTAATGCGTGGAAACGTCGAGCAGGGAAACGCCCGAAGCCGGCAGTTCCGACGCATCGGATCTCCGTGACGGCGGCGGGGGTGTCGCCCAGAGGCGAGGGTCCGCATCGGGTCGCGGTCGGTGGCCCATATGTCATGTCTCCCCGAGCGGGACGGGGTTCTGACTCACATCTGGGTTCGCCTGGTGACGAGCGCGACGTCGTCGGACCCGCAGTACGGACAGGTCGCAACGAGTTCGCCGACCGGGACGGCGATCGGTTCCTCGCAGTCGCCACAGCGGTACTGGTCCGACCGATCGGGCGCGAGCAGGTCGGCGACGCGACCAACGATGCTCATGCTCTGGTGTGTGAATACTACACAAGGCGGTAAACCTCTTGCGCCGGCGCCCGGTGTGAGGTGTCGGGAGTCCCCCGCGGACCCCCAACAACCGGGCGGGCCGCACGGACGGAGTCGCGACCCGGCGTCACTCCTCGACGCGGACGACGCCGACCATCCCCGCCCCCTCGTGGGGAATGCAGAAGTAGGTGTAGTCGCCCGGGGACTCGAACGTGTGGGTGAACCGCTCGCCCGAGGTGATGGCGCCGTCGCTGCCGTTCCACGCCTCGCGGGCGGCCGCCTCGGAGTCGTAGCCGCCGGTCGCGAAGTACGCCGCGTCGTCGGGGATCCGGTCGGCGTACGCCGTCACCGAGTGGGCGCGCGTGGAGGTGTTCTCCCAGACGACGGTGTCGCCGACGGCGACGCTGATCTCGTAGGGGCGGAACGCCTGGGCGGTCATCCCCACGTCGTGGTCGTCCGCCCCGGAGGAGGGGAGCATGGCCGAACAGCCGGCCAGGGCGGCCGACACCCCGGCGCCCGCGGCCGCCAGGAAGCGGCGTCTGTCCATGCTCGATCCGAGGGCGCGGAGGGGTATAGGGGGTGCGATCCCGGCACCGCGGGTCGGTCGCGCGGCGCCTCGGACCTGTGATCGTGCGCGCGTAGCCCCACCGTGTCCGCCGTATCGGTCGGCGGGACTCGCAGGCCGAGTTCCGATGTCCACACGACGACTGCCACCTTTCGACGTTTCAGGCCGACATCAACGCTTCCGCGAATATCGCACGACGGGTTGATCCGTGGGGAGAGAGCGTCTCGCTTGACAAGGCCGGACGTGATGACTCGCCTCGGGACGGGAGCCGTAGTGACACGGCCACGACTCACCGTGAGACGAGCGAGACACCCTCGCAGATGGCGCCCACGGAGTTTAAGAGTCGAAACCCTCTACCAGCGTTCACGAGACGTAGTCTCGTGAGCCAACCAGAGCCTCCGGTTCTGGTGACGACGACTGACTGGTATTCCCCATGCGTGGGAAGTCTCGCCGTCTACCGCGGGGAGAATGTCACCGCTGTGGATCGGCGCCCTTCTTACGACGGCGGGCGTCCCGATAGCTGAGGATGTCCGACGACACCGGACCGCGCGAGTACGACCGGGAGTGGACGGTCCCGATCGGCGACAGCGCACGTCGCCGCGTCGCCGTCTCGACTGAGTCGGGGGAGGTGGTCCGGTTCCTCGTGCAGCTCGAGTATCGCCATGCCGACGGGTGGCGGCCGGTCGTCAGATACGACCACGACATCGGTGGGAGCTCGGAGGCCGCCCACGACGTAACCGACGAAGGGCTCCACATCGACATCTACCGGGACAGCGAGAAGGAGGCGACCGAGTTCGTGACCGCCCCGCTGCCGGCCGGGGTCGCGCTCGATCACGCCGAAGACCACTTAGCGGAGAACCTCGAACGGTACATCAGGAGGTATCAGGAATGGCACGGGATTCAGAACCGGTGACGGACGACGAGATCGAGGCGGCTCGCGAGGAGATGAGCGAGCAGCGGAACGAGATCCGCGAGTACCTCGCCGAAGAGCTCGGTGGCGACGCCGGTGACTATGACAGCCGTGCCTACTTCCGGGAGCTCGACGACGACGTCGACGGGACCGACGAGCAGGCGGCTCCCGATGGCGGCGAACTACCGAAGTAGCGTATACCCCAGCAAGCGGCGCTAACACCCGCTTCTTACAGAAATTCCTGCTGTAAGCCGGCGACAGCCGGTGCCCATCCGGTCTGGTACCGGGAGATATTGCTGCTACCCACCCGGTTGGCTGGCTTTCGACCGAAGTGTATCTCGTATCGCCCCTACATACCAGCGGACAGACGGGGCGATATAGGATTCAGACAGGGTTAGATCGTCTTATCAAGGTCCAGATACACTGGAACGGCTACACACAGCTAGGACACACCGAGTGTGGGACACTGGATGTAAAGACATACGGCGAGCGGTGTCGTCCATCCGCGTATGACCGAGCGGCCGCGGTTCCTCTCCCGGCTGGGACTCGCCGACGTCGTCACCGCCGGGAACGCCGCGCTGGGGACGCTCGCGGCCGCGCTCGTCGCGGTCGACCCGGAGATCGCGGCGCGGCTCGTCCTGCTCGCGGCCATCGCCGACGGGCTCGACGGCGTGGTCGCCCGGCGCTACGGCGGTACCGCCGTCGGCCCCCACCTCGACTCGCTCGCCGACGTCGCCTCCTTCGGCGTCGCGCCCGCCCTCCTGGTCGCCGCGACCGTGACGGGGGCGTACCCGTACGCCGCGGCGCCGGCGGCGTACGTCGCGGGACTGCTCGTCCCCGCCGCGTACGTCGCGCTCGCGGTCGTCCGCCTCGCCGTCTACACGGTGGAGGACTCGGGTGCGGCGACCACGCACGGCGTGCAGACGACGCTCGCGGCCACGGTGATCGCCGCCGCCGTGCTCGCGGGGCTGGACTCGCCGGCCGTCGTGCTCGGACTCGCCGCGCTGGCGGCGCCGCTGATGGTGACGGCGATCCGCTACCCGGACCTCCACCCGCAGGACGCGCTCGTGATGGGCGTGGTGCAGGCGTCGGCCGTGCTGCTCCCGGGGATGGTCGGCGAGTCGTTCGCGTTCGCGCTGCTGTTCCTCGCGCTCGCGTACCTCCTGCTGGGTCCCCGGTTCTACTGGCGGGAGCCGACACTGGGGACGTAGCGGCCGGGCCGAGGGACCCCCGGCCGCGTGGTGGGGAGGGGCGTTCCGGGAACGGTTTACCCCCGGCGCTCCAGGCGTGCGTATGGAGCCGAGACAGGTGGCCGACCTCTCGCCCGACGAGCGTCGGGCGTTCTTCGAACGGGACGCCGGCGTCGACGCCGTCCGCGGCGACGTGGCCGACATCGTCGAGCGGGTCCGCCGCGAGGGCGACGCCGCGATCCGGGAGTTCTCCCGGGAGTTCGACGACGTCGAGGTGGCGAACATCGACATCACCGACGAGGCCGAACGCGCCGTCGACGCCGTCGACGACGACGTACTGGCGGCGGTCCACGACGCCATCGACAACGTCCGGACGTTCCACGAGGCGCAGCTCCGGGAGGACTGGACCCGGGAGTTCGACGAGGGCCGGGAGCTGGGACGGCGGTTCCGTCCCCTCGACCGCGTGGGCGTGTACGTCCCCGGCGGGACGGCGGCGTACCCCTCCTCGGCGGTCATGGGCGTCGTGCCCGCGACCGTCGCGGGCGTGGAGCACGTCGCCGTCGTGACGCCGCCGGCCGAGGAGGTGAATCCGGCGACGCTTGCGGCGGTCCACGAGGCGGGCGCGGACGCCGTGTACGCCGCCGGCGGCGCGCAGGCGGTCGCGGCGCTGGCGTACGGCACCGAGACGGTGACGAGCGTCCGGAAGATCGTCGGCCCGGGCAACAGGTGGGTCACCGCCGCCAAGGCGGCGGTCCGCGGCGACGTGGAGATCGACTTCCTCGCGGGCCCCTCGGAGCTGCTGGTGCTTGCCGACGGGACGGCCAACGCCGGCGCGGTCGCGGCGGACCTGCTCGCGCAGGCGGAGCACGACCCGAACGCCTCCGTCGTCGCCGTGACCGACTCGGCGTCGCTCGCGTCGGCGGTGTGTGCCGAGATCGACGCGCGGCTCCCCGAGCGCGAGCGCGCCGACACCGTCGAGGCGGCGCTCGACAACGACGCCTCCGGCGTGCTCGTCGCGCGGTCGATGCCGGAGGCGGTGCTGTTCGCCGAGGAGTACGCGGCCGAACACCTCTCGATACAGGCGGCCGACGACGAGGCGCTGCTCGACCGGATCTCGAACGTCGGGTCGGCGTTCCTGGGGGAGTTCACGCCGGTCGCGGCCGGCGACTACGCCTCCGGGACGAACCACGTCCTCCCGACGAACGGGGGCGCGCGGTCGTTCGGCGGGCTCTCGACGGACATGTTCCTCCGCTCCTCGACGGTGCAGCGGCTCTCGGAGGCGGCGCTGTCGGAGCTCTCGGCCACCGTGACGACGCTCGCGGAGGCCGAGGGACTGGAGGCGCACGCCGAGAGCGTCCGAACCCGGCTCGACGGCGAGTAGCCGGCGTCGTCGACGGTTCCGGCGCGGACCGGTCGGCGACGCCCCCGGCGTCAGTGTTATACGGGTGTACGCGAATCTGTTCGGTATGAGCACTGACGCGTCCGGGGGCGCCGAGGCCGAGGCGGTCGTGACGGTGACGCCGTCGGCCGCCGAGGAGGCGGTCGCCCTCATGGAGCGCGAGGGGATGGACGAGGACGTGGGCGGGCTCCGCCTGTTCGTCCAGCAGGGCGGCTGTGCGGGCCTCTCCTACGGGATGCGCTTCGACAACGAGCCCGAGGAGGACGACCGCGTGGTCGAGCAGCACGGACTGCGGGTGTTCGTCGACCCCTCGTCGCTGAACTACATCGGCGGCTCGACGCTCGATTACGAGTCCGGACTCCAGGCCGCGGGCTTCCACGTCGAGAACCCGAACATCGAGGCGGAGTGCGGCTGCGGCGAGTCGTTCCGAACGTAACCGACCAGGTTTTCCCGCCGTCTCCGGGTCCGACCCTGACCGTTTAACAGCCTCGGCCGTCTCCGTTCCGTATGAACCTCGAGGTCGTGGAGACGGCGGCCGGCGACCTGCACGTCGACCGCGCGGGGGGCGAGCGGGGCTCGAAGGGGCCGTTCCTCCACACGTACGCCGACGACGACGGGGAGGTCCGGTGGGGATACCTCTGCAGCAACTGCGAGACGGTGAACAACGCGATGGACTCGATGGGCCGCATCGAGTGCAACGAGTGCGGCAACATCCGGAAGCCCGACGAGTGGGACGCCGTCCACGAGTAGCGTCGCCGGACGACCGGCGCCCGAGGCGGCGACCGGCGACGAGGGGTCCGTCGACGGTCGCGGCGGGCGCGGGGACGGAGGGTCGGAACTAAGTCGTGCCCGGTCGGAATCGCCCTCGTGTTTCTCACGCCGCCGGTCCGGAGCGGGACCGCGCCCGTCGCCGAGGCGATCGAACGGTTCCTAACCGACGTGGCCGACGCCCTGCCGACCGTCATCGCCGGCGTCGTCTTCCTCGTCGTCGCCGGGGTCGGGATCAAGCTGTTCGCGGTCGCGCTCCGGGCGCTGTTGCGCCGGACGGTCGCCGGGGAGTCGCCGGTGTATCGCCGGTTCGTCTCCACGATCGTCGCCGTCTTCCTGTGGTTCGGCGTCGGGCTGTCGTTCCTCTCGATCGTCGGGCTGGACGGGATCGCGACCTCGTTGGGGACGGCCGCCGGCTTCGTCGCGCTGGGCGTCTCCTACGCCACCTCGGAGATGATCGCCGACGCCGTCGCGGGCGTGTATCTCCTCCGCGACGAGGACTTCAACCCCGGCGACACCGTCGACATCGACGGTACGACCGGAGTCGTGAAGTCGATCGAGCTGCGGAAGACGCGCCTCACGGTCGGCGACGACACCGTCGTCCGCGGCAACGCCGACATCGAGAAGCAGTGGACCAAGATCGACGACGTGGACGCCGTGACGGCGACCGACGACTGACCGACCCGGCCTCGATCCGTCACCCCGGTCGGCCGTCCGACCGGTCGGAACCCGAGGCGCTCGTGACGGTTCGCCGTCGGACTGGTCAGGTTCCGAGCGGACCACCGCGGTCCGCCATTTCGCCGAATGGTTCGACTCGTGTACGCCGTGTCGCCGTGTGAGCGGTTTCGCCGCGGACTTATGTTCGGCGGCCGGGTAGCCACCGCATATGTTCGTGGGTCACGCGCTGGCCGCGTTCGCCGTCGTCGCGCTGTTGTCTCGTCGCCGGGGAGCGGCGCCGGCGCGAGCCCTGACCGTCGGCGCCGTCGCGGGGCTGTTCGCCGCCGTTCCCGACGTCGACATCGTGTACGCGCTCGTCGGCGTCGCCTCCGGGCTCGCGGCCGACGCGGGCGCGCTCGCGCTCGCCGAGACGTTCTGGGCGACCGGGAACGTCGTCCACCGCACCGTCACCCACTCGGTGGTCGTTGCGCCGGTCGTCGCGCTGGCCGTTTGGGGCTGGGTCGACGGGCGACCGGTCGCGCAGCTGGCCGCGCTCGCGCTCGCGGCGGGGCTGCTCGCGGTCCGCTCGCGCTCGCCGTTGGGGTCCGGCGCCGGACGGCGCTGTCGCCGCGGACGACGGCCGTCCTCGCGCTCGTCGGCATCGTCTCCCACCCCTTCGGCGACGTGTTCACCGGGGAGCCGCCGGCGCTTCTGTACCCGCTCGGCCCCGAGGTGTTGACGGCCCGCGTGGCGCTGTCGGCGGACCCGACGCTCCACCTGCTGGGGGCGTTCGCGGTGGAGTTGGCGACGGTCTGGGCCGCCGTGATCGTCTGGAGCCGACTGCGTGCCGAGCGGGACGGCCGGCCGGTCGGCCGCCTGGGAACGGCCGAGGGCGTCGATCTCCGGGCGGTCGCCGGCACGGGATACGCCGCCGGCGCGTTCGTCATCCCGGCGCCGACGCTGGACCTCTCGTACCCGTTCGTCCTCTCGGTGGTCGCGGTCGGCGCCGTCGGGGCCGTCCCCGTGCGGCTGCGCCGGCGCGGACGGGCGGCGTTCGCGCCGGAGTTCGCGCGTCCGGGCGCCGAGCGGGCGCTGTTCACCGGGCTGACCGCCGTGACGCTCGCCGCCGGCGCGTACCTCCTGACGTACCTCGCCGGAGTCGCCTGACGGGAGCGGGGGCGGTCGCGGCGAGGCGGTCGGGTCGGACGGTCGCCGGAGTCCTTTTCACTCGCTTCGGGCGTATCCGTCGACATGAGGCGATCGGGGCTCCGACGGTTCGTCGAGGGGCGGCGGGGCAACGCGCTGCTCGGCTGGCTCGTCGTCGCGTTCCTGACGGCCGCGGCGCTGGGCGAGTTGCGCGCCGGCGAGCGGGTGTGGGGCGGGTTCATCCTCGGGGTCGTGGTGCTCGCGCTCGTTCCGCCCGCGCGGTTTCGCGACGCGACGGCGATGCTCCCCTGGGAGGTGCTCGCGATGGCGTCGCTGCCGGCGGTCGGCCGCGCCGTCGTCGCCGGCGAGACGGTCGTCGGCGTCACGTTCACCGGGCGCGTAGCGACGTATCTGGGGGTCGCGGCGGCGGCGCTGATCGTCGCCGTCGAACTGGACGTCTTCACCCCGGTTCGGATGGGGCGGTCGTTCGCGGTGCTTTTCGTCACCGTGACCACAATGGCCGCGGCCGGGGTCTGGGCGGTCGTCCGCTACGCCGCCGACACGACGCTGGGCACGGCCTCGCTGCTCGACGGGCGTCCGGAACACGTCGTCGAGACGACGCTGATGTGGGACTTCGTCGCCGCGACCGTCGCCGGCGCCCTCGCCGGAGTCCTGTTCGAGTACTACGTCCGCCGCCGCGCGGACGGCGCCGCCAGGGTCGACGTGGAGGTGGCCGAGCGGTGACCCTCCGGACGGCCGTCGACCTGTCGCCGCGGGGACGACGACTCCTCACCCGGTCCATGCAGGCGCTGTTGGTCGCGTTCGTCGGCGTCGGCGTCGTCCGGGGGTCGACGGGCGTCGTCGTCAACGCGCTCGTCGCGCTCGGCGTCACGTTCCTCCCGGCGCTGCTGGAACACGAGTACGGCCTCCCGATGGACGCGGGGCTCACGCTGTGGATCTCGGCGACGGTGTTCCTCCACGCGCTCGGGGTCTTCGGCGTCCCCGGAGTGACGGGCAACCTCTACGCGGCCGACAGCCCGATCCCCTTCTACGACGGCCTCACCCACGCGCTGTCGGCGTCGGTCGTGGCCGCCGTCGGCTACACGGTGGCGCGAGCGGTCGACGAGCACACCGACGCGGTGGAGCTCCCGCCCCGGTTCACCTTCGTGTTCGTCCTGCTGTTCGTGATCGCGTTCGGCGTGCTCTGGGAGGTGGTGGAGTTCGCCGTCGGCACCCTCGCCGCCGGCGTCGGCGGGGACGTGCTCACGCAGTACGGGCTGGCGGACACGATCCGCGACCTCGTGTTCGACATCGTCGGCGGCGTCGTCGTGGCCACGTGGGGGACCGCCCACCTGACGGACGTCGCCGATGCGGTCTCCCGCCGGGTCGGCGTCCGACGCGACGAGGGGTGAGCGGGCGGGGCCTCCGGCGACGCCGACGCCCCCGCGGGGAGCTTTTTTGACGGTGCGAACCGAGTTGACACGTGGCATGGTGTTCAAGAAGGTCACGCTGATCGGACAGAGCGACGAGAGCTTCGACGCGGCGGCGAACGACGCGATCGACCGCGCCGAGGAGACGCTGGACAACGTCCACTGGATCGAGGTCGAGGAGCTGGGCGTGGAGGTGGCGTCGGTCGACGGCCGACAGTACCAAGCCGAGGTGGAGGTCGCGTTCGAACTGGAGCGGTAGTCGCGCCCCCAGTCGGGGGCGCCGCCCTCCGTCCCCGTATTTCCGCCGAACATGTCGACCGACACTACCGGACGACCGTCGAACGAGCGGAGACGCGAGGGAAACGACGATCCGTCGACCGGACGCAGACGTAGCGGCCGCGAACCCGCCCGGTCGGGGAGCGGAACGCGACAACGTGGTTCCGAAAACACGTACTACTCGATCTTCAGTAAAGCCCTTAGGGACGGACGAACAGGACCGGGTATGGCCGACGACCTTCGAACGACGATGGAGCGGGTCGGGGAACGGTTCAACCTCGGGGAGTACGAGATCGACGCCTACCTCGCCGTGTTGGAACGCGGGGAGCTGACCGCCTCCGAGATCGCGGGCGAGACCGACATCCCGCAGCCGCGGGTGTACGACACGGTCCGGAGCCTCTCGGACCGCGGGCTGGTCGAACTGCGGGAGTCGCGGCCGATGAAGATCGTCGCGGTCGACCCCGCGGACGCGTTCGGCGACATCCGGTCGTCGCTGTCGGAGATGGTCGACGAACTGGAGGCGCGCTACACGGCACCCACCCGGGACACGGAAGCGGTGTCGCTCGTGAAGTCGCGGTCGACGATCCTCCGGTACGTCGAGGAGGTGATCGAGTCCGCCGAGTACGAGCTGGCGGTGTCGCTGACGCCGGACCTGCTGCGTCGCTTCCGCGACGTGCTGGAGCGGCGCGTCGAGGACGGCGTCGCCATCGAACTGCTGGTCACGCCCGCGGCGCGCGCGCCGTCGGCCGCCGAGTTCGACTACGAAGCGGTGTCGACGGAGACGCGGAGCCGACGGGGGATCACGACGCCCGTCATCGCCGTCGCGGACGGGGAGTACTCCGTGTACGCCACGCAGGACGCCCTCCGCGACGACCGCGACCGCTACGGGGTGATCTTCAACCGGTCGGCGCTGGGCTTCCTCGTCTCGGGCTTCTTCGGGACGGTGCTGTGGAGCACGGCCGACCCGATCTCCACCGACGGCGAGGACCGCCCGTTCCCGCGGACGTACGCGTCCATCCGGCGAGCCGTGAAGGACGTCAACGACGTCGGCGGCGACTTCGCGGCGGTCGTCACCGGCCGCGACGTGGAGACGGGCAACGAGATCCGCGTCGAGGGCCCGGTCGTCGACTACGAGTACGACTCCTCCGAGCGGGTCGCCTCGCTCACCGTCGCCGACCCGGACGGTGGAAGGGTGACCGTCGGCGGGCTCGTCGCCGCCCTCGAGGAGATCGAGGGACAGGAGATCGAACTCCAGCGGCGCTGAGGCGACTGCGTCGCGGACCGGCGCGGTACGCCGGGAGTCGAGGAGCGCGCGGGCGGCGACTCGGGCTTGCCGGCCGACGACTCCCGGTCGACGGCCGAGACCCGGCGACCCACCGGCCGAGGCCCGCCGGCCCCCCGTCGGCGTGGACAGTGACGTGTCGTCCCTTCGAGATGGTTCGATCGGAGCCGCCGACACGGGTGAGCCGGAGGAAGCCGTCGTCGGTGATCCGCCGGGGCATGGAGCCGATCTCGTCGGCACGCCCGGCGAACGCGATCTCGGGGGCGCCGCTCTCGTGGACGGCGACCGCGTTGCTGTAGGCGTCGGTCGTTACATTGTCCGCGAACCCGCGGACGTATCCGTCCAGACGCGCCGGCCGTCGGCCTCGAAGCCGGACGGCGAGGGGGTCGCGAGCAGGTCGTCGAGAAACGCGCGGCGGTCGGGGTTCACACCGTCGTCCCCGGGCCGCCGCCGAGAGAGTCCGGCGGTCCGCCGGCGACGACCGAGCGCGGGCCGGGGGACGTCCGGGGGAAGTTCCCGCGGCCGCCGATCTACCCAAACCGATAACACGACACGCTGCGTCTCTCGGGGTATGGTGGACGTCACGCTGTTCGAGCTGCACTTCGACGAGGAGGTCGAACTCTCGCGCTCGTCCGGGACCGGCGGCGGGAGCGACGCGACAGCGGAGTCGGACGACGAGGAGGAGAACAAGGAGGAGGGATCCGGGCGGAGCCCGCTGGGCGCGCTCGTCGCGATCGCGCTGGTCGTCGTCGTCGGGATCGCGATCCGGAAGCTGCTGAGCGACGACCTCGAACCGATCGAGGACCTGGAGGAACTGGACGAGTCGATCCGCGCGTGATCGCGGCCGCGGATCAGAGCGTGCCGGCCCGCTCGGCGGCGTAGCCGAACAGGTCGGCGTAGCCGTACGCCGACATCAGCGCCGGGTAGAACGCCTCGTCGGCGGTGAACGTCTCCCCGTCGGCGACGGCGAACGGATCGCCGACGTCGACCTCGGCGAAGTTCTCGACGAACACCTCGTACGACTCGGCCGGCGGCTTGGGGATCGCGTCCAGCAGCCTGAACACCTCCACCTCGCGGGTCGTGCCGCCGTCCGCGGCGCTGTCGACGCCGGCCGGGTCCGCGAGCGCGCCCGTCGCCGAGAGGAACCCCCGGACCAGCCGGTAGGCGTTCTCCGCGGCCGCGTCGGTGCCCTGCAGACCGCACTCCACCTCCAGCGTGTGTGGGTGCATGATGAGCCGGCCGTCGGCGAGCGCCTCCGTCTCCAGCAGCCTGTCCACGGTCAGGTACGGGACGACCGCCCGGGCGATCTCGTCGACGGTGCGGCAGACCGCGAACGGCTCGGCGGTCGACTGCGTCGAGTGGAGCGCCAGCACCGTACAGCCCTCCAGTTCGCCCAGCAGGTGGTGGGCGAGCCGCCCCTCGTGGGTGTCGGCGTCCGGGTCCCCCGGGAACGCGCGGTTGAGGTCCGACTCCAGGTAGCGGACGCCCGCCTCCAGCGCCTCCTCGTTGGCGACGACGAGCTTCACCGGCCGTTCGAGGTCGGGCGGGTCGGCGAGCAGCCGCTCGACCGCGCGCGGACCGCACGGCTCGTCGCCGTGGATCCCGGCGACGACGGCTACCTCGGGAACGCCGTCGCCGAGCTGGTGGATTCGCATACCGATACTGCGGACAGCAGCTATTTGAGGGACCCGATCACCGACGGGTCCGGCCCGGTCGACGGCCCGTCCGCCGATCTCCTTGTCGAGTGATAACTCTTAACACACTCGGTCGGGAGTACACGAACCATGGCGCAGTCAACCGACGTGGCGGCGGGGGAGTCGGCGACCGCCGACGGGACCGAGGGGATCGCGGTGCCGCTCACCGTCAGGGTGATCGGGGTCGGAATGGGGGCGGGGCTGCTCGGGATGATCGCGATGTTGCCGGTGTTGGTCGGGGTGCCGGTCGCGCTCGGCGTGTTCCGGACGGCGCCGATCGCCGAGTTCGTCCCGGTGGTGGGCTACTTCGGGATCGAACCCACCTTCGCGATGGGGATCACGGTGTTCGTGGCGGGGGGGACGGTGCTGTGGCCGACGCTGTTTCTCGTCGTCGGCGCGTACCTCCCGCCGAAGACGCCGCGGTACCTCCGGGGGGTCTCCTACGGGACGATCTTCTGGACGGGGTTCGCCCCGGCGCTCTGGCCGGGCGGCGGCATAGTTACGGTCGGGACGTTCCTGATCGTCTCGCTGATCGCCCACTGGATCTACGGCGGCGTGCTCGCGGCCACACTCGACCGCACGATCGGCATCCCTCAACACGACGTGTGAACTACCCTGTCCTACTTCGCTCGATCTGACGGCCCCGGGTTCGAGGATCGAAGGTTCTCGTCATCACGAGAGACTACGCCTCCCGAACGACTTCGTTGCGAGTGGGGCCTTCGCGTGGACTCCCGCTCCGGCCGGGATCCCCGGCAGGAGGCTCACACTCTCCGTTCGCGTTCAGCGTCCCGCGATCCGCTCACGGGCGCCACGCGCCCGTTCGCATGGTGCGAGGGACCTCCGGTTCCTTGCTATTCGAGCGCACGCCTACGGGTGCGCCTCCGCCGTCCCCGGTCTGGTCGGCCGTCCCGTTTTCCCGAGTCCGGTTTCGCTGATCGACCTGATCTTCCGGCCTTGCGTCACCAACAACTGAACGTCGTCCCATGCCGTTCGAACACTCCGTCGGTGACTCGGTACGTAGTGGGGTACCCTAATTTTGCGTGGAAGTCCTCGTCTGAAATCTGGAATTTCGTCGTGATTGTGATATCGAAGCCATCGGAGATACGTCGGGTAGTCATCTTCCGTCCTGTGATCCTGACGGTGGCGTTTTCCCCTGCCATCGTTTTAGCATACGCGATCGCGTATCGCTCGTCGAATCTTTCGACCGTCGTTTCCGCAGTCTCCTTGGTCAGATCGTCCGGCTTCGATGGTGGCGTCAGATCGTACGGGACCGTGGACTCGTTACAAGTCTGCGCCGATGTCTCGGGAGGATTAGTCGTTTCTGAAACCGGAGGACTCTCAGTCGCTGGTTGGCCTCCCATCTGGTGGCCGGTGCTGCAACCACTGATCACCACCAATAGACTGGCAGCAATCACAATGACCAGTCTACGACGCATGTGGAGCACGTTCGGGCGTTTTGGTAAGTATTTTGTCTATTTACCGGCTGAGCTCGTTCGATAGCGGTGTCATTGGATGATGTTTCTAGATTTCATCAAGAGGGTCCCCGACTACATCGAGGATCCATTACTGCCAGGTCTAGGTCCGGTCACTATCAGGCTCTACAGGGTGTCATAGAACGGTTGTCACAGCTATCCGGAAAGCGTTGTACAGCCGGAAACTTGAGCGGCTCAATTGGTGTTCAAGCCTGAGGAGTTTTTATAACCAGTCGTCTCAAACCCTATCCGTATGGATGTCCGAGCACTGCTCGGGTCACTCCAGGTTCCGGTTACACTCGTCGGTGCGATTCTCGTCGTGGTCTCTGTCGGTAGTGTCAGTACGATGCCGTCGCCGCCGCCCGAAAGCGAGGGCTTCGTAGCCGGACTCGCGATCGTTTTCCTGTACTTCCTCGGGTGGATCGGCTTCCTCGTGCTCTCGTTCGGGTTGGCGATCCCTCCGGGGGACGGGTACGGGATCAGCTTCAATCGCTACCAGCGAGGATTGTTCGCCTTCGCGGGTACGGCTGGTGTATTGAGTGCTGTCGGGCCGTTCGTTGCGTTCGGGTTGCTTCTTTCGCATCCATCGCTGATGGGGACGGCGTGGGTTGTCATCATGAGTGTCGCGCTGATCGCGCTGACGGTCGGCCTCCTCTGGCGTGGTGTTCAAGTGGTCCGGCAGTGGCGATCCAACAATGAGTCGGCCCTGTGAACAACTGATGTGACCCGTCTGTTCTCCATCGAACCAGTCAGTTCGCATGTTCACTGAGCGGTTGTTTCGACTGTATGGTTCGAAACAAGCACCCTTGTGAAGAGTTGTATGATACCCACTCTTTGGGTTAAGCCTTGCTCGTCGTTTCGTATTCGCCCTGCCGAGCGTGGTCTACGACGTGATCTGCGGCCCGCAGAAATTCGTCCACTGTTTCGCGCAGAAGCGTGGTACCGTCAGTGCCCACATCGAGTTCAACGGGGACAGTTCGCCGCACCTCCATGCGTCGGACGCATGCCCGACAATTCATATACGTTGGAGAAGGGCTGGTGGTGATCGTTAAATATAACAAACCTGTCAACTTCTTCTCCCTCCTACTCGTTCGTGGTTCTAAAATCGAAGATCTTCGTCATCACGAAAGATCTTTGATCTTTCGAACGATTCTGCTCGCTCCGTGAGGTCGGAGGCTCCGCCTCGAAACTGTTGAGAACCTGCCGCCCCTCCATTGCGACGTCCGAGGACCCGCTGCCGGCACTCGCGACGTACGCGATCAGTCCCAACACGGCGACGGCGAACGATCACGGCCGCGATGAGCACGGCCCTGAGGAGTCGGTCGGCGTCGGCCGTCCCGTCGGCGTCTGTCGCTCCGTCGGCTGTGGTCGACCCGCCGGTGCCGACGACGTTCCCCATCGCGTCGGTCCGAACCCGGTCGACGGCCGACTCGGGTTCCCCGGCGACGAGTCCGCGCGGCTCGTCCTCGTGGCCGACCGGGCCGTGCGACTCCGCGAGTTCGCGGAGCGGATCGAAGCCGTTCACACCGCACGGTCGGTCCGTGCGGCGAAAAACGACGGGGTCCCGGACGACGGCGTGGCGCTTCGCTGTCGGCGACCCGGCCTGACCCCACCTGACACGCTTCGCTTCGATCTGACCCGCCTCGACCCGATCCGTCCGGTCAGTGCTCCAGCGACTCGGCGTACGCGTAATCGCGCGCGGCGGCGTCGACGACCTGCCCGTCGAGACCGATCCCCCACCCGTCGAGCGCGCTCGGATCATCGAGCGCGCGGCGGAGCCGCTCGCGAACGTCGGTCACGTCGACGCCGTAGTAGTCGCCGGGAACCCCGTCAAGGTACCGGAGCGCGGTGCGGAACAGCGACCGCATCCCGTCGTCGTTCCCGAAGTCGAGGCGCTTGTACGCGCCCGCGGCGACCTGGACCATCCCGTGGAGGAAGGCGCTCTCGACGGAGCCGCGGCCGTAGTTGTACCACTCGTCCTCGAAGCAGTCGTGCGACTCGTGGTAGTCGCCGGCGTTGTACAGCCGGACGCCGTGGACCGTCGCCCGACGGAGGGTCGCGTGCTCCCACACGCGCTCCTCGCGACGCCACCCGGTCGGGTTCCCGAGTGGCGGCGCGACGCTCCGGTCCCGCGTGTGGTCGTCCATGGGATCCGGTCCGCGAGCGACCGGCGTAACTCCGTCGACTGGTCCGCCCCGCCTCGGGCCCCCCCTCCCCCAGTCGGAGCGACCGCGCGAACGACCGCTTCGGACGGGTTTAAGACGCCCCGGACCGAGGTGTGACCGTCCGATGACCCTCCTGCAGCGGGCGATCGCCGGCGTCGTCAGCGCGGCCGAGCGGGCGCGCCACGACCTCCGACGGACACGTCGGGTGTTCACCGATCCCGGCGCGCGGCCGGCGCTGCTGTACCTCCTCGCGCTCGGCGTCGCCGCGTCGAGCTTCCTGCTGTTCCTGCTCGACGGCGGCGGCACCCCCACCGGGGTCCAGATCGGCCTGTTGATCGGCTCGTTCGGCGTCGTACTGTACATGTCGCTAGGGCAGGCGGGCTCGGCGACGCGGCGGGAGCGGTAGCGACGGGGAGATCGGAGCATTAAGGAATCGGGAATCCGGAGCGCAACTGCGTGCGAGGGTAGCCAAGCTCGGAAACGGCGGCGGACTCAAGATCCGCTCCTGTAGAGGTCCAAGGGTTCAAATCCCTTCCCTCGCATCGCCGGGGTGTATCCCCACGATGCGGAAGACGCTCACGGAGCGCTCTTCCCTCGCAAAACTCATCACGTCGCGACCCGGCCAATGTGGGGTCCGGCGGACGATCCGTTCCCGTACGACTCGCGAGGCGAACTCGGCGGCGAACCGGCTCCGCGAGTCTACTCGCCGCCGTCGGTGGCGACCTCGAGCAGTTCGTCGGCCGCGCGGCCCGCCGCCGCCGGGTCGGGTCGCGCGCCGTCGCGGACATCGTCCCCGAGGACGGCCGCGAGGTCGGCCACGTCGCCCTCCGAGCCGGCCGCGTGGACGCGCTCGAACGCCGGTCGGTAGCCGGCGGCACAGCGTCGACCGCCGTCGGTCGTCGTCGCGTCGATGACGTATTCGATCTGTCGGACCGCCTCGCTCGGGCGCATACCGGATCGATCGGGATCCTGCGTATTAAGCGCGGTCTGAGTCGGCTTCGAGTAAACGGTCGGAGTTCCGGACGACGGGGGCGGCCGCTCGCGGCGACGCCGTCGGCGCGGCTCCCGTCGCCGCTCAGGGGAGCCGCCGTCGCATCGCGTCGAGGTACGCCGCGGCCACCGACGGGTCGGCCGTCGCCAGGTCGTCGACGCGGTCGCAGCCGTGGAGCAGTCGATTCCTGTGCTCGCCGGCGGCGAGTTTGTTCCGCGCGACCGTCCGGGCCGTGTCGACGGCCGACAGCGCCTCCTCGGTGCGCCCCTCCCGCAGCGCGGTCCGGGCGGCCTCGACCAACTGCGTCAGCGACGACTCGACGTCCGCCGGGAGGTCGTCGGGCACGGCGTCGGCGGCGTCGACTCCCTCGGGGCCCGCGTCCGCGTCGGCACCGGAGCCGGGGTCGGCGGTCGGTCCCCGGCTCCCGTCCGGATCGGGGGTCGAGTCGCGTCGCTCCTCCGGTCGGTTCGGCGCGTCCGGCGGGTCGGGCTCCGGGAGGCCCTTCGGGTCGGTCGCGTCCCCGTCCTCGGGCTCGTCGTCCATGGGCGGAGAGTTGCCGACCCGGGGACAAAACTCCCGCGCCGGCGTGACGGACCGGGGGCGCCGGAACCGACGACTATTCCGGGGCGGTCGACGCAGGTGGCATATGAGCCAGCAGGAGTCGGAGGGATCCGACGAGGACCGCGTCACGGTGGCCGAGCGTGCGGCCCGCGCCGGCGCGGCGGTCGCGGGCGAGCGGTTCCGCCGCGGGATCGACGTCGAGCGGAAGTCGGGGAAGACGGACGTGGTGACCGAGGCGGACCGCGAGAGCCAGCGACGCGTGATCGAGCGCGTCCGCGAGGCGTTCCCCGACGACGCGGTCGTCGGCGAGGAGGAGGACGAACTGAAGCGGGTCCCCGACGACGGGGCGGCGTGGGTGATCGACCCGATCGACGGGACGAACAACTACGTCCGCGACATCCGCGCGTTCGCCACCGCCGTCGGCGCGGTCGTCGACGGCGAGTCCGTCGCCGCCGCGACCGTGTTGCCCGCGATGGACGACGTGTACGTCGCGGACGGGGAGACGACGGTCCGGAACGGCGAGCCGGTGACCGTGAGCGAGCGAACCGACCCCGAGACCGCAGCGGTCACGCCGACGGTGTGGTGGGGATTCGACGCCCGCGACGAGTACGCGCGCGCCTGCACGGAGATCGTCGAACGTTTCGGCGACATGCGGCGGTTCGGCTCCGCGCAGGTGACGCTGTCGCTGGTCGCCTCGGGATCGCTGGACGCGACGATCACGAACGTCGACTGTCACCCCTGGGACACCGTCGCGGGCGTCCACATGGTCCGCACCGCCGGCGGGACCGTGACCGACCTCGACGGGGAGCCCTGGCGTCACGACTCGACGGGGCTGGTCGCCTCCAACGGCCACCTCCACGAGGAGGCGCTGGCGGCCGCGCGGGCGATCGAGTCGGACACGTAGCGCGAGCGACCGAGTCGGATGTCGGACTCCGGCCGACCGCCGAGCGTCGACCGGGACGTGGCCCCGACGGGGGTGTCCCCGGCCCGGAATCGCCGCGTCGATCCCGAGCGTGACCGAACCCAAACCGCAAAGTCCCCGAGGCACCCACGGCCGCCATGGAACTGGACGAGACGGACCGCGCCATCCTCCGGATACTCCAGGAGGACGCGCGGACCCCCTTCAGCGAGGTCGCCCGCCGTATCGACATGTCCAGCGCGACGGTCCACGAGCGCGTCTCCCGCATGGAGGAGGCGGGCGTCCTCCGGGGGTACCGCGCCGAGGTCGACCCCAAGGCGCTGGGCTACGGCGTCTCGGCGTTCGTCGGCCTCCGGGTGCAGCAGGGCCACGAGGAGGAGGCACTGGAGACGCTGCGGGGGGTCGACGGCGTCCGCGAGGTCCACCTCACCACCGGCGAGTACGACGTGATGTTGCGGGTGTACGCGGAGTCGACGGACGACCTCCGGGAGCTGATGTTCGGGCGGATCGCCACGATGGAGGGGTTCGGCCGCTCCCAGACGATGGTGATTCTCGGCACCGACTACGACGAGTCGGGCGTCCCGATCTGAAACCGGCCTACGGGGAGGTCTACCGCCCCGAAAGGGGGCCGGCGCCCGGACCCGAGTCGAGTGCCCGACCCTGGCGGTCACGGGACGACGCGAGTCCCGGAGTCGGTGGCCGGTCCGACCGAACTCGCGGCGGTCCGACGGACGCCGAACACACATACTCATACGACACCCACACACAACTCACGAGACAGTCAGATGAAGGCGATCAAGGACAGCGTCCACGACTACATCACCCTCGACCCCGTCGCCGCGGACCTCCTCGACACCCGCACGGTCCAGCGTCTCCGCCACATCAAACAGCTTTCCACCGTCCGCCTCGTCTACCCCTCGGCGTCGCACACCCGGTTCGAGCACTCGCTGGGCGTCTACCACCTCGCCGCGAACGCCCTCGACCACCTCGGCGTCGACGGCGACCGGGCGCGCCACCTCCGGGCGGCGGCGCTCCTCCACGACGTCGGCCACGGCCCCTACGGCCACCAGACCGAGGAGGTGATCCGTCGCCGCACCGGCGTCGACCACGACGAGATCGGCGGCCTCCTGCGCGAGGCCGACGCCGGCGCGGTGCTGCGCGACCACGGGCTCGACCCCGAACGCGTCGCGGAGATCGTCGCCGGCGAGGGCGAACTCGGCCAGCTCGTGTCCGGAGAACTCGACGTCGACCGGATGGACTACCTCGTGCGGGACGCCCACCATACCGGCGTCCCCTACGGCACCATCGACCACGAGCGCCTCGTCCGGGAGCTGCGGTACGAGGACGGGACGCTCGTGCTCGACGAGGGGAACGTCCAGGTCGCCGAGTCGCTGCTGCTCGCGCGGGCGCTGATGGACTCGACGGTGTACCGCCACCACGTCTCCCGGGTCGCCGGCGCCATGCTGGAGCGCGCCTCCGAGCGCCTGCTCGAAGGGGACGCCGACGTCGACGTGGCGGGGTTCCGCCGGATGGCCGACCACGACCTGCTGGTCGCGCTGCGCGAGCACGTCCCCGGGCTCGGCGAGCGCATCGAGTACCGCGACCTCTACAAGCGCGCCGTCTGGACGGACCTGTCGGCGACGCCCGCGGACGTGGTGGAGCTGACCCACGAGGCGGAGCGCGACGCCGAGCGAGAGATCGCGGATCTGGCCGGCGTCGACGAGCGCGAGGTGATCGTCGACGTCCCCGGTCGGCCCGCGTTCACCGAGGCCGGGAGCCGGGTGCTCGTCGACGGCGTCCCGCAGCGGCTGGAGGACGCCTCCGAGCTCGTCTCCGGTCTGCGGGCGGCCCAGCGCGCCGGCTGGCGGATGGGCGTGTACGCCCCCGAGAGCGAGACCGACGCGGTCGCGGCCGCGGCCGAGGACGTCCTCGGCGTCCGGGCGGGCCCGATCCGGGACTGAAGGGTACAGGGAAACGCCACTACTCGGCCGTGACGAGGAACGTTCGACCGTCGGTCGCACGAGTGAATACCACACCGTGTGCCGTCGGAACCAGACTGTCCGCGAACCGAGCGTCCGACACGCGTGCACGCTGCCGACCGGACGAGCCGTCGAGAACGATGATCCCCTCGTTCGACTCGGCGACGAGCACCCGGTTCCCGGCGGCGACGACGGACGCGCCGAACTCGATCGGCACTTCCCAGTCGACGCGCGGCTCGTCGAGCGCGACCCCCACCACGCGGTCCATCGGCTGTGAGAGTACGACCGCGACCCCGTCGACGAACGCGGGCGGAGCCGGGTCTCCGACCTCCGTTTCCTCCCGCCACATGACGCTCCCGTCGTCGATCGCGACCAATCGACCGAACTCCGAGACGACGTACACGGTCCCGGACTCCCCGAGCACGGGATGGAGGTCGCTTCGCTCCGTTTCGACCGTCCACGACCGGTCTCCCGACGTGAGGTCGACCGCGGTGAGGAGACTTCCATCGAGGCCTCGTCGATTGATGACGACTCGGTCGGGTTCGACGGCGAACCCCCGGATTCCCCCGTCCGTTACGATCCGGGTTACATCGCTCCCGGATTCCGCATCGATCACGCGTATCCGGTCGCCGTCCCGAACGACGAAACTGGCCCGGAGCGCCGCGGGAGCGTTCCCGACATCGAAGCCGGTCCGCACGTCGCGGGTCCACACCCGCTCTTCGGCGTCGATGTCGTATCCGACGACTCGATCGTCCGTGGGGACGGCGACGACCGATCCACACCGCGCCGGCGGTGCGGCCGGCGGCCCGTCGAACGGAAGTTCGAACCGAAGCCGCCGTTCGACGATATCGTACCCGGCCAGCGTCTCCGTGTCGACAGTGATCGCCGTGTCGCCGGCTACGATCGGGGATTCGATGCTCGTCAGGCCGGTGTCGACGATCTCGACACGATCGGCGTTCGAGATCGGATCCGTCGCCGACGCCCGTCCGCTGCGGTCCGGAGTTCCGCGGAACTGCGTCCAGTCGTCCGAGGCGGGCTCGAAGCGAACCTCGTCCGGATCACTCGCCGAGCCGAGCCGGCCACCACATCCGGCCGGGATCGATCCCGCGAGGAGCGCGAGGAGGGCACGCCGTCGCATACGACAATGAGTCCGACTGCCGTTATATATTTTCTGTCGAACGCGACGATATGAACTGCCCGTTCTCGGGAATCCCGCCCGTTTCGACATGCGGGAACATCGACTGTCGCCGACAGTTTATCACCGATGGCGGCGAAGACCGGCCCGATGACGACGATCAAAGACTCCGTCCACGACCACATCTCGGTGGACGGCGTCGCCGCGGACCTGCTGGACACGGGACCAGTCCAGCGGCTTCGCCGGATCGCCCAGCTCGGGACGGTGACGCTGGTGTACCCCTCAGCCAACCACACCCGGTTCGAGCACTCGCTGGGCGTCTACCACCTCGCCGACCGCGCGCTGGACTCGCTGGGCGTCGCGGGGACCGAGGCCGAGCGCGTCCGCGCGGCCGCGCTGTGTCACGACATCGGCCACGCGCCGTTCAGCCACAACGTCGAGGAGCTGCTCCACCGTCACACCGGCCTCTACCACGACGACGTGACGGGGTTGCTCGTCGACTCGGAGGTCGGCGACGTGCTGCGCGAACACGACCTCGACCCGGAGCGCGTCGCGGGCCTCGTCGCCGGCGACGGGCAGTACGGCCAGCTCGTGTCCGGGGAACTCGACGTCGACCGGATGGACTACCTCGTGCGGGACGCCCACCACACCGGCGTCCCCTACGGCACCATCGACCACGAGCGGCTGATCCGCGAGCTCACCTTCGCCGACGGCTCGCTCGTGCTCGGCGAGGGGAACGTCCAGACCGCCGAGTCGCTGCTGATGGCGCGGGCGCTGATGACGCCGACCGTCTACGCCCACCCGGTCGCGCGCATCTCGAAGGCGATGCTGCGGCGGGCGACCGAGCGACTGCTGGAGAGCCCGGACATCTCCGCCGAGCAGGTGCGCCGGATGGACGACTACGACCTGATCTGCGCGCTCCGCACGGCGCCGGAGGCGGAGGCGTTCGCCCGCCGGTACGACCGCCGGGAGCTGTTCAAGCGCGCGGTGTGGGCCGAGTACGACGACACGCCCGCCCACCTCCGCGAGGCCGACCACGAGACGGTCCGCGAACTGGAGGCGGAGATCGCCGACCGGGCGGAGCTGTCCCCCGAGGCGGTCGTCGTCGACGTCCCGCCGGAGCCGTCGATGACGGAGTCCACCGCCGAGGTGCTCGTCGGCGGGGAGGTGCGGCGACTCGCGGACCGCTCGCCGCTCGTCACCGGGCTGCGGACCGCACGGAAACAGCAGTGGCGGATGGGCGTGTACACAATCGCCGACGCGACCGACCGGGTCGGGCGGGCGGCGGCCGACGTGCTCGGCCTCGACATCGACGGCGCGTTGGTGTCGTCGGTGCGCCGGCGGGTGAACGCGAGCCTCGAACGGTTCGAGGCGGGAGCCGACGAGTGACCGACAGCCGGAGTCGAACGACCGAAGTGCCGGGCGCCCCCGGTCGGAGACGGGACCGAACATGAGCGGCGTTTCGACGTACGAGGGGACGGTGCTCGTCGGCCGCGACTTCGACGCCGTCGAGGGGCGGGTGGTCGCCGAGGACGGGGAGATCGTCGCCGTCGAGGAGGAGTCAGTCGCGAGCGACGACGTCGTCTCGCCCGCGTTCGTGAACGCTCACACCCACATCGGCGACTCCGTCGCGAAGGAGGCGGGCCGCGGGCTCGACCTGGACGCGCTGGTCGCCCCGCCGGACGGCCTGAAACACCGGATCCTCCGCCGGACCTCGACCGAGGAGAAGGTCGCGGCGATGCGGCGGTCGCTGCGGCACATGCACGCCACCGGGACGACCGCCCACGTCGAGTTCCGCGAGGGGGGCGTCGCGGGGGTGGAGGCGATCCGCGAGGCGAGCGAGGGGGTGCCCGTCGACTCGGTGGTGCTGGGCCGCGAGGAGATCGCGGCGATGGAGCACCCGTTCGCCGCGGGGTTCGGCGCCAGCGGCGCCCGCGACGGCGACTTCACGGCCGAGCGCAACGCGACCCGCCGAACCGGCAAGACGTTCGGCATCCACGCCGGCGAGCGCGACGACCTCGACGTGGGTGCGGCGATGGACCTCGACCCGGACCACCTGGTCCACATGGTCCACGCCAACGAGACGCAGCTGGACCGACTCGCCGACGCCGAGTGGCCGGTCGCCGTCTGTCCGCGCTCGAACCTCGTGACCGGCGTCGGGGTGCCCCCGCTGCGCGAGCTGATGGACCGCACCACGGTCGCGCTCGGGACGGACAACGTGATGTTGAACAGCCCGTCGATGCTCCGGGAGATGGCGTTCGCGGCGAAGCTGACCGAGGCGTCCGCCGTCGAGGTGCTGCGGGCGGCGACGGTCAACGGCGCGGAGCTGGCGGGGCTGGACTGCGGGCTGATCGAGCCGGGGCGGCCCGCCCGCCTCGTCGTGTTCGACGGCGACACGGACAACCTGGGTGGCGTCCGCGATCCGGTCCGGGCGGTCGTGCGCCGCGCCGGCGAGGGGGACGTGAAGACGGTCGTTCAATAGGGCGACGGGCCGGCGGCCGCCGAGACGAAGTCCCCGGCCGGCGACGACTCCCGCATGGATTCCGATCGATTGTCGGAGCCGGGGACCGGATTGAAGCGGCACGACGCCGAGGATGGGGCATGGCCTGTCCGCACCTCGACTACCGCGAGTCCGACGGCGACCGGGAGTTCGACGTCGCCCGCGCGTTCTGCACGGTCGCCGACGAGTTCGTCCAGCCGGTCCACGCGGACGTCTGCGCCGAGCGGTACGGCCTCGACCCCGAGTCGGACTGTGAGATCTTCCGCGACCGCGCGGGCCTCGACTGGGACGAATGACGTACGAGGAGTACCTCGACGGCAAGCCCGTCGTGATCACGGCGGCGCTCACCGGCGGCATCCACGGGAAGGAGACGCACCCGGGGCTCCCGGAGACGCCCGCGGAGATCGCCGAGGCCGCCGCCGCGGTTGAGGAGGCCGGCGCCGCGGTCGTCCACCTCCACGCGCGCCGGGAGAACGGCGAGCGGGCGTTCTCGACCGAGCGGTTCCAGACGGTGACCGACGCCGTCCGCGACGCGACCGAGGACGTGGTGATCCAGCACTCGACTGGCGGCACCGCCGCGCCCGACGCGCTCCGGGCGGAGCCGCTGTGCACGGATCCGGCCCCGGAGATGGCGAGCCTCGACATGGGGCCGATGAACCGCGGACGACGCCTCACGAGCGAGAATACCCGCGACACGATCGACGGCCTCCACGCCGAGATGCGCGAGCGGGGGATCAAACCGGAGCTGGAGGTGTTCAACAACGGCCATCTCAACGAGGCGTTCCGGATCCTCGACGAGCTGGCGGAGCCGCCGTATCTCAACCTCATCCTCGGCCCGGGGACGCTCACGCCGCCGTCGCCGGCGAACCTCCAGCGGCTGGTCGAACAGCTCCCCGACGGCGCCGAGTTCAACGTCATCGGCTTCGGCCCCCACCAGCTCCCGCTCACCACGCAGTCGCTGCTGTTGGGCGGCCACGTCCGCGTCGGCCTGGAGGACAACAGCTACCTCCGGGAGGGCGAGCGCGCGACGAACGCCGCCCTCGTCGAGCGCGCGGCCCGGATCGCCGGGGAGCTAGGGCGACCCGTCGCCTCGCCCGCCGAGGCGCGCGAGCTGCTGGGCGTCCGCTCGCGTCGCTGAGCGGGATGGAAGCTTCGGCCGGAGGACTGACGCCCGCCGGTTCCGGGCGGCCGGCGCCCCCCGATCACAGCACGAGCACGAACAGCACGAACCCGGCGAGGATCGACAGCGTCAACGCGAGCTGTGCGACCGAGGAGGCGAGAACGCCGGCGACGGTGTAGCCGGCCGCGCGGGCGGCCGACGCCGGGTCCTTGCCAGCGTACAGTTCGGCGCCGAACACGGCGACGGCGACGCCGACGACGATCCCCAGCGGCCCGAGAAACGGGAACAGCGCCAGGGAGGCGACGCCCGCCACCAGCATCGTCGAGGTCTCGGCGCCGCCGGCCTTCGAGGCGAGCGCGCCGCCGAGGTGCTCGACCGTGAACGCGAGCAGGCCGACGAGCACGAAGACGGCGAGCCAGCCGACGCCCAGCGACGGAGCCGAGGGGGGCGCGAGGGCGTAGTAGACCGCGACCCCGGCAACGGACAGCGGCCCCGCGGGGACCAGCGGCACGACGCTCCCCGCGACACCCGCGACGAGCAGGAGGAGGGCCGCGACGGTGACGACATCGACCATACGCCCGGTTCGACGCGGCGACGGATAAGCGACGGCGTGGTCGGGGCCGCGCCGGCGACCGTCCGGCGGGGGTCGGCGGTCCCCGGCGGCACCGCCCCCGGTCCCGGGGCCGCCTCCGTCGGGAGGCCTTCGGCGTCCGTTACGGCGACCCGCCCGCCGGCGAGTTACTCGTACCGCGCCCGCTCGGCGGCGGCGACCTCGCCGCCGTAGCGGTCGACGAGCGGCCGGAGCGCCCGGCCCAGCGCGCGCATACACTCGGTCGTGGAGACGTACTCCAGTTCGGCCGCGACCGACTCCCACTCGCGGGCTTGCAGCACCTTCCGGACCAGCAGCCGCTCCTCGGCGGCCGAGAGGTCGGACCCCTCGCGGCTCACGCCGTCCTCCGCTCGATCCGTCGAGACCTCCCCCCGGTCGGCATCGACCCGCCCGCGGTCCAGCAGGTGCGCCAGCGCGAGGCGGCCGGCCGGGCGCGGCGCAGTGTCCGCGAGGCCGGGGCCGTGGGCGGCGGCGACGACGAGCCGCCACTCGTAGTCGGAACAGTCGACGACGGCGGCGCCGTCGGCGTCGCAGGCGGCCAGCGCGGCCCGGACGACGTCCGGGTCGAGATCCGAGAGCGCGTCCGGGAGGACGCCGTCGATCCGCTCGCGGAACCACCGGGCGTGTCGGCGGGCGAACGCCCGGCCCTCGTCGGTGACCGGCCGCACCATGAGCGCGGAGTGCTCGCCGCTGGCGTCGTTGCGGCTCGTCGCGAGGTGGACCGTCCGGTAGCCGTTCTCGGCCCAGAACGCCACGAGCCCCGGCGTCGCGCCGAAGCTGGTCCCCAGGTAGTCGATGTCGCCGTCGAGGTCGGCGGCGACTTCGTCGAGAAGTCGGGAGCCGAGCCCCCGTCGGCGGACGGCGTCGTGGGTGGCGATCCGCATCACACGGAGCCCGGTCGGCGCGGCCGCGTCGGGGTCCCGAAGCTGGCTCGTCAGCACGTCCGGGAGCATGTTGCCGCGGACGCGCTCGCCGCCGTACATCGCCGCCCGCGTGTCCGCGTCGAGCCCCCCTTCCCTCGCGAGCAGGGCGACAGAGACGACGTGGCCGTCGTGGACCAGCGCCCGCAGCGAGAGGTTCGGCGCGTCGAGCAGGCGCGCGAGGTCGTCCGGCTCGGTCCGGTAGTGGGCGAGCACGAGCAGCCCGAACGCCTCCGAGAGGAGGTGGTCGTCGTCGAGCAGTTCGTCGGCGCCGACCGTACGGTACTCGACGGAGTCGAGGGTCGCGTCCGCGACCGCGGCGTCGACCGCCGGGCGGGCGTCGAGCATGAGCGCGCGGAACGCCCACCCCTCCACCGGGTCGCCCCGGGCGTAGCGGATCGGGTCGTCCATCCGGACCTCCCGCACCCGGCGGTCGGCGTCGGCCAGGCGGTCGCGGAACCGGACCGAGAACCCCCGTCCGGCCCCCTCGTAGCCGTGGACGGTCGTGACGAACGCCGCCGCGGGCGCGTCCAGCAGCCCCGCGAGCACGCGCACGGGAAGCCCGGCAGCCTCGTCGGCAATGACCGCGTCCGCGTCGCCGGCGGCCGTGACGGCGTCCGCGGGCGGGAGGTACCGGATCCGGCCGCCGCGGTCCCCGCCGTCGTCGGAGGGGTCGGCCGACGCGAGCGCGACGGTCCGCTCGTCGTCGACGGCTGTGGCGACGTCGAGCGCGTCGAACAGCGCCCGGGCGCGCTTGAACAGCGCCGCCACGCCGGAGAACGCGGGCGCGGTGACGAGCACGTCCCGGCCCTCCGCGGCGAGGCTCGCGGCCCGTAGGCGGCTGTCGGGAACGCCGACGCGGCCGGGACCGTCGGCCCCGGCTCCTGCTCCGGCTGACGTTCGTCGGCGCCGAGCAGGCCGTCGCGCTCGACCGCCTCGGCGGTTCCGTCGGCGCCGACGCGGGCGACTGCGACCCCCGGGTGGCGGCGGAGCGTCCCGACCAGCCGCGTCCGGAACCGCCCCGTCACGTCGTCGAGGCCGAACGGCGGGACCGCGAGCGACTCGTCGAAGTCGCCGCGGCGGTCCGGCCACGCCGACAGCGACGGCGCCAGCAGGACGTACAGTCCGCCGCCGTCGACCGCGCCGACCGACTGACCGATCGCGTTCGGGGAGAACTCCGCGAACGCGTCGAGGACGACCGCCTCGCGGGTCGCGCCGAGCAGCCGCCGGGCGTGTTTCGGGCGGTGGCGCTCGAACCGAACTCCCTCGCGCGTCGACAGCAGCGTCACGTCGTCGTCGAGTCCGGCGCCCTCGACGGCGGTGAAGGCGGCGTCGAGGCAGGCGTCGCGGTCGCCGTGGAGCACGAGGAGGCGTCGCTGGTTCGTCCGACGCGCCTCCGCCCGTAGCGCGGCGGCGAGCTCGGCGATGTTCATGCCCCGGCTTCCCCCCGACCGGAGTTGGGTCTTTCCGTCCGCCCGCCCCGACGTCCTCACGACAGTCGAACCGTCCCTCGGCGTCGACGCCGACGAGTGACGGCGTCGGGACACACGCCCGCGCTCGGAGGGTCGGTCCCCGGGGTCACGGCGTACACTTATCCGTTGCAGTGTGATAGCAGTGGACATGGAGCTGACCGAACAACTCACCTTCAGCCACGACGACAGGCGGGACCTGTACGAGCACGTCGAGGAGCAGGGGTCGGTCCACGAGCGCGAGGCCCGGCGGGCGCTCAACATGGACCGGACGGCGTTCGGCCACCACGCGACCGTGCTGGTCCGCGACGGCTATCTCGACTGGGAGGGGGACCGCCTCAGCGTCGCCTACGAGGAGGACGGCGCGACCGAGCACTCGGCCGACGGGCTGGAGTACGTCGTGCGGATGGCGACCCAGCGGGACCTGTCGGGGCTCGTCGGCGTCATCCGACAGGTGGCCGGCGAGGGGACGTACATCGAGGCGGAGACGGTCGCGGACGTCATCGAGCACGACGAGGTGGTGTTGCGCCACAACGAACTGGAGTCGCGGCTGTTCCTGGTGGCGGCCGTCGGCGAGGAGGTGATCGGCTGGGTCCACCTCGACCTGCCGGAGACGGAGAAGCTGGGTCACACGGCCGTGCTCACCGTCGGAATCCTCCCGGAGTACCGGGGGAAGGGGATCGGATCGACGCTGCTGGAGCGCGGCGAGTCGTGGGCGGCCGGACACGGCTTCGAGAAGCTGTACAACAGCATCCCCGCGACCAACGACGGCGCCGTGGCGTTCCTCACGGACCACGGCTGGGAGCGCGAGGCGGTCCGGGAGGGCCACTACAAGATCGACACGGAGTACGTCGACCAGGTGATGCTCGCCAAGCGGCTGGAGTGAGTCGGGACCGCTCGGTCCCGGCGTCGCCGGCCGAGGTCGCCACGTTGAGGGTCCCCGCGGACCGCCGTGCGGTATGGACCCCGTCGACCTCACCCGCCGGCTCGAACCGGGCATGCCCGTCTACCCGGGCGACCCGGGCGTGACCGCGGAGCAGAGCGCGACGATGGAGACGGACGGCTACCGCGTCACCCGGCTCTCGTTCACCACCCACGCCGGAACCCACATCGACGCGCCCGCACACATGGAACCGGCGGGCGCGACGCTCGACGAGTACGACGTCGGCGCCTTCCGGTTCGACGCACGCGTGGTCGACCTCTCGGGCGGGGGCGCCGCCGACGCCCTCGGTGCGCGCGAGGCGATCGTCCCCGAACACGTCCCCGACCCCGCCGCCGTCGATGAGGGGACGGACATGCTCGTCCTCCGGACGGGCTGGGGGAGTCGCTGGGGGGAAGTGTCGTACCTCGACCACCCGTATCTCGCGCCCCGGACGGCCGCCCGGATTGTCGACCTCGGCTGTGCCGTCGGCCTCGACACGATCAACCCGGACCCGACGCCGACCGACCGCGCGGGCGCCGACGAGCCGGAGGGGGTGCCCGCCCACCGCGAACTGCTGGGCGCCGGCGAGTTCGTCGTGGAGAACCTGCGGCTACCCGACCGCCTCCCGGAGCGGTTCACGCTGCGGGCGTACCCGCTCCGGGTGGACGCCGACGGGGCGCCCGTCCGGGCCGTCGCGGAGTGAGTCGAGGCGGGTCGCGACCGAGGAGGGTGGAACCGACCGCGGCGGCGACGGGACCGACTGTGGCGGCGACGGAGAGAGTCACGGCGCCGGGGCCACGACGACCGGATTCCCGACGAGACCGCGGGACGACGGCGCCTCGCGAGGCGAGTCCCCGGCGTGGTTCGCCCTCGCACGGGCGCGACGGTTTGAACACGTTTATACGGCGACCGAGAGTATCGCATGATACGACCTGCTCGGGGTCGTGACCCGCTCCGTCGTCAGGGATCTACGACCGGCGGAGGTGTCGAGCCACCGAGCGGGAAGCCACACAACAATGTCAGTGTACGTCGACTACGAGACCCCTGCGGACCTCGCGGAGCGAAGCCTCGACGCGCTCGAGGTCGCCCGCGACACCGGCATCGTGAAGAAAGGCACCAACGAGACGACCAAGGCGGTCGAGCGCGGCAACGCCGACCTCGTGTACGTCGCCGAGGACGTCGAGCCCGAGGAGATCGTCATGCACCTCCCCGAGCTCTGCGAGGAGAAGGGCATCGCCTACGTCTTCATCGAGACGCAGGACGACGTCGGCCACGCGGCCGGCCTGGAGGTCGGCTCCGCCGCCGCGGCGGTCACCGAGCCCGGCGACGCCGAGGAGGACGTCGAGGACATCGCGGGCAAGGTCGAGGAACTGCGGTAAGCGACCATGTCCGCTGAAGAGCAAGAGAGCGGCTCCACGCCCGCCGAGGTCGTCGAGATCGTCGGCAAGACCGGGATGCACGGCGAGGCCATGCAGGTCAAGTGCCGCATCCGGGAGGGCGAAAACCAGGGCCGCATCATCACGCGAAACGTCCTGGGCCCCGTCCAGATGGGGGACGTCCTCCAGCTGCGCGAGACCCAGCGCGACGCCGACTCCATCGGAGGCCAGTAAAGATGCCCCAGCAACGAGACTGCGACTACTGCGGCGCCGACATCGAGCCCGGCACGGGCACGATGTTCGTGCGCGTCGACGGCAGCGTCACGCACTTCTGTTCCTCGAAGTGCGAGAAGAACGCGGACCTGGGTCGCGAGGCGCGCGACCTCGACTGGACGGCCGAGGGTCGCGAATGAGCGACGCGAGGCGGTCCCGCTTCTCGGGCTGTGACCCGCGAGCTCATACTCGCCACCAGGGGTGGCTCGCGTGAGCGACCACGACGAGCGCACGTTCGTGATGGTCAAGCCCGACGGCGTCCAGCGCGGGCTCATCGGGGAGATCGTCTCCCGGTTCGAGCGGCGCGGCCTGAAGCTCGTCGGCGGGAAGTTCATGCGGATCGACGAGGAGCTCGCCCACGAGCACTACGGCGAACACGAGGGGAAGCCGTTCTTCGAGGGCCTCGTCGAATTCATCACCTCCGGCCCCGTCTTCGCGATGGTGTGGGAGGGCGCGGACGCGACGCGACAGGTGCGACGGATGATGGGCGAGACGGACCCCGCCGAGTCGCCGCCGGGCACGATCCGGGGCGACCTCGGGCTCGACCTCGGCCACAACGTCGTCCACGGCTCCGACCACGAGGACGAGGGCGCCAACGAGCGCGAGATCGCCCTCTTCTTCGACGACGACGAGCTCGTCGACTGGGAGCTCGACGCCGCCGACTGGGTGTACGAGGACTGACTCCCGCCGCGACCCGACGCCCGACCACGAGTTGCTGGTCGAGACTCGCAACCCGCGGACCCGCCGCCTTTCGTTCCCGTCGGTTCTCTCCGTTCCCGGACGCCGAGCCGCGGGTGCACTCGACCGTGAGAGGGGAGCGCCGTCGCGCGCAAACCCACGTCGATCCGGCGGCGGTAACTCACCGACGGAGACGGAGCCGCGTGCCTCCGGCCGCTCGGCTCAGTCGATCCGCTCGGCCGTCTCCTCGTAGCGGTCGATCAGCGCCGCGTAGTGGTTCGCGCCGAACCGCCCCGGCGAGGGGTCGGCGTCGGGGTCGAGTTCGGCGGTCACCTCGGCCGGGACGCCCGTCACCAGCGTCCGCGGCGGCACCTCCGTCCCCTCGGTGACGACGGCGCCGGCGCCGACGACGGCGTCCGCCCCCACGCGCGCGTCGTCGAGGACGGTCGCGTTCATGCCGACGAGCGCGCCCTCGGCGACGGTCGCGGCGTGGACGATCGCGTTGTGGCCGACCGTCGCCTCGGGTTCGACGACAGCGTCCTCGTGGAGCACCGCGCCGTCCTGCACGTTGGCGGCGCGCCGGAGCTCGATGCGGCCGTGGTCGCCCCGCAGCGTCGCGTTGGGCCAGACGCTGGCGTCCGCGCCGACGACCACGTCGCCGACGACGACCGCGCTCTCGTCGACGTACGCCGACTCGGCGACCTCCGGCTCCGTCCCGTCGAGCGAGCGTAGCATGCGTGAGGGTGCGCGCGTCGGGGGCTTGAACGTGTGGACCGCGGAGGCGCGAGCCAACGACAGCATACAAGCCGGCCGGCATCCAACGACTGGCATGGTCACGTTCCTCGCCGGCGGCACCGGCACGCCGAAGCTGCTCGACGGCGCCGCCGACGTGTTCCCCCCGGAGTCGACGACCGTCGTCGGCAACACCGGCGACGACGTGGAGCTGGGGGGCCATCTCGTCTGTCCGGACCTCGACACCGTGCTCTTTCACGGCGGCGGCGTCATCGACCGCGAGACCTGGTGGGGGATCGCCGGGGACACGACGGAGACGCACGCGGAACTGGGTCGCCTCGCCGACGCCGCGGGGCTGGACGGCGGCCCGCGCTACCTCCCCGACGAGGCGCAGATCACGGGGCGGGAGATCGCCCGCTGGCGGCGCTTCTCGGGCGTCGCGGAGTTCATGGAGATCGGCGACCGGGACCGCGCGGTCCATCTCACCCGTACCTCGCTGCTGGACGAGGGACACGGCCTCACGGCGGTCACCCGCACCCTGGCGGAGGTGTTCGGGCTCGACGTCGACCTGATCCCGATGAGCGACGACCCCGTCGCGACGATCGTCCACACCGCCGAGGGGTCGATGCACTTCCAGGAGTACTGGGTCGCCAACCGCGGCGAGCCGGCCGTCGAGGACGTTGAGTTCCGCGGGAGCGACGCCGCCGAGGCGACCGACGCCGTCCGG
>PXRU01000014.1 GCA_003020945.1 Halobacteriales archaeon QS_6_71_20
CGTCGGCGGCGGCGCTGGCCGCGCCGGAGCCGTTCGTTCCCGTCCTCGATTACGTCGTCCCGCTGCTGGGGATCATCATGCTCGGGATGGGGCTGACGCTCCAGCCCGCGGACTTCAGGCGGCTCGTCGAGCGCCCGGTCGACGTGGGTATCGTCGCCGTCACGCAGTGGGTGGCGATGCCGCTTGCGGCGTACGGGCTGTACCTCCTGCTCGACCTTCCCAACGCCGTGGGCGTCGGACTGATCCTCGTCGGCGCCGCCCCGGGCGGGACGGCCTCGAACGTGATGACGTATCTCGGCCGTGGCGACGTCGCGCTCTCGGTGGCGGTCACGACGCTCACCACGCTCGCGGCGCCGATCGTGATGCCCGCGTGGACGCTGTTCGCGCTCGGCGAGACGGTCGACGTCACCTTCGCGGAGCTGTTCGCGAGCATCGTCCGGATCGTCATCGTCCCCGTCGTGCTCGGGTTCGGGATCCGATACGTGCTCGACCGGCGAGCGCCGGCGGCGGCCGAGGCCGGCGTCGACGTCTTCCCGGTCGTAAGCGTCGCCGCGATCGTCGCCATCGTCGCCGGCGTCGTCGGCGCGAACGTCGAGAACATCCTCACCGCGGGCGCGGTCGTCCTCCTCGCGGTCGTCGCGCACAACGCGCTCGGGCTCGGCGCCGGCTACGGCGTCGGCCGCGCCGCGGGGATGCCGGCCGACCGGGTCCGGACGAGCACGTTCGAGGTCGGTCTCCAGAACAGCGGGCTCGCGGTCGCGCTCGCCGCCTCGCTGTTCTCGCCGGCGGCCGCGCTCGTCCCCGCGCTGTTCAGCGTCTGGCACAACGTCACCGGGCCGGCGCTCGCGAGCCTGTTCACCTGGCGGGAGGGGGCGGACGACGCGGCCGTCGCCCCCGAGACGGCGCCGACCGACGACTGATCGACGGACGACCTACTTCGCGATCGTGCCCGGCTCGTAGGCGGCGTGCTGGCGGGTGTACTCCATCGTCGTCGCCACCGACTCGGCGACCTCGGCGCCCGCCTCCCGCTCGACGACGTGTAAGGCGAGGTCGAGCCCGGAGGTGACGCCCCCGGCCGAGAGCACGTCGTCGTCGTCCACGACTCGTGGCATCGCCCCGGCCGTACGGCCCGAGGGGTCCCCCTCGGACCCCTCGTCGTCCACGACTCGGTCCCCGGGCACCTCGGCGGCGCTCTCGCGGAGGTCGTCCAGCGCGGAGGCGTGGGTGACGGCGGGCCGGCCGTCGAGTACGCCCGCTCTCGCCAGCAGCATCCCGCCGGTACACACCGAGGCGACGGTCGCGCCGGCATCGTGGTGGGCGGCGACGGCCTCCGGGATCGCGCCGCGCTCGTACTCGGCGCGCGCGCCCGCCTCGCTCCGGTCGTTCCACCCCCCGCCGGGGACCACCACCAGGTCGACCTCGCCCGGCTCCGGCAGCTCGGCCGTCGCCTCGACGCCCGCCCCGTGGCTCGCGGTGACGAGCCCCGGCCCGTCGAGCGCGACGAGTTCGGTGTCGAAGTCGGCGCCGGCCGCCTCGGCGTTCCTGAACACCTCGAACGGACCGAGCGCGTCCAGTTCGTCGAACCCCTCGTACAGCACCACGGCGATGTCCATGGTCGTCGCTGGAGCGCCGTCGGCAAAGTCGTGTCGCGCCCGGCGAGCTCGGGGGCGAGCGGGCGGCTCCGGTCGCCGTGCGTGGGTCACGCCGCCGGATTACGGCTGCGGTTGCCCTTCGCCGCCGGGTCGGGCGAAGGGTCGGCGGTCGGGGCGGCTCAGTCGGCGCTCGCCTCGGCTCCCTCCTCGTCCTCGCCGCGGGCGCGCTTGAACATCGAGAGCGCCCGCTCGCGCATCTCGGAGTGGTCGACCACCGGGTCCGGGTACTTCGGCGCGAGCTGTCGCCGGCGACCGACCGACAGCTCGTGCCACGAGTGGATGTTCTCCGCGGAGACGCCCGATAGCTCCGGGACGTACTCGGAGATGTACTCGGCGTCGGGGTCGTAGCGCTCCCCCTGCGTCATCGGGTTGAAGATCCGGAAGTACGGCTGGGCGTCGGTACCGGTCGAGGCGGCCCACTGCCAGCCGCCGTTGTCGTTGGCGGTGTCGTGGTCCGCGAGGTAGTCCTTGAAATGCTCGTAGCCGTGGCGCCAGTCGAGCAGGAGGTCCTTCGTGAGGAACGACGCGACGATCATCCGCACGCGGTTGTGCATGTACGCCTCCTCCCGGAGCTGGCGCATCCCCGCGTCGACGATCGGGTAGCCCGTCTCGCCGTCCTTCCACGCCCGGAGGTCCGCCATCGCGTCGTCGTCGTCGCGCCACTCGATGTCGCGCTCGTACTCCTTGTAGTTCTGTGAGACGACGCGGGGGTTCGCCCACAGCACCTGCGTGTAGAACTCCCGCCAGGCGAGCTGCGACTGGAACTCCCCGATGGCCTCGGCGCCGTCGTCGTCGCCGTCGGCCTCGGCCGCCGCCATCGCCTCCGCGGTCGCCTCGTACACCTCCCGGACGCCGATCGTCCCCCACTTCAGATCCGTCGACAGACGCGAGGTCGCCTCCTTCCCCGGGTAGTCGCGGTCCTCGTCGTACCGCCGGATCGCGTCCGCGCGAAACGCCGCGAGCCGCTCCCGGGCGGCCTCGGTGCCCGCGGGCTGGACGTCCGCCTCCGGCTCCGAGAAGCCGAGCGCCTCGATGCTCGGCAGTTCCTCGCCCGTCACGCTCGCGAGGTCGTCGGCCGTCGGCGCCTCGAACGGGTCGGCCTTCTCGCGGTCGCGCCACTTCTTCCAGAAGTAGGTGTACACCGAGTACGGCTCCCCCTTGTTCGTCGTGATCGTGCCGGGCTCGTGGTGGACGGCGTCGTGGGTCGTCTCGCGGGCGACGCCTGCGTCGTCGAGCGCCATCCGGACGCGGGCGTCGCGCTCGCGGGCTAGCCCGGAGTAGTCCTCGTTCCAGACGACCGCCTCCGCGTCGTACTCCGCCGCCAGGTCGGGCAGCACCTCGGCGGGGTCGCCGCGGGCGACGACCAGATCCGAGTCGCGGGCGCGGTAGTCGGCGCGCAGTTCCGCCAGCGCGTCGAGCATGTGGCGGACGCGCGGGTCGCCCGCGTGCGCCAACACGTCGTCGTCGAAGACGAACACCGGAACGACCGTGTCCGCTTCTGCCGCGGCGGCGAGCCCGCGATTGTCCGCGATCCGGAGATCCCGCCTGTGCCAGAACAGTCGCATGAAACCGCACAGGGGCGGGAGGATACTAACAGCTGGGATCGCGAGAAGTTCCGTACACGTCCCCGCGAGCGCGCCGCCCGATCCGCGTCAGATCGGGTCGATCGACTCCCGCCGCCCGTCGAGCACCGGGAACCGCTCGCCGCGGCGACGCTCCAGGAGGCGGAGGAGGCGCTCGGCCCAGTCGAGTTTGCGGGCCTTCATGCCGCCCACGTCGGGGTCGTCGAGATCCCAGCCCGGGAAGACGAGGCGAGCGGCGCCGCAGCGGTCCGCGAGGAACGCCGCCCGGTCGCCGTCGGTGAAGCCGCCGACGTTGACGACGCCGTCGACGGGCGCGGCCTGCGTCGTGACGAGCGTGTGGGCGGCGTCGTAGCGCGGGAGCCACTCCCCGACCAGGTCGCCGTTGTCGCCGTGGGCGTGCGCGACCACGACCGCGCCGTGCCGGGTCCGGTCGAGCCCGGTGTCGGGGTTCTTGTCCAGGTCGGTCACCATGGCGTCGACGGCGACGCCGCGGTCGGCGAGCCGGTCGGTCGCCGTCGACGCGGCGAACACGAGGTCGGCCTCGCGGGCGAGGGCGGCGTCGGCCTCCAGCGACGGTCCCGCCCCGGCGACGGCGACGGTCGCGCCCGAGCAGTCGAGGCGGGCGAGGTCGAACGGCGTGGCGTGCTCTGCGGCGCGGTCGCGCACCGCCTCGTCGGCGGCGCGGTCGAAGCCGAGGTCCGCGAGGACCCGTTCGTACACCGGCTCCCAGTCCTCGAATCTCATGGCGGCGACTGTCGGAGTATGGTCGTCATAATACGGGATCGGGCCGGGAGGCCACCAGAGTACCCCTACCCGCGGTGCCCTTCCGGCTTCCACCCGCACGTATCGACCGATCGGGTATAAGTTTTCTTACTCGCCGGGGTCGAGAACCGCTAACGCGGCGTCCAAGCCCTCGGTGACGCCGCTGGCGGCGTCTGCGGCCGCGGCCAGCATCCGCGGCGTTCCGACGAGTAGGCTCCCGTTACTCGCCGTGCCCTCCCCCAGATGGACGCCCGTCCCGGCGGCGGCCGCCCGCAGCGCTCCCAGCTCCTCGGGGTCGAGCCCGTCGAACTCGAAGACGCGGGCGACAGCGTCGCCGGCGACGGCCGGGTCGCCGCCGACGCGGTCGAGATGCCGGCGGGCGTCGCCCGGCGTCGCCACGTCCAGCTCCTCGACGCTCACCTCGCCGGTCGTGCGCGCTCGGTCGCGGGCGAACTCCGCGCCGATGAGCGCGGCGTCGCGCGTCTCGGCGACGTCGTGGGTCCGGACGACGTGGGCGCCGCGCTCGACCGCCATCGAAGTGGCCGCCAGCGAGACGGGGAGCGCGCCCTCGGTGTCGCGGCCGGCGACGCTCCGGAGGAAGTTCTTGCGGTTGATCGACACGAGGATCGGCCGGTCGTAGCCGCGGAACTCCCGGAGCCGGCGGAACGTCTCGCGGTCGTCGGCGACCGTCTTCTCCTCGGACCAGCCGCCGAAGGCGGGGTCGACGATGGTCTTATCCGTCAGCCCGTTGAGCGACAGCGCCTCGTAGATGTCGTCTACATCCTCGACCGCGCCGGGGCGCTCCAGGTCCGGCGGCGACGCCATCTTCCCGACCGCGACGTCGTGCTCCTCGCAGACCTGCGGCATCCGGGGGTCGGCGAAGCCGCAGATGTCGTTCACCATGTCGAACCCCCGGTTCAGCGCCGCCTCGGCGACCTCGTGGTAGCGGGTCTCGATGGAGAAGACGGCGTCGCCGGAGACGCTTTCGATCGTCTCGACCGCGGTGTCGAGCCGCTCCAGCTCCCCCTCCGCCGACAGCACCTCGAACTTCTTGTTCGCCGACTCCAGCCCCACGTCCACGATGTCGGCGCCCTCGTCGATCAGCTCCTCGTCGACGTACGCCGCGGCCTCGCCGGGGTCGTCGTACACGCTGGGGTCGTACGGCGACTCCTTCGAGACGTTCAGTACGCCCATGATCCGCGGCGGGTGATCGTCGCTGATCGGCAGCCCTGCGGCGTCGACAGTTCGCATGAACCCGGACAGGGGACCGCGACGCTTCGGTGTTGTGATCGCGGAGCGGGGACGTGGTCGCCGGCTCCATCCCCGGCCAGCCGACCCGGCTCTCGTCGCCGGCGTCGACCGTCGGCGAACCGACCCGGCTCCGGTAGTCCGGTCGGCGTCCCGAGTGAATCGACTCGACCGGCGCTCCCGAGGAGGGGGGAACGCGCCGCTTATGTCCGCGCCGGGGCAAGCGTGGACAAATGGGCAAGGTGAGCATCGGCCTGCGCGGCTGGCGCTTCGACGAGGACGACCTCTTCACCGACGACGGGATGTGGCGTCCCTTAGAGGAGATCCCGAAGGGGCCGCGTCACCGTCTCGTCAGGCTGCAGGTGGTGATGAACAACCCCTGCGACGCCTGCTACCTGATCCACGGCGAGGCGGAGAAGAAGCGGTGCGACCCGGCCGACGTCGTCTACGGCGAGCCGCTCGACGAGGTGCTGCTGTGTGACGACCACGAGGCGGACTTCCTGTTCTGGTTCCGCGAGCGCGGCGGCGACACGATCGCCGGCGAGGAGACGTTCCGCGACGCCTTCCACGAGTGGTTCGACGACGGCGGCCGCGCCCCCGAGGGCTACGGCGGGATGGAGCACGTCGAGGAGGCGCCCGACGAGCTGCCGGACCTCCCCGACCCCGAGGAACTGTACGACGAGGACCTGCTCGCGGACGAGCGCCCGGACGTGGACGGGGGCGAGAGCGAGACCAACCCAGTCGGGGACGCCGACGCAGCCGAGAACGCCGACGCGGCGGCCGGCGGGGTCGACCCCGGCGACGGAGACGGCGATGGCGAGGACGATGACCTCTCGATGGACGATCTCGATCTCGACCGGGAGTACCCGACATGAGCGACGGCGCGGACGCGGCCGGGGCGGGCCACGCCGACCGCGAGTTCGCGGTCGTCGTCGTCGAGCCGGAGACCCCGGGAAACGTCGGCACGATCGCGCGGGCGATGAAGAACTTCGGCCTCGCGGACCTGAAGCTCGTCGACCCGCCGGAGCTGGACCCCGAGGGCGAGGCGTACGGCTTCGCCGGCCACGCCCGCGAGGACGTGCTCCCGAACGCCGACACTGTCACCCTCGAGGAGGTCGTCGAGAACTACCACACGGTCGGCACCACGGCCATCACCGGAGAGGACGCCCGGCGTCACGTCCGGTTCCCGTTCGGGACGCCCGCGGAGCTCCGGGAGTCGCTCGCGACCGTCGACACTGACACCGCGCTCGTGTTCGGGCGGGAGGGCACGGGCCTGAACAACGCGGAGCTGGAGCGGCTGGACGAGGTGATCTCGATCCCCGCCAGCCCGGAGTACCCGGTGTTGAACCTCGGACAGGCGGCGACGGTGACGCTGTACGAGCTCCGTGACCTGTTCCTCGACGACACACAGCTCCCCGACGTGGCCCACGAGCGCGCCGCGGAGACGGAGATCGAGCGCTTCTACGAGCAGTTCGGCGCGTTCCTCGACATGGCGGAGTCGCGCGACCACAAGCGGGAGCGCAGCCGGCGGCTGGTCCGGCGGCTCGTCGGGCGCGCCCACCCGACGAGCAAGGAGATGACGACGCTCACCGGGGTGTTCCGCCGGGCGGCCGACCTGCTGGAGCGGGCCGACCACGCCGACCGCGAGCGCACCGACGGCTCCCGATAGGCGATAGCGGCATCCTAACGGCGGCGGCGTCGTCGCGGGCGCTCGGCACAGTCGGACGGCGCGGGACGACGACCGCCGTCGGCCGCGGCGACCGGGATTAACTCACGTGAACGGTCGACGTGCCTATACCGGAGAGCCTCCAGAGTGGGAACGCCCCTACCCGGGTGTGCCTACGCGCGCCCTCCCGGTCGCAGCGGGGGGTCCGGACCCGATCCGCGGCGACCCTCCCAGTCGCCGGTAATGGACGAGGACCTGGCGGCGCGTGTGCGCGCGGCGGCGGAGAAGCACGCCCTCTACAACGCGTTGAAGCACGGCTCCGACCCGGAGGTGGGCGCCATCATGGGCCCGCTGATGGGGGAGAACCCCGACTTCCGGCCCCACGGCGACGCGATCCCGGGCGAGGTCGCCCCCGTCGCGTCGGACGTGGCCGCGATGGACGACGACCGGCGGCGCGAGCGCCTGACGGAGCTGGCTCCCGAACTCGTGGCGGAGCTGGAGGCCGAGCCCGAGGAGGACGAGGGCGCCCTCCCGGAGCTCCCGAACGCCGACGAGTACGACGAGATCCGGATGCGGCTCGCTCCCAACCCCAACGGCCCGTGGCATCTCGGCTCCGCCCGGATGCCCGCGGTCATCGGGACGTACAAGGAGATCTACGACGGCTGGATGGTCTGTCGGTTCGACGACACCGACCCCGAGACGAAGCGGCCCGACCTCGACGCCTACGACGAGATCCTCGACGCAATCGACTACCTCGGCTTCGACCCCGACGAGGTGATAAAGGCCAGCGACCGCGTGGAGACGTACTACGAGTACGCCCGGGAGCTGATCGGGAAGGACGGCGCGTACACCTGCTCGTGTCCCCCCGAGCACTTCCGGAGCCTCAAGGCCGACGCCGAGCCGTGTCGGCACCGCGACAAGGACCGCGACACGGTCCGCGAGGAGTTCGAGGCGATGGTCGACGGCGAGTACGGCGCCGGCGAGATGGTGCTCCGGGTGAAAACCGACATCGAGCACAAGAACCCCGCGCTGCGCGACTTCGTCGCCGTCCGGGTGGTCGACACGCCCCACCCGCGCGAGGCGGCCGCCGACCACCGCGCGTGGCCGATGCTCGACTTCCAGTCCGGGATCGACGACCACCTGCTGGGGATCACACACATCGTTCGCGGCATCGACCTGCAGGACTCCGCGAAGCGACAGCGGTTCGTCTACGACTACTTCGGCTGGGAGTACCCCGAGGTCGTCCACTGGGGCCACGTCCAGATCGACGCCTACGACGTGCCCATGTCCACCTCGACGATCAACGAGAAGGTGGAGTCCGGCGACCTGACCGGCTGGGACGACCCGCGCGCGCCCACCATCGCGTCGGTGCGCCGACGGGGGATCCGCGGGGCGGCCATCGTCGACGCGATGGTCGACCTGGGCGTCTCCACGAGCAACGTCGACCTCGCGATGTCGAGCATCTACGCCACCAACCGCGACCTGATCGACGACGGAGCCGACCGGCGGTTCCTCGTCCGCGACGGCGCCGCCTCCGACGCCGAGGGGCGCGACCGCTTCCCCGCGGCTTCCCCCGCGGAGTTCGCGCTCGCCGGCGACGCGCCGCCCGCGGGCCACCCGCCCCTGCACCCCAACGACGAGGCGCGGGGCGACCGCGAGGTGCCGGCCGCCGAGGGCGTCCTGCTCGGGGCGAACGACGCGCCGGCCGACGGCGAGCGCGTCTGGCTGAAGGGGTACGGCTGTTTCCGCCGCGACGGCGACGACCTGGTCTGGACGGGCACCGACATCAGCGACGTTCGCGAGGAGGGGGTCCCCGTGGTTCAGTGGGTCGGCGCCGGCGACGACGAGCACGTCCGGGTCCGTATGCGGACGACGGACGGCGAGGTGGTCGGCTACGCCGAGCCGGGGTACGCCGACTACGCCGTCGACGACCTCGTCCAGTTCGAGCGCGTCGGCTTCGCCCGTCTCGACGCGAGGCCCGACCCCGACGACGGCGACGGGGAGTTCCTCGCTTTCTACGCGCACCCGTAGCGCCGCCCCGTCGCCTTCCGGTCCTCCGGAACCCACCGTCGACGGCCGGGCGGTCGACGGGTTCCGCCCGCCTCTGCCGCGGACGGTAGCTCTTTGCCACGACGTCGGTGAACGATCGTCATGGTAGAGCCGATCGCGGACGGGGAGGTCGCACACAACTACGTCGCCGGCGAGTGGCGCGAGGCCACCGGCGAGGAGTCCGGGCGGGTAACGAACCCGGCGACGGGCGAGGAGATCGCCTCCGTCGCGTTCTCCTCGGCCGACGACGAGGACGAGGCCGTCGCCCTCGCCAACGAGACGTTCGAGACGTGGTCGAGCACGGCCGTCGAGGAGCGCATCCAGCCGCTGTTCCGGCTCAAGCGCCTGCTGGAGGAGCACCAGGAGTCGCTGGCGGAGGTGCTCGTCACCGAACACGGGAAGACGAAGGCGGAGGCGATGGGCGAGATCCGCCGCGGGATCGAGAACGTCGAGGTCGCCTGCGGCGTCCCGACGACGATGCAGGCGGGCCACCTCCCGCACACCGCGCCGGACATCGACGAGACGGCGGTTCGCCAGCCGCTCGGGACGGTTGTGGCGGTGACGCCGTTCAACTTCCCCGCGATGATCCCGCTGTGGTTCCTCCCGTACGCGGTGGCGACCGGCAACACGTTCGTTCTGAAGCCGAGCGAGCGCGACCCGTTCACGGCGAACCGGATCGCCGCGCTGGTCGACGAGGCGGGTTTCCCGGACGGCGTCGTCAACGTCGTCCACGGCGGCCCGGACACCGTGAACCGGCTCATCACCCACGACGGGATCGAGGCCGTCTCGTTCGTCGGGTCGACGCCCATCGCGAAGCACGTATACGAGACGGCCGCGGGTGCCGGCAAGCGCGTCCAGGCCCAGGGGGGCGCGAAGAACCACGTCGTCGTGAGCGCGAACGCGGACCTCGAGTACGCGGCCGAG
Organism: Halobacteriales archaeon QS_6_71_20; assembly: GCA_003020945.1. Taxonomy (GTDB): domain Archaea; phylum Halobacteriota; class Halobacteria; order Halobacteriales; family Haloferacaceae; genus Halobaculum. The sequence continues at coordinate 9,885 of PXRU01000014.1, forward strand.
CAGACCTGCTCGTCGGCGTTCGCCAACGCCGGCCAGCGCTGCCTCGCCAACCCCGTCGCCGTCGTCGAGGACGAGGTGTACGACGAGTTCGTCGACCTGCTGGTCGCGGAGGCGGAGGCGATGGACGTCGGCCCCGGTCTGGAGGCGGGAACCGACATGGGGCCGCTCGTGTCGGGGCCGCACCGCGAGTCGGTGCTGGAGTACGTCGAGACGGGGGTCGAGGAGGGCGCGGAGCTCCTGCTCGACGGCCGAGAACTCGACGTGCCCGAGGCGGGCCACCACCTCGGCCCGACGGTGTTCGGCGACGTCGACCCCGACGCGACGGTCGCACGCGAGGAGATCTTCGGTCCGGTGCTGGCGCTGCTGCGGGCGGAGGACTTCGACGACGCCGTCTCGCTGGTGAACCGCTCGCGGTTCGGCAACGCGGCGTCGCTGTTCACGAGCGACGGCGGCGAGGCTCGCCGGTTCCGCCTGGAGGTCGACGCCGGCAACGTCGGCGTGAACGTCGGCACCGCCGCCGCGATGGCGTTCTTCCACTTCGGCGGCGACGAGGACTCCTTCTTCGGCGACCTCCACGCCCAGGGCGACGACGCCGTTCGCTTCTACACCGACGAGACGGTGTACATCGAGCGCTGGCCGGACAATTGAGCCGGCGGAACGCCCGGCGCATGCCGTCGCCCGGGAGCGAACCGTTTTATAGGATGAGGACACACCCCGGGGCAAATGGAACACGACGGGGAGGGGTCACCCCCGAAGTCGACGTCGACCGGCGGGGCTCCGGGGGAGGTGCTCGACCCGGCTCTCCTCGACCGGATGACCGACGGGTTCCACGCGTACGACGACGAATGGAACACGACCTACCTCAACGAGCGGGCGCGTCGGATCGTCTCCGAGGCGGCCGGCGAGGAGCTCTCGACCGAGGAGATCGTCGGCCGGAACATCTGGGAGGTGGTCCCCGAGGCCGTCGACACCGAGATCCACGAGCGGTACCACGAGGCGGTGGAGACGCAGGAGCCGCTGGAGTTCGAGACCTACTACGAGCCGCTGGGGCTGTGGCTCGAGGTCCGCGCGTTCCCCTCGGAGTCCGGCCTGTCGGTGCTGTACCGGGACGCGACCGACGAGAAACGGCGAATGCGGGAGCTGCGGGACCGCGAGGAGACGCTGCGGGCGATCACCGAGACGATCGCCGACGCCGGCCGGCCGTTCGAGAGTCGGGTGAGCCGGCTCCTCCGGATCGGCGCCGAGATGTTGGACGTCGAGTACGGCACGCTCTCTCGGGTCCGAGACGACCGATACGTGTTCGAGGTGGTCCATGCCCCCGACGACCTGATCGCGGAGGGTGACACGGTCGACCTCGCGGAGACCTGCTGCGAGCGGGTGGTGATCACGGAGCGGGAGCTGACGCTCCGGGATATCGAGGCAGAGGCGCCCGACCTCGCGAAGCGCGACGGAACCACCGAGCTGGGAAACCAGTGTTACCTCGGCGTCCCCGTGATGCTGGAGGGGGAGGTGTACGGGACGTTCTGTTTCTACGGCCTCCAGCCCCGTGCCGCCCCGTTCGACGAGTGGAACGTGGCGCTCGTCGGGCTGATGGCCGAGTGGGTGTCGTCGGCGCTGGAGCGACAGATGGTGGAGGAGGACCTCCGGCGACAGAACGACCGACTGGAGGAGTTCGCGGGGATCGTGAGCCACGACCTTCGCAACCCGCTGGCGGTCGCGAAGGGACGGACGGAGCTGGCGGCCGAGACGTGCGACAGCGAACACCTGGAGCAGGCCCGCCGCGCCCACGAGCGGATGGACAGGATCATCTCGGACATGCTGACGATGGCCCGCCTCGGGGCGGACGTCGACGAGACGGAGGCGGTCGACCTGTCGGCCGTGGCCGTCGAGGCGTGGTCGACGGTCGACACCGCCGACGCGACGCTCGACGCCGACGACGCTCCCTCGGTCGTGGCCGACCGGAGCCGGCTGATCCAGCTGCTGGAAAACCTCTTCCGCAACGCCGTCGAGCACGCCGGCGACGACGTCCACGTCGTCGTCGGGGCGATCCCGGAGGGGTTCGCCGTCGCCGACGACGGCCCGGGGATCCCGGCATCGGACCGCGAGGACGTGTTCGAACACGGCTACACCGACAGTCGGGAGGGCACCGGCTTCGGACTCAGCACCGTCCGCGGGATCGCCGAGGCCCACGGCTGGACGGTCCGCCTCGCGGACACGGACGCGGGCGCGCGATTCGAGTTCGCCGGCGTCGACCCGGCGTGAGCCTCACCGGCGTCGGCTCCGGGGAGTCGCGGCGTCATCGTGCCCGGTCCGCGGCGCGTGCGTGTCGACCGATCACACGGTCGTGCGGGCGTCACACGCCCGCCCGGGGTTTCGTGACGTTTAAGTACGGCAGCCGAGACGTTCCGCACGCAGACACTGCAGGGGCGCTCGGCCCCGAGTCCGGAGCCGTCGCGGCTCGCGAGGCGACGATACGGCACGCGGGGTGTTGCGGTAGCCAAGCTTGGCCCAAGGCGCTGGGTTGCTAACTCAGTGGCGCAAGCCTCCGGGGTTCGAATCCCCGCCGCAACGCTGACCACACAGACAAGACATGAGTGCAGAAGAACCAGAGAACGCGCCCGACGCGGAGGAGGACGACGAGGACCTCCAGTACTTCGTCCGGATCGGTCAGACGGACCTGGACGGAACGAAGACCGTCGAGCGCAGCCTCAGCGACATGAACGGCATCGGCCAGCGCACGGCGCGCCTGGTGGCCGAGGCTGCCGACGTGGACCGAACCGCCACGTTCGGCCGCCTCGAACAGGACGACATCGACGCGGTCGTCGACGTCGTCCGGAACTTCTCGGAGCACGTACCCGGGTGGATGGTCAACCGGCAGAAGGACTTCTTCTCCGGCGAGACCGACCACATCGTCGGCTCGGACCTCGACGAGAAGCGCCGCCACGACATCAACCGGATGAAGATGATCGACTCCTACAAGGGCATCCGCCACAAGCGGGGTCAGAAGGTCCGCGGCCAGCGGACCAAGTCCACGGGCCGGACCGAGGGCACCATCGGAGTCAACGTCGAGGAGATCCGCGAGGAGCAGGCCGAGGAGGAGGCGGCCGGCGAGGGTGAGGGCGAATGAGCACCGGAACCTCCACCAAGCGATACGAGACGCCGAACCACCCGTACCAGGGCGAGCGCATCGACGAGGAGTCGGACCTGCTCTCCCGCTACGGCCTGAAGAACAAGGAGGAGCTGTGGCGCGCGCAGTCGGAGCTGCGCCGCTACCGCCGGGAGGCGCGACGCCTCATCGGCGAGGCGCAGGGCGACGTCGAGACGGCCGACGAGGCCGGCGCCGACTTCGTCGCGCGCCTCCGCCGGCTCGGCGTTCTCGACGAGGCGGACGCCATCACCGACGTCCTGTCGCTCGACGTGACGGACGTGCTCGAACGGCGCCTGCAGACGGTCGCGTACCGCAACGGCGTCGGCAACACGGTGAAGCAGGCGCGGCAGTTCGTCCTCCACGGGCACGTGGTCGTCGGGGACGCCCGCGTCACCCGCCCGTCGTACAAGATCGAGACCGCCGAGGAGGACCTCGTCGACTTCGACGAGGTCAGTCCCCTCGCCGACGAGCTCCACCCCGAACGAGCGGAGGGTCAGTGAATGAGTGAGTCCGAATCCGGCGAGGCCCGCTGGGCCGTCGCCAACGTGTTCTCGTCGTTCAACAACACCCTCATCACGGTGACCGACATCACCGGGGCCGAGACGCTGATCAAGTCCTCGGGCGGCGCCGTGGTGAAGCAGAACCGCGACGAGGCGTCGCCGTACGCCGCCATGCAGATGGCGGAGGGCGTCGCCGAGGAGCTGCTCGCACAGGGCATCGAGGGCGTCCACGTCCGCATCCGGGGTCCCGGCGGCAACGCCCAGAAGTCCCCCGGACCGGGCGCGCAGCCGACGATCCGCGCGCTGGCCCGCGCGGGACTGGAGATCGGCCGCATCGAGGACGTGACCCCGATCCCGCACGACGGGACTCGAGCGCCGAAGAAGAACCGTCTGTAACCCATGGCGGCAGACTTCGATGTCGAGGTAGTCACGCGGGACGACCGGTCGGCACGGCTGCTCGTGCGCGGGGTCACCCCCGCGGTCGCGAACGGCCTCCGCCGAGCGATGCTGGCGGAGGTGCCGACGTTCTCGATCGACGCCGTCCGGTTCGTCGAGAACTCGTCGGTGATGTTCGACGAGATGGTCGGCCTCCGGCTCGGTCTCGTCCCCCTGACGACGCCGCTTGCCGACTACGAGGTCGGCGACACCGTCACCCTCGCGCTCGACGTCGAGGGGCCGGCGACGGCGTACTCGGGCGACATCGAGACGTCCGACGAACTCGTCGAGCCGGCCGACGAGAACGTCCCCATCATCGAGCTGAAGGAGGGACAGCGGCTGGAGTTCGAGGCCGACGCGGTGCTCGACTCCGGGAAGGAGCACGCGAAACACCAGGGCGGCGTGGCCGTCGGCTACCGCCACCTGCAGCGCGTCTCCGTCGTCGGCGACGCCGGCGAGTTCGCCGACGAGGAGCCCCGGATCCTCCGGGGCGTCATCGAGACCGAGGACGGCGAGCTCGTCCACACCGACGAGTTCGGCGCCGACCTCACCGAGCGATACCCCGGCAAGGAGCTGGCGGTCGAGGACGTTCCCGGCGCGTTCGTGTTCAGTATCGAGACGGACGGGTCGATGAGCGTCGAGGAGCTGACCCTCCGGGCGGTCGAGTCGCTGCGCGACCGCGCGGACGAACTGGCGGAGAAAGTCGCAGTCTGACACCGATGTCGTCGTCCCACCACACCCACCGACCGTTCGCCCTCGCGGCGGCTCCGACCGGCCAGCGGAGCCGCCGTCGCCGTGTCTCACGGACGGGGCCGACCGAAGGGGTTAATGGACGGGACGGCGAACGACGGGACGCGAGCAGGGGTAGCCCAGTCTGGCCAACGGCGCAGCGTTCAGGGCGCTGTCCTGTAGAGGTTCGCAGGTTCAAATCCTGCCCCCTGCACTCCCGTTCTCGAACACAACTCAGGAGCTATCAGTATGAGTAGTGGCAAGACCAATCCGAGACTTCAGAACCTCATCGCCGAACTGAAGTCGGTCGCGCGGTCGTCCGATGCCGGCGTCTGGCAGGACGTCGCCGACCGACTCGAAAAGCCGCGGCGCACGCACGCGGAGGTCAACCTCGGCCGCATCGAGCGGTACGCCGACGAGGACGAGACCGTCGTCGTGCCGGGCAAGGTGCTCGGCTCGGGCGTGCTCCGCAAGGACGTCACCGTCGCCGCCGTCGACTTCTCCGGCACCGCCGAGACGAAGATCGACCGGGCCGGCGAGGCCGTTCGGCTGGAGGAAGCGCTTACGAACAACCCCGAAGGGACCGACGTCCGGGTGATCCGATGAGTCTCGCCGAGTTCGAGGCCGACGTGGTCGTCGACGGGCGGGACGCCATCATGGGCCGCGTCGCGTCACAGGTCGCACAGCGCGCGCTCGACGGCGAGCGCGTCGCGATCGTGAACGCCGAGCGGGCCGTCATCACGGGCGACCCCGAGTTCACCCACGAGAAGTACCGCACCCGCGCGAACCTCGGCTCCGACTCGGGGCCGTACTACCCGAAGCGACCGGACCGCATCTTCAAGCGGTCCGTCCGCGGAATGTTGCCGTACAAGACCGAGACGGGTCGCGAGGCGTTCGAGAACGTCCGCGTGTACGTCGGCGACCCGTTCGAGTCGCCGACGTCGTCGCCCGACGACGACGCGCCGGAGGCGGAGGTGCTCGACGGCACCTCCCTCGACCGACTGTCGAACATCGAGTTCACCACCCTCGGCGAGATCGCCGAGGACCTGGGGGCCAACGTCACATGGTAACGAACACGTCCGGAAAGAAGAAGACCGCAGTCGCCCGCGCCACCGTCACCGACGGCGAGGGGCGGGTGCGCATCGACTCCCAGCCCGTCGAGCTGGTCGAACCGGAGGCGGCCCGCCTGAAGATGCTGGAGCCGTTCCGCGTCGCCGGCGAGGAGCTGCGCGAGGAGGTCGACATCGACGTGACCGTCAACGGCGGCGGCTTCGCCGGCCAGGCGGACGCCGTCCGCACGGCCGTCGCCCGCGGCCTGGTGCAGCACCGCAACGACGCGGAGCTGCGCGACGCGTTCATGGAGTTCGACCGCTCCCTGCTGGTGAACGACTCCCGGCAGAGCGAACCGAAGAAGTGGGGCGGCCCCGGCGCGCGGGCCCGCTACCAGAAGTCGTACCGCTGAGGTGATCCGACCATGATGATCCCCGTCCGGTGTTTCACGTGCGGCACCGTCATCGGCGAACACTGGGAGGAGTTCAAGGCCCGCGCCAGGGAGGGCGAGGAGGACCCCGCGGCGGTCCTCGACGAGCTGGGCGTCACCCGCCACTGCTGCCGGCGAATGATGGTGAGTCACACCGACCTCGTCGACGTCGTCTCCCCGTACCAATGAGCGGAACCCTCCGGTACAACCGATACGAGAAGGCCCGCATCCTGGGCGCCCGAGCGCTCCAGCTTGCGTACGGCGCGCCGGTGCTGGTGGACTCCGAGCAGTCCGAGCCGATCCTCATCGCGGCCGAGGAGTACGACGAGGGCGTCCTGCCGTTCACCGTCAGACGGGAGGGTCAGTAGATGACTCGCATCGCCTCGGTGTCGCTGCGTCGCGTGCTCGACTCGCGGGGGAACCCGACCGTCGAAGCGGACGTGCTCACGGAGTCTGGCGGCTTCGGCCGCGCGGCGGCGCCCTCCGGGGCGTCGACCGGCGAGCACGAGGCGATCGAGCTCCCGCCGGGGGAGGCGATCGCCGCCGCCCGCCGGCACGCCGTGCCGCGCTTGGAGGGCGATGTGCACGCCGGCAACCAGCGCGACGTCGACGCCGCGTTGCACGCCGCCGACGGCACCGACGACTTCTCGGAGATCGGCGCCAACAGCGCCGTCGCGGTGTCGATGGCGGCGTCGAAGGCCGGCGCCGACGTGCTGGGCGCGCCGCTGTTCCAGCACCTCGGCGGCACGTTCCGCGACGCCGACCGGTCGTTCCCGATCCCGCTGGGCAACGTCGTGGGCGGCGGCGAGCACGCCGCCGACGCGACCCACATCCAGGAGTTCCTCTCGGCGCCGACGGGCGCGCCGTCGATGGCGGAGGCGGTCTTCGCCAACGCCGACGTGCACGCCGAGGTCGCCGAGATCCTCGACGAGCGGGAGGTCCCGGCCGCGAAGGGCGACGAGGGCGCGTGGGCGCCGGCCGTCTCCGACGGGGAGGCGTTCGAGATCGTCGACGAGGCGACCGACCGGGTCGCCGACGCGCTCGGCTTCGAGATCCGCTTCGGGCTGGACGTGGCCGCCGCCGAGCTGTACGACGCCGACGCCGGCGTCTACCGCTACGGCGACGTCGAGCGCACGCCCGACGAGCAGATCGACCACGTGGCCGACCTCGTCGACGAGTACGACCTCGCGTACGTCGAGGACCCGCTCGACGAGGACGACTACGACGGATTCGCCGAGCTGACCGACGCCGTGGGCGACCGCACGCTGATCTGCGGCGACGACCTGTTCGTCACCGACGTCGAGCGGCTCTCGACGGGGATCGACACGGGCGCGGCCGACAGCGTCCTGGTCAAGCCGAACCAGATCGGGACGCTGTCGGACGCGTTCGACGCCGTGGAGCTGGCCCACCGCAACGGGCTGGACGCGGTCGTCTCCCACCGCTCGGGCGAGACCGAGGACACCACCATCGCACACCTCGCCGTCGCGACCGGCGCCTCGTTCATCAAGACGGGGACGGTCGGCGGCGAGCGCACCGCGAAGCTGAACGAACTCATCCGCATCGCGGAGGAGGCAGTATGAGCGAAAGCGAGAACGACACCGAAGAGGCGACCGAGGCCGAGGCGGAGGTCGAGGAGACCCGGCCCGCGGCCGAGGAGTCGCCCGACGACACCGAGGCACAGCCAGAGGAGACCGAGGAGGAGGACGCCAGTCCCCGCTTCGACGAGGACGTCATGCCCGACGAGGAGGCCGACCTCCTCATTCCCGTCGAGGACTACCTCTCCGCGGGGGTCCACATCGGGACCCAGCAGAAGACGCAGGACATGGAGCGGTTCATCCACCGCGTCCGCGACGACGGCCTGTACGTGCTCGACGTGAGCCAGACGGACGGCCGGATCCGGACGGCGGCGGACTTCCTCTCGAACTACGACCCCGAGCAGGTGCTGGTCACCTCCTCGCGCCAGTACGGTCGGTTCCCGGCCGAGAAGTTCGCCGAGGCGATCGGCGCGCGCGCCCGCACCGGGCGCTTCATCCCCGGGACGCTGACGAACCCCAAGTACGCCGGCTACATCGAGCCGGACGTCGTGGTCGTCACCGACCCGATCGGCGACGCGCAGGCGGTGAAGGAGGCCATCACGGTCGGCATCCCCGTCATCGCGATGTGCGACTCCAACAACCAGGTGAGCAACGTCGACCTCGTCATCCCGACGAACAACAAGGGTCGACGCGCGCTGTCGGTCGTCTACTGGCTGCTCGCCAACGAGACGCTCGACCGCCGCGGCGCGGAGCCCAGCTACGCCCTCGAGGACTTCGAGGCCGAGCTGTAAGCCGTCGACGCACCCGACTACTCCTTCGTCGCCGCGTCGCCCAGCGGCGCCGCTGGGCGCGCGCGATGACGGCGATATCGATCCGGACGGCGTCGACCGACAACCCCGGACGGAGTCGTACGCTCCGGACCGGATCGGCCGACCGCGGCACACGAAGACGACCGAGGCGGAGCTACAGGCAGACGCTATCTAATCGGGCTGGCCACACAGGAGCCACAAGAAAGCCGGTCGGCGCGGGCGTCCCGCCTACTCCGCGAGCAGTTCCCGGGCCTCCTCCATCGAGGCGGCGCGCCGGTCGGCGCCGCCGACGGCCCGCCCCTCGCCGACGCGGACGACCGCGGAGGCGCCGGCCATCCGGAGGAACGTCTCCCACTCGCCGAGCGCGCCGAGGGCGTTCCCCCGGGCGACGAACTCCCGCACGTCGACGATCACGCCGAACTCGGAGTCGCACCGCTCGGCGGCGTGGCGCGCCCGCGCCATCCGGTCCACATCGTCGGTCGGGTCCGGGGATGACGTCGAGCTCATACCCGGAACGTCTCGGACGCGCCACATAATTCCACCGTCGGGGATATTGTAACTGATAATCGAATTCAAATCCGACGCTCCAAGCGGTTCCCCGGCGCCGGCGACTGCCCCTCGTGGCCGGGCGTTCGCGACCGACGGTCGCGTCGACGCGTGCCCTCTTTCCCCCGGTCGGCCGCCGTGGCGGGACTGTTCTGTGGGCGACTCGCGCGAGTGCGCGGGCCACGCACTGCGCGCGGTCGGGAGACGGCGTCCGGAACAGAGACGGCGGTCGTCGGAACCGGGCGGACGACCGCGCCGGGGCGGCCGGCGGGGGGACGGAGTCGGAACTTCTGTTAGGGCCGGGGTGGTGGAGCGGAGTATGACCACCTGTAGCGCGCCGGGGAAGGTGTACCTCTTCGGCGAGCACGCGGTCGTCTACGGCGAGCCGGCGGTGCCGTGCGCGGTGGAGCGGCGCGCGCGCGTGACGGTCGAGCCCCGCGAGGACGGTCAGGTCCGCGTCGACGCCGCCGACCTCTCGCTGGACGGCTTCACCGTGACGTGGGGCGGCGACGTCGACGAGCGGCCGGCCGTCGACGCGCCGGCGTCGCTCGTCGAGGCGGCGACGGCGTACATCGACGCGGCGGTCGCGCAGGCCCGCGACGCCGCCGACGCCCCCGAGGCGGGGTTCGACATCGCCGTCGAGTCCGACATCCCGCTGGGGGCGGGGCTGGGCTCGTCGGCGGCGGTCGTCGTCGCCGGCATCGACGCGGCGACGCGGGCGCTGGACGCGCCGCTGTCGGCCGACGAGGTCGCGCGCCGCGCCTACGAGGCGGAGTTCGCGGTGCAGGACGGCCAGGCGTCCCGGGCGGACACGTTCTGTTCGGCGATGGGCGGCGCGGTGCGCGTCGAGGGCGACGACGCCCGGACGATCGACGCGCCGCCGCTCCCGTTCGTCGTCGGCTACGACGGCGGCGGCGGCGACACCGGCGAGCTCGTGGCCGGGGTGCGCGCGCTCCGTGAGGAACACGGGTTCGCCGCCGACACCGTCGAGACGGTCGGCGACCTCACTCGCGAGGGGGAACGCCTGCTGGCGGCCGCCGACGCCGATTCGGAGCCGAGCGAGGAGCTGCTGTCGGCGCTGGGCGAGCTGATGGACTTCGACCACGGGCTGCTCGCGGCGCTGGGCGTCTCCGCCCGCTCGCTGGACGCGATGGTGTGGGCCGCTCGCGACGCCGGCGCCGCCGGCGCGAAGCTCACCGGCGCGGGCGGGGGCGGCTGCGTCGTCGCGCTCGACCCGACCCCGGGGACCGAGCGCGCGCTGGAGTTCGCCGCCGAGTGCGAGCGGTCGTTCCGCGCGGAGCTGGCGACCGAGGGCGTGCGCGTGGAGGCGCCGTAGATGGTCGTCGTCCTGAAGCTCGGCGGCTCCGTCATCACCGAGAAGGACCGCCCGGAGACGCTCGACGGCGCGGCACTGTCGGCGCTCGCGGCGGCGGACGACCGACGGGATTCGGGACGCCGACGGCGTGATGGCGGTCCACGGCGCGATGACCACGCTCGACCGGTTCGTGCTCTCGCGGCTCCACGAGCGCGACGTCCCCGCGCTCCCGGTCCATCCGCTGTCGGCGGCCACGCGCGACGCCGACGGCGACCTCTCGCTGCCGACCGACCAGGTCGCCGCCATGGTCGCGGAGGGGTTCGTGCCGGTGCTCCACGGCGACGGCGTCGTCCACGCCGGGGAGGGTGTCACCGTCGTCTCCGGCGACGAGCTCGTGACGGAGCTGGCGACGGCGCTGGACGCCGACCGCGTCGGCCTCTGCTCGACGGTGCCGGGCGTGCTCGACGGCGACGACGAGGTGATCCCCCGGATCGACGAGTTCGACGAGGTCGCGGACGTGTTGGGCGTCAGCGACGCGACCGACGTGACCGGGGGGATGGCCGCGAAGGTTCGACAGCTCCTGGCGCTGGACTCGCCCGCGTACGTCTTCGGGCCGGAGGCGGTCGAGCGCTTCCTCGCGGGCGAGGACGCGGGGACGCGGATCGGCTGAGCGGCGTCGGCGGCTCCGGACCGGCCGCGTCGACCCCTCACAGCTCGAATCGGAGGCCGTCCCGAGCGACGCGCACGTCGCCGTCGAAGTGCGCGCCCACGGACGCCAGGATCTCGTCGTGGCGGCCCTCGGTGTGGGGGTAGAGGTGGGTCAGGTACACCCGGTCGATGTCGCGGCCCGCGAGCGCCTCGCCCAACTGTGCCGGTGTCGGGTGGTTGTCCACGTCAACCTCGTCGGGGAACGAGCAGTCGTGCGCGAGCACCCTCGCCCCGTCGGCGAAGTCGGCCACCCCGTCGAACGCCTCGGAGTCGCCTGAGAAGACGAACTCCCCGCCCGGCCCGGTTCCGGCACCGTCCGACCCGTCCCCGGCGTCGTCGCCCGCCCCGCCCGCGTCGGCGAACCGGTAGGCGAGACACTGCTTCGAGTGGCGCGTCTCGTACGCCTCGACCTCCAGTCCCGCAAGCGAGAACGCCGCGCCGGGGTGGACCTCCCTGACGCTCAGCTCCGCCCGGCCGTCGAGGTACTCGAACTCGCCGACCGACAGCAGGTCGTCCACCAGCGCCTTCGTCCCGGGGGGGCCGACGACGTGGAGACGCTCCTCGCCGGCGAGCCAGCGCGCCTTCAGCAGCGAGAGCAGGTCCGAGACGTGGTCGAGGTGGTGGTGCGTCAGCAGGACCGTCGAGACGGCCTCGTAGCCGGGGTCCGTCTGGGAGAGCCGGTGGAGCACGCCCGCGCCGCAGTCCACCAGAAGCGGGCTGCGGTCGCCGGGGGCGGCCTCCACGAGCAGGCCGGTCTGGACGCGGTCGGCGATGGGCATCGCCGAGCCGGTCCCGAGGAACGTGACGCGCATGCCCGACGGTCGGCGCGGCCGGCGGGAAGTGGTTGCGGTTCCGAGCGGGTCGGAGTGAGGGTCGGACCGTCCCGCGTCCCCCGCAACCCACTTACCCGCGGCGCCCCTGTCGATCCCAATGACCGACGGTCGTGCGCTGTTGGCCGCGACCGACGCGGAGTATGCGTTCGACCCCGAGGCCGTCGACGTCGCCGACGAGGACGTGCTGGCCCGACTGGAGCCCGCGGTCCGGGAGTGGTGGGTCGAGCAGTTCGGCGCGTTCGTCCCCGACAACGGCGGCTTCTTCACGCCGCCACAGCGGGAGGCGATCCCGCTCATCGACGAGGGGGAGAACTGCCTGGTCGCGTCGCCGACGGGGTCGGGCAAGACGCTGTCGGCGTTCACCGCGATCCTCGACGACCTCTTCGCCCGCGAGCGGGAGCGGCCGGACGGCCTCGACAACGCCGTCCACTGCCTGTACGTCTCGCCGCTGAAGTCGCTCGCGAACGACATCACCCGCAACCTCGCGGAGCCGATCGCGGGCATCGCCGAGAAGCTGGCCGCCCGGGGCCACGACACGGAGGTCCGGCAGGCGATCCGTCACGGCGACACGCCCGACAGCGAGCGCCGGAAGATGCTGGAGGAGACGCCGCACGTCCTCAACACGACGCCGGAGACGCTCGCGATCCTGCTCAACTCCCCGAAGTTCAAGGAGAAGCTCCGGAGCGTCGAGTACGTCGTCGTCGACGAGATCCACTCGCTGGCGGGGAACAAGCGCGGCACCCACCTCGCCGTCTCGCTGGAGCGGCTCGAACGCATGTGCGAGTCGTCGCCGACGCGGATCGGCTGCTCGGCGACCGTCGAACCCCTGACGACGATGGCGGAGTTCCTCGTGGGCGGGGAGCCGGCCGGCGACGCGGACGGCTCCGGCGGGGGAGCGGGCGGGACCGCGGACGGCGGCTCGGCCGGCTGGACCCCCCGTGAGTACGAGATCGTCGACACGCGCTTCGTCCGGGAGTTCGACCTCCGGCTTGAGTGTCCTACTGACGACCTCGTCGACACGCCGCAGGGGGTGGTGACCGACCGCTTCCACGACCGGCTCGCGGAGCTGATCGACGACCACGAGAACACGCTCGTGTTCACGAACACCCGCTCGGGCGCCGAGCGCGTGCTCGCGACGCTGCGCGAGGAGTACGGCTACGACGAGTCGAACTCCGGCTGTCACCACGGCTCGATGTCGAAGTCCCAGCGGGAGGGCGTCGAGGCGCAGCTGAAGTCGGGCGACATCGACGTGGTCACCTCCTCCACGTCGCTGGAGCTGGGGATCGACATGCCCCACCTCGACCTCGTGGTGCAGGTGGGCTCGCCCAAGTCGGTCGCCTCGCTGCTCCAGCGCGTGGGCCGTGCGGGTCACAGCCTCGGCGAGACGGTCGAGGGCCGGGTGATCGCGCTCGACCGCGACGAGCTGGTCGAGTGTGCGGTGATGCTCCGCAAGGCCGAGGAGGGGTTCGTCGACCGCGTGTTCGTCCCAGAGGAGGCCCAGGACGTCGCCGCCCAGCAGGTGTACGGGACGGCGATCAACGGCGTGAAGCGGGAGGCCGAGGTGCTTGAGACGCTCCGCTCGGCGTACCCGTACCGGGGGTACTCCGACGCCGACTGGGAGCAGCTCATGCGGTACCTCACCGCCGACTACCCCGGCATGGAGGAGAAGAACGTGTACGCGAAGGTGTGGCGCGACACGAACGACCCGCCCGACGGCGAGCACCACTACGAGGCGTTCGACGTCGGCGAGCCCCTGATCGGGAAGCGGGGCCGGATGGCGCGGGTCATCTACATGACGAACATCGGCACCATCCCGGACAGCTTCACGATGGACGTGTTCGTCCGCGGCAGCGACGAGTGGGTCGGGCAGCTGGACGAGAACTACCTCGACACGCTGGAGAAGGGCGACGTGTTCCAGCTGGGCGGCTCGACGTACCAGTTCAGCTACCGGCGCGGCTCGAAGGTGTACGTCGACCCCTCCGGCCAGCGCCCCACGGTGCCGTCGTGGTTCTCCGAGCGGCTCCCGCTCAGCTACGACCTCGGGCGGGAGATCCTGACGTTCCAGCGGGAGCTGCTGGACCGTCTCGACGACGGCGGCCGGCCGGCCGCGCGGCGCTGGCTCCGGGATTTCCCGCTGGACGAGAACTCCGTCAGGGCGATCGCCCGGACGTTCGACCGGCAGCGGCGCTACCTCGGCGCGGAGGGCGTCTCCACGGACGAGCGGCTCGTCGTCGAGCAGGAGCTCGACCGCGCGGAGTACCGCCGGCACTACTACGTCCACAGCGTGTACGGCCGGCAGTTCAACGACGGCCTCTCGCGGCTGGTCGCGTACCGCTGCTCGCGGCGGGCGAACACGAACGTCCAGGTCGCCGTCGCGGACAACGGCTTCACCGTCTCGATGCCGCTGAACCGGAAGGTGGACGTGGCGGACGTGCTCCGGTCGATCGAGCCCGGGGAGGCGACCGCCGACCTGCGGGCCGCGCTCCGGGAGACGGACCTGCTGAAGCGCTACTTCCGGATCAACGCGACGCGGTCGCTGATGATCCTCAAGCGGTACAAAGGGTACGAGAAGTCCGCGGCCCAACAGCAGGTGTCCGCCGAGATGCTCGTCTCCTTCGCGGAGGGACTGGACTCTTTTGCCGTGCTGGAGGAGACGTACCGGGAGATCATCGAGGACAAGCTGAACCTCGGCGGGATCCGTGAGGTACTCGCGGCGGTGCAGTCCGGCGCCGTCGAGGTTGTCGAACACGAAGTGGAGAGCCCGTCGCCGCGGGCGTTCGGCCTGGCGACGCTGATGGCAAGCGATGTCGTGCTCGCCGAGGACGAGGACGCGGCCTTAGAGGAGTTCCACGCCCGCGTGATGGAGCAATTGGGCGACGACGCCGACGACGGCGTGCTCGCGGACTCCCGGACGGACGACTGAGCGGGAGCGGCGGTAGGCCGGGCGCGATCGCCTCCGTAGCGACCTCCGGGAGCGGCACTGCGCGGGCGGGCGACCGGCTCCGTGCGGGCTCCGGGACCCCACAGCGTTTACACCCGGCGTCCGAACGCCGGATATGGAATCACTCAACCCGCGGGTCCGGCTGACGTGGGTCGTCGGGGCGGCGGTCCCCGGCGCGCTCGTCGCGGGCGTCGGCGTCGCCGCCGACCGACTCGGCGCGCCGGTGCCGCTCACGGGGGTGCTGGGCTTCGCGGCGGTCGTCGTGACGCTCGGGCTGGTCGCGGCGGTGTTTCGCTACCGCGTGTGGCGCTTCGAGGTGCGCGACGACTCGCTGTACCTCGTTCGGGGCGTGGTCACCCGCGTCGACACCTCGGTGCCGTACGTCCGCGTCCAGCACGTCGACACCCGGCGCGGGCCGGTCGAGCGCGCGCTCGGCCTCGCGTCGGTGGTCGTGTACACGGCGGGCTCGCGCGGCGCCGACATCACGATCCCCGGACTGACGCCGTCGCGGGCGGGCAGGCTCCGCGAACAGCTCCGCGAGCTCGCCACCGAGTCGGAGCTGGACGCCGTCTGATGGCTCGCCTCCACCCGCTCTCGGCGGCGCTGGACGCCGTCGTCTCCGGCGGCCGCCTCGCGCTGTTCGCGGTGTTCGCGGGCACCGCCTTCGCGGGGATGGGCGGCGGCGACGGCCTCCTCCCGGCGGCCGCGCTGCTGGTCCCCGGCGCGTTCCTGCTCGGCGCGGGGCTCGCGCTCGCGAGGTGGTACCGGTTCGAGTACGAGCTGTTGCCGGAACACCTGCTCGTCCGCTCGGGCGTGCTCGCGAGACAGGAGCGGGAGATCCCGCTGCGGCGCGTCCAGAACGTCGACGTCCGCCGGAGCCTGCTCCAGCGCCTGCTCGGGCTCGCGACGCTGACGGTCGAGACCGCCGGCGGCGGCTCGTCGGAGGCGACGCTCGACGCCGTCTCGCTGACCGACGCCGAGACCCTCCGCGAGGAGCTCGGCGCTCGCGGCCGCGAGGCGTCGGCCGACCGCGCCGACACCCGTCCCGCGACGGGGTCGGACGACGGGACGGGCGAGGGCACGGCGGAGACGGCGGCGACCGAGACGGCCGGAGACGCGGAGCCGGCGGACGGCGAGACGCTGTACGAGCTCGCCGGCCGGCGGTTCGCGGTGCTTTGTGCCGTCTCGTTCCGGCCGGGCGCGGTGTTCGCGCCGCTGGTCGGGGCGAGCCTCTTTGACGACCTAGTGTTCGACGGGCTTCGACTCCTCGTCCGGCTCGGGGTTGTCGACGTCTCCGTGGGACCGGGCGACGTGCCGAGCCTCCGTGGGCTGGACCTGCTGCCGCTGGCGGCGGTGGCGCTGGCGAGCTTCCTGGTGGTCGTGTGGCTCGTGAGCGCGGCGCTGACGTTCGTCCGCTACTACGGCTTCCGGCTGGAGCGCGTCGGCGACGAACTCCGCTACGAGCGGGGGCTGTTGGGCCGGTACAGCGGCACCGTCCCGCTGTCGAAGGTACAGACGATCACCGTCTCCGAGAACGTCGCCATGCGTCGACTCGGCTACGCTAGCCTGGCCGTGGACACGGCCGGCTACGCCCCCGGCAGGAACGGCGACGGCGGCGGCATCGAGACGGCGGTCCCGCTCGACGCGCGCCGGCGGGTCGTCGCCCTCGCGGACGAAGTCCGCGCCGAGCTCGGAGAGGACGCCGCCGGCACCGACGCCGGCGGACACGCTACGCGCTCGCGGCGCTTGCGGTCGCGGCGGTCGCGGTCGGCGTCGACCGGCTCGCCGTCGACCTCCCGCGATACCTCCCCCTGATGCCGCTGGTCGGGGTCGCGCTCGCGCCGCTTGCGGGCCATCTCACGTGGGCGAACCGCGGCCACGCCGCCGTCGGCGACGGCTTCGTCGCGCGCGCCGGCGTGTTCCGGCGACGTACGCGGCTGGTGCCGTACTTCCGGCTACAGACCGTGTTCGTCGCGCGCAGCGCGTTCCAGCGCCGCCGTGACCTCGCGTCGGTCGTCGCCGACTCCGCCTCCTCGTCGTCGCTGCTTGGCGGCGACGCGGTCGCCTACGACCTCGACGACGGCGACGCCGATACGCTCCGGGGGGAACTGCTCGACAGGCTCCGGACGGACCTGGCCGCCCGACGGCGAGGTCGGGACGGCCGCTCGGCCCGCCGCGCGCGGTCCCTGACGGAACCGGGGGCGGCGACCGACGGCCCGGGGAACGCGGACGGTGTCGGGGCGGACCGCGAGTTCCGGCGGCGAGACCCCGACGGACCGGACGCGAGCGGCGAGCCCGGCGGCGACGTCGGCGACGCGTCGGAGAACAGCGTTCCCTCTGCGAACGACGATCCGCCGGAGAACGGCGATGCGTTAGATGGCGGCGATGTGTCGAGGAACGGCGACACACCGGAGGGCGGGAACACACCGGAGGACGGCGACGAGGAACGGTAGCCCGGTCGGCCGCCCGTTCGACCCAGGGTCGCTGGCGACGGCACTCGCCGGAGCCGCGGCCACGCCGCCGGGGCGACGGCTTAGCGCCGCGCCCACTCCAGCATCCGGCGGTAGAACGGCTCCGAGGCGAGCGCGTCGGCGTCGCCGACGAGACACAGCGCCGTCCGCGCCCTGGTCAACGCGACGTTGACGCGGCGGGTGTCCTCGAAGATCGGCGAGTCGAGGTCGCCGGTGGCGACGAACGAGACGACGATTACCTCCTCGCTGGAGCCCTGGAAGCGGTCGACCGTGTCGACGGCCGCGTCGGTGCGGCGGCCGATCTCGGCGACCTGTGCGCGGAACGGCGCGATGACGCCGATGTCGTCGACGTCGACGCCGGCGTCGACGTAGGCGTCGACCACCTCGGCGACCCGGTCGGCCTCGACGGGGTTGGCGTTCCCCTCCCGGCGGCCGCCGGGGTCGACGAACGAGACGGGATCGCGCAGTTCCGGCGGGAGGTCGGCGACGTCGACCCCGAGGTCCGCGGGCGTCCGTCCGGCGACCTCGGGCGTGGCGGGGCGCAACGCCCCGTCGTAGAACTCCGCCGAGGCGAACGCCTGGATGCGCTGGCTCATGCGGTACTGGCGGTCGAGCATCACGCCGGCGTCCGGGTGGGTCTCGATGAGGCGCTGGAACAGCGACTCCCGCAGTTCGTTCTCGGCGCGGACGACCGGCGGGAGCTGTTGGTGGTCGCCGACGAGGACGAAGCGGTCGGCGCGGTTGATCGCCGCCAGCGTCCCCGGCTCGGTGAGCTGGGACGCCTCGTCGACGATCGCGGCGTCGAACGCCTGCTCGCGCATCGTCCGGGAGCCGCAGGTGGCGGTGGTGGCGGCGACGACCGGCGCGCCGTCGAGCGCCGCCGCGCGGTCGTTCGGCTCCCCCCGGGTGACGAGCCGGCAGTCCTGCATGTCGTCGCGGACGCCGTTCTCCGTGCCCACGCGGAGGGCGTCGTCGAACCCCTGCTCTCTGAGCGCCTCCAGGGCGTTGTCGACTGCGCGGTTCGTGAACGCCGAGAGCAGCACGCGGTCGCCCCGCTCGACGAGCGCGCGGACGATCCGGGCGATGGTGTACGTCTTCCCCGTCCCCGGCGGGCCGTGGACGAGCGCGAAGTCCTCGGCGTTCACCGCGCGGTTCACGGCCGCGTTCTGGGCGTCGTTGTTGTCGATGTACGGCTCGTCGTCGGCTCGCGGGTCGCTCCGTGTCCCCGAGGCGCTCCGCGCCTCGCGGTCCGCGAACGCCGGCTCCCGGCGCCCGAACAGCACGTCCTTGCGGTCGGGGTCGCCCTTGAGAACGAAGTCGTGGACCGCGGTGTGCATCCGCGACACCGACAGCTCGGAGGGGTAGACATCGAGACGACGGAGCTCGACGGGCTCGTCGGTCTCCACGACGACCGACTCCCCCTCGCCGCCCAGCTCCCGGATCCGGCCGAGTTCGGCGTGGCCGCCCGTCGGGTCGCCCTCGGAGACGAGCGCGACGTCGCCCTCACGGAGCTTCGAGACGGCGTCCGTCCCCTTGCGGGCCGTGAGCCGCCAGCGGCCGTCGCCGATCGGCTCCCGGGAGACGGGGTCCAGGTCGATCAGCGCGCGGTCGTCGGCCGCCCGCTCCGCGGCGCTCTGTTCCCACAGCTTCCGGTACTCGGCGTGCGTCTCCCGGCGCTCCGCCTCGATCGCCCGGTACGTCTCCGCGAAGTACTCCCGCTCTGCCTCCGGTAGCGCGCTCCCGATCTGACCGGCTTTCGACTCCTGGTCGAGCCGGCCGGAGACGACCATGCAGGCGTCCTGCTCGAAGCAGTACTCACAGGTCGCGTCGGCCTCGTATCCCGTGGGGACGGAGACGTCGAACTCTGTGGCGGCGATCTCGTTGCGCTGGCGGACGACGAACTTCAGCAGTCCCTTCCCCACCGAGAACTCCTTGGCCGGCGAGAGGTCGCCCGACGCCTCGCCGCGGTCGAGCGCCGTGTTCTTCGTGTACAGCAGCGTGCCCGTATCGGCCTCGACCCCGCGCTCGCGCAACAGGAGCGCGTAGCAGGCCGCCTGGATCTTGTCCTGGAAACGGGGCTCGCGGTTCGTGTTCTTCCCCGTCTTGAGCTCGACGGGCTGGCCCCGGCGCAGCGCGTCCGCCCGCCCCTTCACGCCGAAGGTGGGGGAGATGAGCGTGTACTCGGAGCGCCACTCCGACTCGTCGGGGCCGCCGTCCCAGCCGCCGGCGTCGTCGGGGGTCGCCGCGCCGTCCGCGTCGCCGTCCCACTCGTCGAGGGTCGCGGTCTCCGACTCGGCGTCGGCGTCGTTATCGACCTCGGAGACGGCGTTCGGGGTCGCGTCGTCGCCGTCGGTGCTTCCGGCGGCGATGGTGCCCTGACTCAGCCACCCCTCGATCGCGGCGGCGTTGCGCCGCACCTCGTCGGCGACCTCGTCGCGCTCGCGCCCGAGCAGGCCCAGCTCCAGCCCCGCCTCCGCGACGCGGTCGGCGATGGAGTCCTCCAGGGCGACGCCGCGCAGCAGGTCGCCGAACACCTCGTGGACCACCGTCCCCTTGACCACGGGGTAGTTCAGCGGGATGCCGGAGAGCTTGTTGAGATAGTACATCCGTGGGCACTGCACCCACGAGCGGATGTCGGTCACGTCGACGAGGAAGTCGGGTTCGAGCACGACGTACGACTCCGCGGAGGTGGTGTACCCCTCCCGGTCGCCGTAGTCGTCCCGCTCGGCGTCGGTGACGAGCAGCTCCATCCCGGGCTCGGCGTGCTCGGCGGTGTGGGTCCACTTCCCCCAGAGGGTGACGGTGACCGGCTCCGCGTGCTCACGGGTCGCCTCGCTCCCCGTTCGCCCCGAGGGCCCGGCATCCTCGCCCTCGCGTGCCCCGCCGTCGGGCCGGACCGTGAGCTCCGCGAGGTCGCGCTCGCCGTACTGCGTGCTCACCTGCCGGACCTCGCCGACCTCCAGGAGGGGACCGCGGACGTTCACTATCGGAGGGGACGGCCGCTCGGGAAAAACGGTGTCGGTGGCGAGGTGACCTCGGGGCTTCGGCGGACCACTCGAACCGCGTTCTCCGAGTGTTGCTGTCGTTGCTCGACGGTTCAACTCTAACGGGGGTTCGCCTGAAATCATATCCGATTCGGTTGCCGCATCACAGATGAGTTAATTTCAACTCCACAAGGATTCGTCTGAAACCGCCGGTCACTCGTGTCGTACTTGACGTAGGCGGCGCTTCAACCCCACAAGGGTTCGTCTGAAACCTGCACGGTGCCCGAAGCGATCGAATGCACCCCTGGCTTCAACCCCACAAGGGTTCGTCTGAAACTACTCGTGGGGCTACGGAGCCGCGTCGGCTCCGGAGCTTCAACCCCACAAGGGTTCGTCTGAAACGCGCTTGCAGCTGTCGGGCGACTTCTTTATGCGTGCTTCAACCCCACGAGGGTTCGTCTGAAACCGCACCAAAGGTGTTCACCGACCTGACCGACGCCCTGCTTCAACCCCACAAGGGTTCGTCTGAAACCGGTCGCAGTATTTCCGGGAGTAGAGGACCTGTAAGCTTCAACCCCACAAGGGTTCGTCTGAAACCGCGACGGACCTGCCGACCCCACTTGATGAGCTGTGGCTTCAACCCCACAAGGGTTCGTCTGAAACGCGAGAGTCGCTCAGGTCCTGGACGGCGACGCTCTCGCTTCAACCCCACAAGGGTTCGTCTGAAACTTCCTGTTCGCCCGGCGCGTCCGATGGACCGGATGCTTCAACCCCACAAGGGTTCGTCTGAAACTCGCCGAGGCGACGGCCAACACGGCCGGCGCCAGCAGCTTCAACCCCACAAGGGTTCGTCTGAAACACGAGCGAGCACGTCGAGGCAGCCATCCCCCACGCGCTTCAACCCCACAAGGGTTCGTCTGAAACTATATCCACGGCGAGGTGTGCCATCCGGAGGACGAGGCTTCAACCCCACAAGGGTTCGTCTGAAACGGCTCTTCGAGAGCTCGACGGTGGAGGGGAGACAAGCTTCAACCCCACAAGGGTTCGTCTGAAACACAGCAGTACCCCGATCGGGAGGCCAACCTTGTGACCGCTTCAACCCCACAAGGGTTCGTCTGAAACACCCGCTGACACAGTCGCCGGCGTACCCGATCAACGGGCTTCAACCCCACAAGGGTTCGTCTGAAACCCGCTCCCGGCACTCGCGGCCCCGACGCCTGAGAGGCTTCAACCCCACAAGGGTTCGTCTGAAACTGCAGCCAGGAGCGGCCGACGGTGCTGCTCGTGGACGCTTCAACCCCACAAGGGTTCGTCTGAAACCGCCGCCAAAGACGGCTCCTACGTCGCCGTCTCGCCGCTTCAACCCCACAAGGGTTCGTCTGAAACAGTGAGCCGCCCGTCCGCCTCGTTTTCTCCGTGGGGGCTTCAACCCCACAAGGGTTCGTCTGAAACGCGCAACCGAGTTCATCGGCTCCGAGGACAGCCGATGCTTCAACCCCACAAGGGTTCGTCTGAAACGCGCCGCACTCCGTACAGCGGTACCCCGTCTCCGAGCTTCAACCCCACAAGGGTTCGTCTGAAACCACTCACGCGTTCTCGCCTCCATCGGTCGTTGGCGCGCTTCAACCCCACAAGGGTTCGTCTGAAACGACCCGTCACCCCAGGGGCCGACCGCGGCCGACACGCTTCAACCCCACAAGGGTTCGTCTGAAACCGGCAGCCGGGACACTCATCGGGACGTTCCTCGAGCTTCAACCCCACAAGGGTTCGTCTGAAACAGCGGGTCCTGGTCCGCCAGCGTCTCAAGAGTCATGCTTCAACCCCACAAGGGTTCGTCTGAAACCCCAAAGATGCACCAGGCCGTTCTCGCGGTCGCCGCGCTTCAACCCCACAAGGGTTCGTCTGAAACTCCTCATCAGGTCGGGCTGTTCCTTTTCGACAAGGTGCTTCAACCCCACAAGGGTTCGTCTGAAACTCGACGCCCTGCGCGACGTAGAGGTCCGCCACGCCGCTTCAACCCCACAAGGGTTCGTCTGAAACGGAGCCGAGTCATCCAGTCAAGCAGGCGATCCGGGCTTCAACCCCACAAGGGTTCGTCTGAAACGCGTGAGTCAGTCGGCTCAGAGCCGACAGAGCACCAGCTTCAACCCCACAAGGGTTCGTCTGAAACCGGTCCCGAACTATCTCGACGGCGTCACGCACGTGCTTCAACCCCACAAGGGTTCGTCTGAAACCATGTAGGCCCAGATCGGAGCTGCCTGATAGGGGAGCTTCAACCCCACAAGGGTTCGTCTGAAACTCGAGATCCCCACGGGCTTCACTGTCCAAGACCCGCTTCAACCCCACAAGGGTTCGTCTGAAACGCTTGTTATCCTCGATCCACATGCTCACTGCCGGGGCGCTTCAACCCCACAAGGGTTCGTCTGAAACGGGCAGCGCGTTCACGGCGTCCTCGATCAGGGGGACGCTTCAACCCCACAAGGGTTCGTCTGAAACCCTCCTTCACTTCGTCAAGTGCCATGCGACCGACGAGCTTCAACCCCACAAGGGTTCGTCTGAAACTCGACTATATCGGCCCCGGAGATACGTTCACGCTGCTTCAACCCCACAAGGGTTCGTCTGAAACTCCGCTCGGGTACCCGCGCACCCTGACGGGTGCGCGCTTCAACCCCACAAGGGTTCGTCTGAAACCCTCTGCCCGGTCGGGGTTCGAGCTGTCACCCCGACCGCTTCAACCCCACAAGGGTTCGTCTGAAACGTGCTGTGGGCCTCGGTATCCTCAAGGGCGTCCAGCTTCAACCCCACAAGGGTTCGTCTGAAACAGGTCGCCGGCGGCGAGGTCGGTACTCGTGCCGTCGCCGCTTCAACCCCACAAGGGTTCGTCTGAAACACGGCGGCGACCGGCGGGCACCGGCACAACTCCGCGCGCTTCAACCCCACAAGGGTTCGTCTGAAACTGTTGCCCCCTACCGAGTCCGTATAGATATAGATTTGCTTCAACCCCACAAGGGTTCGTCTGAAACCCCCGTCGGCCGCCTCGTCGTCGGGGAGGCTGTCGGGCTTCAACCCCACAAGGGTTCGTCTGAAACCGCTCGGGCGACGGGCGGTGATGGTGGCGGGGGGCTTCAACCCCACAAGGGTTCGTCTGAAACCGCGTTATCAGCAGGCGGTTCGTCGTTCCTTCCACCGCTTCAACCCCACAAGGGTTCGTCTGAAACTATCATAAACTGCCGGGTGACCGCCGCGCGGCGAGCTTCAACCCCACAAGGGTTCGTCTGAAACCGCGCTCACGACCGCCGGCGGCGACGTGGCCGTGCCGCTTCAACCCCACAAGGGTTCGTCTGAAACCGTCCACCTCCCCGTCGCGCGGGTCGCTCGCGAACTTGCTTCAACCCCACAAGGGTTCGTCTGAAACGTCTTGACGACCCGGCACTCTAATCCCATGTGATCGCTTCAACCCCACAAGGGTTCGTCTGAAACGTCCTCATCTGGATCGTGAGTCGGGTATTGGACGCCGCTTCAACCCCACAAGGGTTCGTCTGAAACTTCTTACTCGCGTACGGGCCGTTCGCGGCGACCGCGAGCTTCAACCCCACAAGGGTTCGTCTGAAACACTCGTGTGCTTGCGAAGGGGCTCTCCGCGTGGGAGGCTTCAACCCCACAAGGGTTCGTCTGAAACCCCCGTGATCGCTTGGGACCGGTTCGTGGACTACATGCTTCAACCCCACAAGGGTTCGTCTGAAACCGGTCAGGACCAGAGCGTCCGCGACCTCGCTGAAGCGCTTCAACCCCACAAGGGTTCGTCTGAAACGCTTGCCTACTACGGCGGGGAGTGGCATCGGATCGCTTCAACCCCACAAGGGTTCGTCTGAAACGATGCTCGTGGGGTAGTCCGCCACCAGCTCCAGGTTGCTTCAACCCCACAAGGGTTCGTCTGAAACTGTGGAGACCCTACCGCAGTCGGTCGGTGTCGAGTCGCTTCAACCCCACAAGGGTTCGTCTGAAACATGATCGGGCAGGTCGAGATGCTGATTCGGGGGTCGCTTCAACCCCACAAGGGTTCGTCTGAAACCGGTGCTGTCTCGGAGTCGCGCCACGATGGCCGCGAGCTTCAACCCCACAAGGGTTCGTCTGAAACCAGGTCCTCATCAAGATTGTCGAGTTGATTCCGTTCGCTTCAACCCCACAAGGGTTCGTCTGAAACCACCCGCATCGAGATCGAGCCCGGCCAGTACGCCTGGCTTCAACCCCACAAGGGTTCGTCTGAAACGTCAAGCGTCACCGCCCCGCGGTGATCGAGCGCCGAGAGCTTCAACCCCACAAGGGTTCGTCTGAAACGACTCGGGGCGGTCACACTCGGGACACGTGACGCGGCTTCAACCCCACAAGGGTTCGTCTGAAACCCCGCATCGAGATCGAGCCCGGCCAGTACGCCTGGCTTCAACCCCACAAGGGTTCGTCTGAAACCGGCTTCAGGCTCCTGTTCGACATCGTCGGGGAGCGCTTCAACCCCACAAGGGTTCGTCTGAAACAACCAGTCACGAACGGGTGGTACTGCCCCGACTGTGTGCTTCAACCCCACAAGGGTTCGTCTGAAACTACGTCAGCGGAGACGACCCGCCGTATTCGTGGTGGCTTCAACCCCACAAGGGTTCGTCTGAAACACGAACACGGTCGTTTGCATCGCCAGGTTCGGGGCGCTTCAACCCCACAAGGGTTCGTCTGAAACTCTCGGTCCGCTCGCTCGGCGGCGGCGCGTTCACGCGCTTCAACCCCACAAGGGTTCGTCTGAAACCCTCGATCGTGGCGTCGTACTCAGACGGCTGTAGGTCGCTTCAACCCCACAAGGGTTCGTCTGAAACGTCTCACGTTACGAGGCGGTCGCTCCCGGCCCGTGGGCTTCAACCCCACAAGGGTTCGTCTGAAACCGGCAAATGTGTATATTCGCCTCACGAATGACCATTTGCTTCAACCCCACAAGGGTTCGTCTGAAACACGCGGGGTCACCGTCGCGGTCACCGCAGTCGTGCTTCAACCCCACAAGGGTTCGTCTGAAACTCGGCGGCTCCGTGACGAGGACCAGACGTACACGGCCGCCGCTTCAACCCCACAAGGGTTCGTCTGAAACGTCAACCACCGCCTCCGAGTCGATGAGGTCGTGGTTGCTTCAACCCCACAAGGGTTCGTCTGAAACGACCGCAACGAGCGGACGGACTACTACGCGCATGTGCTTCAACCCCACAAGGGTTCGTCTGAAACCGCCTCCTGTGCTTCGGAGGTCGCCTCACTGTCGCCGCTTCAACCCCACAAGGGTTCGTCTGAAACGTCGGCGACGACGATCTCCGCCGAGCGGATGTTGTCGCTTCAACCCCACAAGGGTTCGTCTGAAACAACGATGCACGGGGATGGATCGAGACCCGGCCTCGCTTCAACCCCACAAGGGTTCGTCTGAAACGAGGCCCTCGCGGTTACCGCGCCAAGACTGAGCAGAGCTTCAACCCCACAAGGGTTCGTCTGAAACGGCGTCGACGTTCGACGTATCAGCGGGTCGTACCTGCTTCAACCCCACAAGGGTTCGTCTGAAACACGTCGTCGGACGTGTCGTACGGAGCCAACTACGCTTCAACCCCACAAGGGTTCGTCTGAAACCCCGGCAAGACGGGGAGCGGCAAGACGGCGGCGGTGCTTCAACCCCACAAGGGTTCGTCTGAAACCATGCCCGATACCGGGCACACAGTGGCTACGAACGCTCCCTTCGACAAGTAGTTTCCGTCGACCCGCGATTCCCCTCGACCCCCCGGGGGGTCGACGACACGATCGAGCACCGAGCCATGACCCGGCGTCGGAAGCGAGACCGATCGCGGGGTCACCCAACAGTGTTTATCGCCCGAGCGGTTCAACCGACCGTCATGGACTACCTCGCGGTCGCGGTCCGCTGGCGGAAGCTGGCGGCCGACACCGACGGCGCGCTGGCGGGCAAACACCGCGTGCTCACCCGGACGGTCGCCCCCGCCATGCGCGAGGCGACCGCCGAGGGGGCCGTCTCGCTGTGGTTCCACTCCTACTGGGACGCCGCCGGGCGCTACGAGACGCCGACGCTACGGGTCGTCTGCGGCGTCGACGGCGACCCCGCCGAGGCCGGCGCTGACGCCGCCGCGGCGCTGTCGGCCCGCGGCGTCGCCGAGGAGGCGTTCGACGTCGACCTCGCGTACGACGCCGAGCGGCTGCGCGGTTACTGGGGCGACCACCTCGGCCACTGGGTCGAGGCGAAGTCGCGCCTGTCGACGCTGGCGGTCGCCGCCGTCGAGGGCGGGCTCGGTCAGCCGTACGCGTTCCACCGGACGGTGAACCGGCCGGGCCACGTCTGGGCGAACATGCTCGGCTGCTCGTACCTCTCGGAGGCGGGCGTGTACGTCGCGCTCGCGCGCGGCTACCTCCGCCAGCTCAACCTCGGCGACGGGCCGCAGTCGGCGGCCGTCCGCGAGGCGATGGACGACCTCGACCGCGCCGCCGAACGCCTCCCGGACCCGATGCGGGAGCTCGACGGCGAGGAGCTCGCGACGGTCAACGCCAGCGGGACGCGGACGCCCGAAGAAGAGGGGGGGTAGATCGGCGGCGACGCCCGGGACGTCGACGTTCGGGACGGCGGCCCCGGGCCTCCACGCTGCCTCACCCTCCGTCGGTGGGTTCGAACGTCACGGTAGTCAGGGTTCGGTCGAGGTGACACGCCTCGTGCGGCGGGTCGCCGTCGACCGAGGCGATGCGGTACTCCTCGTCGAAGCCGGCGCCCAGCGGCTCGCACAGCTCGTGGCTCGGGCAGTCGACGTGGGGACACGGCCCCTCCAGCTCCGTCGACGACCCGGCGTACGCGCCGCGGGAGGCGACGTTGGCGACGATCGTCGCCGGCTCCACCTCGACGGCGCGGACGCTCCCGTTCGCGTGGACCTCGCAGTCGAGCGCCTGCGTCCCGTCGCGGACGTCGGTCACCCGGTAGCGTCGCCCCTCCGTGAGGTTGAGACACTGCCCGCGGTACGGACAGCCCTCGCAGCCGCTCGCCTCCCCGCGATAGACGAACTCGGTTCCCTGCTCCGCGAGCGCGGTGCCGATGAGCGTGACGGTGGACACACACGAGCCGAGCGGCGCGGCGCTGTTAACGTCGTCGGCGACCCGGTCGGACTCCGTCGGCAACCCAGTCGGTCGTCTCGTCGGCGACATCGGACAGCCCCGAGCGCGTGAGCCGGCTCTCTCGCGTGCAAACCGGCTTCCTCGCGTGCGGACCGGCTCCCTCGTGTGCGGACCGCCTGCGCCGTTCGTCGCGGTCGTCGGGCGCTCAGTCGCCGCGGATCAGCGCGTCGAGTTCGTCGAGGTACGCCTCGCGGGGGACCTGGTAGACGCCGCGGTAGTCGACCTCGCCGGCGGCGAACCGCTCGGTCACCTCCCGGAGTCCCGAGAGCGCCGTCGACCGGTCGTCGTACGTCCGCGACTCCGCCTCCACCTCCGGCTCCAGGAAGAGGGTGACGTGCCACTCGTCGGTCTCGCGCTGGCCCGCGCCGGGCCGGTTCCGCCGGGAGCCGTTCGTGAGGTAGACGGTCGGGAGACACGGCGCCGGAAAGCGGTCGGCGTCGAACACGTCCGGGCGGTACACGACGATCGCGCGACCGTCCGAGCCGTCGGTCCACACGCGCCAGCCGTCCGGCAGCGCCTCGTCCGACAGCGCCGCGTCCCCCTCCGCTCCCGCCCCGCGCTCGCCGGCGCCGTCGCGCTCGTCGGTCATACCCGCGGGTGCGGGCTCCGGCCGCTTAGGCGACTCGCTCGGCGGCCGAGGCGACGCGGCGAGTCCGGGGACTTCCGGGCCGCCTGAACCTCTCGTCAGGGAGACCGACCGGGGGAGGGGGCGACGGTACCGGCGGGTTTCGCCGTCAGATTTAACCGTGGTAACACCCACCACATGATATAGCCTCCGTCCGACCACGGGACGAGGGGCACGACCCACCGATCGCCCTCGCGACGAGTTCTGTCGGAGACGAGCAGTCGTCGGTCCCACGCGATCGCGTGACGCGACCGTCACGACGGGCCCGGCGCGCTGGCCGAGCGCGTGCGAGCGACCCGTCGCGGTCGTCCCCGCACACGTGGACACACACATGAGCGACCAGACAGATAACGCGAACCGGACCGCACCGGGGGAGGCGTCGGGCGCACACACGCTCGCGGAGCTCAGCCGCGAGTATCAACGATCGGTCCCCGAGGACCTACGGGAGGCGAAGCCGTTCGACTGGTACCTCCGGGAGGTGACCGCCGACCCGCGGATCGCGCGCAACGCCCACCAGCGCGTCGCCGACATGTTCGACAACTACGGCACGCGCTACGACGAGGACGCGGGCGTCGTGGAGTACCTCATGGCCTCGGAGGACCCGATCCACGACGGCGAGAACACGTTCTACGGCCGGGAGGTCCACGAGTCGATCCACGAGTTCGTCAACAAGGTGAAGTCGGGCGCCCGCGGACTCGGGCCCGAAAAGCGGATCAAGCTCCTGCTGGGGCCGGTCGGCTCGGGCAAGAGCCACTTCGACTGGCTCGTGCGGCGGTACTTCGAGGACTACACCCGGAGCGACGACGGGCGGATGTACACGTTCCGGTGGACGGACCTGTGCTCGGTGATCGACGACCAGGACCCCGCCGACGACACCGTCCGCTCGGCGATGAACCAGGACCCGCTCGTGTTGCTCCCGCAGGAGCAGCGCGACGAGGTGATCGCGGAGCTGAACGGGGCGCTCGACGCCCCGTACACGATCCGCAACGAGCAGAGTCTCGACCCCGCGTCGGGCTTCTACATGGACGAGCTGCTGGCCCACTACGAGGACGACCTCCAGGCGGTACTCGAGAACCACGTCGAGGTCGTCCGCCTCGTCGCCGACGAGAACCAGCGTCGCTGCATCGAGACGTTCGAGCCGAAGGACAAGAAGAACCAGGACGAGACCGAGCTCACCGGCGACGTCAACTACTCGAAGCTCGCGGTGTACGGCGAGAACGACCCGCGGGCGTTCGACTACGCCGGGGCCTTTTGCAACGCCAACCGCGGCGTCTTCTCCGGCGAGGAGCTGCTGAAGCTCCAGCGGGAGTTCCTCTACGACTTCCTCCACGCCTCCCAGGAGCAGACGATCAAGCCGCGCAACAACCCGCGGATCGACATCGACCAGGTGATCGTCGGCCGGACGAACATGCCCGAGTACCGCGACAAGAAGGGCGACGAGAAGATGGAGGCGTTCAACGACCGCACCAAGCGGATCGACTACCCGTACGTCCTGGAGTACGGCGAGGAGGCGGAGATATACCGGAAGATGCTCCGGAACGCCGACGTTCCCGACATCCACATCGAGCCGCACGCGATGGAGATGGCGGGGCTGTTCGGCGTGCTCACCCGGATCGAGGAGCCGACCGACGAGTCGATCGGGCTGGTCCAGAAGGCGAAAGGGTACAACGGCGAGATCGACGAGACCGACGAGATCGACGAGCGGAAGCTCCGCGAGAACGGCGACCAGGTCGCCGACATCGCCGAGGGGATGGAGGGCGTCTCCGCCCGCTTCATCGGCGACGAGATCGCCGAGGCGATCATGGACTCCCGGCACCGCGACCGGGGGTACCTCTCGCCGCTTGCGGTGTTCAAACACTTCGAGAGCAACCTCGAGAACCACGGCTCGATCCCCGAGGAGAAGCTGGACACCTACCACCGCTTCCTCGAGCTGGTCCGCGAGGAGTACAAGGAGCGCGCGATCGAGGACGTCCGCCACGCGCTGGCGTACGACCTCGACGAGATCCGCCGGCAGGGCGAGAAGTACATGGACCACGTGATGGCGTACATCGACGACACCACCGTCGAGGACGACCTCACCGGGCGCGAGCAGGAGCCCGACGAGACGTTCCTGCGCTCGGTCGAGGAGAAGCTGGAGGTGCCCAGCGACCGGAAGGACGACTTCCGCCAGGAGGTCGCCAACTGGGTGAGTCGCCGCGCCCGCGAGGGGTCGAGCTTCGATCCCCAGGAGAACGACCGGCTGCGCCGCGCGCTGGAGCGGAAGCTGTGGGAGGACAAGAAACACAACATCAACTTTTCCGCGCTGGTGTCGGCCGGGGAGCTCGACGACGACGAGCGCTCGGCGTGGGTCGGCGCGCTGGAGGACCAGGGCTACTCCGCGGAGGGCGCCCGCGAGGTGCTGGAGTTCGCCGGCGCGGAGGTGGCCAAAAGCGAGCTCGAGGACTGAGATGTCCGACACCGACTACCTCGCGCGCGCCGACGAGGCGCTGGAGGGGGCCTACGAGCCGCCGCGCTCGCTGTCGGCGTTCCTGGAGCTGGCGTTCGAGCGCCCCGCCGCCGCGAGCCACGCCGCGAAGTACGTCCTCTCGGCGATCGAGTCGATGGGGACCCGGACCGTCGTCGAGGAGGGGACCGAGCGGGAGCGCTACCGCTTCTTCGACGACCCCGCCAACGACGGCGAGCACGCGGTGCTCGGCAACACCGGCGTGCTCAACGCCTTCGTCGACGACCTCCGCACGGTCGCGGCCGGCCGCGGGAAAGAGGAGAAGATCCACTGGTTCGACGGCCCCACGGCGACCGGGAAGTCCGAGCTGAAGCGCTGTCTCGTCAACGGGCTGCGCGCGTACTCCAAGACGGAGGCGGGACGCCGCTACACCGTCGAGTGGAACATCTCCGCCACCGGCGACGAGCGGGGGCTCAGCTACGCCGCCGACGACGACGCCGAGGACGACTGGTACGAGTCGCCGGTGCAGACGAACCCCCTCTCGGTGTTCCCGCCCGACGTGCGCGCGGAGCTGGTGGCGGCGCTCAACGCCGAACACGACGACCACATCCCCATCCGGGCGGAGGCGGATCTCGACCCGTTCAGCCGCGAGGCGTTCGACGAGCTTGAGGAGCGGTACCGCCGCGCCGGCCGCCGGGACCTGTTCTCGGCGGCGACGGACCGCAGACACCTCCGGGTGAAAAACTACGTCGTCGACGTCGGAAAGGGGATCGGAGTGCTTCACGCCGAGGACGACGGCTCCCCGAAGGAGCGGCTCGTCGGCTCGTGGATGCCGGGGATGCTCCGCGAGCTCGACAGCCGCGGCCGGAAGGACCCGCGGGCGTTCAGCTACGACGGCGTTCTCTCGCAGGGGAACGGCCTGCTCACCGTCGTCGAGGACGCCAGCCAGCACGCCGACCTCCTCCGGAAGCTGTTGAACGTGCCCGACGAGAAGCGGGTGAAGCTCGACAAGGGAATCGGGATGGACCTGGACACGCAGCTGGTCGTCATCTCGAACCCCGACCTCGACGCCGAGCTGGAGCAGTTCGCCGACCGCAACGACCGCGACCCCCTGAAGGCGCTGAAGCGCCGCCTCGACCGCCACGAGTTCCGTTATCTCACCAGCGTCAGCCTGGAGACGGAGCTGATCCACCGCGAGCTCACCGACGAGACGAGCGTGTGGGCCGGCGAGGTCGACGCCGCGGAGCCGGAGGCGGCCCACGACGAGCTGCGCGAGCGGATGGCGGCGCCGCTGACGGTGCGGATGCGCGACGACCGCGGGGGGCTGCGCGAGCGCGAACTGGCGCCGCACGCGCTGGAGGCGGCCGCGATGTACGCGGTCGTCACCCGGCTCGACGCCGAGGAGCTCCCCGACACGATCGGGCTGGTCGACAAGGCGCTGCTGTTCGACCGCGGGGCGATCCGCGACGGCGAGGAGCGCATCGAAAGCGACGAGTTCGAGTTCGACGGCGACGACGGCGCCCACGGGATCCCGGTGACGTACACCCGCGACACGGTCGCGGACCTCCTCCACGGCGACACCGACCGCACCCACCCGGAGCTTCCCGTCGAGGACGTGATCACGCCGGAGGACGTGCTCCACGCGATGGCGGAGGGGCTGGCGACGGCGCCGGTGTTCTCGCGGGCGGAGGTCGCCGAGTACGAAACCCGGCTGGCGGCGGTGAAAAGCCACGCGTTCGAGCTCCAGGAGGCGGACGTGCTCGACGCGGTGCTTGCGGACAAAGGGGTCCCCGAGGAGACTGTCGCCGAGTACGTCGAGCACGTGTTCGCGTGGGACGCCGACGGCCAGGTCGACACCGACCGCGGGACGGTCGACCCCGACCCGCTGCTGATGAAGGTGTTCGAGACGGAGCACCTCGGCCGTTTCGACGACGACGACTACCTCGGCAACGAGCCCGGCGAGGCCGTCGAGCGGTTCCGCGAGGAAACGGTGATCACGGCGCTGAACCGCTACGCCTGGGAGCACCGCGACGACGAGTTCTCCGTCGCCGACGTCGACCTCTCGACGGTGCCGGTGATCCGCGCGGTGCTGGAGGCGCACTCCTGGGAGGACGTCCGCCGCATCCACGAGGACCTCGACCCGGCCCAGTGGGACGACCCGCCGACGGACACGGAGACGGCGCGCGTGAAGGCCCGCACCGTCGAACACATGACGACCGAACAGGGGTACAGCGAGGCGTCGGCCGAGCTGGCCAGCAGACACGTGATGCGCGAGGTGAAGGGCGGATGGGACTGAGGGAGGACCTCGAACGGTTCCGGGAGATCGGCGAGCAGCGTCGGCCGGACCTCTCGGAGTTCATCCGCGAGGGCGACCTCTCGGGCTCCTCCCGGGACAACGTCCGGATCCCGGTGAAGCTGGTCGACCTCCCCGCCTTCGAGTACGACCGCCGCGACATGGGCGGCGTCGGCCAGGGCGGCGAGGGGACGCCGGAGCCGGGCCGGCCCGTCGACGTGCCCGGCGACCCGGAGGACGGCGACGGCGACGGCGACGAGGACGGCGAGCCCGGCGAGGAGGGGGGCGAGCACGGCTACTACGAGATGGACCCAGAGGAGTTCGCCCGCGAGCTCGACGAGGAGCTGGGGCTGGATCTCGACCCGAAGGGGAAGCGGGTCGTCGAGGAGATCGAGGGCGACTACACCGAGCTGGCCCGCGCGGGGCCGAACTCGACGCTCGACTTCGAGCAGCTGTTCAAGCGCGGCCTCAAGCGGAAGCTCGCCACCGACTTCGACGAGTCGTACGTCCGGGAGGCGTGCCGGGTCGCCGGCGCGGACGCCCGCGACGTGTTCGAGTACTGCCGCGAGGAGCACGTGCTCGTCTCGCTGGCGTGGATCCGCGAGGCGTTCGACGAGATACGGCGGGAGGGCGTTTCGCTCGGTGAGTACGACTCCTTCGAGGCGTTCGAGGCGCGCGTCGAGCGCGACCCGATCTCCGCGCGGATCCGCCGGGACGGCCTCCGGGACGTCCCCTTCCGGCGGGAGGACGAGCGCTACCGCCAGCCGGAGGTGGTCGAGAAGCGCCAGAAGAACGTCGTCGTGGTCAACATCCGCGACGTCTCCGGCTCGATGCGCAAGACCAAGCGTGAGCTGGTCGAGCGGACGTTCACGCCGCTGGACTGGTATCTCACCGGGAAATACGACGAGGCGGAGTTCCGCTACGTCGCCCACGACGCCGAGGCGTGGGAGGTCGAGCGCGGGGAGTTCTTCGGCATCCGCTCGGGCGGGGGGACCCGCATCTCCAGCGCCTACGAGCTGGCCGCGGAGGTCCTCGAGGAGTACCCGTTCGCGGAGTGGAACCGCTACGTGTTCGCCGCCGGCGACTCGGAGAACTCCAGCAACGACACCGTCGAGAACGTCGTCCCGATGATGCGGGAGATCGATGCCAACCTCCACGCGTACGTGGAGACGCAGCCCGGCGGCAACGCGATCAACGCCACCCACGCCGAGGAGGTGGAACAGGAGCTGGCCGACCGCGACAACGTCGTCGTCGCGCGCGTCGGCGGCCCCGACGATGTGACCGACGCCATCGAGCGGATCCTCTCGACGGAGGACGACACCTGACATGATTCACGACGACAGGATCGCGACCCGACGCGTCGCCGCGGAACTGGAGGAGCCCGCCGAGCGGGCCGGACAGCTGGCCGAGAAGCTGGGCCTCCGGCCGTATCCGGTGAACTACTGGGTCGTGACCCACGAGGAGATGAACGAGCTCATCGCCTACGACGGGTTCCAGACGCGGTACCCGCACTGGCGGTGGGGGATGAAGTACGACCGCCAGCGCAAGCAGGACACCTTCGGGATGGGGAAGGCGTTCGAGATCGTCAACAACGACAACCCCTGTCACGCGTTCCTGCAGGAGTCGAACACCCCCGCAGACCAGAAGGCGGTGATCACCCACGTCGAGGCGCACGCGGACTTCTTCCGCAACAACCAGTGGTTCGGCCGCTTCGCCGGCGAGCGGGAGGACCCGGACGCGGCGGCGATGCTGGAGCAGCACGCCGAGACGGTCGGCGAGTACGCCGCCGACCCGGAGATCGACCGCGGCGAGGTGGAGCGGCTGATCGACGCGGTGCTTTGCGTCGAGGACACGATCGACCAGCACCGCGCGCTCGCGGCCGAGCGGGGCGACGACGCCGAGATCGACGAGGAGATCGCCGACATCGAGGAGCGGCTCGACCGGCTCGGCCTCTCGACGGAGGTGCGCGACCAGGTGTTCGACGAGGAGTGGGTCGACGAGCAGCGCGAGGGGGAAGGGCTCGCCGAGCCGCGCCCCGACGTGCTCTCGTACCTCCGCGAGCACGGCAAGCGCTTCGACGACGAGGAGGGGAAGGCCGTCGACCGCGAGCCGTGGATGGACGACGTCATCGAGATCCTCCGGCGGGAGGCGTACTACTTCGCGCCCCAGAAGATGACGAAGGTGATGAACGAGGGGTGGGCCAGTTTCCACGAGTCGCTGATGATGGGCGACGAGCGCTTCGCCGGCGACGACGAGTTCCTCACGTACGCCGACCACATGTCCCGGGTCCTCGACTCGTCCGGGCTGAACCCCTACTCGCTGGGGCTGGCGATCTGGCAGTACGTCGAGAACAGCGCCAACCGCCGCGAGGTCGTCGACCGCCTGCTGCGCGTCGAGGGGGTGACGTGGCGCAACTTCCACGACGTGGTCGACTTCGAGACGGTCGCGGACCTGCTGGAGCCGGATCCCGAGATCGCCGGCCTCACGGCCGACAGCCTCGACCGACTCGACCCGGACGACCCGCGGGTGGACGCCGACGCCCTCGCTCGGGCGCGCGAGGGCGATCTCGACGTCGACGCGTACCCGTGGGCGGTGCTCACCTACGAGGGGCTGTGCGAGCGGCACTTCTCGCTGGCCAAGCCCGCCAACCGGGGGTTCCTCGAACGCATCGACCGGACGGAGCTGGAGCGGCGCGCCCGCTACATGTTCGACGACGAGCGCTACCCGGACGTGGAGTCGGCGCTCGCGGACGTCGACTACGGCGCCGGCTGGGAGCGGATGCGGGAGGTGCGCGAGAGCCACAACGACGTGACGTTCATCGACGAGTTCCTCACCGAGGAGTTCGTCGTCGAGGGGAACTACTTCACCTACGAGTACTCCGAGGCCGCCGAGGGGTACCGCGTCGCCTCGACGGACCCCGACGACGTGAAACGGAAGCTGCTGCTCCGGTTCACCAACTTCGGGAAGCCCACGATCGCGGCGTACGACGGCAACTACGCCAACCGCGGGGAGCTCCTCCTGGGCCACCGATACAACGGCGTCGCGCTCGACCTCGAACAGGCGAAACAGACGCTGGAGCGCGTGTTCGAGCTGTGGGGTCGCCCCGTCAACCTCGCGACCGTGGTCACGGAGTACGACGACCACGAACTGGAGGTGGCGCGGCGTCGCGGCCGCGAGCCGACCGGCGAGGAGACCGCGATCCGGCTCCGGTACGACGGCGACTCCGTGGAGCGGCACGCGCTGGAGCCGGAGCTGGCCGAGCGGATCGCGGCCGACGACGTCGACTACGACACCAAGCCCGACGAGTGGCTGGCCTGAGGCGTCGCCCGCGCGGGTGATCCTCGCCCGCGTGACCGTTCTCGCTCGCGCGCACCCGAACCCCGCGCCGACGCTCGTCGGTCGGCCGGCCCGCCGCCCGTCGACCCCCATCGCGCCGAACGCGGAGTCGGATCCGCCGCCTCGGTGGACGAGTTCAAGTCCGTCGCGCCCGTGGTACGTTCGATGGCCGTTGACACCGCAGTCGTCTGGTTTCGCCGCGACCTCCGCCTCCACGACAACGAGGCGCTGCTGGAGGCCGCCGACGCCGAGGAGCTGGTGCCGGTGTACGCGTTCGACCCCCGCGAGTACGGCGAGCGGGCGTTCGGGGGCGACGACTCCTTCCGGTTCGAGAAGACCGGCGCCCACCGCGCCCGCTTCCGCCGGGAGTCGGTTGTCGACCTCCGCGAGCGCCTCCGCGAGCGGGACTCGGAGCTGGTCGTCCGCCACGACACGCCCGAGCGCGTCGTCCCGGCGGTCGCGAAGGTGGTCGACGCCGACGAGGTCCACTTCGCGACGCGCCCGCTGCCCGAGGAGATGGGGGTCGAGAACGCCGTCCGTCGGCGGCTTCGCGGGCTGGACGTGACCCCGCGGCGCCACTGGACGCACACGCTGTATCACCTCAACGACCTGCCGGTCGAGTACACCGAGATATCGGACACCTACACCAGCTTCCGGAAGACCGTCGAGAACCGCGCGACCGTGCGGGAGCCGCTGCCGGAGCCGGAGCTCCCGCCCGCCCCCGTCGACGCGGTCGGCGCGGGGTCGGTCCCGTCGCTCGACGAGATCGGCCCCGGGGAGCCCCCCGACGACGACCGCGCCGCGGTCGCGTTCGACGGCGGCGAGTCGGCCGGGCTGGCTCGCCTGGAGCGGTATCTCTTCGAGGAGGACCGCCTCAGGGAGTACAAGCAGACGAGAAACGGGCTGGTCGGGCAGGGGTTCTCCTCGAAGCTGTCGGCGTGGCTCAACGAGGGCTGTCT
Organism: Halobacteriales archaeon QS_6_71_20; assembly: GCA_003020945.1. GTDB lineage: Archaea > Halobacteriota > Halobacteria > Halobacteriales > Haloferacaceae > Halobaculum. The sequence continues at coordinate 47,160 of PXRU01000014.1, forward strand.
GTCGCCGCGGCGGGTGCGCCGCGAGGTGAAGCGGTACGAGCGCGAGCGCGTCGCCAACGACTCGACGTACTGGCTGCTGTTCGAGCTGATCTGGCGGGACTTCTTCCAGTTCCAGTTCGCCAAGCACGGCGCCGACTTCTTCCGCCCCGGCGGGATCCGCGGGCGCGACGGGATCCACTGGCGCGAGGACGACGCGCAGTTCCGGCGGTGGGCGGCCGGCGAGACGGGGATCCCGTTCGTCGACGCGGCGATGCGGGAGCTGAACCGTGCCGGCTACCAGAGCAACCGCGCCCGTCAGAACGCCGCCTCCTTCCTCGCGAACAACCTCCGGATCGACTGGCGCCGCGGGGCCGCCTACTACGAGACGCAGCTGGTCGATTACGACCCCGCCTCGAACTACGGCAACTGGGCGTACATCGCGGGGGTCGGCAACGACAATCGGGACCGCTACTTCAACATCGTCAAGCAGGCCAACAAGTACGACGGCGACGGCGAGTACGTCACCCACTGGATCCCGGAGCTGTCGGAGGTGCCGCCGCGAAAGGTCCACGAGCCGTGGACCATGAGCGAGCAGGAGCAGGCGGAGCACGGCGTCCAGTTGGGTATCGACTACCCCGAGCCGATGATCGACCTGGAGGAGAGCTACCGAAAGCTCCGGTGAAGGGGGCGGCGGCCGGTCACCCCACCTCGTCCGCGACGGATTCGGGGTCGACCGGCTCGGCGGCCGCCCGGTAGTCGGCGTACACGCCCTCGGCCCACTCGACGGCCGCGGGGTCGTCGTTCGCGACGACGCCGACGATGGCGCCCCCGTCGTGGACCGTCACGCCGACCGTGTCGTCGCCGTCCTCGACGCGGGCGATCCACAGCGCGTATGGGAGCGCCTCGTCGGTCCCCAGCAGCGTGACCGGCCCGGCCGCGAGCACGGCCGCGAGGTCGTCGCGTCCGCCCGGGGTCGCGACCGACGCCGCCGACGCCAGCGTCTCCCGGCCGACGACCAGTTCCACCGTGAGGCCGCGCTCGCGAACCCCCTCGTACACGAGCGACGCGTAGTTCGACTTCACGACCGGGGCGAACCCTTCGAGGCGGTCGGCCTCGGCGACCGCCTCGACCGCCGGCGTCAGCGCCGCCTCCGGCGCCTGCGGGTCGGCGATCGCCACGTCGGCGCCCGCGAACAGCGTTCGGTCCAGCGGGGCGTCCTCCGCCGTCGCGGCCAGAAGCGGCGCGGCCTCGCCGAGCGCGTCGGTGAGCGCCTCGTACTCGCGGCGCGCCGAGAGCGCGAGCGTGCCCGCGGCGGTCGCGACGACCTCGCCGCCCTCGTCGGCGACCAGTCCCGCGTCGGTGAGGTCGTCGACCGCGCGGTCGACCGTCGAGCGGGACACCTCCAGCGCGTCGACGAGCGCCGGCTTGCGGGCGGTGCCGGCGGCGACCGCCGCGAGCACGTTCGCCCGCTTGCGCGTCACACCCCTGACGGTCTCGCCGGCGCTGTCGCCGTCCATATGGGATCCGACGGCTGCCGGCGTAAATCGTTTGTCAACACGGACATCGCCGACGGTGCGGAGCCCCCGCCGCCCGCTCACCAGAGGGGCGTCGGCGCCGGCGCGACCGCGCGGACCCAGACGGCGGCGGCGGCGGCGGCGTTGAGCGCGGTCGCGACGCGGGCCACGTCGAACCGGTCGGCGACGGCGTCGGTACGACCCTTCGGCGGCCGCCCGCGGCTCAGCCGGTAGAGGTGGACGTACCACGCCGTCACGAGCAGCGACGCGACGGCCACGAGGGGGTAGCCGAGCGCGACCGACCCGCCCGCGGCGACGGCCGTACAGCCGGCCGCGACCGCGAGCGTCCGCGGCACCCCGGCGCGGGTCGCGAACGTCTCCACCCCGGCACCGCGGTCGTAGTGGGCGTCGGCCGCCTGGTGGACGAGGTGGTAGCCGAAGGTGTACGCGAACACGACGGCGCCGGCCACGGCCGCGGCGGCCGGGAGCCGCCCGGCGACCAGGGCCGCCGTCGCCAGCACCACCGCGCCGACGTCGACCCCGGTCGTCACGACGTGGTTCCACAGCCCGCGCTCCTTCAGTCGCGGAGGGTACGAGTAGACGAACCCGAGCAGCCCGGTCGCCGAGACGACCCACAGCGGCCACGCCGCGCCGACGCGAACCGCGACCCAGCCGGCGATCGCCAGCCCGCAGACCAGTTCGGCGACGAACAGGCTCCAGCAGACGTCGACGCCGAGGCGGTCGACCGCGGCCGCGACCCGCTCCGTCGAGGGGTTGTCCTCGTCGACGGCCCGGTCGTGGACGGCGTCGGCGACGGAGGCCGACCCCTTCGTGAGGAACGTCGACAGCGCGTAGGCAGCGACGGGGACGGCGCCGGCCCGGAGGGCCGCGGGTGCCGGAGCGTCGGTCGCCGCGAGGAGGCCGAGGCCGACGCCGAGCGCGACGTACGCGAGGTTGTAGCCGACGGTCGCCCGGACGCGCGTGACCGTCGCGGCGGCGGCGACGCCGGAGGATTCGGCCGGCGTCTCGTCCGGTCGCATGACGATCACTCCGGGCCGGACCGGAAGTGTGTTTTCACTTCCCGCCGCGCGGGGACTCGCTCACCGTCCGGGGAGACGCCCGGCCGGCGACCGCGACGGCACGGAATGGGGGTAAGTGAGACGACGGCGTACGAACGGTCGGAGGCACACCGATGGATCGACGCACGCATACGACGAGACGGACGGCGCTGAAGGGTTTCGCGGGAACGTTCATCGCGGGGGGAGTCCTCGCCTCGGCGGGGACGGCCGCCGCCGCCGACTGGCGCGTCGCGGAGACGCCGGTCGATCGCGGCCTGTACGACGTCGCATACACCGACGCCGGCGCGTTCGCCGTCGGCGGCGGCGGAATCGTGTTGCGCCGGACCGACGCGGGGTGGACGAGCGTCCTCGACGGCGGCCCGACGGGCAACGGCAACGCGCTGTTCGGGGCCGACGTCTCCGACGACGGCGAGCGGCTGTGGTTCGTCGGCGCCTCGGGCGCCATCGGCGAGTACGACGTGACCACGGGGAGTCTCACGGACTACTCGGCGCCCAACGACGTGACGAACAACTTCAACGACGTGAACGTGATCGGCTCCGCCGACGAGGAGAACGTCTACATCGCGGGCGACTCCGGGAAGATCTACTACAGCTTCGACGCCGGCGAGACGTTCGACCAGGTGACGCCCGGATCGGGGTCGGCGGTCAACGCCATCGACTTCCACGCCGACCGCGCGGGCCACGCCGTCGACGGCAACCAGACGGTGTTCGCGACCGACGACGGCGCCACCTACGACCGGATCGGCATCGAGAACGCGAACGTCGACTTCTACGCGGTCGACAGCGACGGGGCCGACGAGGTGTACGTCGCCGGCGGCGGCGGGACGGTGTACGACTGGAACGGGGCGGAGTGGACCCCGACCGACCTGGGCGACGCGACGCTTCGCGACATCGAGGTCGACGCCGGGAGCGGCCTGACCGTCGGCGGCGGCGGCAAGGTGTTCCAGCTGGCGGACGGCGCGTGGACGCAGCTCGACACGCCGACGGGCGCGAACCTGAAGGCGGTCGTCCGCGGCTCGACGGACATCGCCGTCGGCGCCAGCGGCACCGTCATCGAGCGGTAAGCGGTCCGCGACCGCACTCCCTCGGGCCGGACGGGGGGGGAGCCGTCCGGCGCGCTCGACCGCGCCGTACCGCCGGCTCGACGGTCGAGCGCCGGAAGCTGTTCTCTGCCGAGGAGTCGACTCCTCATCGAGCGTGCCCGCTACGCGGCGCGTTCGGATCCTTCGAGGGCGCTCGGTCGGTCGCGTCGCTCACGTGCTCGACGTCTATCAGGAGATGCTCTGTCGGGGGATCCGGACCACGCCGGGACGGTCGGTCTCGCGTCGCTCGGCCGCCGCGATCCGTCCGCTTCGGATCCCGTTTCTGCGCGTCCGCTCGTCGCTCCGTTCCTCGCGGGATGCTCGGTCAGGGATTTGAACCCTGGTCGTCGGCTCGAAAGGCCAACATGATTGGCCGGACTACACCAACCGAGCGCATCACAGGGTATCCGACGTGGCGTGTTAATCCCATCGGATCCGGCCGCCGACCCGGGGATCGCGCGACCGGAACCCTGACGCTCAGGCCCAGTCGTCCAATCCGGTCTGGGTGAACCGCTCCTCGATCCGCTCGAAGCCGCGGGCCACCTCGCTCTCGTCGACCTCCCACTCGTCGACGACGTACGCGCGGGCGGCGTCCACGTCCGGCGAGATCGTCGTGTCGAACTCGTACTCGTCGGTGACGGGCGGGTCGAGGAACAGCTCGCGGATGCGGTCGGCGTAGGCCATGTCCGCCCCCCGGTCGGAAAGCACCGCGAACAGGTCGCCGTGCTCTTTCACCGCGGACAGCGCCGTCTTCGGGCCGATCCCGCGGACCCCCTCGTTGAAGTCCGTCCCGCACAGCATCGCCACGTCGACGAGCTGTTCGTAGGTGATGTCGTGGTCGGCGAGCGTTCGCTCCAGGTCCATCAACTCGGGGTCCCCCTTCGAGGTAAGCTGTCTGAGCGTCGTCGGCCCGCCGAACAGGAGGGTGTCGTAGTCCTCGCTGCCGGAGTAGTCGGCGTCGCCGACGCGGTTCATGTGCGCGCACTGCGCCTCCCCCTCGGCGGGCGCCTCGACAATGGGCACGTCGAGCAGGCGCAGCAGCTCCCGGGACGTCTCGTGGATCGTGTTGGTGAGGCGCTGGGTGCGTGCCTCCAGCCGGGCGGCCTCGGCGGCGTCGCCGCGCTCCGCGGCCGCCCTGCGCCGCTTTTCGGCGTCCGCGCGCGCCTCCCGACGCCGTTCCACCTCGTCGTCCTTCAGGTCGGTGACGCCGCCGTCGAAGACGAACACGGGCGTCAGGTCGTTGTCGAAGAACTTCGGCAGCCCCTGCACCATGCCCAGCAGGTTCGCGACCTCCTTCCCGTCCTCGGTCGTGTAGCGGCGCTCGCTGGTGAACTTCACCGTCGTCGTGAGGTAGCGGTACAGCCAGTTGTGTGCGTCCACCGCGACGACGCCTGAGACGTCCTCGAAGGCGACCTCGTCGACGTGTGCGATGTCACGGAGATCCGCGTTTCCCATCGACGGATCTTCGGGGCGACGGTGCTTGAAGCTCCCGTGTCGGAACCGCGCCGGGCGGAACCGCGGCGGCAACGGCGGCGAGCGACGGCGGGTCAGTCGTCCCCGCCCCCGGACCACTCCTCGTGCAGGAGGCCGTACCGAACCAGGTCGCGGTGCTCGCCGTCGACGAAGCGGTGGCTCGGCGAAGGATATCGTAGGCTATGGGATCGCATGAATCGACGGAAGCCCCGACCATCACGATCCGGTACCTCCCGAAGTACGTGCCGGCCGGCGAGGCGGAGATACCGACTCGACGTGCACACACGAAGCTAAACGACTTCGCGGCAGCACGCCAAACAGTGAGTAGTTTCGACCCAAGCGACGATTGGACCAAGCTCGGATCGATCTCGGAAGACACCTCGGTCTACGCAGACAAGAAGATCGGGTACATCGAACAGTTCACCGAGGTGTACAAGAACACTAGCGAGACCAGTCAGACACCAACGATTACGATGTTATACAGTACGGCTATACACAGCCTGCCCACGACCACGGCTGGGGTGACGACGCTTATAATCTGGAAACCAAACAGGGCCAACCAATTGTGTAGACAACACGTTCACGCTGCTCACGCTGAATGAGATCGTCTCCCTCTCAATTACTCACGAGTCCGTAGTACAGGCCACCCGCGAGTGCCGCCGTCCCGAGGAGAACGATTCCAGCGACCGGGAGCAGTTGCTCGTCTCCGTCCATCGAGAGTAACTGGAGGACGAACAGACCACTCCCGAGAATCAAGAACGCTTTCCAGGTACGGCTCGGACACGGTGACTCCGTCTTCACTTGTTCCCGTACGTTACATCCATCCTCCGATCGTATGTGTTTTGTGCGCGCCGTTTTGTCTGTAGTCTGTCGAAATCCGGGCAACGAGTACGGAGACGACGATAGCCGACACGAACTGGCGGCTCGAAACTGTGTGGAGTATTCGCCTGAGGACACGATCACTACTACACTCACATCGGATGGAAACGCCGCTAACTGTGTTTCGCGGACAGTTCGTCGGTTACTCCGACGACTCCCGCCACTCCTCCCGCAGAAGCACGTACTGCACTGTATCCACGTACTCGCCGTCGATGAAGCGATCACGGCGAGTCCGGCCTTCTTCCTCGAAGCCGAGCGACTCCAGCAGTCCGCGAGAGGCGTCGTTGAACTCGTAGGCACCCGCACCGACCGCCGGGTGGTCGCACGTTCGGAACACGTAGTCGACGACCAGGGCGACCGCCTCCGCGCCGTACCCCTCGCCGTGGACCTCGGGGCCGAGCCAGTAGCCGAGTTCGGGGCGCTTCCAGTCGGCGTCCTCGACCCCGACGGAGCCGATCGGCCGCGTCTCCCCGGCGTCGGGGTCGCGGTCGGCAGTGACGGCGTCCGGGTCCGGGCCGGGGTCGTCGCCGTCGAGACAAACCAGGAAGCGCGTGCCGTCGTGGTCCTCGAAGCGGTCCGCGATCTCCTCGCGGTTCCGCACCGCGTTGCCGAGCGGGTAGCGGATCCGGGGCTCTGTGAACGCGCGCTGGAGGAACGGCACGTCCTCGCGCTCGACGGTCCGTAGGGTGACGCGCTCGCCGGCGGCGATGCGTGTGCCGGGCATACCGCACGGACCGCGGCGCGGGACAAGTGTCTTCGGGGGCGACGACGCCGTCGACCGGCCGGGGTCACCGGGCGGCGTCGATCACGTCGGGCGGGCCGCGCTCGCGCTTCCGCTCGGCGAACGCGCGCTCGTCATCGCCCACGTCGTCGCGCTCGGCGATGGTCGCCAGCCCCTCGCGGTACGCCGCCGGGTCGCAGCGGGCGGGCGCGTCGGTCGGGCGTTCGAGCACGAGCTCCGCGATCCCCGTCTCGCGACCGGTCCACGCGAACCCGGCCTTCGACAGCGCCTCGAAGCTGTAGGCGTTGTTGACCGCGATGCGCGCGCGGTCGAAGCCGCGGTCGGCCGCGCGGGCGACGACGAACGCACACAGCGCCGTCCCGACGCCCTCGCCGCGGCGCTCCCGGCGGACGCTCACGTAGCGGAGCCATACGGCGTCAGGGTCGGTCCGGTCGGCGTTGAACGCGACGACGGCGACGGGGTCGACGTACTCCCGCCTCGGCTCGTCGGGGAGTTCGAACGCCTCGGGGCCGTCGCCGGCGCCGTCGGCGTCGAGCGCGACGGCCTTGCCGGTGCTCGAGGTCGCGAACTTGCCGGCGTAGGCGTACGCGCGGTGGTCGAGCCTGAGGACGACGTCCTCGTCCGGCCACCCGAGCAGGCGGAACTCCACGGCCGACGTTGCGTCCGGCGGGGCTTCAGCGCCACGGCTAACTCCGTGCGCGGCGTGGTATCGACATGTTCGGCCACGGCGACGTGGGGTTCTTCGACCGCATCGCCCCGGTGTACGACCTGTTCATGCCGCCCGTGCGCCCGAGGGACCTGCGGGCCGGGCTGGCGTTCGCCCACCGTCCGGTCGAACGCGCCGTCGACCTCGGCGGCGGTACCGGTCGCGCGGCGCGAGCGCTGCGAGAGCTGAGCGTCGAGGCGACCGTCCTCGACTACTCGCCGGGGATGCTCCGGCGCGCCCGCGAGGCGGGCGTCCCCGCGGTCCGCGCGGACGCCGTCCGCCTCCCGCTGTGTGACGGCCGTGTCGACGCGGCGGTCGTCGCCGACGCGCTCCACCACTTCCCCGACGCCGAGGGGGCGCTCCGGGCGGTCGCCCGCGCGCTCGCGCCCGGCGGCGTCGTCGTCGTCCGGGAGTTCGACCCCGAGACGCGGCGCGGCCGGGCACTGGCCCGCCTCGAATCGCTCGTCGGGATGGACTCGCGGTTCCGCACGCCCGCCGACCTCGCGGCGCTGCTGGAGGAGGCCGGACTCCGCGGACGCGTCGTCGACCCGGGCTTCGGCTACACCGTCGTCGGGGTGAAGCCGACGACGTCTCCCGACCCTCGGGGGTCGGCCCCCGGGTCCTCGACGGCCGTCGAGGAGGAACGGGGCCGTTAAACCCGGGCGGACGAACGACCGCACATGGCAACGAACACGGGCTCGGACTCGTTTCTCGCGAGCCGGGTCGACGCCGCCGCGCTCCCGCTCTCGGTCGGCGACCTGCTCGTCATCGTCGCGTTCATCTACGCCGGCACGCTCCGGCACGGCACGGTCCCGTTCCCGCCGACGAGCGTCGCCGCCGTCGGCGCGCTGCTGGGCGTGGCCGCGCCGTTCCTCCTCGGGTGGGTCGTCGCCGCGCCGCTGATCGGGGCGTACTCCGCCGGCGCCGCGGAGTCCGCGAAGGCGTCGGTACCGCTCGCGGTCCGCTCGTGGATCCCCGCGGCGGTCGTCGGCCTCGCGCTCCGCGCGACGCCGTACGTCGACGGCGGCGTCGCGGTCGCGTTCGCGGTCGTGATGGTCGTCGTCGGCTCCGTCTCGCTGGGGCTGTGGCGGTTCGTCGCCGGACGGCTCGGCTGAGGCTCCCGTGCTGGTCGTCGTCGGGGACAGCGTCCCCCTGGGTCACCGCTGCGGGGCGCTCCCGTGGCCGCACCGGCTCGTGCCGCTGCTGCCCGGCCCCGGCGACCGTCGGCTCTCGCTTCACGCCCGAACCGGGGTCGCGCTCGCGGACCTCGGCGACACCCTCGCGGACGCCGTCGCGCGCGCCGCGACCGCCGACCGGCTGACCGTCCTCGTTCACGCGGGCCACAACGACGCCCAACTGCGCGACGGCACGCCCCGAGTCGGGAAGCCGGCGTTCGGCCGGGCCGCCGGCGACCTGGACCGGACGCTGGCCGCGGCGCCGGCGGTCGACCGCCACGCATTCGTCGGGCCGGTGCCGCTGCTCCGCCTCGACGAGCCGGGGTCGGTGCCGTTCGACGGGGCGCAGCCGGACCGCTCGCTCGCGTACGACGAACTACTCGCGGAACGCGTCGCGACGCACGTCCCGGTCGCGCGCTCCGTCTCGGCGTGGCGCGAGCGGACGCTCGACGGCGTCCACCCGAACGCCGAGGGGCACCAGTGGATCGCCGAGCGCGTGGCGGCGGCGCTGACCGAAGGGGAGTGACACGCGGGGTCGCGAGCGTGCCGTTGTACGGGGTCGCGGGCGTACTGCTGTACGGGATCGCGAGCGTACCGCCGTACGGGATCGCGAGCGTACTGCTGACCGTGTTCGTCGTCGGAAGCTCGGTGGGGCTGGGATTCGAACCCAGGAGGCTTGCGCCATCTGCTTTCAAGGCAGACGCAATGGGCCACTCTGCCACCCCACCGCGGCCGACACTACCGCCGTCGGCGTCTAAGGCCTATCGATCGTCGCCCGCCCCGTCCGCGACGACCGCGCCGTCGCGCACGCGGAGTCCGAGGTCGTGGACGACCGTCGCGGCGTGCTCGGGGACGACGCGCTCGGCCTCGATCCGGCCCCACAGCACCGGGAGGAGGTGGCGAAGTTCGGCGCCCGTCTCGACGGTCGCCCGCAGCGGGAGGAACTCGACGTCGTGGCCGGCGTCGTTCGCGCGGTCGACGAGCGTCTCCAGCTCCGCGTCGCCGAGGGCGTCCTCGAAGTCGACGGGGCCGGCGAAGCCCGCGTAGTAGCTTCGCCCCCGCGTCGCCGGGCCGAGGACGGTCCCGTTGGCCCGGAGCTTCATCGCCGCCGAGTCGATCGTCTTGCGGGCCAGAAGCGGCGCGGTCCCCCGGGTCACCGCGACGGAGTCGACCCCCTCCTCGCGCAGCAGGTGGGTCGCGGTGTTACCCGCCCGCGCGGAGGGCGTGGAGCCGACCTGCGGCTCGAAGCGGATGTCGTCGACGTCGTCCAGCGCCTCGACGGCGAGCGCGCGCAGTTCGGCCGCGCTCGGGGTGTCGGTGACGTGCTCGTCGGGCAGGCGCTCGTCCGGGCGGTAGTTGACGAGCAGGTCGCCGCCGGAGCGCTCGACGGCGCGGAACGTGTCCTTCAGCGTCGCGGCGTACAGCTCGGCCGCCTCGGCGGCCGACAGCGGGGTCGTTGCCGCGAGGTCGGGCACGGCGAGTCCGGGACGGGGGGGATCCGCGAGGACGGCGACGACTGTCATACCGGTCGATGGGGGGACCACAGGCAAAGGGGTTATCACACGCCCCGACGCAGCCGAGACATGGATCCCGTCGGCACGCTCGTGCGGATCGGCTCGCTCGTCTCGCTGCTCACCGGCGGCGCCGCGCTCCTGTATCTGGTCGCGACCGGCGCCGGCGTCGACGGCGTCGCGCCCGTCGGGCTGTTCGCGACGCTCGCGCTCGTGGCGGGCGCGGTCCTCGCGGCCGTCGCGTGGGGCCGTCGCGCCGCGCCGACGCGTCGGGAGACGCCGTACTGGTGAGTCGACGGCGACGGGGTCGCCGGCGTCAGCGGCTCAGCGGCTCCGTCGCCCCTTCGTCTGTCGGTAGTCGCGCGAGAAGACGTTCTCCGTGACGTGGTCGACGAACGCGTCGGCGTCCGCGTCGGTCAGGTCCCCGAGGTCCCGCATCGGCAGGAGCTCGAACCCCCGACCGCGTACCGTGGTCGCGTGCTCGGCCGCGGCGTCGAAGGAGTCGGGCGCCCGCGTGGTGTACTCGATGGCCAGCGCCTCCAGCGCGCGCTGGCCGACGGGGACGATGAGCTCGGGGTTGATCATCCGCACCTCGGCGTTGAGGAACGGCTCGCAGTTGCGCTCCTCCTCGTCGGTCGGGGGGCGCTCGGGGTGGCGACACCGCGTGAGGTAGGTGGTGTAGACGTTCTGGAGGTCCGGCTCGTCGGCGTCGGGCGACGACCGCGAGAGGCCCAACTCGCCGAGGACGCGCTGGATCCGCTCGCCCGCCTCGTCGCCGGTAAACGGGACGCCCGTCCGCTCGGCGCCCGCGGTGGGCGCCTCCCCGAGGAACAGGATCTCCGCCTCGGCGTCGCCGTAGCCGTGGACGACGCGGTCGCGGCAGTCGACGAGCGCCGGACAGTGTCGGCAGTCCGTGTCCATCCCGTAGGGGTTCGACAGCTCCTCCTGGTGTGGCACCGATCCGTTGTGGGTGCTTGTGGCGGAAAACGGTGATCATCGGGATCCGGATCTATCCGGGCCGGCGACGCTGATTTCACGTCGTAGACGACTGGGATACGGACCACGAAAGCCCCCGGCGCTGTCGACTCGCGTGACTCGCTGTGCTCCTCGCCTCGGTCGTTCCTCTCCCTCGGCTGTGGTGCGTACGTCGTCGTGCTTCGTCGACAGCGCCGGCCCCTTTCAGTCCCACCCGATCGCACCGCAGCCTCACCCTCCCCGGCCGCCTGCGATGCTCGCCTTCGCTGGACTCGCTTCGCTCATCTCGCGCGCTCTCGGTCGCTTCGCTCCCGAGTACACCGGCTGCGCTTCTCGCCCCTCGCGTGCGTCCGGCGGGGTCACGCCCGCTCGCCGGATCCGAACTGGCATACCGTATCGCTCGTTTGGTCTGCCCGTCGCGGACATACGGTCGCTACACCGGGGAGACAGAAAGGTGCTTCCCGCTCGTTCGGCTCCGGACCGGTGCCGGAATGGACAGTCTCCGGTGCCCGGCGACTCGTGAGTCCACCGCCCATCGAGGAGACGTACGTCCCCCCGCAGTTCGGCGGCCA
>PXRU01000015.1:0-26268 GCA_003020945.1 Halobacteriales archaeon QS_6_71_20
GCGCGTTCCGCGCGACCCGAGCGCGTCGGGGGCTTTCGCGGTCTGCACTACTCGAGCAGTTCCGTCGAACGCCTATTGATACAGCATACCTGTCCCTGAAATAGCCGTTAAATAGCTACTGCGTATTGATTACCCGGGTCCAGTGTAGTATTCGAATCCCCCTTGCTCTTCAAGCTCACCGACCGTCTCTTCGAGTTCGTCAAGCTCTGCTCGGAATTCGTCGATCTGGTCGCGTACAAAATCGTGACCACGGAGTTCGGTGAGCGCAATAAGTCTATCCCGGAGAAGGATTTCATAGGCATCGACCTCTTCGACAGCGTCGTACCCGATGTTATTAGCGAGGACATGGAATGCCGACCAAAGACCATATCGACGGCCAGAATCATCGGTTACCTCTTCTGCTAATCCGGGGCGCTCGTCGAAAGCTTCGTAATACTCTGTGGCCAGATGACTTCCGAGAATGTAGGCTTCTCTAAGAATCTCCTGTACATCCTCTGGCTGGTTGGCGAAGGGAGTCCCTTTCTTTGACCACGATTCGATATAACCCTCTTCAATGAGCTCGTCCCACCGGTCGCATTCAGCTTCAACGACCACCTCGTACTCCCCATAGATTCCGAGAATGACTTCACTCTTCTCGTATCGTGGATCCTGACCAAATCGGGAGAATCGTACTCCCTTACAGCCATCGACTGATTCGAGACGATTTATAGAGGGGGCAATATACTCTCGGATCAGTTGTTCGTCCGCTTCGTGGCCGGTCGTCACAAACGAAATCCGTTCAATGGAAACCATGGCTTCACTGTGAAGAAGTACCACGTCAACCTTTCCCTCTAGAAGATATCCCTTCAGAATGCGTCGGTTCTGTCTGCTCGAAACTTTGCTAACAGTATCAATTGTACCTAGCGAACAGCTGGAAGCGTCCTGCTACTGGCTGGGAAATTCGATAGAGCCGAACGGCCGAGCATCGACGACCGATACCGGGGTCCCGATCACGCCCGCTTCCGGATCTCCTCGCGCAACACGTCGCTCACCACCTCGCCGTCGGCCTTCCCGCGCAGCGCGCCCATCGCCTCGCCCATCAGCCCGGAGAACGCGCCCATGCCCTCGGCCGCGACCTGGTCGGCGTTGCGCTCGATGACCTCGGCGACCGCCTCGCGCACCTCCTCCTCGCCGACGCCCGACAGGCCGGCTGCCTCGACCGCCGCCTCGGCGTCGAGTTCGGGGCGCTCCGCGAGCACCGCGAGCACGTCGCCGACGCCCTCCTTCGCGAGGTCGCCCGCCTCGACGAGCCGGAACACCCCGCGCAGGTGGTCGTCGGCGATCCGGTCGACGGCGACGTCGTCGCGACGTAGTTCCGTCAGCGTCGACTCCAGCGTCGTCGCCGCGACGGTCGGGTCGACGCCGTCGGCGACGACCGACTCGAACAGCGGCATCCGTCGGCCGTGTGCGACCTGCTCGGCGAGACCCGGGTCGAGGTCGTACTCCGCGGCGTAGCGGTCCGTCTTCTCGGTGAGCAGTTCCGGCGTCTCCACCTCGCCGGGGTCCGGCTCCACCGGCGGCACGTCCGTTTCGGGGTAGAGCCGCGCCGCCCCCGGGAGCGGGCGGAGGTAGCGCGTGGTGCCGTCGTCGTTTGCGCCCCGGGTCTCCTCGGGGACCCCCTCGATCGCCGCCTCGGCCCGCTCCGCGGCGGCGTCGATCGCCCGCTCCGCCGTCTCGGGGTCGTTGGCCACGAGCGCCACCGCGTCGCCCTCGCCGGCGCCGACCGCCTCGCACAGCGCCGCGACCTCCGCCTCGGTGACGCCGTAGGCGGGGAGCTCGTCGGTGTGGAAGATGCCGCCGGCGCCGTGGCGCTTCGCGTGGTCCGACAGCTCCGTGCCGAGCCGGCGGTCGGGGGCGATCTCCCGGCCGACGAGCCCGTCGAAGCCCGCGAGGCGGACCGCGCGGACGACGCCGCCGGACTCCAGTGCGCCCGCGATGACGCCCGAGTCGGTCCCCTCGAAGACCTCGGTCGCGTCGACGGGGTCGCCGACGGCGGCGCCGCGCTCGTCGAGTTCGGCCGCCACGTCGACCAGCTCGCGCTGGCGGCGCGCCTCCGTCTCGACGATCCCGTCGATCCGGTCGAGCGCCTGCACGCCCTTGATCTCCACGCGAGCGCCGGCCTCGATGGAGACGTTGACGTCCTGGCGGATGGTGCCGAGGCCGCGCTTCACCGCGCCCGTCGAGCGGAGGAGCATCCCGATACGCTGGGCCGCCTCCCGCGCCTGCTCGGGCGTCGAGACGTCCGGCTTCGTGCCGATCTCGACCAGCGGGATGCCCAGCCGGTCCAGCGAGTAGCGCACGCCCTCGTTGGTCTCCGCGACGCGCTTTGCGGACTCCTCCTCCAGCATGAGGTCCTCGATGCCGACGGCGCCGTCGCTCGTCTCGATCTCCCCCTCCCGGGCGAGCAGGGTGGAGCGCTGGAAGCCGGAGGTGTTCGACCCGTCGATGACGATCTTCCGCATCACGTGCGCCCGGTCGACCACGTCCATGTCGAGCAGGTCGGCGATCTGCATCGCCACCGTCAGCGCCTCGTCGTCGATCTCGTGGGGCGGCTCGTCGTCCTCCTCGACCAGACAGGTCGTGTCGTACGCGAGGTACTCGAACCGGCGGTCGACCTGCGACTCCTCCAGGGCCGCCTCGTCGATCTCGCCGAGTTCGGACTTCGTCGGGTGGAGGTACCGGGCGATCGTGCGCTCGGACTCCTCGGGCTCCCTGAGCGTCGTCGGCGAGTCGCAGAACAGCTTCGTCGCCGTGTCGAGCTGCTGGTGGATCTCCAGCCCGGCGACGAGACCCAACTCCTCGGGGTCGAACGGACGGTCGGTCATCGCGCGAAGCTCCGGCGGCCGGGGAGAAAAAGGGTGTGAGTCGACGCTGGCGGGCCGGCCGACAGCCGGCGTCTCCGGGGGCGACCCGCGCGCGACGGCCGTCGACCGACGACCCCGCCGGCATCGCCCGGGGACGACGCCGCGTCGGCGTCGGTCAGTCGACCCGCTTCAGACCCTCGCCGATCCCGGTGGCGCCGCAGCCGTCCTCCGGGCACGCGTAGTGCCAGCCGTCATCCGTCGCCTGTCCCTCGGGGAACTCCGTACCGCAGCGTCGGCAGCGGAGGAGATCTCGCCCGGCCGCTCGCGCGGTGAGTTGGGGCATGACTGATCCGTTCGTGCGATCCGAATTGAACGTATCGGTGTGAGACCGCCGACCCCGTCACGGATCGGGCGGACCACCCCGCTTCGCCCGTGCGACCGATCAGTTCGATCGGGCGGACGGTTCGCGGCGTCGACGCCCGACGGGGACGCCATCGGGGGCGGAACCGACGCCGCACACGGCGAACCGCGGGGGACCGCCTCCGGGCGTGACGCCCCGTGACCGGCTCCGGAGTCGGGACACGCTCTTCACGCGACGACCCGTACTGAGGGTCGTGCGAGACCTCGACGAGACAGACGCGGAGATCCTGCGGATCCTCGCGGCCGACGGCCGGCGCTCCTACAGCGACATCGGCGAGGCGGTGGACCTGTCGGCACCGGCGGTGTCCGACCGCGTCTCCCGGCTGCGGGAGGCGGGCGTCATCCGCCGGTTCACCGTCGACGTGGACCGGTCGACGCTGCGGGCGGGGACGCCGGTGCTGATCCGGTTCGAGCTGTCCCCGGGTGACACGGACGACGTACGGACGGCGCTGCGGGGGAGTGAGGCGGTCGAGCACGTGTTCACGACCGCCGAGAGCGACGTGGTGGCGTACGCCCGCGTCGACGACGAGGCCGTCGGCGACTGGGTGGCCGACGTCGTCGGCGTCGACGCCGTCGACGACTACTCGGTCGACCTCGTCTCGGACGTCGACTGGTCGCCGAGCGTCCACGGGACAGCGTTCGCGCTGGAGTGTGCCGAGTGCGGGAACGGCGTCACGAACGAGGGGGTGGCCACCCGCGTCGGCGGGTCGCTGTACCACTTCTGCTGTCCGACCTGTGAGTCGCGGTTCGAGGAGCGGTACGAACGGCTCGAAGAGGGGGCGACCTGAGCGGGGGCCGGGCGTCGCCGACGGGGGCGGCCTACTCCTCGTCGAGGATCCCGCGGTGGGTCATCGCCTCGGGGTCGAGCACCTCGTCGGCCTCCGACTCGGTGAGGTATCCCTTCTCCAGCACGACCTCGCGGACGGTCTTCCCCTGCTTGAGCGCCGTCTTGGCGACCTCGCTGGCCTTGTCGTAGCCGATCGCGGGGTTGAGCGCTGTCGCCAGTGCCATCGATTGCTCGACGCGCTTCTCCGTGAACGCCTCGTCGGCCTCCAGCTTCGCGACGAACCGCTCGCCGAACACCTCGCCGGCGTTCGCGAGCATCGATGCCGACTGGAGGAAGTTGTACGCGATCACCGGCTTGTAGAGGTTGAGGTCGATCTGCCCCTCGGCGGCGCCCGCCGACACCGCGGCGTCGTTGCCGACGACCTGCTTGTGGACCTGGTTCACCGCCTCGGCGACGACGGGGTTGACCTTCCCGGGCATGATCGACGAGCCGGGCTGGTTCTCCGGCTGTTCGATCTCGCCGAGGCCGTTGCGCGGGCCGGAGGCGAGCAGGCGGAGGTCGTTGGCGATCTTGTTGAGGCTGCCCGCCACGGTCCGTAATGCGCCGTGGGCCTCCGACATCGCGTCGTGTGCGGCCTGCGCCTCGAAGTGGTTGTCGGCCTCGCGGAACTGCGTGTTCGTCTCCTCGGAGACGTACTCCGCCGCGAGTTCGGGGAACTCCGGGTCCGTGTTGAGCCCGGTGCCGACGGCGGTGCCGCCGAGCGCGAGTTCGCGGAGGTGATACCGGGTGTCGCCGACGCGTTTGATCCCCTTCCGGACCTGCGCGCGGTAGCCGCCGAACTCCTGGCCGAGGCGGACCGGGGTGGCGTCCTGGAGGTGGGTCCGACCGGTCTTCACGACGCCGTCGAACTCGGCCTCCTTCTCCTCCAGCGCGGCGTGGAGCCCCTCCAGCGCGGGCATGAGGTCCTTCTCGACGGCCTCCAGCGCGGCGACATGTATCGCCGTCGGGATCACGTCGTTGCTCGACTGGCCGAAGTTGACGTGGTCGTTGGGGTGGACGACGCGGTCGCCCACCTCGGCGCCCGTGATCTCGGCGGCGCGGTTGGCGATCACCTCGTTGGCGTTCATGTTCGAGGAGGTGCCCGAGCCGGTCTGGAACACGTCGACGGGGAACTGGTCGTCGTGGTCGCCGGCGATCACCTCGTCGGCCGCCGAGACGACCGCGTCGGCCGTCTCCCCGTCGAGGTGGCCCAGGTCGCGGTTGGCTCTCGCGGCCGCCTTCTTAACGACGCCGAGCGCGCGGACGAACCGTCGCCCGAACGTGACGCCGCTGATGGGGAAGTTCTCGACGGCACGCTGCGTCTGGGCGCCCCAGTAGGCGTCGGCCGGCACCGCCATCTCGCCGAGGCTGTCGGACTCGGTCCGGTACCGCTCGCCTGTGTCCTCGCGCATGGGCGGCGACTCGGGCGCTGTCGGCGTAAAAGCCACCGATACCGAGCCGGCGGGCCGTCGTCGGTGGCTGTTTCAACGCGCGGCCCCAGACGGAGGTATGGCGACGTATCGACGCCGCGCGCGAGTCGCGGCGCCGCTGGAGGACGTGTGGGAGTTCCACTCGAAGATATCGGGGCTGGAGGCGCTCACGCCGGGGTTCATGAACCTCCGGGTGGAAGGCGTGACGGGACCGGACGGCGAGCCCGACCCCGAGGTGCTGGAGACGGGCGCCCGCATCGAGATGAGCATGCGACCGTTCGGCGTCGCCCCGCGACAGCGGTGGGTGTCGGCGATCCGCGAGCGCGAGGCCGACCTCGACGCCGGCCGGGCGACGTTCGTCGACACGATGGAGGATGGACCGTTCCCCAGGTGGCGCCACACCCACCGCTTCTACGGGAGCGGCGACGGGACCGTCGTCGACGACGAGGTGCGGTACGAACTCCCCGGCGGCCCGCTCGGCAGGGCGGCGTCGCCGCTGGGACGGGTCGGGTTCGAGCCGATGTTCCGATTCAGACACCGCGAGACCCGGAAGCTCCTGGAGTGACAACCGAGTGACGCGCCCGTAGACAGTCACGCCCCGGCCGGCCGTGCGCGTGTGGTGGCGACGACGCCGGCGAGCACCACCGCGCCCCCCACGAGCGTGATCGGCGAGGGGTACTCCGCGAGCAGGAGCACCGCCAGCAGCGTGCTCCCGACCGGCTCCCCCAGCAGCGAGACGGAGACGACGCTGGATTCGACGTGCGCGAGCGCCCAGTTGATCACGGTGTGGCCGAACACGCCCGGTCCGGCCGCCATCGCGAGGAACAGCAGCCACTCGGTCGCGCCGTAGCCGACGAGCGCGTGTCCGCGCGCCAGCGTCGCCGAAAGCAGCGTCACCGCACAGGTCGCGTACACGACGACGACGTACGGGAGCAGCGGCAGTCGCTGGCGCAGCGACCGCCCGAGCAGGACGTACGCCGCGGCGGTCGCGGCGCCGAGCACCGCGAGGGCGTTGCCGTACAGCGGGTCCGGTCCCGCGACCGTCTGCGCGGCGCCCAGCAGGGCGTCGCCGGCGCTCATCACGGCCATGCCGGCGAGCGCGACGCCGATCCCGGCGACCACCCGTCGGTCGACGCGCTCGTCCAGCAGCGCCCACGCGCCGGCCACGACGAACAGCGGCTGCGCCTGCACGAGCGTCACGCTCGCGGCGACGCTCGTCCACCGGAGACTCTCGAACCACGACGCGAAGTGGACCGCCAGCGCGACGCCGGAGGCGACCGCGAGGAGCACGTCCCGCGCGCGGATCTCCGCGAACGCGGCGCGGTCGCTCGGTCTGGCCAGCGCCACCGGGAGCAACAGCGCCGTCGTGAACACGACGCGGTACAGCGCCTTCACCAGGCTCGGCGCGCCGCTCCACTCGACGAGGATCGCGCTCGTCGAGACGGCGACGACCGCGACGGCGAGTCCAGCGAGCGGCGGAACGCGCTCCTCCAGCGCGTCGATGGCGGCCGGCGTCGACACGGTCGTGGCTACGCGAGCGGCCCGGAAGCCCTTGCGGTTCGCGGCGAGGCCGCTCCAGGGCCCTTGAGAGCGAACTGGCGACGCGGGGAGGTCGCCGGCCCGCCGACCGTCGACAGCGGGGCGGGGCCGGCAGTCGGAGCCGCGAGCGACGCGTCGCACGACCGCTGCACGCTCGCGGGCGGAACTCAGGTCACGGCGACGGTGGTCCCGCTATCGGACAAAAACGTTCGCGTCGGGGAGCGAGCTGCGGCGAGAGGCCGATCACGGCGGGAACTCTCGCGTACGCGCCCTGCCGCGGTCGGCGGCAGTCACCCGTCGGCCGTGGGGTCCTCGTCGGCGGCGTAGTCGGGGCGCGTCTCGTACGCGATCGGGTCCTCGACGCCGAGGCGCTGGAACGCCTGGAGCCGGAACGCGCAGGCGTCGCAGGTGCCGCAGGCGGGCGCGTCGTCGCGGTAACAACTCCACGTGAGGTCGTACGGGACGCCGAGGTCGAGTCCGCGCTCGGCGATGTCAGTCTTCGAGGCCTCGACGAACGGCACCTCGATCCGGACGTCGGTTTCGGGCTTCGTGCCGACGTCGACCATCCGCTCGAACGCCGTGAAGAACTCCGGCCGGCAGTCGGGGTAGCCGGAGTAGTCCTCCGAGTGGGCGCCGACGAACACCGCCTCGCAGTCGTTCGCCTCGGCGTAGGAGACGGCCATCGAGAGGAGGTTCGCGTTGCGGAACGGGACGTACGAGGAGGGGATCCCCTCGTCGTCGGGGCCGGCGTCCTCGACGCGCACCGCGTCGTCGGTGAGCGAGGAGGCGCCGATCCGGGCGAGGTGGTCGGTCTCGACGTGGAGGAAGCCGGCCACGCCCATCTCCTCGCGCAGCGCCGCGGCGCATTCGCGCTCCCTCGTCTCGGTGTTCTGCCCGTACGACGTGTGCAGGAAGTGGAGGTCGTAGCCGCGCTCGCGCGCCTCGTACGCCGTCGTCGCCGAGTCCATGCCGCCGGAGACGAGCACGACGGCGCCGAGGCGGTCGTCGCCGCCCTCGGTTCGGGCGTCGCGGTCGGCCCGAGCGTCGGAACCGCACTGTGTGTCGGAACTACGCTGTGCGTCGGAGTCCTCGGTAGTGTTCGTGTCGCTCATGGGGATCACGTTTCGGGGGCGTCGTTCCACAGGTCGACGTGGACGCGCGGCGTGTACCGGAAGCCGTACTCAGCGGCCAGTTCGGCGACCGTCGCCCGGGTGCCGGCGATCTCCTCGCGCGTGCGCCCCTCCGGCATCAGCAGCACCTCCTCGTCGGCGACGGGAACGCTCGCGGCGTTCCGAACCCGGTCGAGCAGGCCGACGATCTCGGCCATGTCGTCGCGGCCGGTGACGACGAACTTCAGTTGGCTCTCGTAGCGCTCCACGAGCGTCGTCAGCGCCTCGACGTCGACCCGCCGCGCCTCGTGGCGTTCGGCCCACGCTTCGGCGTCCGCTCCGTCGTCCCCGTCCCCGGCGTCGGTCGCGATCTCTGGAACGCGGTCCGGCGTCGGCGTCGAGGACGCCAGCTTCGGGCTGACGCTGACGAGGTCGATCGGCGTGTCGGCCGGCGGGACGACGGTGCCGTTCGTCTCGACGGTCAGGTGGTGGCCGTCGGCGAGCCGTCCCAGCAGCGCGGCGCTCTCGTCGTGGATCAACGGCTCCCCACCGGTGAGCACGACGTGGTCCGGGTCGCGCGACCGGACCGCCTCGGTCACCTCGTCGAGCCCCATCCACGCGTGCGTCGGCTCCCAGGAGGTGTGCGCCGAGTCGCAGAACCAACACCGGAGGTTGCAGCCGCTCGTCCGGACGAACGTGCTCGGCACGCCGACGAGCCGGCCCTCCCCCTGCAGCGACGCGAACAGCTCGTTGACCGGGAGCGCCGGCCCGTCAACCGCGGCGTCGCCCCGATCGATCTCGCTCGACACCGGCATCAGCGGTCACCCGCACACAGTTCCGCCGTCTCGCGCACCTCGACGGCGACCTCGCTCACGCGGTCGGGGAGCCGGTCCCGCAGCGTCTCCTCCAGCACGACGCCCAGCACCTCGGCGGTCGGCGGCGCGTCCAACACCACCACCGCGTCGCCGTCGCCGGCCGCCTCGAACGCCTCGACCAGCGGGTCGCCGGCCTCCAACAGGAACCGGTGGTCCCACTCGTCGATCGCGTCCGTCACCGTTCCCTTGTCGGCGACCCACCCCTCCGGGCCGAGCGCTCCGACGACCCGGACGGTCACCTCGTAGTTGTGGCCGTGCGGCCGGCTACACTTGCCGTCGTGACGCAGCAGCCGGTGTCCCGCGGAGATGCGGATCGGCCGGTCGCCGCCGACGACGAGCGCTCGCTCGCCCGCGTCGGCGAGCCGGTCGACGACCGCGTCGTCGTCGACCCCGGCCCCGTCGCCGCCGGATATTCTTCCAGTCATACCGGGAGAACACCAGGCATGTATAAGAGTCTGCTCCATTCCGGCGGTCGGCCGGAGGACCGCGACAGGTGGCGGAGCCGCCGGCCCGGGGGGTTTTGTCCACGCTCCCCCTCGGTGTGACCGTGAGCGACAGCGACGACGGCGAGAAGCGTGACGGACCCGCCGGCGGCGACGCGGCCGCGGGCTCGGCGGACGACCCCGCGGCGGACCGCGTGCCGGTGCGCGTCCGCCACGGTGACGGCGAGGTGACGCTCCGGGTGCGCCGGGGGACGGTCCTCCGCGACGCGCTCCTCGCGGCCGACCGGTCGACGGAGCCGGTGCCCGACCTCTCGCCGTACGCGAGCGCGACCGAGCGACTGAACTGCGGCGGCCGGGGCCTGTGTGCCACCTGCGGCGTCCGGGTCATCGAGGGGCCGGCGGCGACCCACTGGCACGACCGCCTGGCCGAGCGGTTCGGCCACCCCAGGCTCTCGTGTCAGGTCACCGTCGACGGCCCGATGACCGTCGCGCTCGTGACCGACAAGCGGGTGTGGGGCGGTCGCGCGGATCCGTGACGGCTTCCCGGTTCCTCGACCCGGGTCTGATGGGGTACGCGACGACCTCGGACCCGGAGCGGTCGACCGCGGCGACCACCGAGGCTACCGTCCGACGCCGAGCGCGCCGCGAGCGGCTGCCAGGACATCGTAGGTGCCGCCGAGCATGACGCGGGTGTACCACCCGGAGAGTCGCGCGAGCCAGTTCAGCAGCTGGAGGCCCGAGAGGAGAACGAACGCGCCGACGGCCGCCACGACGAGCGCCTCGCCGAGGGTCGTGACCCGCCACGCGTCGAGACGGAAGACCGCCTCGAAACCCACGAGGAGTCGGTTCCAGCCGACGTACAGCGCCGGGTGGAGTTCGATAGGACGGTCCGTGACGACGCCGACGTACAGCCCGGGCTGGTCGTAGTAGAACGGCACGAGCAGGAGGGCGACCCCGGTTGTCACCGTGGTCGTGATGACGGCGAACGACGCCAGTCCGAGGAGCGCCTTGCCCGGGAGGTACACGAGCGCGGCCCACGTCCCGCGGTCGGCGACGAGGGAGACGGCCTGCTCGCGTCGGGTGTCGCCGTCGAGCCCGGTCGAGTCGCGCTCGAACTCGACGCCGAGAAGCGCGGCCGCGAGTCGCCGCTCCACGCCGGCGAACCCGAGCGCGGCCGCGACGATGAGCGCCAGCAGCGGGATCCCGACCAGAACGAACGCGAGGGCAGCGCCGAGCGGGACGCCGACCGCCAGGAGGAGGACGGACGCGAACCCTAGTGGGACCGCAAGCGAGAGGTACAGTACGTTGAGATACGTCTGCCTGCGAAGCGGGGACGCGAGAAACGAGCGGACCCCGCGACGGGCGCTCACAGTCCACCGAAGCGACATACGGCCGAACTGACCGACCGGCGATCATAAACGTTCGGGGAGAGTTGGCGACGCCACAGCCGTGTCCGGCGTGTTATATGCGACGGCGCGTGAGCGTCCGTCGATGTGTCGGCACCGATCGTCGATGGGGGATGTTTTTCGTGGTCCCTCGAGACGGGCGTGACGATGGCCGGGGACGACGACGCGCTCGTAGAGCTCCTCGGCGACGACTACGCCCGGACGATCCTCCGGGAGACCTACGCGGAGACGCAGTCCGTCGAGTCGCTCAGCGAGGCGTGCGACGCCGACAGTTCGACCGTCTACCGCCGGGTCCAGCGGCTCCAGAACGCCGGCCTTCTGGAGGACGAACAGCAGCTCGATCCGGACGGACACCACTACAAAACGTACAGGGCGTGTGTACGGGCCGTCCATCTAGAACTCACGGCGGACGGCTTCGATGTCACGGTCGACGAGCCGGGATCGGCCGCCTCGGACCGCTTCACCCGGCTGTACGAGGGGTTCAAGTGATCCGGGCGACCGGCCTTGTGACCGCGCTGGAGACGACGCCGACCGCGGCGGGATCGCAGGCTGTGACCCTGGTTCGGACCGGGACGACGCTTCAGGGGTCGGCGTCGGCCGTCGGCGGGTCGCCGGCGCTCGTCCTGCTCGCGTTCGCCGCGCTGTTCGTCGCCACGGTGCTCTCGCTGTATCTCGCGCGCCGCCTGTACGACGGCTACCGCGAGACGGGCGGCCGAGCGAGGCTCCTGCTCGGCGTGGGGCTGGTGCTCGTGACGACGGTTCCGATCCTGCTGCGGCTGCTGTTGTCGAACCTCCCGGGGACGGACCCGACGCTCCGGTCGCTCGCGGTGACCGCCTGTCAGCTGGTCGGCCTCCTGCTGGTGCTGGGGGTGATCTATGACCGTCGCTGACGCGGGGACGCTGCTGTTCGTGACGGCCGCGGCGACGGCGTTGATGGGGACCGCCGTCACTGTCGTCGCCTACCGTGGCTCCCGGCGAAACGACAGCCGGACGATGCGGTATCTCGCCGCGGGTATCGCGCTCGTGGCGGTCGCGCCGTTCTGCATCAGCTACGGCGTCGCGCCGCTCGCCGGCCTCGGCGACGCGACGACGCTCCTCGCGGTCCTGTGTACACACATCGCCGGGCTGCTCGCGCTGATCTACTCGCTGGACGGCGTCTGACCGGACAGGTGTTAGTTGTATCCTTCGACGGTCCGTTTCGCGAACGGGCGACTCACCCGCTTTGCCCTCCTGGCGTGCGTAGTCTCGACGGTCGTGTGAGGACGACGAGCTACCGGGACGCGCCGGCGTCGTTCGTCCGCGCTCCCCTCGATCCCCGCACGTACCGAAGCCTTCTGTACCTCGCGCCGGCGGTCCCGATCGGGTTCGCACACCTGATCGCGTTCTCGATCGCCGGGTCGCCGTCGCTGGGGCCGAGCCGCACGATCCTCGCGCCGATGGCGGTGCCGGGAACGCTACTGCTGGCGGTCGCGGCGGTGTGGGCGGACGCGAAGCTGACGGCCGGGTTGCTCACGCTGTCCGCCGCGAACCTCCTCGGCCGTGTCGCCGCGACGGTCACGTCGACGCTCGTCGACGACGGCTCCGCCGCCGACGGAAGCGCTGACCGGTCCGACGGCGCCCGAGCGTCCGATCTAACCCCTTCCCATCGCCTCGCCAATACCGACGAGTCGTCTCGACAGCGACACCGAGGCGAGACGCGACGAGCGGTCCGGATCGACTCCCGAAACGCCGGACACGTCGAGGTCGATCGGACCCGAGAGAACCGCCGGGACTCCGAGGGATGACGAAGGGGAGGGCCGAAACGGGGGACCGCGTTCGGACCGCTATCGAGATCAGTTCAGCGGAGAGACCGACGCGTTGCCGGTACGGGTCTCGACGTCGAGGTCGGGGCCGCCGTCGCCGAGCGTACCGGCGATGAGTCTCTCGCTTCTGGTCGCGTCAGACAGCGACACCCCGGAGACCGAGACGTCGCCGGCGTTCGTGGCGACCCGTAGGTCGGCGTCGATGTCCCCGCCGACCGCGACCGCGGCATCGCCGGTGCGCGATTCCACTCGGACATCGCCGTCGACGGCCGGCACGTCAGCGGTCACGTTGCCGGTGTCGGTCCGCGCGCCCCGGATCGCGCCCGGATCGGTCACCGTCACGTCGCCGGTCGACGCCGCCGCCCGGACCGAACCCGAGACGCCGCGGAGCCGGACGTCCCCCGTGTCCGTCTCGGCGTCTACGTCGCCGACGACGCCCTCAACGGTCACGTCGCCGACGGAGCTCTCGACGGTCGACACCGGGAGCGACCGGGGCAGCGTTACTTCGAGCGACATCGACGGCCGGCCGCCGAAGGACTCCGTGTCCCCGGTGAACGCCGACCGGAGGAGGAGTTCGCCCCCCGTCCGCTCGACCCGGAAGGCGAGATCGGAGAGGTCGGCGGTGACGCTGCTCGCCTGCTTCGTGATCCGTACGCCGATGTCGTCGCGGTCCGCGGCCCGAAGCGTCACGTCGCCCAGGTCGGTCCGGACGAGGAGCCGGTCGGCGCCGTCGACGGCGACCGTCTCGATGCGCTCGGTTCGCTTGCCGACGAACGGCGTCGCGCCGCTGCAGCCGGTAACCGATGCCAGGAGGGCTGTTGCGCCGCCCGCGAGGACGCGGCGACGCGTGGGGTGTTCGCTCACGCCCTCCCGTTCCGTCCGCCGTCCCTTCAAGCGACGTCGAGCCATGTCACCTCGACAGTTCGTAGAAACAATTATATATCCGTTCGGGTGTCGCCGGCGCGGTACGGCTTCGTCGCCGCCGGCTCGGTTGCGTCGCTCCCTCACTGTGTCGTCGGAAAACGCAGTCCGGGTTCCCCGATCCGAACTCCTGAAGACGTGCTCGCTTCGCTGCGCGCGTCTCCCGTGCTCAAATCGCGTCACGAGGGAGTTCACACGGCACGGCTCGCTCACTCCGTTCGCTCACGATGTGCCGCGAGAAGTCCGGGTTCCCCGATTTGAACGGGGGGCAAGCCGATCTACAGTCGGCTGCTCTACCAGGCTGAGCTAAACCCGGCTCCGTCCACAGATACCCGCCGATTCGGACTTAAGAGTTCTCATTCGGGGGCGATCCGGCGCGCGAGACCACGGCGCCGTCGCGGGGTTTATCGCCCGCGACGAACACCCCGCCGACATGGCCGACGACGAACGCAGACAGGCGACGTTCGGCGCCGACGGGGAGCTCTCCGAGCGCGACCCCGAGGCCGACGGCGTGAACGACTTCGGGGAGCCGAAGGGGGCCGACGAGACCGACGGCGGCTACAACCGCTACGCGGTGTCGAGCCTGCTCCAGAAGGCCGTCCGACGCTCCGACGAGGAGGTCGCCGCCTGGGCCGCCTGGGAGCTCGCCCGCTCGGGGTTCGCGTGGAACCTCTGGGACCGGCTCAACCTGTACGTCGTGGAGGACCTCCGCGCCGGACAGGACGTCGCCCTGCTGGTCGAGCGCTACGAGCGGCTGGCGACCGAGCGCTGGGAGCCCGCCGAGTGGCGCGGCCGGATCTGTGCGGTCCAGGCCGCGCTCGCGTGTGCCCGGGCGACCGCCTCGCGGGAGGCGCCCAACGCCGACGAGTTCTTCCGGAACGCCGCCGACGCCCGCGCCGCGGCCCGCGAGCGCGGCGAGGAGCCCGCCGTCGACTTCCCGGTCGGCGAGTTCGAGCCCGGCGGCGAGTACGACGTCGCCTTCGACGAACACACCGGCGAGGGGAGCCGGCTCGGCCGGGGGACGGAGTTCTTCAAGACCCGCGGCGCCCGCGTCGGTCCGGAGGGGGAGGACGACCTGAGCGCGCGCTGGCAGCGCCTGAACATGGCGCTGCACGACGTCGACTTCTCGGAGGAACAGATCGCCCACGCCGTCGAGCCGGTCGACCCCGACGACAGGTGGACGGAACCGGAATTCGAAGACGGATCCCGCGGCGACGGAGACGGCTCTGACCCCGAGGCCGGCACGGGATACGGTGCCGACTCAGGGTGACGATGAACCATACGACACTCGGCGATCCGAGCGAACGGACCGTCCGCCTCGCTGACGCGCTCGACACCGATCACATTGCGGTCAACCGCTACCGAATCCCGCCGGGGGATAGCCTCCCGGGCGGGCTTCACGCCCACCCCAACCAGGAGGAGGTGTTCGTCGTCGTCGCTGGCGTCGCACGGTTCGAGACCCTCGGCGGCGAGGTACGGGTCGCGGCTGGCGAGGCGGTCCGGTTCGCGCCCGGTGAGTATCAGTCCGGAGCCAACGACGGCGACGAACCCCTCGTTGCGATCGCTCTCGGTGCGCCCCGCGACAGCGACGATGTTCGCGTTCCCGCGACTTGCCCCGCGTGTGGAACCGAGGGGCTCCGGCTCGGCGCCGGCGGCTCGACGGCGACGTTCGCGTGTCCGGAGTGCGACGCGGAGCACGAGCCGTCGCCGTGTCCGGCGTGCGGGGGAACCGACCTCGGCTTCACGACCGACGCAGAGAGCCGGCCCGTGGTCGAGTGCGGCGACTGCGGCGCCCGGTTCGCGGACGCACCGATCCGGGAGTGACCGGCGGCCGTCCTCGCGCCGCCCGGGTCACTCGACCGTCCGTTCGTTCACCCGGATCCCCTTCTCCGCGAGGTGGTTCATCCGTCGCTGTGCGAAGTCCTCCTCGCTGGTGCCCCGCGTCGCGAGCACGTACACCAGCGCCGCGCCGGTGGGGCGCATCGTCCGCCCGGCGCGCTGTGCGCCCTGCCGGCGACTGCCGCCGAGCCCGGAGGCGACGACCGCCAGCCCCGCGCTCGGCAGGTCGATCCCCTCGTCGGCGATCCGGGAGACCACGAGCGTGCGACGCTGACCCTGTCGGAACTCCTCGAACAGTCGCTGTCGGACGTGGTGGGGCGTCTCGCCGGAGACGAACGGGACGCCGAGTTCCGCCGACAGACGCTCGCCCTGGTCGAGGTAGTCGACGAACACGAGCGCCTTCGCGTCAGCGTGGCGGTCGCGGAGCCCGCGCACCTCGTCGGCCTTCGCGGGGTTGCGTGCGGCGGCCATGTGCCGTTCGCGGCCGTCGGCGGCGGCCCATTCGTTGCGTGCGTCGTCGTCGCGCCACGGCACGTACCTGATCTCCACCTCCGGCTCCTGGACGAACCCCGCCTCGAACAGGGCGCTCCAGTCGGTGCCGATCGGCGGACCGATGAGCGTGAAGATCTCCTCCTCGTTGTCGTCCTCCCGGATCGGCGTCGCGGACAGCCCGAGCCGATGTTTGCTCTGGAGGTCGGCGGCGCGGCGGAACACCGGAGCCGGGATGTGGTGGGCCTCGTCCGTGACCACCAGCCCCCACTCCCGGGAGTCGAACAGCGAGCGGTGACGGTCCATCCCCGCGGTCTGGTAGGTGGCGATCGTCACCGGGCGCACCTCCTTCCGGCCGCCGTGGTACTCGCCGATCTGTGACTCGTCGAGGTCGGTGAACCGCAGCAGTTCCTCCGTCCACTGCCCCGCGAGCTCTCGGGAGGGGACGAGGATCAGCGACTCGCCGCCGACCGCCGCGAGCACGGCGATGGCGGCGACGGTCTTGCCCGAACCGGGCGGGGAGACGAACACGCCGGCCCGCTGCTCCATGAAGCGGTCCCGCCAGTCCGCCTGGTACGCCCGGAGGTCGACGGTCAGCGTCACGTCGAGCGGCTCGCCCGACTCCAGGTCGCGCTCGTCGACGACCGGGTAGCCCGCCTCGTACAGCACGCGCTTCACGCGGCCGATCTCCTCGTCGTTCACCCACGACTCCGTCTCCGAGAGGTCCGCCTGCAGCACCGTCGCGTCGAGCTTCTGTCTGGCGACGTTGCCCATCAGCTCCTCCCGGTCGGCCTCCAGCACGACGTAGCCGTCCTCGTGGGTCCGCAGCCGGAACTGGCGCGCCCGTTTCCACTGGTTCTCGACCCACTCCTCCAAGTGTGGCGACCGCCGCGGCAGCACCGAGCGCATCCGCGCGATCAGCTCCGAGAGCTCCTCGAAGGGGGCCGCCCAGACGTCCTCCTGGCGGATCTCGTACAGGTACCCCCTGGTCCCGGGCTCGGTGCCGGTCGAGTCGACGAGGTGGGCGAACTCCGCGAGCATCGCCCGGGTGTACTGCGTCGGCTGGTCGACGACGACCTGGCGCCGGGTCGGGAACATGACGACCCGCTCCCGGGCCGCGAGATCCCCCCACGTCGCGGGGTAGTACACCACCGGGTCCGCCTCCACGTCGACGCGCTCCAGGGAGCCGTCGGCCGCGAGCGCGTCGAGCTGGTCGCGCGCCGCCGCCTGCGTGCGTCCCGTCTGCCGGGCCACCCGTGAGGCGGTGAGCACGGGCCGCTCGACCTCCTCGACTGCGTCGTAGAAGCGGTCGACCGTGAGATCGTCCGAGGAGTCCCCGGTATCGACGTTCGCGTCGGTCGCCCCGGCGTCCCCCTCCTCGGTATCGCCGTCGAAATCGGCTTCCTCGGCGGCGCGGTCGACGTCGGCTCCCTCGGCGGTGACGTCAACGTTGGCCTCCTCAGCGGCGCCGTCCGCATCCGTCTCCCCGGCGTCGCTGTTGGCGTTCGCTCCCTCGGCGTCCCCGTCGGCACCCGTCGCCCCCTCGTCGGCGACGGTCGCCTCCCTCCCGTCGGGCCGGGCGTCGCTCCCCTCGTCGCCGTCGTCGTCCGTCATCGACGGGGGTACGCCGGCGGCGGGTAAAGGGTCCGCGTTCGGACGGCCGCGTCGGCCGCGGCGGGGCGCGCAAACGACTTGACGCGTCGGCGCCAACGGCTGGTAATGAGCTCTCGGCTGGTCGACGACGGCGCCGCGCTGCTGTGCGACCGCGGGTACGAGGTGACGCGTCCCGACAGCGGCGCGGAGCCGCCGGGGCTGGCGACGCCTGACGACGACGCGGACCCGCCGTTCGGTCCGCCGCGGGAGACGGCGATCGACCCGCTGGCCGACGCCGACCCGACGACGGTGCTGTCGCGGCTGTGGACCAACCGGAACCACGACCGCGCGACGCTGTTCGTCGTCGACCGTCGCGACACCGCGACCGCGGTCGCGGAGCTGCTCGCGCCGCCGCTTGGCGTCGCCGACGCCGACGAGGCGGGTCGACGGACGTTCTACGACGGCCCGGACCGCGTCCCCCTCGCCGAGGGCGGGTACGCGGCCGTCCCCGCCCGCGACGACGTCGAGTGGCGAGAGGTCGGCGAGGGCGAGCGGAGCGAGGCCTCGGGCGGACGGCGGCGAGGTCCGGATGGCCGAGCCGCCAACGAAGGAGGCGAGGGCGAGCGGAGCGAGCCCTCGGATGGACGACGGCGAGGTTCGGATGGCCGAGCCGCCAAGGAGGGAGGCGACAGCGAGCGGAGCGAGCCCTCGGACGGACGGCGGCGAGGTCAGGACGGGCGGGCCGCCGGTGACGGAGACGACGAGCGGGCGGACAACGAGGACGGGACAGCCGGGGGGTCCGGGACGGAGTCGGCGGCCGGCGGGTCGTCCCGGCTGGAGCTGCGGGCCGACGGCGAGGCGATCGGCGCGCTCGACGGGGTCGGGGAGCTGGACCACCCGCCGCGGGCGGCGTTCCCGTACAGCTACGAGCGCGACGACGACAAGCGGATCCGGGTGCGCGACTTCCGGGGGCGCCCGGTGGAGACGTTCGGCGGCGTCCGGGCGATGCGGGAGGGCGGCTTCGCTCCGGTGGCCGCGCCGCTGGTACCCGAGCACATGCTGGACGGCGACGTGGACGGCTGGTGGGGAGTGTACGTCGTCGCCGACGACGCGCTCGTCACCGGGGCCGTCGGCTCCGCGGAGCGGTGACTGCCGGCTCCGGGCGGCTCCTCACCGGCTGTCGCAGCCGAGTTCACACAGCTCCCGCTTCGAGCGGAAGCGCGCGCCGCAGTCGGCGCACTCGACGTGCCCCTCGCCGGCGGCGGTGCGGACCCGGTGGCCGCCGATCTCGAACGGGCGGGTGACGACGCGAGGCCGGATCCGGCCCGGGATCTGTCGGTCTCGGTGCTCGGAGAGGTCCGACCGGAGCCGGATCGTGTGGAGGTCGCAGTCGCTCCAGCGGTCAGCCTCGCGGGCAGTGTCCCAGTCGGCCACCTCGGTCCAGCCGGTCACCAGCACCGGCGACGGCGTCTCCGTGTCGCCGACGACGACGACGAAGCGGACGCCGTCGCGGACGACGGCGAACCGCCAGCCGTCGCTGGTGTTCCAGCGGAGCTGGCCGTTCCTGATCGCGTCGCCGGCGAGCGGGAGGGTGACGTAGCGACCCTGCTGGCGCAGCCGACGCCGGAAGTGGTCGGTCTGCGCGTACGCCGTCGGGTCGCGTTCCGGAGGGACCGAGACGTCGCGCCCGCGTTCGGGGGCGGCGGGCGACCGCGCCCGCGTGTTCGTGTGCGAGCCGCCACGACCGGTGTGCGCCGACGCCGTCGCGTCAGCGGCGCCCTGTCGGGAAGCCACTATACCCGGCGTTCGGGGTCCGGATATAAACCTATTTCCCCGGTAACGCCCGGCTCGTCGGCCGATCCGACCGCCGGGCGAGGCTCGATCGACGCGGCCGAGGCGCGAGGGGGGAGGCGGGCCGCGTGTTCAGCCGAGCAGCCCGAGCGCCTCGATCCGCTCGACGATCTCCTCGACCGCCTCCTCGGCGTCGTCCGTCCGCTTGCCGCCCGTGATGACGATCTTCCCGGAGCCGAACAGGAGGATCACCACGTCGGGCTCGTCCATCCGGTAGACGAGGCCGGGGAACTGTTCCGGCTCGTACTCCACGTCCTCCAGGCCCAGCCCGATCGCGAGGGCGTTGAGGTTCAGCTGGTGACCCAGGTCCGCCGAGGAGACGATGTTCTGGACGGTGATGTCGGGGTCGTCCTCCACGGGGATCTGCAGCCCGCGGAGCTTCTCGAAGATGATCCCGAGCGCGTCGTGAACGTCGTCGATGCTCTTCGCGCCCGTGCAGACGATCTTCCCCGAGCGGAAGATCAGGGCGGCCGCCTTCGGCTCCTGGGTCCGGTACACGAGGCCGGGGAAGTTGTCCGGGTTGAAGTCCGCGCCCGGGAGGTCCTCCGCGAGCGCCTCGAGGTCGAGCTCCTGGCCGATCCCCGTCGATGCCACAACGTTTTGAATCTCGATGGATTCTGCCGGGTCCGTCATGCGTCGTCGTTCCTCTACCTCTCCTTATAAACCGACGGTTTATAAAGCCGGGTGTCTCAGCGGTCGCCACCCTCCGGTTGCAACGGGTCGATCGGGTCGGTTCCGGGTCGCGCGGCGAGCGCGGCCGCGACGGCGTCCCGCGAGCAGCCCGCGAGCGACGCCGCCTGGCCGAGGTCGACGTCGAACCGCTCGCAGGCGACGGCCGCGCCGACCGTCGCGGGTCGGCGGTCCGCGTCCGTCGGTCCCGCCGCCACGGCGGGGTCGGCGTCGGGCGCGGACGCGGCGTCCGGTCCCGGCGTCGGGGTCGACGGTGCGGCGACGAACGAGGGGTCGCGCTCCCGGAGCCCGAGCCACGCCGTCAGCGTCGTCGCGAGGGCGGTCAGCGCCGGGTCGTCGCCGGACGCGTCCCGGAGCGGGTCGAGCGCGCCGGCGAGCGCGAGCGCCCTCATCGTACCGGTTCAAGCCCCCCGGAGACATAAACCCGGCATCGGTTCCGGTGACACCTCCAGTAAATTTTTGAGTGCCGCCCGAGTAGGCGACCTCAGCATGTCAACCGGGGAAAACGCTCGGCCGGCCGGCGCGCTTCACGCCGACGCGGGGTCGCTCGCGGCGGCGGTCGCGGCCGCGGGAGGCGTCCACGTCGCGCTCGTCGCGGACGGCTCCGTCGACGACTGGCACCGGACGGTCGAGTCGGCCGCCCCCGCCTCGCCCGCGCGGTCGCATCTGGTGAGCGTCGACGAGACGGTGCGCGGCGGGGCCGTCTCGACGCGCGGCGGGACGCCGTCGGCGACCGGTCGCCCCGTCGGCGACGGGATCGTGCTGGCGGCGGTCGAGGCCCCGATCCCGGAGCCCGTCGACTACCTCCGGGCGACGCTGTCGGAGGCGGTCGGCGACGATGCCGACGGCGGGAGCGTCGTCCTCGACGACCCCGGGGCCCTCCTCCCGGACGGGGCCGACCCCGGGACGGTCGCGACCGACCTGGTGACGGTCGCCGACTCGTTCGGCGTCGAACTCCACGCGGCGGTCGCCGGCGACGACGGGGCGCTGTCGGGGCTGGCCCGGCACCTCCCCGGGAGCGACGGCGCCGCCGACCGCGCGCTCGCCGATCGCCTCGTGCCGTACCTCCGCGAGACGGACCCCACGAACTTCGGCTACCTCCGCCGACACTGGCGGGAGGCGCGGCGCGGCCTGACGGAGGTCGACATGACCTACCCGCGGTCGAAGCAGGTCCACGCGGCGCTTCCCGACCCCGAGTCGACGCCGCGAACGCTCGGCGCGACGCTGCGGGCGCTCGTGACGGTCGGCGCGCTCGGCGTCTGGGGCGACACGGTCGCGGCCAACCGCTACGACCTCACCGGCTACGACCCCGCCCGCGTCGACGCCGTCGGCGAGGCGGTCGAGGCGCTCGACGACTGACGCCGCGACTCCCCGTTCCGCGACCGCTCACTCCCCGGGCGGCGAGAGCGTGTGCCCGACCACCGAGCCGTCCGGCCGCATCGTCACCGTGCCGAGCGTCACCGTCTCCCCCTCGCCGGCGGCGTCGTCGACGGCCCGGAGCGTCTCCCGCCGGTCGAGCACCTCCCACGTCTCCCGCTCGATCAGCCGCTGGAACTCGTCGGGGTCGCTCCACCCCGAGTCGATCTCCGAGGGGACGTGGACGACGAAGCGTAACGTCTCGGCGGCGACCTGAATGCCGACGCCGAACCTGTCCCCGTCGGGCTCGGCCTCGTCGGCGTCGCCCTCGCCGTCGGCATCGTTCGCGGCCGGGTCGCCGTCCCCGTCCGCGTCGCCCGCCGGGTCTCCGTGGTCGGTCATCGCGTCGGGGTTGCCCTGCCCGGAGCAAGAGTCCGTCGGGTGGGGGCGTGCGGGCCAGGGGTGCGCCCGCGTCGCGGCGGGTCAGTCGTCGGTCGGCGCGGCGGACGCCTCGGTCTCGCCGGCGTCGTCGCCGTCGGTCGGCGTCGGCCCGCGCGGGTCGGCGTCGCGCCACGTGCCGCGCCGGTACCAGAGGTACGCGATGGCCGCGCCGGCCGCGTTGGAGACGGCGAAGGCCATCCAGATGCCGGTGGAGTCGAGCGCGGGCAGCGGCAGCCCCAGGACGCCCGGGCGTGCGAGGCCGAGCGCGACCGGAAGCCGGATGACGCCCAGCATTACGACGGAGATGGCGGCGGCGGTCATCGTCTTGCCGGCCCCCCGGAAGCTCCCGGTGTACGCGCGCATCACGCCGATGAAGCCGAACGAGGGGGCGACCCAGCGGAGGAAGTCCGCGGTCACGGCGATCACGGCGGGGTCGTCGGTGAACACCGCCGCGATGGGGCGCGCGGCGAGGAACGTCACCACCCCCATCGCCGCGAGGATGGCGAACATGGTCCCGGCGGCGATGCCGGCGGCGGTCGCGGCGCGGTCGGGCTCGTCGGCGCCGATGTTCTGGCCGGTCATCGTCTCGACGCCGCGCGCGACCGCGATCGCCGGGAGGAAGATGACCGAGAACACCCGCACGCCGATCCCGTAGCCGGCGACGACCGTCGTCGGGAACAGCCCGACGATGACGAGCATCAGGTTCACCGACAGCGACCGCCCCGTCATCTCGACGGAGGCGGGGACGCCGATGCGGACGATCCGCCGGGCGTACGACAGATCCGGCACCATCTCCGCGGGGACGATCCGGACGCCGCGGGTGCCCCGGAGCATGATCGCCGTGCCGACGACGAACGCCAGCGCCCGCGAGACGATCGTCGCGTACGCCGCCCCGGCGACGCCCAGCTCGGGGAACACCCACCAGCCGAAGATGAGGAACGGGTCGATGACGATGTTGACGACGACCGTGAGCAGCATCACCAGCATCGGGGTGATCGTGTCGCCGTAGCCGCGCATGAGCGCGGTGAACACGAAGAAGCCGAACATGAACACCAGCCCCGAGGAGATGATCCGCAGGTACTCGGCCGCAAGCGGGAGCACCGTGGGCGAGGCCCCGAGCAGGCCGAGGATGTCGCTCACGACGAAGTAGCCGACGGCGCCGAGGATCAGCGACGCGACGACCGCGAACGAGACGGTCTGGGAGGCCGCGTACGTCGCCTCCCGCTCCTCGTCGGCGCCGACGTGCTGGGCCACGAGCACCGAGCCCGCGACGGTGACCCCCATCCCCAGCGAGAACAGCAGGAACACCATCGGGAACGCGAACGAGATCGCCGCCAGCGCCTCCGTGCTGTAGCGGCCGAGCCACAGCGTGTCCGCGAGGTTGTACGCCGTCTGCAGGAGGTTTGTGACGACGATCGGCACGGAGAGGTAGAACAGCGGCTTGCCGATGCTGCCGTCGGTGAGGTCGAACTCCTCGCGGCCCTTGAACACCTTCGACACCTGCTCCCCGAGGTTCATCAGGGGCTCACCCCTCCATCGTCGTCGTTCGTCGTCGGCTCCGTCTCCGTGTCCGTCCCGCCCTCCGTGTCCGTCTCGGCGACCTCCCCGCGACGCCGGGCGGTGACGGGCACCTCCACGCCGTCGACGAGGAGGTCGAGCAGGTCCTCGACGAGGTGCTCCCGCATCGTCACCACGCATACCCCGATGGCGGCCGCGCGCGTCCACGTCCCGTGGACGTACGTGACGACGTGCTCGGCGATCTCCTCGGGATCGGTGTCGTCGTCGTACTGGCCGGCCGCCACCGCGTCGGCGACGAGTCCGGCGACCGCCTCGCGGAGGTCCGCGTCGAACCGCCGGAGCACCTCGCGGTAGCCGTCGCGGTACGGCGCCTGCGCCTTGATCT
The DNA here is from genome assembly GCA_003020945.1 of Halobacteriales archaeon QS_6_71_20. Classification (GTDB taxonomy): domain Archaea; phylum Halobacteriota; class Halobacteria; order Halobacteriales; family Haloferacaceae; genus Halobaculum. Next base: position 23,777 of record PXRU01000015.1, read on the forward strand.
CCATGAACGCCGTGTTGAACTGCCGGTCGGCCTCGTCGTCGACCGGGTCGAGCACCCGGCGCACGAGCGCGACCAGCTGCTCGACGGGCGTCCCCTCGGGGTGGTCGGCGATAGTCTCGAGGAACCCCTCGTGGAGGTACGCGAGGAACTCCCGGAAGAGGTCGTCCTTCCCGTCGAAGTGGTAGTGGAGGGCCGCCTTGCTCTTGTCCGTCTCGTCGGCGATGTCCTGCATGGTGAGGTCGGCGTAGCCGTGTTCACACAGCGCGCGGTACGTCGCCTCCATGCACGCCGTCTCGGTGTCGTGCTCCTGGCTCATCGTGGGGGGAGGGGGTGCGGCCGCGAGGCCGCGTCCGTCGTAACTAACTGGCCAGTCAGTCAAAAACGATCCGGCTCCGGCGAGCACCGTGAACTGGTCACACGCCGCAGGCCGGCGCTCCGGGGTATGCCTGCTTTGCCCCGACGCAGATGACGCCGTCGACCGCGGGGGGACGGCGGCTCCGTCGCCGCCGTGACGACTATGCGCGCGGCGACCGACGGGAGGGACGCATGAGCGACGCTCCGTCCGCGGCGGCCGCGGGCACGTTCGACCTAGACGGCGAGACGACGGTGAACCGACTCGGGTTCGGCGCGATGCGGCTCTGCGGGGAGGGGGTCGTCGGCGCGCCCGACGACGAGGAGAACGCGCGTGAGGTGGCGCGGGCCGCCGTCGACCACGGCGTCGACTTCCTCGACACGGCCGACTCCTACGGGCCGGGGACATCCGAGCGCCTGCTCCGGGAGGCGGGCGTCGTCGACGACGCGGTCGTCGCGACGAAGGCGGGGCTGTTGCGCGACGCCGACGGCGACTGGCTCCCCCACGGCGACCCCGACTACGTCCGCAACCAGCTGCTCGCCAGCAGGGACCGCCTCGGCGTCGACACGATCGACCTCTACCAGTTCCACCGACCGGACCCCGAGACCCCCTTCGCCGACAGCGTGGCCGCGTTCGCACAGCTGCGGGACGAGGGCCACGTCCGGCACGTCGGGCTCTCCAACGTCACCGTCGAGCAGCTGGACGAGGCGCGCGAACAGGTGCCGGTCGCGACCGTCCAGAACCGGTACAACGTCGCCGATCGCGAGGACGAGGCGGTACTGCGGGCCTGTGAGGACGCCGGGATCGGCTTCGTGCCGTGGTTCCCGCTGGCGGCGGGCGACCTCGGCGCGGCCGGCGGCGCGCTCGACGATGTGGCCGAGGCCCACGACGCGACCCGGCAGCAGGTCGCGCTCGCGTGGCTGCTGGACTACTCCGACGTGACGCTGCCGATCCCGGGCACCTCAAGCGTGGACCACCTCCGCGAGAACGTCGCCGCCGCGGAGCTGTCGCTCACGGACGCGGAGGTCGCGCGGCTCGCGGCGGCCGGCGAGTAGCGCCGCCGGGGCGAACGGCGACGCGGGCGCCGCCGCTCACGTCGCCCGCCAGGAGCGGAGGTCGATCGTGACGATCGCGGACATCGCCGCCAGCGCGAGGAGGGCGCCGCCGACGACCGCGAGGTTCGGCTCGAACACGAGTCCGTAGACGAGCGCCAACAACGCCGTCGCCGAGATCACCATGACGAACAGGTACCGGATCAGCCAGTCCTCGGCGGCTCGCTCGGTCATGTCACCCGGCAGTTGCTCGACGGTCAGGTAAAAGCGCGTCGGGATTGCTCGCGGCGCCGCGACGTCGACACGGCCGGTCAGACCGTCCCCGAGGCCGCCGGGAGGACGGCCCACGCGGCGAGCGCGACCGCGAGCGCGACCGCGACGGCGTCCCGCCGGCCCGGCGTCGCCGGCGGCGGCGTCGGGTTCCAGGAGAGACACCGCGCCCGCAGCGCGAACGCGAGCCGCTCGGTCCGGCCGAGCACGCGGTTCAGTCCACCCGTGGCGACGATCCGAACCCGGTCCCGGAGCGGGCGCTCCCCGCCGAGGCGCGCGCGCATCGCCTCCCGGATCCGGGCGAGGTCGGCCTGCAACACCGGGAGGAAGCGGAAGACGAGGCCGACGCCGAGCCCCAGCAGGCGCCCCGGACGGCCGGGAACTAGCCGCGCGACCGCGGCCTCCGACTCCCGGACGGGGGTCGTCCTGACGTACGCCGCGACGAGCGCCAGCAGCAGCAGCGTGCGGTACGCCGCCAGCGCGGGCGCTATCGCCGCCGCGGGGTCGACCCACGGCGGCCCGAGCCGGAGCGCCTCGATGAACGGGCCCGCCGCGAGGAAGGGCAACACCGCGCGGTACTCCGCGAGCGCGACGCGGACGGGCGTCGCGGACAGCGCGAGCAGCCCGCCCGAAAGCAGCGTGAGCGCCGCAAGCCCCCGCGGGTCGGTGTGGGCGAACGCCGCGGCCGCGAACGCCGCCTGCACGAGCAGCTTGCTGCGGGCGTCGAGCCGGTGGGCGGGGGAGTCGCCCGGCTCGTACCGGAGCATCAGTCGGGGCTCCGCGGCCGGCGGACGGCGAGCCCGTCGAGCGACTCGGCC
>PXRU01000015.1:26337-39369 GCA_003020945.1 Halobacteriales archaeon QS_6_71_20
GCGGGCCGGCTCGTCCAGCCCGGCGAACGGCTCGTCGAGCACGAGGTGGCCCGGCTCCATCGCGAGCGCGCCGGCGATCGCGACGCGCTCCCGCTCGCCGCCGGAGAGGCGGTCGATCCGCTCTTTCCCCCGGCCGTCCATGTTCACCGCCGCGAGCGCGTCGTCGACGCGGCGGTCGATCTCCGCGCGTTTGAGGCCGAGGTTCTCCGGCCCGAACGCCACGTCCCGGGCGACCGTCGCCGCGACGAAGCAGTCCCGCGGCTCCTGGAACACCATGCCGACGCGGGTCCGGGCGGCGACTAGGTCGTCGCCGACGGGAGTGCCGTCGACCAGCACCTCGCCGGCGTCCGGCCGCAACAGTCCGTTGAACTGCCTGACGAGCGTCGACTTCCCCGAGCCGTTGGCGCCCGCGAGGACGAGGAACTCCCCGTCCGGGATCGAGATCGACACGTCGCGCACGGCGACCGGGGCGTCGGCCCCCCCGTCGTCGGCGCCGTCAGCGGCGCCGCTCCCGGCGCTGTCGCCACTCGTACCGGCAACTCCGGTGTCGCCGCTGCCGCCGTTTCCGCCGCCGCCGTAGCGGTACGTGAGATCGCGCGTCTCGATCACGGGCGGCCGCCTACCGCGCGACGACGGCGTCGCTGCGCACGACCGCGACGGTCGCGGCCATCTTGATCGCCTCGGCGGGGACGAACGGCACCGCCGCCGCAAGCAGCGCCGTGACCAGCCCCACGTCGCCGACAACGGCGTAGCCGACCGTGCCGAACGCGTAGATGACCAGCGTCGCGGCCGTCATCGCGCCGACGAGGCGACCGAGCCCGACCTCGCCGGGGTCGACCAGGTCGCCGGCGCCGTGGACGCCCAGTCCGACGAGTCCGGCGGCGACGGGGTACGACCAGAGGTAGCCGCCCCACTGGCCGAACAGCGAGCCCAGGCCGGCGCTCCCGTACGCGAACACGGGCGCGCCGACCGCGCCCGCGACGACGTAGATCGCCATCGACGCGAACCCCCAGACCGGGCCGAGGAACACGCCCGCGAGGAACACGCCCAACACCTGCAGCGTGAACGGGACCGACGTGACCGGCAGTTGGAACGACACGTACGCGAACACGCCCGTCAGCGCGGCGAACAGCGCCGCCCGGACGAGGTTGCCGACGACCTCCTCGCCGACGAGCTCGACGTCGTCAGATACCGTGCTCATTCACGGGTTCGTAAACCGAGGCGCGAAATAGAGTTTACGACACGGGAACTCCGTCCGACGCGACGGCGCCGACGGGGTCCCGTCGGTCCGTAGCCAGGCTTTTCCCGCTCGCTTCGTCACGACGTGTCATGTCCGACGAGGTCGATCCGGAGGACCCGACCGACGGGGGAGCCGTCGACCCCGACGGACCGACGTCGACGCCGGCACCCGCCGACACCTCGCCGGAGGACGCGTTCGCCCGGTTGGGCAACGAGATCCGGCTGTCGATCCTTCAGGAACTCTACGAGCGGGTCGTCCTGGGTGACCGCGGCGAGTCGACCGTCCCCCACTCCGAGCTTCGGACGGCCGTCGGCGAGTCCGACAGCGGGAAGTTCACCTACCACCTCAACCGGCTGCTCGGGGAGTTCGTCGAGAAGCGGCCCGGCGGCTACGCCATCCGCCACCCGGGCCGGGAGCTCGTCCGAACGGTCCGCAGCGGCGCCGTCGAGACGCCCGTACACACAGAGTCCGACCCCGTCGACGCCGCCTGTTACCGGTGCGACGCCCCCGTGACGGTCGTGTACCAGCAGGGGTACGCCTCCGCCAGATGCACGGAGTGCCGGGGCGTGGTCGGCTTCGACTACGCGCCCGAAGGTGCACTGAGTTTGATCTCCGTCCCCGCGGGCGCCGTCGACGACGCCGTCGAGGCCGCGCCGATGGACCTCCTCGACCGGGTTCACGGCCGGTTCTGTCACCGCGCCCGGGCGTTCGGCGACGGCGTCTGCCCGCGCTGTGGCGGCCCCGCCGACGCCGAGATCCGGACGTGTCCGAGCCACGACGCGACGGAGGGCCCCTGCGAGGAGTGCGGCATCTCGTTCGCCGCGACCGTCGAGGTGCGTTGCCGGGTGTGCGGCGCCGCCGGAGTGCTCCCGGGCGCCTGCGCGGTCGGCCACCGGTCCCCGTTCCGCGAGGCGCTCGCGGACGCCGGAGTCGACCGGCCGGGGTACGACGCCTTCGCGCTCATGGCCGAGTGGACGCCGTCGCCGGTCGATCGGGAGGGCGAGACCGCGCTGGCGTACGACCTGCCGACGGTCGGAGGACGGGTCGTCGTCGACCCCCGCCTCGACATCCACGTCGGCGAGTGAGTCGCGGCCCCTCTCGGGGGCGGCCGCCCGACGCCCGAGCGAGGACGCGGACCTCAGTACCGGCTCGCCAGCGTCTCGAACCGCTTCAGGTCGTGGCCGTGCAGTACGTCGGCGTCCGTCCGTCGCTCCAGCTCGCGGAGCGTCTCCAGGCTGTCGCGCCAGTCGCGCTCGCTCCACATGAGGCCGGGGCCGAGGGGCGCGCCCTCGGCGTAGTTCGCGTCGACGTAGCGCTCGTCGCCCGCGATCAGGAGCGTCCCCTCGGGCGTCTCGACTCTGGCCCCGAGCAGCCCCGGCGTGTGGCCCGGGAGGTGGAGCAGTTCGAACCCCTCGGCGAGGGTGTGTCGGTCCCGGTGGACCACCCGCCAGTTCGGGTCGCCGTCGAAGTCGGACGCGAGGTAGGCGATCGACCCCTCGTCCGTCTTCGCGGAGTAGAACGCGAACGGGAGCTCCTCCCGGTGGACGTACACGGGCGTCCCGGTGCCCGCGAACGCGTCGAGGTTGCCCGCGTGGTCGAGGTGGGGGTGGCTCATCACCACGGCGTCGACGTCCTCCCGGTCGTAGCCCGCGTCGGCGAGGCCGTCGGCGAACCCGTGGTCCGGCGCGTCGTGGGCCTCGAAGGCGGCGTACAGCGGGTCGGGCCAGACGTCGGCGGCGTCGGCCGGAACCCCCGTGTCCCAGAGGTAGGTCCCGCCGTCCGCCTCGATGACGGCGTCCCGGACGACGAACTCGATCCGCTCGTGGTCCGGGTCCGGCTCGGCCGCGCTCGCCATCGACGCGCCGTCGACGACGTACGCTCGGTCCGCCCTGACGCGCCCCTGTCGATCAGCGTGACGTTCGGCACGGCCTCCGGTTGGCGGGCACCCCGCTTCGATCCGCCGTCGGTCGCGTGCAACCGTCGAAACCGTTCCCGTCTCGCGCCGTCCCGGGTCGGTCACGACACCGCCGAGTCGGTCGCCGCTGCAACCGAGTGAAACCGTCGGCGGCCGACCCGAAACGGACCGAAACGACCGTCGGGGGTTTTGTTCTCGGCTGTCGTCCGTGAAGTCGCCATGTCAGGAACGCCGACGCGACCGAGCCGCGAGATCACGCCGCCGTCTGGGGGGGTCTCGGACGCGAACGCGCTGGTTCTCGCCGAGCCGTCCCATACCGGGGGCACCTGCCCGTGTCCGAGAGAGGCACACGACGGGACGGCCGCGGCGGGAGCGAGTCTGTTCCTGCGCGTGGCGTTCACCCGTGCCGGGCGCGATCCGCCTCGCGAGTGGGTCGACGCCGCGGCCGGCGTCGGGCCCGACGTGCGCGTGGTCGACGCGACCCCGTGTCCGTCGACGGACGCCGCCGACGGCGTCGTCGCGGTCGCGGCCGACGGCCCCGGCAACCTCACCGACCTGGGGGTGCGGATCACGGACGCGCTCGCCGAGCTCGACGCGTCCGGGAGCGCCGCGAACGGTGAGCCGGGGCCGGTCTGCTGTCTCGGGTCGCTGACCGTGCTGTCGCAGTACGTCGACACGCGGGAGGCGTACCGCTTCCTCAACGCGGCGACGAGCCGGGTGTCCTCCCACGGGGGTGTCGCACACGCCCACCTCCACCCGGAGGCGCACGAGCAACGAACCGTCGACACGCTGACGTCGCTGTTCGACGTCGTCGCCGAGCCGGCGGACGACGGTCGCGGCCTGACCGTCGTCCGGAGTCGTCGCTGACCGCCGGACGATACTGTTTCCCTACTTCCGAGCGATTCACCGTCGATCGCAGGACGCGAGCGCCTCCAGAATGATAAGAAACCCGACTGTTTCGGACTGTTGCAACCGTTTCATCGCGAGCGCGCCGGCAAGAAAACGTTAAGCCACTCCCTTCGTAGCAGAGTTCACGGGGGATGCGCGAGCAACCGAACGGGCCGATAGGCTCGACACCGATCGTCGCCACGGTGCTGATCGTCGTGCTCGTGGTCGGGGCCGCCGCCGCGGGTGCAGAGGCCGTCGCGGGCAGCGCCGCGGCCGGGGAGACCGGCGGCGCGTCGCTGGCGGCCGGGGAGCTGACCGTCACGGAGAGCGGCTTCGACGACGCGAACGTCGCGTTGCGGCGGGGCGACACCGACTACCTCTGGTACGATGAACCGGCCCGGTTCACCCTGGTTGTCGAGACCGGACGCGGCGACGGCGAGGGACACTACGAGGCGTGCCTCCGGTCGACGACCGAGGACGGGACGACGCGGTCGATCGAGTGCGAGTCGCTCCTGCTGTCCGGCGGGACCACCACGGAGATCGCCTTCCGGATCGACTCGTGGGCCGACGTCGCGGCCGGGGCACAGACGATCGAGGCGGTGGTCACGGCCGACACCCTCGACGCCGCGGTCGCCGCGAACGTCTCCCACGAGGTGGTCGTCCTCCGGAAGGGCACCGACCCCGACGGCGACGGCGCGGCCAACCGCCGGGAGGTCGCCGCCGGAACCGACTTCTCCGCCCCGGACACGGACGGCGACGGCCTCGCCGACGGGCTCGAACTCGACACCTACGGCAGCGACCCGCTGGTCGCCGACACGGACGGGGACGGCCTCACCGACGGCCGCGAGGCACACGAGACGCGGACGGAACCGACGGCCTCGGATACGGACGGCGACGGCCTCGCCGACGGGGAGGAGGTGGCCGCGCACGGCACCGACCCCTCCCGGCTCGACACGGACGGCGACGGGCTCCAGGACGGCCGCGAGGTGCGGGTCCACGGCACCGGACCGACCGACCCCGACACGGACGGCGACGGCCTCGTCGACGGCCGGGAGGCGACGGTGTACGACACCAACCCGACCGCGGCGGACACGGACGGCGACGGTCTCACGGACACTCACGAGATCCACGGCGTCGGGACGAACCCCAACGCGGCGGATACGGACGGCGACGGACTGCGAGACGGCCGGGAGGTGCACGAGACGCGGACCGACCCGGCCGCGGCGGACACGGACGGCGACGGGCTCTCCGACGGCCTGGAGCTGAACGAGTACGCCACGAACCCCAACCGGGCCGACACGGACGGCGACGGGCTGCGGGACGGCCGCGAAGCGGAGGCGTTCGGGACGGACCCGCTCTCGCCGGACACCGACGGCGACGGCGTCGGCGACGCGAGCGAGGTGGACTCCGGCGCGCTCCCGCGCTGGGTGGTCGTTCACGCGACGCTGCTGTCGAGCCTGGGCGTCGGGCTGGCGGTCGGCGTCCTGGCGTGGGTTTCCCGCCGACGCTGGCTTCCCCACGTTCCCGACCGGGTCCGCGACGCCATTCGGGAGGACCCCGCGGTGGCGAACCTCCGCGCCGCCGTGCCGGCCGACCGCGTCGCCGCCGTCGCCGGCGCGGTCCGCGGCGTCGGCCGTCGCCTCCGGTCGATGGCGGCGGCGGCGAGGGCGGCGGCCGTCGACCCCGGTTCGACCGGGGAGTCGGCGGCGGAGGCCGACGGCGGACGGGCGGTCGACGGCGACGCGGGCGCGTCGACGGCCGACGGGTCCGACTCGACGGCGGCCCCCTCGAACGACGCCGTCGGTCCGGAGCGACCGGGGACGGCGCCGGCGGACGCGGCCGACGACGCGTCCGGACCCATCCCGGCGCTCACGCCCGAGGAGCGGGTCCGGGCCGTGCTGGCCGACAACGGCGGTCGGCTGCACCAGTCGGAGATCGTCGAGCGCACCGACTGGTCGAAGTCGAAGGTGAGCAGGACGCTCTCGCGGATGGACGAGGAGGGCGACATCGAGAAGACGAGCGTCGGTCGCGGGAACGTAATCTCCCTGCCGGGTCGAACCCCGGAGGGCGCCCGCTCGCCGTTCGACGGCGAGTAGGCGTCGGCGCGGCCGCCCCGGTCACTCCCCGTCGCGGGCTCGGGCGTCGCCGACGTCCAGGACACCCTCGCGAACCGCGATCAGAAGCCGCTCGTCGAGCGGTTCCTCCGCCCAGCCGTCGGGCATGTCGGCCGTCGAGACCTCCTCCAGCGCCGCCGCGACCGCGCGGTGGACGAACCGGCCGTGCTCCCCGCAGTCCGAACACGAGCGCACGAGATACTGGACGCTGAACCCCCGCTCGATCTCTCCCCCGCAGTACGGACAGACATACGTCGCCGTCACGGGTCCACATTGGTGGGCCGGCCACTCGGTCGTTACGGGTCGTCGCCGGCGAGGGGCGGGGCGGTCCGCCCTCGGCCTCCCGAGGACCGTCGACATCCCCTTCCCCGGAGCCGGCTGCGCCTACTGAGGGATCATCGCCCACATCCCGAGGGCGTCGGTCAGCCGTCCAGCGCCGCGAGCAGCCGGTCGCGATGGAACGCGACGGCGTCCTCGCCCGTCAGTTCGGGGTAGCGCGGCCTCGTCACGGCCCCGTCGCCGTCGACGGCGGACCGGATCACGGCGACGAGCCGATACGCGTCCGGCACCGACGGGAGCGGCCGCTCGGACCGGTAGCCGGCCCGGAACGCGCGCCTGAGCGGGGCTCCGTCCTCGATGTACCAGTCGCACACGAGGTGTTCGGCCTTCGCGAGCGACAACCCCGGGGCGGCCGCGAGCGGCTCTCCCCAGTCGAGCACCGCCGACACCCGCCCGTCGGCGACGAGCGCGTTTCCGGGTCTGAGATCCCACGGGTAGAGCCGCGCCTCGGGCGTCGCGGGCAGCCCCGCTCGGGCCGCCTCGACCGCCTCCCGGAGGCGGGGCCGGAGGTCGTCGAACCCGTCCGGGAGCGCTCGCAGGCCGGCGTCCGCGTGTCGGCCGAACCAGGCCGGCCACCGCTCGTTCCCGACGACGCCCGCGGCGTCCCCGGCGTCCGCGGCACCGTCGCCGGTAGCGTCCGCCCGAACCCGGAGCAGCGACCCTGGGTCTGTCGCCTCCAGCACCGCAGTCCAGCGGTCGTCGCCCCCACCGTCGGCATCGCTCCCGTCGCCGACGTCGAGGGGTTCGTCGAGACCGACCGGGCCGAACTCGTCGAACTCGAACGCTTCGTGCACCTGCGCGAGCACCCGGCCGAGGGACCGCGCGACCCGCTCGCGCTCGGCGTCGTCGAGCCGCACGAACCGCTCGTGGAGGTCGTCGCCGGAGACGTGTTCGGTGACCAGGAAGCCGCCGTCGCCGGGGTCGTACGTCCCACCGGCGAGCACCGCGGGGACCGGAACGTCCGTCCGGGCCCCGACCGCGCGCCCGAGCGCCGCCTCCGTCCGAAGCCCGCGCTCGTCGGGGGCGACCTGGACCACGACGGACCGCGTCCCGTCGTCGTCCTCCAGCCCGACGACGACCGTCCGCTTCCGGTTCCCGGTCTCGACCGGGTCGCGGTCGCGGATCGTCGCTCCGGGGAACGCCCGGTCGACGGCGGCCGCGACGGCGTCGCCGTCGCTCATCGCGCCGGCACCGCCGCGTCGAACTCTGCCAGCGTCGCGAGCACGTACTCGGGCGCGAACGGTCGCGGGTCGGGTCGCCCGTCGTCGCCGACCGGGGGGTCCTCTCTCGGCCCAGGTATCCACGCGGCCGGCAGCCCCGCACCCTGCGCGCCCGCCACGTCGTGTTCGAGGGAGTCACCGACGTACAGCGTCTCAGCAGGATCGGTCCCCAGCAGCGAGCAGACCCGCTCGAACGGGTCGGGGTGGGGCTTCCGGCGGGCCATGTCGCCGGCGTACACCACCGCGTCGAGGGCGTCCGCCAGCCCAAGCGCCGACAGCTTCGGTGCCTGTCGCCACTCCGGCCCGTTCGTCAGCACCGCCACGGGTCCGCGCTCGCGCGCCGCCGCGAATGCGTCGCGGCCGCCCGGCGCGAACGACACCGCGCCGTGGTCGACCGACGCGAGCAGCCCGTCGGCAAGCGCCGTCGCGTCGACGTCGGGCCGCCCGTTGCGGGCCGCGACCACGACGAATCCCGCCGCGAAGTACGCCCGCTCGTCGTTCGGGTCGGGCGGCCCGGTCAGCGCGCTCCACAGCTCCGCCGGCTCGCCGAACGGCGCGACGTCGGCGCGCTCGAACGCCCGGTCGTACAGCGCCCGCGGGTCCTGGTCGCGCGTACAGAGCGTGTCGTCCAGATCGAATACGACCGCGGAAACCGTATCGTTCGTCATACCCCGCTTGCGTCCCCCGACGGCAAAACCCGTTCGCCGGGGCGAGCACTCGAAAGCCGGTGTTCCCTGTGACCCCGCCTACTATCTCCCCACGACTCTCAGGGGGCCGGCCGGCGCGTTTCGCCTGTGAAGCACTCGCAAACCGGTGTCGCGGCGGCGGTCGGTCCCGGCGCGTCGGTCACCCGACGACGGACTCCCTCACACCGGTTTGCGAATGCTTTCGCTCGGACTGAGGGGGGTGGATCGTTCGCGGCGATAGCTCGCGTATATTATATCTGTATCGATCCGAGCTAGAGAGAGGAGAGGAGAGAACGCGAGACGGCCACTCGGGACCGACTCAGCGGTCGAACAGGTCCCCGCTCCCGTCGTGCCGCCTCCATTTATATACCCTCGCGGCCGGCCCCCGTCCACACCGACCCGTGTCGAGGGTACCGGACCGGCCGAAGCACTCGAAATCCGGTGTGAGAGGGGTGTCGTCCTCACCGACACGGCTTCGCTCGACCGTCGTCGTTCGACTCATGGCCGGTGAGCCCGAAGCGTGTGCTCAGTCCGCCGCTGACGGCCTGCAACCCGAGACCGTTCGTCTCGACCGTCTCCCGACGACGCCGAGCACTCGAAAACCGGTGTCGCCGTCGGGTTCGGCTCGACCGCACGCGAGGAGCCGCGTCCCCGCGCCCGAAAGCACTCGAAAACCGGTGTGTGTCCGGGGGAGACCGTGCCCCACCGGGGCCGCCCCGTGAGCACTCGAACGGAAGTGGGTCCCGCGGGGGCGCGGGAGGCCGCCCGCAGTCGCATACCTATCCAGCCGTCCGCAGGATACCCGCAATCACCCGCACCATCCACAGAGCGCTCGTAGTCACCTAGCCACTAACCCACCCGCAGAACACCCGTACCCATCCGCACCCATCCACAGAGCACTCGAAACTACCCGTACCCACTCATAGAGCACTCGAAATCACCCGTACCCATTCGCGGAGCACTCGCAGTCACCCGCACCCACTCGCAGAGCACTCGCAGCCCCCCGGTGAACACTCGAAAGCACGCGAAAGCACTCGCAGTTCCACACGCTTATGAGGGTGGTCCCCCGACCCCGTGTCGAGATGGGGTCGAGTTCGATATTCGAGGACGACGTGGAGATCATCCGCGACGCGGATCTGTTCACGGAGGAGCACACGCCCGCGGAGATCCTCTGCCGGGACGACGTGATGCAGGACTACGTGAACGCCCTCAAGCCCGTCTACAAGGGTCGGCCGCCCCGGAACGCCTTCCTCTACGGCGACACCGGCGTCGGGAAGACCGCGGCGACGAAGTACCTCCTCCAGGAGCTCGACGCCGACATCGACGCGCGCAACGACGACGCGCCGGGCGACGAGCGCGGCTTCACGTACGTCCGGGTGAACTGTCAGAACCTCGCGCCCGCCGACGGGACGGCCTCCTCCTACCAGGTCGCCATCGCGCTCGTGAACGAACTCCGCGACGGCGAGACCGTCTCCTCGACGGGGTACGCCGCCCGCGAGGTGTACGAGATGCTGTACGACGAGCTCGACGACATCGGCGGCACCGTCCTGATCGTGCTCGACGAGGTCGACCGCGTCGGCGAGTCCGACACCCTGCTGTACGACCTCCCGCGCGCACGCGACATCGGCTACGTCGAGAACACCCGGATCGGCCTCATCGGCATCTCCAACGACTACACGTTCCGGTCGAACCTCTCGCCGAAGGTGCGCGACACCCTGTGCGAGACGGAGATCAAGTTCCCCGCCTACACCGCCGAGGAGCTGGAGGCGATCATCGAGGCCCGCGCCGAGCGCGCGCTCCACCCCGACACGTACGGGAAGGAGGTGCTCTCGTTGTGTGCCGCCCTCGCCGTCCGCAACTCCTCGGGGAGCGCCCGGCGCGCGATGGACCTCTTGAAGCAGGCGGCCGAGCAGGCGGAAAACGAGGGGCACGTTCCCATCGAGCCCGACGACGTGTACGCCGCGAAGGAGGAACTCGACTACGGCGACATGGTGGAGTCGGTCGCCGACCAGGACCAACACAAACAGCTGATCCTCTCGGCGGTCGCGCGCCTCGACGCCGACGGGCGAACGCCCGTGCGGACGAAGGCAATCCACGCTGCGTACCGCCGGCTGGCCCAGGCGGCCGGCGACGATCCGCTGAGCCAGCGGGGGATGTACAACCACCTCACCAGGCTCGACATGCTCGGCTTCCTCCACTCCTACCAGAACAACGAGGGACTGCGCGGCGGCCAGTACAACACCTACGAGCTGTCGGAGGCGCTCACCGTCGCGCAGGTCGAGGACGCGGTCGACGACTCCGAGCTCCCGCTCGACGGGGTCACGCTCGACATCGAACGGATCCTCCGCGACGCCGGACTCGCCGACGGCTGAGGACGACCCGACGGGGGATCGACCGCCAGACGACCGGCCGGTCCGGAAGCGGGACGTTCACCGCCCGAACCACACCGGTTTTCGAGTGCTTCGGACGTTCGACCGGGACCCCGAGTCCGTTCATCGCTCCGTGCCCGTACACTCGTACGCGCGACCGCGAATCCGACGCGCCGGCTCCGCCCCGTCGAGGCGTGTGGGCTCGTGGATCGCGTACACGGTCACGTCCTCCATCCGTTCGGATCCGTCGTGTGCCGCGTTCCACCGGGCACACAGCGCCGACGCGAACCGACGACGCAGCCGTTCGTCGTCGCTCCAGCGGACTCCCTCCAGGTACTTCCGCCAGCGGGCGCTCGGGTACGAGGTAAGGTGACCGTCCGGGCGCGTCCAACGCACGGCGCCGCCGCGGATCGCGTCGACGGTCGCCCCCGAGCGGAGCGTGGCCGGCGCGACGTACCAGACGTCCTCCGTCGGGGGCGACGGCGCGAACATGTCCCATCGGGTCTCCTCGGGAGTCACGTCGACGGTCTCGGCCTCCGGAACCGTCACGTACCCCAGCGCGGCCGCGTTCCAGACGAGCACGCCGACCAGCAGCGCCGCGGCGACGATCCGACCGACCCCGCGCGATCCCCTCGCGGTCCGACGCAACGCCCCGTCGACGACAGATGTCGAGACCGGTCCCCGCCGCTTCCCGCCGACCCCTATCGCCGTCCCGACGGTACGAAGTCGGGAGACGACCGGGCGACCACGTCGTTCGATGCCGTCCCAGACGCCGCTCGGGAGGAACGGGAGCAGCACGGCGACGCTGATCAGCGGGAACAGCCCGAGTCCGAGCGTGAGCGCCATTCCGAGATGAGCGACCGCGAACGTCGCGGTCACGGCCGTACGTACGCGTCCCGTGGTCAGGAGCAACAGCGGGGCACAACACAGCAGTACAACCCACGCGGTGGCAAACACACCCAACAAACCGGGATACCCGGCGAGTCCCTGCCCGAACGCGACCGTGAGCGACTCCATCCCGAACACCAGCCGGACGGCGGTGCCGTCGGTCCACGGGTCCCCGCGGAGCTTGATCGCCGCGTTGACGACGTAGATCACGACCGGCTGGACGAGCAGCGCCGCCGCCGCGGGGTGTCGGCAGCGTCTCGCGGCCGATCCCGCGTCGCCGTACTCGTCGCTGTCGCTGTCGACGGCGTCCCCGTCGCCCCCGGCGACGTTCCCGACGCGGGTCGAGAGTCCCGCTCCGAGCGGCAGAAACAGGCTCCACAGCAGCGTTCGCCGGAGGAGGGAGTCGCCGCCGTTGAGCACCATCGGGTTGCGTGCGTGCAGGGAGACGAGGAGGAGCCACGAGCAGACGGCGGCCGTCCGCGTCCGATAGCCCGCCGCCAGCGAGACGGCGGCGACGCCGGCCGCCACGAACAGTAACGCCGTCCACCAGAGCCCGCCGAACAGCGTGTGGAGGGACAGCTGTGAGGTGAGCGGGTAGCGCGCGGACAGCGCCGCCCGCGGCAGCGCACCGGCGTCGGTGTAGAAGAACGCCGCCGACCGGGCGCGCAACAGGAGGTCCGCGAGCAGCAGTCCCCCGAGGGCGACGCGCAACGCGACGAGCGCTCGCCGGTCGACGCTGAGGCGACAAGCCGCCCCCCTGTGCAGTCGCCCCCCGGCCTCGCGGAGTCGTTCACGGAGGGTCATACTGTCGGAAGCGACGTTTCCGTTGAATAGCTTGTGTCGAACCACCCCTACCGTTCGCCCGGACGAACGGTGACACCGACCCCCGTGTGGCGACGTAACTCGGCGACTGCGAGACGACGAGCTTTTACGTACTACTCCCGTCTGATGTGGTGTGAAGCGCGCCGCGGTCGGCGCGGCGACACGGGATGAGGACTCCGCCCCTGCGGTCCGCCGCAAGACGGGGTCTGATGTGAGCACCGATAGTTCGGTGACATCTGGTCGACTCCACGATGTCGCCACGATATGACCCGCCACCCTCCCTTTGCGGGGAGACATTCCGGTTGATCCTGCCGGAGGTCATTGCTATCGGAGTCCGATTTAGCCATGCTAGTCGTACGGGCTTAGACCCGTGGCGAATAGCTCCGTAACACGTGGCCAATCTACCCTACGGACGAGCACACCCTCGGGAAACTGAGGCTAATTCTCGATACCGCTCCCACGCTGGAACGCCGGGAGCGTGAAACGTTCCGACGCTGACGGGACTTCGTCCCGTCGCGCAACGAGACGCTTTGCGTCTCGTTTACGCTGTA